>NZ_JBBMRC010000002.1:0-601415 GCF_038900375.1 Psychroserpens sp. AS72 | reverse complement strand
AGTGTTCATTTTGTGTTTTCATAAGTGACTGTAATTAATTGCTTAATTTTTAGTCAACCTATTTCAGGAAAATTCATTTCTCAAATGGCACACAACGTGTTTGTGTATGGAAAGTTGCGTTTTTGTTAGCGAGGAATTTCCGAAGGAAATTCAGAAGTAACAAAAGTGCAACTGACTTTATTTTAGCATTAATGTAGCAATTTTTTATACACGATGTTACCAAATGCAACGAAAGAGTAGAGTGGAAACAATGAGTTAAAATTTCCGAATATTAATTTTTTAAAATTTTCAACAGGTTATTTCGGAATTATCTAACTTAAAATTCAAAAAAATCGCGAAAAAAAACCAGGCTTTTTTTCGTTGTAAAGATTTTCCATTTGAGTGATTAAATCCGCAATCGAACTAAATTCCGAAAGAGTAAGATTCCGAGTTCAAGTAAGCATAAATTCAGAGTTTAAGTAATCAGAAAACCCAATTAAAATTATTCAGAGTTGAGTGAGAAAAAACTCGAAATATTCAATGTTTAGTTTTCCGTTAAATATGGAATTCGATTTTCCGAGTTGTTTTTGGTAACGGTCTTGTGTATGAAACGTAGCGTATAAATAAACGCTAATTTTTCGGATTTAGCACGAGCCGAATTTTTTATTTTTTATCTTTAATTTTCTTTTATAAATATAACCAAATAAAAAATTTGGCGTACTTTGTAAATATACAAAAACCTCTCGAAAAGCCTATAATAGCTATGTTTTATACACGTTGTTGTAAGTAGTGCTTTTCACGTTCAGCTTGGTTTTCCGATGTTTGTTATTTAGTTCAAATGTGAGCGTTGGCAAGACATACTCTTTTGCAATTTTTGGCTTAGCGTTGGCTGTTGCGAATTGCGAATGTGTATGGCTTTGAGCGTTGGCATTTTTGTACTTATCATTCTCTATTTCAATTTAAAGCGTTCAGTAATTCATTAAGCACACTTTTTCCTAAACTTAAAAAAGTTTCTGCTTCTCCATTTTCAATTTGGCTTATATGAGCGGCTTTGTTTCTATAGTCATCTGTTAATGTTTTTAGGTTGTTGATAAACACAGAGTTTAATAATCGCTCTCCAGAGATAGAAGTAATGTGTTTGCGAAACTCTTGCAGTAAGTTAGAAGATTTAATGGTCTTTCCATTTACGTCAACGATATAGCCAAGTATAAATACCATTGTTCCTAACGTGAATTTATCAGTTTTTTTACTTAATAGTTTTGCAAAAATCTTTGTTTTATTATTCCCGAATTCGTTTTCTAAAAAAGCCGAATCTTTTTCTAAAACTTCTTCTAAACTTGAATAAAACGAAACGAATACTTTATGCAATAATTCATTCTCTATTGCTCTAGAAAATTGTAAAATAAAAGGTGAAAAATCAACCACATCATTACTCTCAAATTTGTCCTTTAAGAAAAATGCGGATGCCAAAAACATTTTAGAATTATCAATCAATAAATCGTAATTTTCAATACTGTTTTCAACATTTGAATAATAATTTTGAAGATTACTTGATTTAGAATTCTCATCTAATATTTTATAAATAGTTTCAATCCTTTCATCTCTTTCGATTGATGATTCTTTTATTTCATTGAACTGAATAGAAAGTTTTGAAAAATAGGTTTCTACAGTATTTCTCAATTCAAATACAATGGTTGTCAATTCTTTTATTTCATCTATTGTATTGTCTTTAGTTTTTATCTCAAATTCTTCTTCTATTATTTTTGCAATATCCTTTGCTGATATTCCGCCTTTTGCATCATCTTTAGTAATAATTAATGAACCATTTTCGCCACCACCTTCTTCAATAGGTAAGATGTTTTTTGATTTATACCAGTCTAGTTTTTCATTCCATTTTTTTGCATAATCCGAATCATTTAACATTCCTAAATGCTCCCAATAATAATCGATACCACTATCATCATCTACAATGTAAAAATCAGGTCTTTTTATTTGACCGTCAATTTCTAATTTATGTTCATAAACTGGCTCTAAATCATTTTTTAGTAGTAATTCATAAATTATTACTTCGGATTTTGAACGCAAGAATTTGCCATCAGACGCACAATGAATAAGATTCTTTTCAAATAGAATATCTTTGTATTTGGTAATATTAGGTTTGTAAAATAAGTTTGTTATTCGCTGTAAATTAGCTGATTGAGAATCATTAGTATAGTTGAAGAGCATCTGAGAATTACCTTGATAAAGTAATATAACTTTATCTTCTTGTCTAGTCATTGCAGTATAGAGAAGTTCACGAGAAAGTAAAACGCAAGGTTCTGGAATTGCCAATATTACAGTTTTAAACTGGCTGCCTTGTGCTTTGTGTATTGTTAAAGCATAAGCCAATTCTAAAAAACTCCCATTTTCTTCATCAAAATCTCGGGAAGTAAATTGATATTTATATCCAATTTGAGAAGAAAATTCTACTTCCAATTGATAAGGTTGTTTTCCTTTCCATTTAGTATTCTTCCAGTTTGTTCGTCCAACTGCAACTCCTATTTCTCCATTTGCTAAATAATTAATTCCATCGTTTGGATAAGTTCCTTTGTCTCTTTTACCATTTTGAAGATTAATAACTTTGTCGCCATAGATGATATTTTCTATTCCAAGTGGTTTGGGTGTTTTTTTCCCATTTTGAGCCCAATGCAAAGCATCTTTTTTGAATTTTTGATGAAGTCCTCTGTTTAATTGATTTGTACCAAAAACTTTAGATTTTATAGGACTTAGTAATTGCCAGTTTTCAACATCTTTTACCGCTTCTCTCCAATTGAAAAAACCTGAGTCATTTGCTCCGATAGACTTGTTGAAAGATGCTTCGTCTGTAATGCCCAGTTCATTTTCTAATACATCAAACAATACATTTTCAAAATCAGATTCATTGTCCCAATTAAAGATTTTTATATTTTCACTCTTACCGCTTATTACTTTTTCAAAGATTTCATCTGCGTTATTTTCTTTAATATTTCCACCAAATAGGTTTGCAAAATCAGTATCTAATCGTGTTTCCTTATCTACTTGTACTTGCCTTGCAGATGCAGTTAGTTCAATATATGATTCTCCAATTTTCGGAAATTGATTTTCAATACTTTCTGGTTTAACATAATTTATGATGTCAAAAAACGGTCTTCCTGCACCAATTGGTGGAAGTTGTCTGTAATCTCCAACTAGAATTAGCCTTTCAACTCTTTTCAAATGTTGTAAAGTTGCAGCTAACATTTCTTCGGTCAACATAGAACACTCATCAATAATGACTGTCTTATATCCCATTTCTTTATCAGCACCATTTAAGTGAAAAGTTTGTGTTGAGCCTCTAAACCTTTTAGATTTGAATAAGAAACTTGCTATTGTTTTTGCTGTAACTCCGTGTTTTTTTGCTTTTTCCTCCATTCTAACACGAGCTTTACCAGTAGGTGCTAAAAAGAGGATATTACCTTGCTTAATTTTAGGAATAGATGCTAACGCAGATAATAAAGTTGTTTTACCTGAACCAGCTTGCCCTATTAAAACAGAAAAACGAGAATTAGCCATTACCTCTAAAGCTTTAATTTTTTCTTCTTTAGCTTTTCTATCGGCTTCCGTGTCTTTAAATGATATTTCTTTTAAATATTGTTCCCAGTTTTCTTGAAAATTATGTTTTTTAGCTTTTAATCTTTTTGTAATTACTGTGTTAATTAATTTTGCAGTCTCATCAAATCTTGACAATTGATATGCTTTTTTGCCATCTGCTGTATAATGAGTTATTATACTTTTATCAAAAATTGAAGATGCTAAATTAAAGTAATCAGCATTTAGGTTACATTCTGGTTCAATCGGTAAATTGGCAATGTTTTTAATTATTTCTTCCTCTGGAAATAATGTGTGTCCATTATTTGCCTGTTTTTCCAATTGCATTACTGTCAATGCTTTAATTCTTTCTTTACTTAATTTAGAAAACTGTTTTGTTTGACTTGGTTCAAGCTTTTTATTTCTATTTAGCATTAAGCCAGTATCAAGTACTGAATAATTTATTGGCTCTGTTGAATGTATTGAGATTTCGTATAACCAGTAAGGATTTTCAATTATTTCCTTGTCAGTCTTAAATTGATATTTTTTTCTTCTTTCTTCAATGTCAAATATTATGTTCGCTTGTAATTTGCTTAAATTAAATCTACTTATCAATTTTAAAAGTGATAAGCGATTTACTTGCTGTTTTTTATAGTAATTCCATATTTCTACATTTTCTATAGAAATACTATCTTTTAAGTTGTCTTGTAACAGGTTTAAATTAGACAAAACTTTATCTAAATATTCCCAAGGACAATCTTCCTTTTTGATATTGTTGAAAATATGTTGTGCTAAAAAATGACCTCTTTCAATACCCAAACTAGTTAAGGCAACACCAAAACCTGGATAATCTCCTCTTAGTTTTTTTACAACAACCAGTTTTTTACTTAACCATTCTAAAATATCATCCCAATTACTGCCAATTTCTAGTTCTTTTGCTAATTCTATTTTTTTGATAGATTCTCGTAATATATAAATTGCAAAATCGTGTGAAACGTGTTCAGTTGCATATGAAAATTCAGACCTAAATTCATTGGGGATTATTACAGCAATACTCTTTGGGTCAAAATTAGGATGCTCTTTTTGGTACTCGATTGCTTGATGATAAGGAAATAAAAAACCGTCTTTAGAATTCGGTCTAATACTGTGATTTACCATATGTTCCCAAGGCATAGAAATAAAACCCGTATCGTCTGATGTGTTAAAAGCCTTTTGCTCAATTATAGAAGTTATTTCCCCTAGACCTACGAGAACTCTATTATTTTCTTCTACAAAAGGTACTTCTTTTGCGTAGAAAAAACTTAAAGATTCAATAGGATTGATATGTTCAAAAAAACAATTAAAAATAGACTTTTGATTTATGTAATCTTGTACCCAATTTGTAGTAAATCTTAATGATTCATCATTCGTCTTTTTATAAGGTTCACGATTTGAATCATAGTCTAAGTCGTATTGTTCAGCAAATTCCTCAGCGTTTTCAGGCATTCCCCATCTAAAAGGGATGGCAGTTGCACTATATTTTGGGAAAATTACTGGTGTAGGTTGAAGATGTTTGTAGTAGTCATTATAACTTGTTGCGTATGGATGTTTAAGGTTTTTTGTAAAATCAAAATCTGCCATAAACATTGCACTTTCAGAAATACAAGGTGGCAGTTCTGTTTCATCTTTAATATCGCAAATCCTTTTTCCAGCTAGTTCTTTTTCTAAATTGTCATTTCTGTTTTCAGCACAATTTTTTAGAGCTAAACAAGCATCATTGTTTTTTACATTTTTACAAATTGTTCCATTCCAAGCGTTATCGTGCCAAGGAACTCTAATAGATAAATGTTTTTTAATGTATTTGGGATTGTAATTTATTTTCATTCTTATGTTCCTGTTTTCGGCAATTTGAGCGTTGGCAAAAAACAGCTCTTTTGGTTTTTTTCAGCGTTGGCTTATGTGTCGGCAAAAAAACCAAATGTGCTGTTTGTGTGGTTGGCTTTTTTAGTTCAAATTTTCAATTTTAGTTCGATTTTCGCATTACTTACAACGTGATTGTGTATGGTTAGTTGCGTGTTTCAGCAACTAAGTTAGCAAATAAATCACAGATAGAATATTCCGCAGGAATGTTCGTAAGTCGGCAGTGACCTAGCAATTAATTATACACGTTGTTGCCCACTGTTATTTTTTCATTTTTTCAAGTTCAGAAATTCTATTCTTATATATTCCAATAATTCTTGAGGAATCAAAGTTTTCAGAATTTACATTTCCAAATGATATCGCAACCAACTTTTCATTTTCAAAATAGAAATCATAAGTCAACGTCATTTCCGAAAACCCTTTTTTTGGTATGTAATATTCCGTTGCATTTGAGTAACGTAATTTTCCGTTTAGTTCAAAATATACTTCTTGATATAGAACAGCATTATCATAAGATTCTATGCGAATAATTCTATTTTTGTTATCCAAATTACAAATACTCCAAAATTCCATTTTTCCATTCGATTCCGATACTGCTTTTTTAGTTTCAGAGAGATAGCATTTTGAGTAATTATCATTAAATTCGAGATTCACTTTTTCTCTAAAATAATCATCTTGAAAATCATCTTCTTGAGCGAACGAGAAACTTAATGAAAAGAGTGAAATTATAATTAGAATGAGGTTTTTCATAATTGTGGGCAACGGTTTTGTGTATGGTTAGTTGCGTGGTTAAGCAACTAATTTAGCAAATAAATCACAGATAGAATATTCCGCAGGAATGTTCGTAAGTCGGCAGTGACCTAGCAATTAATTATACACGGTGTTGGCAGTAGTTTTTAATTTTCCACATTGAATAATTTATTGTAAAGCCTTCCATATCCATACCATTTGCAACTGCCATCTTCTATTTTAAGAACTTCATCATTATATTCCAATGAATAATAGTCGGTTGAAGTACAACAACACGAATTCATATTGACTAATTCTAATTCAAATTGTCTCACATATTCAATTTCTGCGGATGTTAATTCTTTTTTATTCTCATTAGTTTCTGCAATTACTTTATTTCGAGTTTTGCTAATTTTCATAATTGCACCTCCTAAAGAAACACACCCTTGATTATATACATCTATTATATAATTTTCATTTTCCTTGAGTCTATCAATAAATGGAATATGGTCGATTGAGCTATAATCAATCTTATCGAGACAAATTATTAAAGTGTCAATATTCTTGCTATTTAGAATAATATTTTGAGATTCCGTTTTCTTAAACATTGAAGTATATACAATATTATAATTTCCAGATTTTAAGCTATCAATATTGTAATAATTATTTAGTATTTCAGTCTTATGAGTGCTGATTAACGAATCGTTTTTTCTTAATTCAAATTCAGGTAAAAATATGATTCCTTCATTTTCAATATCACAATATTCTTTTTTAATAACTAATGTGTGAAGCTGTTCAGGTTTTTCTTTTTTACAGCTAGCAAAAAGCGTAATAAAGAATATAAAAAGAAGTATGTTTTTCAAATTTAGGGTTTTCGTTAAATTACTGCCAACGTGTTGTGTATGGTTAGTTGCGTGTTTGAGCAACTAATTTAGTAAATAAAAAACGAATAGAATATTCCGCAGGAATATTCGTAAGCAAGCTATAACTAGCAATTAAATATACACGTTGTTGTAAGTAGTATTACGTTCTTAATATCCTAGTAAACTCATAATTACAGCAGCAATAACTGATGCTAAAACAGATATAATTAAATTGAACATTGGATTATCTCTAAATTCCCCTTTAAGTATTCTCATCAAGAAGTAACTAACTGTACCTTTTCTTTCTTTTATATAAACTCCTTTTGCAGAATTATAATATGAATAAATCAATATAAATGAAAGAGCAATTGCTCCTAAATCAAAAGCAATTGAATAGCCGAAAAGTTTATTTAGAAACAGGGTTTTTGTTCCAATAAGTGAAGAAAATTCCGCCATCAACATTACGATTGACAAGAAAAATCCGATAAGTTTTATTGCGTCGAATCTGTTATTCCGTTCTACCTTTTTTAAATAATTATAAAAATATTCAAATAATCCCCAAGTTCGAACTGGATCATTTGTAGAAACATAAATTTCTGAAGGTTCACTATGACCACTAGGAAAGGTATGATCATAAAAATATGAGTTTGTAGAAATATTTACAAAGAGGATTTTAATTTCTTCGTTTTTCTTTTCATTTATTGCTCTCAAAATAATTGCTGGAAAATTGCGGTCTAGATTCAAAAATTCGTCAATATCCAGCTCATTAGGTTCATCTTTTTGAACATAGTTATGAGGAATCTTAACAGTTATTGTTTTTAATTTAGCTTCAATAAAAAGTTCTTTCAAAGAAACGATGAACTTCTTATCAAATTTTTTTCTTCCTACTAATGTTTTTCTTCTAATGAACATTTTTTAAATATTACTTACAACGGGTTTGTATATGGCTCGTAGCGTGAAAATTAGCGATTATTTTTCGGTTGAGCACAAGCCAGATTTTTAAATTTTACTATTTATCTTTTTTGTTGGAAATCGTCAAATTTAAAAATTTGGCGACTTTCCAAATATGCCTTAACCTCGATTAAGCAACTAATTAGCTATGAGCTATATACGTTGTTGTAGGCAGTTTTTTCTACATATCAAATAGTTCAATTGCAAACAAGCTTTTCAAATTCCGACTTTCGTGGTATTCATCTCTTGAAGTCATTTTATGTTCGCTTGATACTTTTGTTTTTAAATAATTTTCTACTTGTCTATATATGTTCGAGTAAAATAATTCTAACGAACTTATATCTACATTTTTTTCTGTTTCATAATTGTACGATAAATAACCCATCATATCTCTATCAAAAACTACATAATCTCTTCTTAAGTGATATGAATGACTTATTCCAGTTATTGTGTCAGGAAGTTCATAAAATGTATCGTGGTCAAATAATTGATAGTCTCCAGAGTGTTTATAATTGTGAAAATAACTATCTAAATTTGAAACTTTCGGTGCGTTGTAAATGAAAAGATGTTTTCCCGTACTTGGCTCTATAATTCCCGTGAATGATTTGAAGTAGTCGATGACTTGATGAAAAATTTGCTTATTTACTGTTGTTTTTATTTCAATTATAGAAATTACCGATTCAGACGGTACTACGACTATATCATTGATTCTATAAAAAGGCGAGTATAATTCTGAATCATAAATTATTATATCACATTGTTTAGATAATTCACCACTTTTATTAAGAATAAAACCTTGTTCAACAGATACTCCTTTTGGTATATAATCTTGAAGAAATGTTCTCAAAATTTCTTCTGTTAAAATTCCAATTGTCGGATTGTGTTTTTTTATAAATGTTTTGACTTGATTTAGCTTAATAAAGAGTTCTTCGCTCACAAGTCTAAAATAATCTACCATTTTTTCGAGTCGGTTTTCTTTAATTAAGTAGTTAAAATATTGTCGTTCGATGCAATTTTATTTCGACATAATGTAATTTTTTGACATATTCAATATCAGTCTTTTAGCTTCTTGTATATTCATAGTATTAGTAGGTATTCCCCAGCCTAATTCTCCGTGTCTTGAATTTATTCCTAAAAGTCCAAAATTATTAGCAGTTCCTGTAAATGCTTTTATGTCATTTTTTGTATATCCGCATTTAGTTGTCAGAGCATCAAAATCTTGAGAGTAAAATTTTAAAGTATCATAAATTGCATACAAAGTAATCCAATTAAGCTTATTTCCAGAAAGTAAGAGTAAACTTTGAACATCTTTTTCACTTTTAGAAAGAAAAGTCGAATAAGCTATAAAATGAGCATTTTTCAATTTCGCTTTTTTTACATTGTCAGTCACAGGATTTGATGGAAATGGGTTAATAGGTAAAATATCTGCTGTATTAAGTGGTGTTAAGTTTTCGTGAGTTACCCAATTAATTAGTCTTGTAAAACTCACTTGTGAATCCCAATCGTGATTAACAAGGTTAATATTAACAGCACCATTGTAAAGGTTGAGCAGAAATAGTCCTTTTCCCCAAATTTCATTTCTATTGGTTAATTGAGTCAGGTATTCGGAAAAGAAAAAGTATTGAGGTGGCATATCATCTTCTTCGAGAGCAATTATGGAAAATTCTTCACTATTCAATGAATCGTGCGAATAATGAATCGAATATGTGTTGTTGATTCCAAAAATTTTTCTATCAGCCATAATGTTTCTTAAATTGCCTACAACACGTTTATATACGCATATACGTACTCAAAGATAATAAAATTACTATCACCAAAGAATTTCAGGTATATCAACCTAAAACAATAATATTAAATATGCGCGTTTTATATATCATTCACTTTTTTTTGACTAAATTTATAAATATTTGATATATAAAATACGTACATCTAAATGGATTTTAAACATTATACTTTTCTATTAGGAACACATAGAAACAAAAAAGTAATTTGGGTTCATTTTACGTTTAATCAAAAACTAAAAAATGACCTTAGAAAACGGTTTCCTTCTGCAAAATGGAGTCAAAGTGCTCAAGAATGGTATCTAATAGATCTTCCAGCAGTAAGAACAGTATTACATGTTAAAGTTGACAGTACCTATTCTAAATTATTACTTCAAATCCATCCTAATAATAAAATAGCGTTTCAAAAATTTAACGAACAATTAGAGTTAAAAGCATATAGCTCCAATACTTCTCGTATGTATTTAGCCGAATTTGCACATCTGCTAATCTTATTAAAACACCATCCTGTTGATAATTTAACTCACAAACGATTAAAAGATTATTTTCTGTATTGTGTCAAAACCTTAAAAATGAAAGAAAGTAAAATGAATAGCAAAATAAATGCTGTAAAGTTTTACTTCGAAAAAGTAATGCACGAACCCAAAATGTTTTTTGATATCCCAAGACCTAAAACACCTGCGACATTACCAAAAATGTTGAGTAAAGCAGAAATTAAACGACTTTTTAATGAAGTGAAAAATGAAAAACATTTGCTTATATTAAAACTGTGTTACGGTATGGGTTTACGTGTAAGCGAAATTGTAAACATTAAAATTCATCATATTGATAGTGATAGGATGCAAGTATTAATTTCGGCAGCTAAGGGCAAAAAGGATAGATATGTAAACTTACCAGAAAGTGTTTTAGATGCATTAAGAACATATTATAAAAATTATAAACCAAAAGAATGGCTTTTTGAAGGTCAATATAAAGGTGCATACAGCTCAAGAAGTGTTCAAGCTGTTTTTAAACGTGCTATGGAAAAGGCTGGAATAAGAAAACAAATAGGTATCCATGGTTTGCGTCATAGTTACGCAACACATCTTTTAGAAAGTGGAGCAGACTTACGCTTCATCCAACAACTTTTAGGACATCATAGTATTAAAACCACGCAAATCTATACTCATGTGTCTAATAGATCAACATCTAATATTAAAAGTCCATTAGATACATTGTGATTTTTTTAAACCGAAATTAGCTGTGCAATCATAATTATTTAAAAGCAGCAAGTATTGGTAATTAGTTATCAAAAGGACAATACTGAAAATATGTTTGCAAATTAAATTTACGATCCTCAAAAGTATCGCTTAGAATTTTAAAGTTTTGAACACGATCAATTCTAAACGCACGATAATCATTACGAAGATGACACCAAGCAATTAAAATCCATTTATTTTGTGTAGCATAAAAGGCGTAAGGTTCTATCTTTCTAAAAGTGATATTGGGATCGTCTGCCTTTCGATAATGGATGTCTATAAAGTTGAAATTGGTAATGGCCATTTGAATTTCCGATAAGGCATTACTCGTAATATTCTCATAATTAGAATCAAAAACAAAAATCTTACTACTCAATAATTCGCTTTTTTCTTGTATTGAAGTTCTAAACACAGAAGTAATCTTTGTCATAGCTTTTTTAAAGTCTGAAGCAAAAGACAAATCGTTTGTTTGATTGATGAGATGTTGCGCTGTAATTAAAGCATTGGCTTCTTTCTCTGTAAATTGAACTGGAGCAATAGTGTAACCTTCCATTAACGAATAACCTCTGCCTTCAATGGTTTCAACAGGAATTCCAGCCGCTTCTAATTTTCTAATATCTCTATAAATAGTACGCATGCTTACGTCAAACTTTTTGGCCAATTCACTAGCTGTGAGCAAACGTTTAGAACGTAATAATGTTAATATAGATATGAGTCTAGAAAGTTGTGACATGAAAACAAAGATAGTGAACCGTAAAACAATTCACTATCTTCTAATTGAGATTGACGAATTACAAAATGGAGTGTAAAGCAACGCGATTACCTTCAGTATCTATAAATTGAGCGATGAAACCAAAAGTGCCAATATCGGTTTTTGGCATTAAGATTTTTCCTCCATTAGCTTCAACTTTATCTAAAGCGATGCTTAAATTATTTCCTCCATTTAAATACACAGTTGCACCATCTGTAGTTGGATTTTGACCTTCGCCTTCAATAATTGCACCTCCTACAGCATTATTATCTTCATCATACTGAAATATGCCATATTTGATATTTTGTTCTGGCATTGGATGATCTGTGATTTGAGAATCCATAATTGTCGTGTAAAATTGCTTTGCTCTGTTGTAATTTTTTACTGGAATTTCAAACCAGTTAACTGCATTTCTCATTTTAAATTGATTTAATTGTTAAACATAATGCAAAGATATATGAGCTAGTGACAGATTGTGTCAAGGGTATTTTTAAATTTAAATTTTTGAATCTAGCATCCAGAAAGTCGGAGTAATAAAAGAAGTAAATAGAATTAGCCTTTAATTTTTATGTTTTTTAACAACTTAAAATAAGTCTTTTTCTCTGCGGAAAAGTGTTTGATAAACAATTAGAACTCAAGGAATAAAAAAAGCGCAAGTGTATAAAACTTGCGCTTAATTAGCTATTAATTAACCTTAGGGATTTGGTAATTTACTGGCGACAAAATTAAGAGGATTAATTGAGTTTAAAATTGATGTATGGTAATAAATTTAATTTTTCGATAATTCTTTTCTAATTCTGCTTAGACTTTCAGTTGTAATACCTAAGTATGAAGCGATATGGTAATTTTTTACACTTTGCTCTATATTAGGATAGGTTTTAATGAAATCAAGATAGCGATCAGTAGCATTTTGTGATAGATTAACTATAATTCTTCTTTGAAACGCAGCGAAAGCACGTTCTAGTTTTTTTCTAAAAAACGTTTCTATTTTAGGAATTTGTTCATATAAATAATCACGATTTTGCTTAGAAATTTCATACACTACTGTATCATTAATGGTTTCAATGTTCATTAGCGCTTTTTCTTCTGAAAAGAAAGCAGTGCAATCACTCAACCACCAGTCTTTAATTCCAAACTGTACAGTGTGTTCTTTACCTAGGTTATCAATATGATACAATCTTATACATCCATCATAAACATAATAAAGTATGTCTCCTGTATCACCAGGTGCGAGGAGTTGGATTCCTTTTTTGTAGGTCTTTTTTATAAATACAGACTCAATAATTTTAATCTCATCTTTTGAAAAAGAAAGGTCTTTAAAAATTACGCTGATCTTGGAGTTGTCGTTACGCATTTAGTTTGCTTGATTCAAATAAGGTATACAAAACCTTTGTAACGAGCATGTGAGAATCGGCATTCTCATGATAAATTAGTTAATCGGTTGTAATTAACAAGAAAAAACCAATTTGTTCGACCAAATACAAGGTCTAAAGATGTTATAAAATGAATTTTGGTAGCTACGGTTATGAGTGCTATGTTGTTGATTTAGATGAAATTAGAATTTCTTTCACAGCTTGTCTGTACTTTACAGGATTAGTCGCTTTTTTTATCTTTTTGTATGTTTTTTGCGGATTAGAAAACGATTGAGAAAAGTATTCCCAAAAGCCTAACATTTTCATCTTTATTGGAGTTGGACCAGAGAGAGCAGCATCGTATTGCTCATAGATTTCGTTATGAAACGCTTCAAATAATTCCCAACGGTTTTTAGGGTAGTCTGTAGTGTCATTTTTTATCATACTCGGTAAAAACGGATCTGCAATCAACCCACGACCAATCATAAAATGATCAATACTCGGGAAACGCTCTTGCATGTTTTTAAACTGTGCAACCGTTGTAATATCTCCATTGTAGTAGAGTTTATGATGTGCAACATCTATACATTTTTGAAACGCATCTAAATCAACACCACCTTTATACAGTTGCTTACCAATACGTGCATGAATCGCCACATTTTTAAGCGGATATTTATCTAAAATAGGGAAGGTGTGTAAAATCTCTTCACTATTCTCATAACCCATTCTCATTTTCATTGAGACCAAAATATCGGTTTCATTATGAGCACGATGTAAAATATCATCTATTCTATTTGGGTCGCAAATTAAACCAGAACCCATACCACGATTGGTCACCATTGGATAAGGACAACCTAAATTCCAATTGAGTTCTTTATAACCTAATTGTTGTACATAGTTGGCGACAAATAAAAACTCCTCTGCATCATTGGTGATCACTTGAGGGATAACTTCAAGTGTAGTATTGTTCTCTGGCAATAAATCACGCTCGTATGAGGATTTCACTTTGAGTTTTCCGTTGAGACGAATGTATGGCGCATAAAACGTATCAATGCCACCAAAATATTTTTGTTGTGCATTCCGAAATCGGAAATCGGTAAACCCTTGTAATGGCGAAGATAAAAGTGTGAAACTCATAGTTTTTGCTTAGCACAAATATAAGCGAATAGTTTGTTGTTTTATACGTTCGTTGACGAGTTTGATGTGGTAATATTTCCGAAGAAAAAAGATATAAAAAAACCACTTTGAATTCACAAAGTGGTTTTGAGTTATTTGTGAGATGCTGTAATCGCAGATTCATGAATACTTTAATTCAAAATATACGTTTATGAATACACAAGTTCAGCATGACGCGACATGATTACTTAATCATCTCGTAGCTACGTTTAATGAAGTTTGTTAACTCTTCACCTTTCAATAAACCTTGAGATAAACGAGCCAAGTCTAAACTTTGCGTAATTAAACGTTCTTGTTTTTTCTTGGTTTTGGTGTTTAAAATTTCGTTCACCAAATCAGAATTCGTATTCACAATCAAATTGTACATCTCTGGCATATTACCAAACATCTGCATTCCGCCACCACCAGTCTGCTGCATCTCTTTCATACGACGCATAAATTCTGGTTGTGTAATAATAAACGGACTCGCATCACTATCACTAGCTTCTAATTGTACAGAGAATTTTTCCTGCGGAATCACCTCTTTTAATAAAGTATCGAGTGTTGTTTTTTCTTCTTCGGAAAGTTTAGAAATCGCAGTTTCATCCTTTTTAATTAAGTTATTGATATGATCACCATCAACACGTGCAAAAGAAATATTTTCTTTAGACGTTTCTAATTTTTGAATCAAGTGAGATACAATTGGAGAATCTAATAGTAATACTTCGTAACCTTTAGATTTTGCAGACTCAATATACGAGTGTTGTGCATCTTTATCTGAAGCATATAAAATCACAAGCTTACCATCTTTATCTGTTTGGTTCGCTTTTATTTTGTTGAATAATTCGTCATATGTGTAAAATTTACCATCAACTGTTGGGTACAATGCAAAAGCATCTGCTTTTTCAAAGAATTTATCTTCAGAAAGCATTCCGTATTCAATTACAATTTTGATGTCATCCCATTTTTGTTCAAAGTCTTCACGATTCTCGTTGAATAAAGATTTCAACTTATCTGCAACTTTACGTGTGATGTAAGAAGAAATTTTCTTCACAGCACCATCTGCTTGTAAATATGAACGCGATACGTTTAACGGAATATCTGGAGAATCAATCACACCTCTTAACATGGTTAAGAATTCTGGTACAATACCTTCTACATTATCGGTAACATACACCTGATTTTGGTACAATTGGATTTTATCCTTTTGCATGTTTAAATCATTCGTCATCTTAGGGAAATATAAAATCCCAGTAAGATTAAACGGATAATCTACATTTAAATGAATATGGAACAATGGCTCCTCAAATTGTGCAGGATATAACTCGCGGTAAAAATTTTTATAATCAACATCTTCTAATTCTGTTGGTTGTTTTGTCCAAGCAGGATTAGGATTGTTAATAATATTATCTACAGTAATTTTTTTGTGAGGCTCAGTTGTTTCTTTTCCATCTTTATCCTTAGTTGTTTTAGGCGTAAATTCTGGATCGTTAATCTCTTTAGTTCCAAATTTGATAGGAACTGGCATAAACTTATTATACTTAGATAATAATTCTCTAATGCGATTCTCTTCTAAAAACTCTGTAGAATCTTCAGCAATATGAAGGATGATTTCTGTTCCTCTTTCAGTTCTGTCAGAAGCTTCTAAAGTAAATTCTGGAGATCCATCACACGTCCAATGTGCAGCTGGTGCATCTGTATGTGATTTTGTAATGATCTCTACTTTTTCTGCAACCATAAAGGCAGAGTAAAATCCTAGACCAAAATGTCCAATAATTCCAGAGTCCTTTGCAGAATCTTTGTATTTGTCTAAAAATTCTTCAGCTCCAGAAAATGCTACTTGGTTGATGTACTTTTCAACCTCTTTTGCACTCATTCCTAAACCTTGATCGATAATGTGAAGTTTCTTTCCTTCTTTATCAATTTTAACCTCAATTATTGGGTTTCCGTAGTCACTTTTAGATTCGCCAATACTTGTTAAATGTTTCAATTTAAGTGTTGCATCTGTTGCATTACTTATTAATTCACGTAAAAATATTTCGTGATCGCTGTACAAGAATTTTTTAATGAGCGGAAAAATATTTTCTACCGATACATTAATGTTTCCTTTTGTCATGATATATATGTTTTTATTATAATTATTGTAATGTTCATCTAGTGACAAAAAAAGTACCAATGCTGATAATGTGACAAACTGACACAATTTTCACTTCGGAAATGTGAAACCTTCAAAATTGTGATTTAAATTTTAGAGGTTTGTAAGAAAATCCAATTTCCGAAGCTAACAGAATACTATGCATGCATAACGAATGCGTTTCAGTTTAAAAAATAGTTAGTCGCAAATAGCTAAATTGCAATACTTATTTTTAATCAAAGAGATTCCCATTTGCATGGGAACAAAAACAAGTTTTTATGTACAATTCTAAGATTATAGGTTTGGGACATTACGTTCCAGATAATGTTGTAACCAATGATGATTTATCCAAAATGATGGATACAAATGACGAGTGGATTCAAGAACGCACAGGAATAAAAGAACGTCGTTGGGCCATTGAAGGTTCTGAAGACACTACCTCAGGAATGGGAGTAAAGGCTGCTAAAATAGCCATTGAACGTTCTGGAATTGATAAAGATGATATAGATTTTATAATCTTCGCAACCTTAAGTCCAGATATGTATTTTCCTGGTCCTGGTGTGCAAGTGCAACATGCATTAGATATTAAAACGGTTGGAGCTTTAGATGTACGTAACCAATGTTCTGGATTTGTATATGCGATTGCTGTGGCAGATAATTTTATCAAAACAGGCATGTATAAAAATATTCTCGTGATTGGTAGTGAATTGCATTCTCACGGATTGGATAAAACAACTCGCGGACGAGGAGTTACCGTAATTTTTGGAGATGGAGCAGGAGCTGCTGTCTTAACAAGAGAAGAAGATACGAGTAAAGGTATTTTATCAACGCACTTACATTCTCAAGGAGAACATGCTGAAGAATTGGTGTTAGTTGCTCCAGGAATGGGTAAGCGTTGGGTGAGTGATATTTTAGCAGATAATGATCCTAATGACGAAAGTTATTTTCCGCACATGAACGGACAATTTGTATTTAAAAATGCAGTGGTTCGTTTTAGTGAAGTGATTATGGAAGGTTTAATGAAAAACAACCTAGAGGTTGATGATATTAATATGTTGATTCCGCATCAAGCTAATTTGCGTATTGCACAATTTATTCAACGTAAGTTTAAATTAGAAGATGATCAGGTTTTTAATAATATCCAAAAATATGGTAATACGACTGCTGCCTCAATTCCAATCGCTTTAACCGAAGCATGGGAAGAAGGCAAAATAAAAGAAGGTGATACAGTTGTATTGGCTGCTTTTGGTAGTGGCTTTACTTGGGGAAGTGTGATTATTAAGTGGTAACACTAATTCCTGAATTTAATTGAAACTATTTTTAAAACTATTCTTTTTACTCCTAATATTTGAAATCGTATTAGGTCTTAGTAATGCATACTTTTCTACGGAAGGCATAGTCTTTTTAGGAATTAAAATGAGTGCTGTAACCAGTTCATTAATCCGGTTTTTTAGTATGCCAATCAATATTTTTGGTAGAGAATTACCATTTTATGCAAGAGAAGCTTGGCTTGGTATTGTTTTGACAATTCTTAATATAGCGATACAATCTTTTATAATTATGCAGCTATATAAAACATTTAGACGATCTAAAACAAAAAATCCCAAAGATTGACTTTGGGATTTTTTGTTATGATAGTTAATATCTCAGATGACCTTATTCATTTTTAAGTTCTCTGCTCATAAGCTTTATCTTAAGATTTAAATATTTAATTAATTTAAACATGATTATTAGTAATAATATACCAATTAATGCAGCTATCAAATAAGACACAACACCAGCGAGAATTGCAAAAGTATGCGATGCTCCAAGGTCTACTGTTGTTTCGTATGTGTTGTTGTTTGATTGGGTTAGGAAATTCATAGTTATTAAAAATGGTTAAAGTTCTCTAAGTTAGAGAATATTTTCTATTTATCTAAATAAACGTCCCGAATAAACACAAAAAATCCCAAAACTCTCGTTTCGGGATTTTTCTGCTATTAATCAATTTAATTAAACACTAAAACTATAACCATTAAGTAAATATGTATTAAACTGATTAGCTTTAAAACTTATCACACTCTTAAGACGTACAAAGTTGTTTTTTATTTCATTAGTTAACAGTTTTAACTATCAATTAACATTATACCAGTTCATATTCAAAATAACTATAATAAACGCATTTTTTACTTTCTTCTTCAGGATAAAATGAAACCGTAACTAAGGCTATGCTTTATTTTTCTACTTTGTTTAAAGTATAAGTTCATCATTTTCTCTTAAGAGGTTTTAAACAAGAAATGGCATTTTGGGTTTTAATCCCGATAACTATCGGGACCGCATAAAAAAAACCCGCAGTATAAACCACGGATTTCCTTGCTATTAATCAACTAAGGTTTATAGGGACTTCATCTAAAAACCAATTATTATGTATAATCATGTTGTCGTTATTAAAAACGATAGATTACATAACAGTCTAAAATTTAACACTTTATTATAGAATAGCATTAAAAACAAAAACCCAAAACTTGCGTTTTGGGTTTTCTTATTCAATAACCGTACAATTAACACTAACCATCAACTATTATATGTAGGTTACCAAATTTTTCTTTGAGATTATATAAATCCTCCGCTTCCAGATTTTTCGTTGTCGTCTCTATTTTTACGTTGTAAGGCTCTGTATTTTCCGCCTCCAAAACGGTATGATAATCCAATATTCCATGAGTTAGATTCCCAATTAAATTGACCGACTTGTGGTGTAGGTCTGTCGCCATCAAATTCAAACTTCATGGTATTTAAAATATCACTGTAGTTAAAACTAAACGTTGCTCTTTGGTCTTCTAAGAAACTATATCTAAGTCCTGTATTAACCATAAACATAGGTTGACGGTTAAATTGTAAGCCTTTTTCTTCACCTCTATACATAGAGAATACTGATAGGCTTAATTTTTTAGTCACTTTAAAATTATTGAATAATCTAAAGTTGTACACCACATTATTAGCTTCTACAGTTGAACGTTCTATGTCATCAACCGTCGCGATATCTGTTGGTGCTGTTAGCGTTTCTGCAATTCCTTTTTGTTGACGAGAAAATAAATCGAAACTTCCGTTTAAGCTCCACCATTTTGTTGGTCTGTAGTTACTGCTAATCTCAATTCCGAAAGCAGTCGTATTTTCAAAGTTATCGTAGGTTAGAATATTTTTATTAAGATCTAAACGATCAATAAATACTGCTCTATTAATTTCGTCTTCTACCAATCTGTAAAACACACCTCCTGTAACGGTTCCTTTTTCAAATTTTCTAGTGTAGTTGACTTCTATTGAATTTGTGAACTGAGGTTGTAGGTTCGTATTTCCGAAGGAAGAAATCAAAGGCGTACTCCATTCTCTAATAGGATTGACTTGCTGTAAACCTGGACGATCAACACGACGACTAAAACTCATTTGGTAAGAATTTTTATCACTTGGTGTATACGTTACAAAAGCTGATGGATAGATTTGAAAATAGTCATTCTCAAAAGGTGTTGTCTCACTTGAGTTTTCTAATTGTCGTATGGCAGAGGCATCTTCTGAAACAGTTTCTGCACGTGCTCCAATTTGGTAGCTAAATTTTTCAAACGATTTCCCATAAGTGACATACAAAGAGTAAATGTCTCTTTTATAGCTAAAATCGGTAGCAGGTGTTGGTATAAATTCATCACCATTATTAGGCGTTGAATCCTGATTTTCATTCACAGATAATCCAGTAGAATTATAATCAATATTAGTGTCAAATAAACGTGCTTCTGCACCAATTTCTAATTTTGCTTTCTCAGATAACGGATTGACATAATCTAAATTTATAGTCGTTTGATCTCTATCTGTGTCTACAATATCTATGTAATTTGGAGGAAATGAAATATTTGAAAAATTGAAATTTGCAATCTCATCTTGAGCAAAAACACTATAGTCTACTTCTAAGTCTATTTTTTCACCTTCCTTTTTTAATTTATGATTATAAACACCATTATATTGTGCTACTGTGTTATCAATATCATTATAAAACGTTTGTAATTGGAGAGGTTCACCAATGTATTGAATTCCTGCGTCTCCACTCCCTAAACCATTAAATAGGTTTTGATTGGTAAAAAATGATACTGTGTTATTATCATTCATATAAAAATCTACACCAACTTTATAGAGATGTGATTTGTTATTGTTTTCAAAATTAAAAGTTTGAATAGATTGATCATCTAAACGTTCAATACTACCGTAATTGGCATTGTTACCAATGTTGTTACCGTAATTTCCGTAGAAATTAAATTTACCATTACGATAATTCATATCTATTGAACTATTGAATTTTGCGTTAATTTCTTTGGTTAAGCCGAAGTTGATATTCCCATTAAAACCAAGTTTGGTGTTTTTATGCAGAATAATATTAATGATACCACTCATACCTTCTGGATTATATTTTGCTGAAGGATTTGTGATCAATTCAATTTGTTTTATAGATGTTGAAGGGATTTGGCGCAATAACTGAGCAATTGGGACATTTGATAATTTCCCATCTACCATAACTCTAACATTCTCATTACCACGAAGACTAATGTTACCAGTTTGTTGATCTACATTTACCGACGGAATGTTATTCATAATATCACTAGCAGTAGCTCCAGCTGTCGTTAAATCTTTACCTACGTTAATGACTTTTCTATCTACTTTTTGTTGAATAGTCGTTATTTCGGCAACGACTGTAACTTCGTCTAAGCTTTCAAGATCTTCTTCAAGTCTTATGTCGCCTAAGTCGATTTTGTAGCTGTCTTTACCCATATTTACGGTTTTAGTAACCGTAGTAAAACCAATGTATTGTATAGATACTGTGATTTTTCCTTCTGGAATTTTGTCAATTTCAAAGGTTCCGTCATCTTTTGTGATGCCTCCTGTGATAGTTTTGTCTGCGACGTCTTTAATAAGAATGTTTACGTAAGGTAATGGTTGATTTAACGATGCGTCAATGACTCTACCTGATACTTGTCCGTCTCGTAAGTCTAATTTTGGTGGTTGGGCAAATGCGAAGATTGTGAATAGGCAAATGCACACTTGTGTTAGTGTTTTCATTTTTTGATTGATTTTTGATGCCGAAATAAATTCAGCATTGATTGATTAGATGAAATTTAATGGTTGTTAGCTTATAGACGATTGATTTATTGTTGCGTTACTTTTTTTAACATTAGTTAACATGGTTTTAACATTTTGAGATTCTAAATTGTTTGAAGAGTTCTATTTTTGTAATAAAAAGAATACAATATGAATAAGAAAACATTAGTCATTGGAGCATCTTTAAAACCAGAGCGTTATTCTAATATTGCCATAAATAGATTGACGAGTTATAATCATGATGTTGTTGCTATTGGTTTGAGAGAAGGAAACGTTGCAGGAATAACTATTGATACTAATTTAATGCCTTACAAGGATATTGATACAGTGACGTTATATCTCAATCCGCAACGTCAAAAAGCGTATTACGATTATATTATTGGACTACATCCAAAGCGTATTATTTTTAATCCAGGAACCGAAAACCCAGAATTTCAAAACCTATTGAAACAAGAAGGTATTTATTTTGAAGAAGCCTGTACTTTGGTATTATTGTCTACGAATCAATACTAAACCTAAAAAGGTAAGGAACCCATTTAAAATTAGGATAAAGAAACCAAATTCAAATCCAAACCATTTTAGGCTATTAACACTTATGATGTAAGATAGAATAGGTGATAATATAGCTACTATTGGCACAATTTTGTCTTTGACATTCCAAGTTGTGAATAGTCCAAAAGCATACAATCCAAGTAAAGGTCCATACGTATATCCAGCAAATACGAAGAGTTTTTGTATCACACTTTCATCTTTAATGATATATTTAAATCCTATAATAACCAAAATAAGTACAATAGAAATAGCAATATGAATTCGTTTTCTAATTGTTACTTGTTTTTCTTCGGAATACTTTTTCTCTATATCTAAGATGTCTATGCTAAATGAGGTTGTTAATGAGGTCAAAGCACTATCTGCACTACTGTAAGCAGCAGCAATTAAACCGAGTAAGAAAAATACAAATACGGTTATGCCTAAATGGTTTTTAGCTAAAATTGGAAATAAATCATCTTTATGTGCATCTATTCCATTTTGTTGTGCATAAACAGTTAGTAAAAGTCCTAAGCTTAAAAACACGAAATTTACTACTGTAAGTACTATAGTAAACCAAAACATGTTTTTCTGAGCATCTTTTAACGATCTACAGGTGAGGTTTTTTTGCATCATATCTTGATCTAATCCAGTCATGACAATAGCTATAAAAGCTCCAGAAATAAATTGTTTCCAGAAATAATTAGCAGATTTAAAATCTTCAAAAAAGAAGACTTTTGAAAGATCGCTATCTAATACATAAGTTAGAATACTTCCATCTTGAATATCAAGAGAATCACTAACATAATAAATGGCTACACCAACTGCAATGAGCATAAATAGTGTTTGAAGAGTATCTGTCCAAACTATAGTCTTAATACCAGATTTAAACGTGTAAAGCCATATCAATAAAACGGTAATAGTCACAGTTTGCCAAAAGCTAACGCCTAAATCATCAAAGAGTATAATTTGTAAAACATTTGCGACGAGAAATAATCTAAAACTAGCTCCAATTATTCTAGAAATTAAAAAGAAAGAAGCTCCAGTTTTATAAGCGTAGTTTCCAAATCGAGTTTCTAAATAGGTGTAGATAGATGTTAGATTTAATCTATAATATAAAGGTAATAGAACGGTTCCAATAACTAAGTATCCAACAATATAGCCTAGTACAACTTGCATGTAACTAAATTGAGAGGCTTCAATCCAACCAGGAACAGAAATAAATGTCACTCCAGAAAGTGATGCTCCTATCATTCCAAACGCAACAATATACCAAGGCGATTGTTTGTTTGCTTTAAAAAAAGCGGCATTTCCAGATGTTTTACCAGTGAAATAAGAAATCAAAATTAAAATACCAAAATAGGCTAGAATGAGTAAAATGATGACGTTCGTCGACATATAGTTTGTTTTAACAGATTTTTATTTGATTTGTCTTACTTTAGTAAAAAAATTGTAAACAATAATAAGTAATTTCTAGAGAATTATATGCTTTTCTGAATGTAGATTAGTGTATAGAATTCCTTATTGTAGTTTAAACTAAAAAAATCCCTATTAAAATGAAAAATTATTATCTACTATTTGCATTTTTTTTATCTGCAACTTTCATGTATTCCCAAGATTACAAACAGATGATTTCCGAAGGTACTCACACGGTACAAACCATTCAAACTGCAGCCGAAGCTCATTTTGCTCAAGTTGGTACCGAGCGTGGAAAAGGATACAAGCCTTACAAACGCTGGGAATATCAAGCATTGAGAAGTATGGATGAAAACGGAATGTTACCATCACCAGAATTTTATTTTAATGAGCTAGAAAACTATAATAGTTATTTAAATGAAAGCGCTTCTACAGCAAGAACTACAGTAGGTTCTTGGGAACAATTGGGTCCAATATCTTGGAATGCTACAAGTGGTTGGAATCCAGGTGTTGGTCGTATTACTTCTGTTGCTATAGAGCCAGCAAATCCAAATCATATTATTGCAGGTGCAGATACAGGAGGTGTTTGGAGATCTACAGATGGAGGTTTAAGTTGGACAGTATTAACAGATAATTTATCCAATTTAAATGTTTCAGCATTAGCTATCCATCCAACAGTAAATACAACCTATTTTTGGGGTTCTACAAGCGGAACAATTTTTACTTCAACAGATAGTGGAACAACATGGAGTCTTTTAGCAGATATAGGAAATGGTTCAGTTAATAAAATTCTTATTGATCCAACAAATACTAATAAAATGTTTTGTTCTGCACAAAGTGGCGGACTTTTTAAATCTACAGATGCTGGTGTGAATTGGTCTACAATTCATTCTAGTGCTTCAACGGGTTATGATTTTGAATTTAAACCAGGAAATACTGATATAATTTTTGCATCAGGAAACTCATTTTATGTATCCCTTGATGGAGGAGCATCTTTTGTGCCAACAGGCGGTTTTTCTAATGGTCCAAAAATGATTGGAGTTTCTGCAGATAATCCAGAGGTTATATATGTGTTAGAAGCGTCTAATGGTGTTTTTGGAGCACTATACAAATCTGTTGATTTCACACCTTTTGTTGAATTAAATCATGTTGGGAAAAACTACTTTGGATATAGTTCTGATCCTACAGATCCAGATGATGTAGGTTTTGGTCAAGCACCAAGAGATATGGATATCGCTGTAAATCCTAATAATGTTGATGATGTACATATCGCTGGTGTTAATACTTGGAGATCTACAAATGGAGGTGTGACTTTTACTTCGACTTCACAATGGACACCTAATAATGCAAATAGTCAAGGTATTGGATACTGCCATGCAGATGTAGATATTTTAGAATTTGTAAATGATAAATTATATGTTGGTACAGATGGAGGCTTGTATGTTGCCGAAAACCCAACAGTAGTCAATAATTCTTATTATAAAGATTTAACTGGTGGAATGGGAATTCGTCAGTTTTATAAAATAGGAATTAGCCAAACAAATCCTGTTATTGTAACAGGTGGTGCTCAAGATAATGGAACTTCTGTAATGGATGTAAATGGCGATTGGACAGATTGGATAGGAGCAGATGGTATGGAAAGTTTTATTGATAAAACCAATTCAAATATTATCTATGGTACATCTCAAAATGGAGCGCTTTACAGATCATTAAATGGTGGTTTAAGTGTAACAGGTCTTTCTAGTCCAGAAAATAAATCTGGAAATTGGGTAACACCATTTGAACAAGATCCTATTCTTCCAAACGTAATATATTCAGGTTACGATGAAGTGTATAAATCAACAAATGGAGGGAATACTTGGTCAAGTATCTCCCAAAATTTTGGAGGAAACCTTAATCATTTAAAAATAGCACCTTCAAATAGTAATTATCAATATGCTGCACGAGGTTCTAATTTATACAGAAACTCTTTTGCAGGAACAGCTACAAACTGGACAGCTGTAGGAGGCTTTTCTGGTAATATAAACTCCATTGCGATACATCCAACAAATCCTAGTAAAGTAGCGATAGCAACTACAGGTAATCAAAAGGTGTACGTGTCTTCAAATGGTGGAGATTCTTGGACGTCATATAAATTGAACTTGCCAAACTTTAGCGCTCAAGCATTAGCTTGGCACGACAATGGTGAAGATGGATTGTATTTAGGAATGAATTATGGAGTATTCTATATTGAAAACACATTTACAGAGTGGCAACCATTTAGTAATGGTTTACCTAATGTGATTATTAGCGAACTTGAAGTTAATACAGCAGATAATAAAATTTATGCTGGAACTTATGGTCGTGGACTTTGGAGTTCAGATGTGTTTGATGCCACTTTGAGTGTCAATGAATTTGCATTAGAGTCTTTTGAAGTGTATCCTAATCCTGCAAAAAATAATGTAACAATTAATTGGAATAAAAGTGATTTGGTATCAGTAAGAATTTTTGATGCTTTAGGTAAACTCATGTATTATACTAAAAAAATCAATATTTCAGAACCAACTTCATTTGATGTGTCTTCATATTCAACAGGTCTTTACTTCGTGAGAATTAATAATCTTGAAGGATCTGTAACTAAGAAATTAATTATCGAATAAAATTGAAATTTAAATTATAAGACAACCACCATTAATTTTATAATGGTGGTGTTTTTAATTAAAGCTAATTGAAATTGTTTTATACCACTTATTGATTGAAGTAGAAAGGGAAAAGGCGCAATTTATTGCAGTAATTTTAATTGGTAAATGGTATTACAAATTGTAAATTCGCAACTATGGAATTTTCTTCTAAATTACTAGAAAACGCAGTCAATGAAATGTCGCAATTACCAGGTATTGGTAAACGCACAGCATTACGTTTAGTATTACATCTGTTGCGCCAACCTAAGGAGCAAACCCTTAGTTTTACAAAAGCGTTAAGTACCATGCGTACCGAAATAAAATTTTGTAAAAGCTGTCATAATATTAGTGATACAGATGTTTGTGAAATTTGCGCAAATCCTAATCGTATCGAAAACATCGTATGTGTTGTTGAAGATATAAGAGATGTTATGGCCATTGAAAACACGAGCTCTTTTAAAGGCTTGTATCATGTTTTAGGCGGAAAAATCTCTCCAATGGATGGGATAGGTCCTAATGAATTAAATATATATTCTTTGGTAGAGAAAGTTAAGCAAGGTGCAATTACCGAACTCATTTTTGCACTTGGATCTACTATGGAAGGCGATACAACCAACTTCTATATTTACAAACAAATTCAAGATTACGATATAAAAACATCTACAATTGCTAGAGGTATTTCCGTCGGAAATGAGCTAGAATACACAGATGAGGTCACTCTTGGTAGAAGTATAATTAATAGAATCCCTTTTGAGGCATCTCTAAAATCATAATAGACTATTGAAATTATCTGTCATCATACTCAATTACAATGTGCGTCATTTTTTGGAGCTTTGTATTAAAAGTGTTGAAGCGGCTTTAATTCATATAGATTCTGAAATCATCGTCATTGATAATTTGTCTAAAGATGATAGTTGTGAGATGGTGAAACGCCAATTTCCGAAGGTAAAATTAATAGAGAATTCTGAAAACTACGGATTTTCAAAAGGAAACAATATTGCAGTTAAAGAAGCAAAAGGTGAGTATCTCTGTATTCTAAATCCAGACACAGTTGTTGCAGAAGATACTTTTGAATTGCTACTTAAAATTTCCGAAGCACAAAAAAATCTAGGCATCATTGGTTGTAGATTAATTGATGGTCAAGGTCAATTTCTACCAGAAAGTAAACGAAAAGTCCCGACGCCTCATGTTGCAATTAAAAAAATGCTCGGATTATCAAGTTCATATTATGTAAATGAGATTAATGAGAAATCTACCGGATTAGCTCCAATTTTTGTTGGCGCATTTATGTTTCTTAAAACATCTATTTACAATGAAGTGAATGGCTTTGATGAAGATTATTTTATGTATGGCGAAGATATAGACCTGTCTTATAAAGTGAGTCAAGCAGGTTATGATAACATGTATTATGGAGCAACAACGGTTATACATTTTAAAGGAGAAAGTACGTTAAAAGATAAAACGTATGCCAAGCGTTTTTATGGAGCAATGCAAATTTTTTACAACAAACATTTTAAATCTAATGTAGCGTTTGATGCACTTGTATGGTTGGGAATTAGATGTGCACCATTATTTAAAAAGTCTTCAAATGACGACATACAACCAAAACGTAATTATGTGTTGTTATCTTCGGAAATGAATATACTCATAGAAAAGGCATTAAAACAAGAGTTAAGCTTACAAACCAGTATTGAAAATTATAATGATGATACAGAGTATATTTTAGATAATAATCACCTCAGTTTTAAGTCAATCATCGAAATCATTTCCAATACACCTAAAAATTGTAGCGCTACCTTTAAGATTCTACCAAAAAATTCTAACTTTATCATCGGAAGTAATAGCTCTAAAAGTAGAGGAACCATTATTTCCTTTTGAGGATAATTAATTGAAATAATCGCAACAAATGTGTTGTTTTTTAATTAATTTTGCAATCAACTAACAAAATACACACGCTAGATTACAGATATGGCAAAATTTGAACTAAAGCTTCCTAAAATGGGAGAGAGTGTTGCAGAAGCAACAATAACATCTTGGTTGAAGAATGTTGGTGATACTATTGAAGCAGATGAGGCAGTTTTTGAAATTGCAACAGATAAAGTAGATAGTGAAGTACCAAGTGAAGTAGATGGTGTTTTGATTGAAAAATTGTTTGAGGTTGATGATCTCGTTCAAGTAGGTCAAACTATTGCTGTCATAGAAATTGCTGGAGAAGCAGGAGGTTCAGTAGAAACTCCAAAAGCAGAACCAGCAAAAGAAGTTGCAGAGCCTATTGCTGTTGCTGAGGTTGCTCAAACAGTCGTAGCAGCAAAAGAAACTACAGCACCTGTTGTAAGTTCAGGAGATCGTTTTTACTCACCATTAGTTAGAAACATCGCAAAGCAAGAGGGAATTTCTCAAGCAGAATTAGATGGTATTTCAGGAACAGGAAAAGATGGTCGTGTCACTAAAAATGACATACTTGCATTTGTAGAAAATCGAGGATCTCAACCAGCTTCTGCAAAAGAAGTAGCTCAAGAAACTCCAAAGTCTCAACCAGCTCCAACTAAAGCTGTAGAGAAGAAAATAGAGTCAGCTCCTGTGGTCGCAACTGGAGACGATGAGATTATAGAAATGACTAGAATGGGCAAATTAATTGCACATCATATGGTTGAGTCTGTTCAAACAGCTGCTCATGTTCAAAGTTTTATTGAAGCAGATGTGACTAAAATATGGAATTGGAGAAAAAAGGTCAAAGATGAATTCTTTAAGAGAGAAGGTGAGAACTTAACGTTCACTCCAATCTTTATGGAAGCAGTTGCAAAAGCATTACGTGATTTCCCAATGATGAATATTTCATTACAAGGTGATACAGTAATTAAGAAAAAACATATCAATTTAGGTATGGCAGCAGCTTTAGGAGATGGTAATTTAATTGTGCCAGTGATTAAAGATGCAGATCAATTAAACTTAGTTGGGATGACCAAAAAAGTTAATGATTTGGCTGCTCGTGCAAGAGATAATAAATTAAAACCAGACGATATTGCTGGAGGAACATATACAGTTACAAATGTTGGTACCTTCGGAAGTATTATGGGAACACCAATTATTAATCAACCACAAGTTGGAATTCTAGCTTTAGGTGCTATTAGAAAAGTGCCTGCAGTTGTTGAAACTCCTGAAGGTGATTTTATAGGCATTCGTTATAGAATGTTCTTATCCCATTCTTATGATCATCGTGTTGTTAATGGTGCGCTTGGCGGACAATTTGTAAAAGCAGTAAAAGATTATTTAGAAGCTTGGGATTCTAATAGAGAAATCTAAATTGAAAATGTCATTCAGAGCAAAGCGAAGAATCTCATTACTATATGAAAAGCAAAAGCACAATCTTTAGGTTGTGCTTTTTTTATATCTATTTTTTTCTTCGGAAATTGTATTACTCAAAATGCGTCTTCAAAATATCAATAAACTCCTGTCGCGTTTTAATTTCAGTATATATGTTGTCCTCAATTTTTAGAACAGGAAAATTAATAGCTTCTATAGATGTTGAGTCGCCAATTTCAGATTTTAAAAGGTCTAATGCTTTAATGTCTGTATCTAGATTAAAATCCTCGTAGCTAAACGCATTATCGCTAAGAATAGTTAAAGCTTCGTCACATAAAGCACAATTAGTATTGGTGAAAATTAAAACGTTTTTATCCAATTTGGCACCAGTAATTTTAACATCAAATTCTTTACTCTTTCTAATGGCTAAATTGGTCGTTACTTCGTTAACAATAAAAGTAGTATCATAAAGACCTTCTTTACCATCTAATAAAATAAGGGTCTTGAGAAGTAGCTTTGAATTGCCAGGAATTTCTTTTAAAATTGGACGTTTACTCGTTCTCCTGTAATCTGTAGTTGTTACTCGCAAAAACACCATATAAGGGATAGAATCTGTGTTTTCTGCAAATAGCTGGAGACGTTTACCTGTTTTCTCTTCTACTAATGTCACATAGGGATTATTACTCATTTGTGAGAAAGAAGTAAGAGGAAGTATGAAACAAAAAATCAACACTAAAATAAAACGCATAATCTTGGGCAATTCTAGGCTAAAATTAATAAAATTTAAGGGTATATTTGTAAAAATATCAATTTATAATAATGCAACTCAACCTCACGAAACCCATCTGTTTTTTTGATTTAGAAACGACAGGAATTAACATCACAAACGATAGAATAGTCGAGATTTCAATCCTTAAAGTATATCCAGACGGAAAGGAGGAAACTTACACTAAACGTGTCAATCCAACCATTCCAATTCCACCAGAAGTGACTTTAGTTCATGGAATTTCAGATGAAGATGTAGCAGATGCACCAACCTTTAAAGACATCTCTAAGGAAGTCTATCAATTAATTAAAGATTGTGATTTAGGAGGTTTTAATTCAAATCGATTTGATATTCCTGTATTAGCCGAAGAAATGTTGCGTGCAGATGTAGATTTTGATATGAAAACCACAAAGTCTATTGATGTGCAAACTATTTTTCATAAAATGGAACAGCGCACATTAAGTGCAGCCTATAAATTTTATTGCGACAAAAGCTTAGATAATGCACACAGTGCAGAAGCAGATACCTTAGCAACATATGAAGTGCTTAAAGCGCAATTAGATAGATATGAAGACTTAGAGAATGATGCTAACTTTCTGGCAGAATTCAGTTCACGTAAAAAATTCGCAGATTTTGCCGGATTTATTACCTATAATAAAGAAGGTATAGAATGTTTTTCCTTCGGAAAGCATAAGGGTAAGCTAGTTACAGAAGTTTTAGATAAAGAACCTGGTTATTTTGGATGGTTGCTTAATGCAGATTTTCCATTGTACACAAAAAAAGTGTTGACTGCCATTAAATTGAGAGCTTTTAATAATAAACTAAGTTAGTTGTCATTCCTGCGAAGGCAGGAATCCAAAAAAACAAAAGGAGAATTAAATAGATTCCTGCCTTCGCAGGAATGACAAAAAATATGAAACTAATCTGCATAGGTCGAAACTACACAGACCACATTAAAGAGTTAGAAAACGAAAAACCAACAGATCCAGTTGTGTTTTTAAAACCAGATACGTCTATATTATTAAGAAAGCAGCCTTTTTTTATTCCAGATTTTTCTGATGATGTGCATCACGAAGTTGAAGTTTTGGTGAAAATCAATAAAGTAGGAAAGCATATTGATAAAAAATTTGCTCATAAATATTATGATGAGATAGGATTAGGAATTGATTTCACTGCACGAGACTTACAAGCACAATTGAAAGCAAAAGGATTACCATGGGAAAAAGCTAAAGCTTTTGATGGTGCAGCAGTGATAGGTGAGTGGCTCAACAAGAAAAACTTTGAAGATTTAAATAATCTCAATTTTAGTTTAAAAAAGAATGACGAGCTCGTGCAAAACGGAAATACAAGCCTAATGCTCTGGAAAATAGATGAAATTATAGAATATGTGTCAAAATATTTCACTTTAAAGATTGGAGATATTATCTTTACGGGAACTCCTGCAGGAGTTGGCAAAGTTATTGCTAATGATAGACTAAAAGGATTTATAGAAGACAAACAATTGTTTTCAATTACAGTTAAATAATGGAACAATATTACAAATTAAGTAGAGTTAAAGAATTGGCAGATAATGATATGGATTTTATCCAGGCGCTTGCCGAAGCATTTATTGAAGAAGTGCCAGAAGATGCTGAACGACTCAAGAAAGCAGTAGCAACATTAGATTATAAAGAAACGTATCAAGCTGCTCATAAAATGAAACCAACCATAGATTTATTTGAACTTGGCGTTTTACAAGATCTTCTTGTCGTTCAAGATTGGGGGAAATTTGAGAAAGTAGGAGAAGATTGTTCTAGTCAATTAGAATTAGTATTAACTGCTGTAGAAAAAGCTACTACAGAGATTAAAGAAGACTTCAACTTATAATGTTAGCAGAAATTATTACCATTGGTGATGAGATTCTCATTGGTCAAGTCGTTGACACAAATTCAGCATTTATAGCAAAACAACTTAATAAAATTGGTGTTTCAGTGTATCAAATCACATCTGTACAGGATGATCGAACCCATATTTTAAAGGCGTTTGAAGAGGCAGAAGCTAATGCAGATATCGTTATTGTTACAGGAGGCTTAGGTCCAACAAAAGATGATATTACCAAAAAAACTATTACAGATTATTTTGACGATACCTTAAAGGAAGATATTTCCGTTAGAAAAAATATCGAGCATTTATGGAAGGTATTTATTAAGAAACCTGTTACCCAAGTGAATTTAGATCAAGCATTAGTGCCTTCTAAAGCTGATGTCCTTATGAATAGGTATGGCAGTGCTCCAGGGATGTGGTTAGAAAAAAATAATACCATTTTTATTTCGCTTCCAGGTGTTCCATATGAGATGAAAGCATTAATTGACAATGAAGTCATCCCAAAATTACGATCACGTTTTAAATTTCCTTACATTGAACACAAAACGTTTTTAACCTATGGTTTAGGTGAAAGCTCTGTAGCAGAACGTATAGAAAAATTTGAAGACGAATTGCCAGGATTTATCAAATTAGCATACTTACCAAGTTTAGGTCGTGTGCGATTAAGATTGTCGGCAAAAGGTGACGATAAAACAATCATTTCTTCGGAAATGGAGAAGCAAACACAATTACTGCTACCTCAAATAGCAGATATATTTGTTGGTTTTGAAGACGATTTATCTATTGAGGCTGTTATTGGGAAACAGCTCACAAAGCAACAAAAGACAGTTGCAACAGCAGAAAGTTGCACAGGAGGTTTATTAGCAGAACGTTTTACCACAAATACAGGAGCATCAAAATATTTTAAAGGAAGTATTGTAAGTTATACAAAAGAAGCAAAGGTTAATGTGCTTAAAGTTTCCGAAGCTATAATAGATAAACATTCTGTGGTCAGTGGAGAAGTTGCAGAAGCTATGGCGAAAAATGTGTTACAATTATTTAATACAGATTTTGCGATTGCTACAACAGGTAACGCAGGACCAACTAAAGATGATACAGCCGAAGATTTAGGAATTGTATATATTGCAATCGCCACAAAAACGGAGGTTTATTCTGAAAAATTTAGCTTTGGAAATCATCGTGTTAAAGTCATCAACAAAGCAGCAAATAAAGCCTTTGAAATGTTACAGAAAGAAATTTTAAAAAAGTAACAGTTTTAGTTTGCCTGTATTACAAAGTTTTATTAAATTTGCACCCTGTTTAAAAATATCTATAAGAGGTATTAGAGAATAGGCACAGTATAACATCATATAAAGTTAGAAAGAAATGTCAAGAGTTTGTGAACTTACTGGAAAGAAAGCGATGGTTGGAAACAACGTATCTCACGCAATGAATAAAACAAAGCGTAAATTCAACGCTAATTTATTAAAGAAGCGTTTTTATATTCCTGAAGAAGATAAGTGGGTTACTTTAAAAGTAGCTGCTTCAACGTTAAAAACAATCAATAAGATTGGTATTTCTGCTGCATTAAAAGAAGCGAAATCTAAAGGATTTATAAAATAATAGCATCACGCGTTAAATACACGTACAATGGCAAAAAAAGGAAATAGAATACAGGTTATATTAGAATGTACAGAGCACAAAGAGTCTGGGCAACCGGGAACTTCTCGTTACATTACTACAAAAAACAAAAAGAACACGCCAGATAGAATGGAAATTAAGAAATTTAATTCTGTTTTAAAGCGTATGACAGTTCACAAAGAGATTAAATAATAAAAACAATTAGGTTTCCACTTTCGTGGAAATGATAAATAAATTTATCATGGCAAAGAAATCAGTAGCATCATTACAAACAGGATCTAAGAGACTTACAAAAGCAATCAAAATGGTAAAATCTCCAAAAACTGGAGCTTACATGTTTGTGGAGTCAGTAATGGCGCCAGAGTTTGTTAATGATTTTTTAAACAAAAAATAAATTAAACATTTATTGTTTAATTACGAACTGCTTTCATATATGAAAGCAGTTTTTTTATGTCTATATTTGAGAGATAACTGACATATTAGCAGTAATTTTTTAAGGCAAGGAAATTGCTTTGTATGTTGAAGAGATTAGAGTAACTTAATATCTCAATTATATATACTGAACTTGTTTCAGTACAAACAACTTAACAATAGAATGAGTTTTTTTAAAAAAATATTTTCTTCGGAAAAAAAAGAAACCCTAGATAAAGGGTTAGAGAAATCGAAAACAACGTTTTTCTCTAAATTAAATAAGGCAGTAGCAGGTAAATCTAAAGTTGATGATGACGTTTTAGATAATTTAGAAGAAATTTTAGTGTCTAGTGATGTTGGAGTGGATACAACACTTAAAGTTATTAAGCGTATTGAAGAACGTGTTTCTAAAGATAAATATTTAGGAACTTCAGAATTAAACCAAATTTTACGCGAAGAAATAGCAGGATTATTATCTGAAACCAATTCTGGAGAAGATACTGAGTATGTGATTCCTGAATTGCCAAAACAAGCCGATGGTTCAAAAACACCATACGTTCTAATGGTAGTAGGTGTCAATGGTGTTGGTAAAACAACAACTATTGGTAAATTGGCTTATCAGTTTAAAAAGAAAGGACTTAAAGTAGTCCTTGGTGCTGCAGATACATTTAGAGCAGCAGCCATAGATCAATTACAAGTTTGGGCAGATCGTGTTGATGTACCAATGATACGACAAGACATGGGAAGTGATCCAGCAAGTGTCGCTTTTGATGCCTTACAATCTGGAGTTAACCAAAATGCAGATGTGATTATTATTGATACAGCTGGACGTTTACACAATAAGATTAACTTAATGAATGAGTTAACTAAAGTAAAACGTGTGATGCAAAAAGTAATTGGTGATGCGCCTCATGATGTATTGTTAGTTTTAGATGGTTCTACAGGTCAAAATGCATTTGAACAAGCCAAACAATTTACTGCAGCTACAGAAGTGACAACATTAGCAGTTACCAAACTTGATGGTACTGCAAAAGGTGGTGTAGTGATTGGTATTAGTGACCAATTTCAAATTCCGGTAAAATATATTGGAGTAGGTGAAGGAATTGAAGATTTACAGGTTTTTAATAAATATGAGTTTGTAGATAGTTTCTTTAAATAGCATACTAAAAATTGAATAACGAGAAGACTTTAAAAGTACTTTCAACTGTGACTTTTGGCTTTGCGCTTATTCGAGTGTTATACTATTTAATAAATACTGTTTCTAATATTATTAACACTTTTGATAATCCATTAATTCCAAAGTATCTATGGAAATTTGCTGTTTTTCCACAGTTTATTCTTGTCATAGTATTTACAATAATAGGTGGTTATTGTTATTTAAGCTTTAAAAAAGAACGTTACAATTCGTTTTTGATTTGGGCACTTTTTATCTATTCAATTTTATTTATCTTTATAGGAAGTTATGTTTATGAATTCATAAATCGTTTCAACCCTTATGCATAATATCTATTTCGACTTCTATATTGATGCCTCTAAACAACAGGTGTATGAAGCATTCTGTTTGCCTAAACATTTAGATAATTGGTGGACCTTGAAATCTTCAGGGCAACCTGAACTTGGCACGACCTATAACCTCAATTTTACCGACGATTATAATTGGTTTGCAGAAGTTTCTAAAGTAAAAACAAATGAATACTTCTATCTCAAAATAACTAATGCAGATAGTGATTGGAATCCAACTACATTCGGAATCACTTTAGAGGAAGACAATGACAAAACCTTATTCAAGTTCTCACATATCAATTGGCCAGAGAATAATCATGAATTTAGAAATTCTTCATTTTGCTGGTCACAATTATTGTTAGGTTTTAAAAATTATATCGAAAAAGGAACAATCATTCCTTTTGAAAATCGCAGTTGATTTTTCCGTATTTTTATTAAAAATACAAGTTATGCGATATCTAATTCTATTTTGCTTTGTTTTATGTGTTGTAAGCTGCAAACCTTCCGAAGAAAAAAACTCAAAAGAAAACAGTACTAAAGAGCGTGAGGCAACTGAAGATTTAAGCGCAATCTCTACAAAAGATTTTAGAGCGTTTAAAGTCTTAGACTCTAAACATCTTTCCAAAGTTGAAATTTGGGAAACTATTAGTCCTCAAATGGAAGACTTTAAAGAAGCTGATTTCAACCGTTTCAAACCGTTGATTTTAGATCAAGACATCCCAACAATTCAACAACATATCAATGCACGTAAATTATCTTACGAGCAACTTACCAAATTTTATTTATATCGCATTAGACAATTTGATCGCGAAAATGAGCTGTCTTTAAATTCGGTCATCGCTTTAAATCCAAATGTTATCGTTGAGGCAAAACAAAAAGACAGAGCATTACTTAATAAAATGATGAAGCACCCAGTTTTTGGGATGCCAATACTTCTAAAGGATAATATTAACACTTCAGAAATGCCAACAACTGCAGGAGCAGTAGCATTAAAAGATAATATCACAGACGATGCTTTTATTGTTGAACGCTTAAAAGATAGAGGTGCTTTAATTTTAGGAAAGGCTAATTTAAGCGAATGGGCTTATTTTTTCTGTGGTGATTGCCCAAGTGGCTATTCTGCAATTGGTGGGCAAACCTTAAATCCGTACGGTCGTAAAACTATAGATACAGGAGGTTCTAGTTCTGGTAGTGCTGTTGCTGTAGCAGCCAATTTTTGTGTGGCAGCTATTGGTAGTGAAACTTCAGGATCTATTTTATCACCAGCGAGTCAAAATTCTACTGTAGGATTAAAACCTACTATTGGTTTAGTGAGTCGTAGTGGGATTGTGCCAATTTCTTCTACTTTGGATACTGCAGGACCAATCACTAAAAATGTAACGGATAATGCGATTCTTTTAGATGTTTTAAGAGGTGAAGATCCATCAGATTCAAAGTCTATTTTTGACCCTCCAGTTCGATATTATACAGCAGGAAGTTTTAAAAAAGCGACTCTATATAACAAACGATTTGGCGCTTTTAAAAGTTTGATGGAAGATGAATTGTATGCCAATGCACTAAACATTTTGATTTCTCAAGGTGCAGAAATTGTAGAAATTGAAGCTCAAGATATAAATCTTCCAGGCTTTCTCAGATTATTAAATCTAGATATGAAAACCGATTTAGTAAGCTATTTGGATACCTACGGAAATTCTAAACTAGGCTACACATCTATTGAAGATATCATGGCATTTAATAAAAAAGACAGTTTGAATTTTATGCCTTACGGACAAAAATTATTCCAAGGTATTGCTGATGATTCTGCTACTGATGAGGAGTTTTCTAAAATCAAAGCGACTTTAAAAACTAACGGAAAACGTTTCTTTGACGAACCAATGACAACACATAACTTAGATGGTATTTTATCCATTAATAATTATCACGCAGGTTTTGCTGCAGTTGCAGAATATCCAGCAATTACAATTCCTATGGGTTATACAGAAACTGGTGAGCCAAAAGGATTAACGTTTATTAGTTCACGTTTAAGAGAAAAGCAATTACTAGAATGGGCTTATGTTTATGAGCAAGCATCTAAAATGCGAGTTGCTCCTAAATCATACAATTAATTAATAAGCAAATTAATCTTTTCCCAAAGCTCATTATCAAAATTTGAAAGCGCAAAGTTTGAACCATCTGCTGCTTCTCCCATTCTAATAACGACTAATTTTTTACTAGGTACGATATAGATTTTTTGATCGTTTTTTCCCAACGCACAATACATATCACTTGGTGCATTTGAAATGAGTTCACCATCAAATTCAAATTGCGATTGTGGTAAATGGTAACTAGATTTTCCATTGAGCCACCATAAATAACCGTAAGCTTGGTTAATAGATTGAGATGTGTTTGTGGCTTGATTCAAGAAATTTTGAGATACAATTTGAGTGTCTTCCCATGAGCCGTTGGCAAATGTTAGTAGTCCAAAACGTGCCATACTTCTCGTTGTGCTCCAATAGACATTTGTACTTTCAAACGGAATCCAAGCTCCTGACATTCCAATTCTATCTTTGAGTTTGGTATTAAAATAGGTGTTCCAAGTTTGATTGCTTGCGCTAGAAATAACATCTTGTAATTTTAAAAACACACCATGATAAGCCCAACGATCTCCTGCGTCTGCGATGTATTGAAGGTTTTCTACGGAAATATCATCTGAAGTATCATCTAATCCAGATGTCATGGATAGCAGATGTTTATTCGTAATAAGATTTTCTTTTTCTAAAGGAATACTCGTCCATCCTGTACCAATATAATCTGATACTTTATCATTTATATCTAAAATGCCTTCGTCTTGAGCAATTCCTGTAACTGTTGTTGTTAAGGTTTTTCCTGCACTTGCCCAATACCAAGATGATGATTCTGCGTGACCATTCATATAAGATTCTACGACGATTTTTCCGTTGTGGAGCATGATGAATCCTTTGGTGTTCTTAATTTCGAGATAGTCTAAGAGTGGTTGTAATTCAGTGACATTCCATCCTATTTCAGACATGGATTTAGTGTCCCACGTTTCCGAAGTAAGTGGAGGAAAATATATGGCCTCTTGTTCAATATAAGGCTGTGTGTCTTCCGAAGAACAACTAAAAAATAGAATACTACTAATGAAAAGTATTAAACTTGAAGATTTCATGGTATTGATTTTATACTAAGACTATTAAAGATAAAAAAGGTTTAAACCTGATTTGACTAAGATTTAATTTTCAGAACCTTAAGAAGAGGTGAGATTTGAAGAATAAAATTATTATGATATCTAGATATCGTAAAAATATTATACGATAAGATTGCTTTTTCTTATGGTTTCTAAAAGATTTGACTGATTTTTTCCAATTACATACTAATACTTATTTCTTTTTTAATGTGTTCGTGATCATTCTTTGTCGGTTTATTGATATAATTTTCAAGTTAACGAGTTAGTCTTTCAGAATTATAATTGCTAATTGAATAAAAATTCGTTCCAACTGAAAACAAATACTAGGTCAGAATCAGGTTTTAACAGTTTATCACAAATCATTACGTATCTTTGCATGCTCAAAATTGTAACAGCGTAGTTATGTGTTTTGAAATTGGATATTAATTAAAAGTTTTCCGTTTTTACGGAAAGAAATCATGAGAACAAAATCACTTAAGAAAAACAGAATCAACGTTGTAACACTAGGATGTAGCAAAAATGTGTACGATAGCGAAGTGTTGATGGGACAATTAAAAGCCAGTGGAAAGGATGTTGTTCATGAAGAAGAAGGAAATGTCGTAGTGATTAACACCTGTGGCTTTATCAATAATGCCAAGGAAGAAAGTGTGAATACTATACTTGAATTCATGCAAAAAAAGGAAGCAGGAGAGGTTGATAAAGTGTTTGTAACAGGATGTTTAAGTGAACGTTATAAGCCAGATTTGCAAAAGGAAATTCCAAATGTAGACGAGTATTTTGGGACTACAGAGTTGCCTCAATTATTAAAAGCTTTAGGTGCAGATTATAAGCATGAACTCATTGGTGAACGTTTAACAACAACACCAAAAAATTATGCGTATTTAAAAATTGCTGAAGGTTGTGATAGACCATGTAGTTTTTGTGCCATCCCAATTATGCGAGGGAAACATAGAAGTACACCTATTGAAAATCTTGTTACCGAAGCTGAAAAATTAGCAGCCAATGGAGTTAAAGAATTAATTTTAATTGCTCAAGATTTAACATACTACGGATTAGATATATACAAAAAACGTAATCTTGCCGAATTACTTGAGCACTTAGTTAAGGTAGAAGGTATTGAGTGGATTAGATTGCATTATGCATTTCCAACGGGTTTCCCAATGGATGTGTTAGATATTATGAAGCGCGAGCCTAAAATTTGTAACTATTTAGATATTCCGTTGCAGCATATTAGTGATTCTATATTAAAAAGTATGCGTCGTGGGACAACGCAAGAGAAAACCACAAAGTTGCTTAAAGACTTTAGAGAAAGAGTGCCAGAAATGACCATTAGAACAACATTAATTGTTGGTTATCCTGGAGAAACCGAAGACGATTTTCAAACTTTAAAACAATGGGTTAAAGACATGCGTTTTGAGCGTATGGGTTGTTTTACTTATTCTCACGAAGAAAATACACATGCCTATAATCTTGAAGATGATGTACCTGAAGAGGTAAAAATGGATCGTGCTAACCAGATTATGGAAATTCAATCTCAAATTTCTTTTGAGTTGAATCAGCAAAAAATCGGACAAACATTTAAAGTGGTTATCGACAGAAAAGAAGGTAATTATTTTGTTGGTCGTACAGAATTTGATTCGCCAGACGTTGATAACGAAGTTTTAATTGATGCTACAGCAACCTATTTAAAAACAGGGGAATTTGCAACAGTAAAAGTTACAGAAGCAGAAGACTTTGATTTGTATGCTGAGGTTGTGAGTTAAGAAGGGGTTTTTTGACTAGTTCGTTTAACGGTTTTTTTATGTTTGATTGCGATATGAAGTACGTAATTTAGTAAACATAGAACCAAGCAATTAATTATACACGTTTTTGTGTATATGTTGTGTTATAAGTTAAATAAAATTTCTACGTAATTTTCTATTTAATTTATTCTCAAGTATTGAAAGGACTTCTTCTTCAAGAACACTGCCATGAACCTCAAAATCTATAGGTAATTCTTGTGTATTCATATTTAAAAGCCTAAACGGATTTAAGTTTTCATCTTTTGTATAATTAAGTAAATGTTTTGCGATACCATCATGACTAGTAACGATACCTATGAAGTGACCATTAAAAAACATACAAGTGTCGACTATGTTAACATTTAATGAGTTGTTCCTATCCATCAACATCAAAGGTAAATGATTAAATGATCCAAACTTGCAGTCTTTTGTGGATCGAGCGATGAAGAAATGGAATTCACTTGGTATTACTTTACCTTCTAAAAATTGAGACCAACATTCCGTGCGTTGAAATTCTATTTTTTCTTTAATTTGAAGGAAATTAGGTAATTTACTAGAAATCATTGAGCTTTGATCTGAATATGCACGATCTATAAGACAGTACTTCAAATACATCCATTTTCTTATACTTAATTCTGAATTCGTCGAAATAGTTTCCTTTTTTTTAATGTAGATAGAATGAAATGCTTTTTTCATATCATTCTCTATTTGACTCATCCATGTGTTATTGCAATTCTCACAAACCACTTTTGTGGTTTTGGTCATGGAATTACCTACATTAGAAAATTGTCCTTTTTCTTCGATTACCTCATTGTTTGAGTCACGCTTAGTAATAGTATGGTCATCTCTAATGAGCATACTTTTTTTGCTAGGAGGATAATATTCCGTCCACCATTTTCCCCAGAGATGCTCTTTACTTACCTTTTTACAATTACAGAATATACAATTAGCCATTATATTATGTTCTTAACAATTAACCACAATGATCCGTGAATATAAAAGCGTTTCAATGTTTTATATTCTACGTTAAACGAAGTTAGCTTTTTAAAAATACAAAATCAAGAAGACAACATGTAGATAGTCAGAATTTTATCACAAAATGTTAATACTGTATTTAGTAATAATTTCAACTTGCATTAGAATGGTGTGAGTTTCTATAATTTAATTACTCTTGTAGAAGGCTTTGATTTGTATGCTGAGGTTGTGAGTTAAGAGGCGTTTTTTTTTAGTTCGTAACGTTTATGTATAAGGATAGTTGCGGGTTTGTATGCGAGGATTTTCCGAAGGAAAATCAGATGTTACAAAAGTGCACGGACTCTTGATTAAGCACTAAACTAAGCATTGTTTTTATACGGTGTTGCCATTTCGTTGTTTTTTTAGTTCAAATTATTTCTATAAATTCCGATTTTCGATTTTCAGCGTTTGAGTAAATTTAGTCGGCATTTTATTCCGTAATATTTTTCAATTCCGTTTGAGTAAGCAATTCCGAAACTTTCTAAATTCCGCAATTAATCCAGTTTTTGGTTTTCAGTTCAGATAATTAAAATGATATAAGAAATGCCCTTATTCTATAACCCCAAATCGTCATAATAGTAATTTCAATTATTTGAAGTAGTATAATGAAAAATATAATCCTATAAAATGTATTTTCTTTTTTCCAAATTAGTATTGATACCACTATTATTTGAAGAATTCCGAATATTATATTTAAAGCATAAATAGCAATATCACCACCTGATACACTCATATGGCTATAAAAAATATAACAAAACATTAAAAATGAAACCAAACAATTTATTAGAATCCATTTATTTAATTTGTTCATATATTATTTATTGAGTTTGAGTGCGTTCCGCAATGAATGGCAATGATTCGTGAATATACAAGCGTTTCAATGTTTTATATTCCACGTTAAACGAAGTTAGCTTTTTAAAAATTTAAAATCAAGAAGATAACATGTGGATAGTCAGAATTTTATCACAAAATGTTAATACTTTATTTAGTGACAATTTCAATTTGCATTAAAATGGTGTGAATTTCTAGAATTTAAATAAGTACAGAAGATATATTTAAGATGTTTATGTGCCTAACAACCATCTCTAAGTCCAAATGTAAACACGAATTCATAATCCATTTTTTCGCCTTGAGCGTTTTCTGCAGGTGTCCATTCACCAGGAATGTTTTTGATGAGTTCCTTGAGTTTTTGATCAATAGATGCATAACCTGTTGTCATGGCATCATGTTTTACATGTGCAATTGTACCTTCTTTAGTCACTATAAAAGAGAGTTTAATGGCTCCAAGATTATCACCTTTAATTACGTTCATACTTTCTTTACTGTTCTCTTTAAGGTAATTGATTAACGCTTCATGACCATCATTATAAGTGGCTTGCTTATCTGGTACAACAGTGATGTGAGGACCAAAAAAACGTTCTTCCATTTTACCATTTTCCTTATTTTTTTCCTTGAATTGGGTTTTAATCGTAAAATGGCTAAAGTAATCTGTAGATCTCAATATGTTTAGTTGTTCATCAGTGAGTTGGTCACTATCTCCATAAGCTTGGATGTCACTTTGTTGGTTGTTTTTGATGATAACTAACTTAACCGAATTGATATGTGCTATTTGTTCTTTTTCTCCAGCATTTAGAAAATCATAAATTGTGGTGGCTTTATGAATATCAGATTTTTTTATAGGCGAAAACCGAGCATCAACACCATAATACAAATCTGGAATTTTATTGGTGTTAACAAGTTCCATATTGGAGTTAACCAATGCAAGATCATCAGGAGCTGGTTCTTCTGTTTGGTTGTTTTTACAATTTGAAAAACAAAAGATTAATAGTATTAATATTGTTATTTTTCCGAAGTATATAATTGCATCTTTTTTCATAATAGTTTTGTTTTGAGATTGACTATCGTAAATATAAGTTTGATTGTAAGCTGTGTAGCTATTAGAAATGTAAAAAAAGTGTCAAATTAGTGTCAATCCTTTTAGGTATGGTTGTTTTAAGAAGGAATAAAATACTAGCTTAATTCAATTCTCTTACAAAAAAGACCGTATCTAATGGATTATTCAAGAAATTATCGGGTAGTTTTTCTTCGGAAATTCTAACAAACCCATTGTTGCTGTAAAACAATTGAGCGGCTTTAAACTGAGTCATAGTGCCTAGATAAATTTTAGGAATGTGATTGTCCTTACACCAATTAATAGCGGTTTCTAATAGCGATTTTGAAACGCCTAGAGATTTACCACGATACTCTTTTTTGAGCATCATTTTTTTTAAAATTGCAAAATCATTTTCTATGTTGAGCACTCCAATGGTTCCAATAACGTCATCACCATTTAAAGCAACCCAATAAGCATCAGGAATATTTGGTGTCGCTTTTGAAGGTTTAGAAAATATATCATGGTCAAACTCCATAGCGATGTTGTTCATCATGATTTCAATTCCATTTTGATGTGCGTTTTTGTATGGAATAATTTTGATCATAAGTAAGGGGTTTGAGTTTTAGGATTTCCGCAGAAAAAATCAAATAAATACTGTTACTGTTAGCTTTGAGTATGTACTAATTTAGCAAAATTAAATGAAATAGAGACTCTATAAACTCTTGTGATTATAACGATTCTCAAGTTGACTAGTGCAAGTAGTTAATTTAAGACATCCAATCTTTTACAATTGGCCATATTTCTTTTCTTGAGTTTTTAGATTTTAAAATCCGACTGTGATTATAGTTTTCTAAATTTCCATTCTCTTTAGAACAGAATAGTAAAATGTTCTTCTCGTTTTCAAATGCGTTTAAAAATTGTTCACAACCTTCTTTTGGAGCTATAAATCGATCTCCTTTAGCGCAAATTGATAATATGGGAATCTTAATTTGATTCATTTTTTTTAAATAGTCAAAACCATGTTCTCCAATAAAATTCTTTTTTAGATTCCAATCAAACCACTGTTTCATGGTGTGGTAGCTTTCGCTATGTTCTGTTGAGTCAGCAGTTTTTGAAGGGACTTTTCCTAACAATGCAGTTACGTATTTGCTTGCCAAAATTTTTATTCTATTACTTAATTTCGCTCCAGCTCCAAAAGCTTGTACTCCAAAAAAAGTAATGCTATTAATTTTTTCTATGTAATTAGGATTGTTTATTAAAAACATTGTTAAAATGATTCCGCCACCACTATGAGTCAAACAATCGATGTTTTTTATATTCTGAATTTTAAAAAGGAAATCAAATGTTGATTTGAGGTCAAACTTGGCAATAGTCTCAAAATTAAACTTCTGTTTGGTTTTTGAGCTTTTTCCGTGATTTCTCCATTCCATTATCCAACACGTAAATCCCTTTTCGGTTAAATAAGATGCAATTCCGTCACATATTTTTCTGTTTGAAAAAGTCCCGTGAGTCAAAAAAATATGCTTGTCTAATATTGTTTCAGAGTTTAATTTCCAAAGCGCAATGGTTTGCTTGTCATCTGTTTTTATATGATAAAGTGCTTCTTTCAGGATTTGTTTTTTAAATTATTGTACAAGAATATATGAAGTTATAACTTATAATTTCAGAAGAACAGATGTAAAGACCAATCTTATAACTCAACCAAATTATTATTTACAAAAAAGATAGAATTCACAAAAAACAGTTTTCCGTTTTCCCAAAAACTTCTAAACATCACATTATCTACCATATAAATAATGCTTCCGCTTCCCATACGTTGCTCGCCAAAAATTAAAGAATTATCTAATTTTTTAAGTGCTTGTTGTCCAGCATATCCAGATACGTTTTTAGGATTGTCACCAAGATAAGCAACGTTATAACCGTTTTCTAAAAGACTGTACGATGAACTTCCTAGTTTTAAAGTAAAATAGTGATCGTCATAGCCAAAAGCCATTGGATGTGTATTATCAACATCAGTTTTAAAAACAGCACCTGTAATTAAGTTTTTAGTATTATCACGTTCTCTATCTGCATATTTAATGGTCTTATTTTGTTTTTCTTCTTGAGTTGAATCAGCCACATTACGTTTTAACCCAAAACCTTCCTTACCAGCAAAACTGTTTAAAGCACCATCTATAGCGATGAGTTTTCCGCCAGCTTGAATCCAAGTTTTAATTTTCTCTGTTAGATTTTCATTTAAAAAACCTCCATAATAGCCATTTGGCATAATGAGTACGTTGTATTTAGATAAATTGGTGCGAGATAAATTCTCTGTATTTATAGACGTCACAGGATAGTGAAGCTGTTGTTCAAAAAAGTGCCACAATGCTCCATAACTCAAAGACGACGTATAATCTCCAGAGAGCATTGCGATTTTTGGCGGATTTACCAATTTAATATCTGGCGACCCAAAATCTGGTCCTGAGGTGGAGAAGCCAGAGAGAATGGCTTTTGGTGCTCTATTGTGTTTTGAAGCAGTTTTGGATATTTTATTATCAAAATCTTCTATTTTATTATTATCACCTCTCACAATAATCAATGAGCCTCTTTTGTAAGTTTTGTCTTGAGCGATAAATGGTTTTTCAGTAAAACGGACTTTAATGTTTTGCTTTAAAAGATCTGCTAGAAACTGAGCGTCCATCATATTATCCCATTCTAAAACATATGCAGTTGCATTAGTGTCAGGTAGCTCTATTAAGTATCCTGAGAATGTTTTATTAACCATAGTTATAATGCTTTTGCTAGCAATCGCATCTAACCCATAAGCATAAGGCAAAGACCAGGCAGTAATATCATAAGTCAAAGAGTCACTCAATTTGGTATTAGGTTCAAATAGTACTTTGACCATTTTTCCTTTAGGTTGGTTGGTGCTCACCACCAAATCTTTTTGTGTTGTGTTTAATTGACCTTGTTTAGAAGATGAATAGTTAAAACCAGTTACTTTTCCGCCTTGAGCATAACCATAAGTAATCTCATGTTGATCTAATAGTTGCGTTAAGCTTTTAATTTTGTCTTGATCTCCATGTAAAACATAACTCTTATATAAAAGCTTCGAGTTATCAAAATACTTACCAAACTCTGTGTTTAATTGCTTTGCATTTTTAGAAGAAATTTCTACCGTAGATAATCCTGAAACTGTATGATGTGTTAATCTGTCAACTAAAGTTAATTCATCACCTTCGTCATTTAAAATCCCTAAACCTGCACGTCCATGACCACCTTGCTCATACGTCATACCAATGGCACCCATATAGGTTGGGTACGTATCACCATAACTTGGATACAATAAATCAAAACGCTCACGAGTGAAATATAGCCAACCTTCGGCATCAAAATATTTGGCGTGGTTTTTTCCAATTTGTGTTTGGAAATCCCGTTGCCAATCGCTAATAATTTCATGAAATGGCTCGGCAGCTGGAGCAAAATAATAAGGTTCATTAATCCCTTGCTCATGAAAATCGACATGAATATGAGGCATCCATTTGTTATACACTTTTAATCGTGCTTGCGTTTCTACTTGAGTTGCCCAAGCCCAATCTCTATTTAAATCAAATAGATAATGGTTTGGTCTTCCTCCAGGCCAAGGTTCGCTATGTTCACTAGCTTGTTGGTCAATATCATAAGGCACATTCGCAGTTTCATTATACCAATTGACATAACGATCACGACCATCTGGATTTATACAAGGATCAATAATTACAACCGTATTTTTTAAATAGGCTGCATTCTCAGTGAGCAATTTAAAAATGGTTAACATAGACGCTTCTGTACTCGATGCTTCATTTCCATGCACATTATAACTCAACCACACAATCGCAATATCATTTGTAGTTGATGTGCCTTCTAGAATTCCAGCATTTTTGAGATTGTTTTCTCGTATTTGCTCAAGGTTTTTCATGTTCTCTTCGGAAGAAATATAAGCCAACATTAATGGTCGTCTTTCATTTGTTTCTCCATATTGTTCTAATTTTACTTGCTGCGGAAATTGGCTTTCTACATGCTCAAAATAATCAACAACCTGATGATGTCTAGAGAATTTTGTGCCTATGTCATAACCTAAAAAAGTAGAAGGTGATTGTAGGTTTTGAGCAAAAATTGAGACAGAACATAAAAACGTGAAGATGAAAGTAAATGACTTATTCATAAATGAAAATCGGTATTAATTGATATTTAGTAAATATATTAAAGACCTTATCAATTAACTAAAATTTAGGACTCAAAAAAAGTTTAGTACATTATCTTTACCAAAGAATTGAATTGAAACTATGCCAACACACTATATTCCGTTTAGAGAAACCAACTATTTCTCTTCTTTAATTTGCGATTATCTAGATGAAAATTCCGATTTGAAATCATTTTATAATCGGTTTCCAAAGCTTGAAAATTTTAAAGCTCAAATAGAAGAGAAGCAACGTTCTTATTCTTCGGAAACGAGAAAAGTGTTAGTTCAGTCATTAAAAAACCAATATGCTTCAGTTGAAATTTCCGAAGCAACTCAACATAATATTGATTTATTAGGCAACGATTCTACATTTACAATTACGACAGGTCACCAACTTAATTTGTTTACAGGACCTCTTTATTTTTTCTATAAAATCATTTCTACCATTAATTTGTGTACACAGTTAAAAGCTGAATATCCAAATCAAGATTTTGTGCCAATCTATTGGATGGCAACCGAAGATCACGATTTTGAAGAGATTAATTATTTTAATTTCCGCGGACAAAAAGTACAATGGAATCGTGAAGCCTCTGGAGCAGTAGGTGAATTGGATCTTAATGGATTAGACCAAGTTTTTGAAGCTTTTGCGAGTCAGTTAAATTCTACAACAAATGCACACCACATAAAACAATTATTCAAAGACGCCTATTTAGAACATCAAAATCTAACAGACGCAATGCGTTATTTGGTTAATGAATTGTTCAAGGAGTACGGTTTAGTCATTGTTGATGGAAATGATATCGATTTAAAACGTTTGTTTTTACCTTATGTAGAAGACGAGTTGGTCAATCAAACGTCTTTTGATAAAGTATCTCAAGCCAATGAAAAGCTTAATGCGTTAGACGGAAATTATAAAATTCAAGTTAATCCGAGAGAAATCAATTTGTTCTACATCACAAAAGATGTAAGAGAACGCATTGTGGAAACCAACGGAATTTACAAAGTTCTAAACACTAATATTTCCTGGAGCAAGAGTGAGATAATAAATGAAGTCAATGACTTTCCGCAGAGGTTTTCACCAAATGTGATTATGAGACCTTTATATCAAGAAGTGATTTTGCCAAACCTCTGTTATATTGGAGGAGGAGGTGAGTTGGCCTATTGGTTGCAACTCAAATCTAATTTTGAAGCGCAAAAAGTGACGTTTCCTATGTTGTTGTTACGAAATTCTGTAGTGATAATGACAGATAAGCAACAGGAGAAACTTGAAAAGTTAGACGTTTCAGTAACCGATTTATTTTTAAAACAGAATGCGTTACGAACTAAGGTGACCAAACAAGTTTCTGAAGTAAACATCGATTTTTCGTCACAAAAAGCGCATTTAATACAACAATTTAAAGATTTGTATACAATTGCAGAGCAAACCGATCAATCCTTTATTGGTGCTGTGAAAGCTCAAGAAATGAAACAAATCAACGGACTGGAACATTTGGAGAGCAGATTGCTCAAAGCACAAAAGCGAAAACTAAGCGATTATTTAAAGCGTGTGACAGCTTTGCAAGATGAGTTGTTTCCACGTCAAAGTTTACAAGAACGCAATATGAATTTCTCTGAGTTTTATTTAGAGTATGGTAATGTGCTTATCCCTAAGTTGATAGAAAATTTAGAGCCTTTAAAAGGTGAGTTTTTAGTGTTAACTGTTTAAATTCAGTATTTAGTATTCAGTATTTCTAATTTAAGTAAAAGCGCTAATTATTTGTTAGGCCTATTTTTTAAGTTGGTTTTATTAAACATCTAAACAAAGATTAGAAATGTGTTAAAAAGTATATTCAAAAAACTTCAAAAGGTAAATCGTAATTCCCAAATCATTACTATTTTTGCACATGCAACACAACAAAGTCCTAATTTTAGATTTCGGTTCGCAATACACTCAGCTTATTGCACGTCGCGTTAGAGAATTGAATATCTATTGCGAAATCCATCCATTTAACAAAGTTCCCGTAGATTCTGAGAGTTTCAAAGCTGTCATTCTTTCTGGTAGCCCTAATTCGGTGAGAGGTGAAGATGTTTTACATCCAGACCTTACCCAAATAAGAGGAAAAAAACCAATGCTCGCTGTTTGTTATGGTGCGCAGTATTTAGCGCATTTTTCTGGAGGCCAAGTAGCAGAGTCTAATACAAGAGAATACGGTAGAGCCAACTTGAGTTTTGTAAAACAAGACGAAGACTTTTTTACAGGTATTTCTAAAGGAAGTCAAGTATGGATGAGTCATAGCGACACCATCAAGCAATTACCAACTAATGGCGTTTTATTAGCAAGTACCCATGATGTTGAAAATGCAGCCTATAGAATTGCAGGTGAAAAAACATACGCAATTCAATTTCATCCAGAGGTGTATCATTCTACAGATGGAAAACAGTTATTAGAAAATTTCTTAGTGCATATTGCACAATTAGAACAAGATTGGACACCAGATTCGTTTGTTGATGAAACAGTTGAAGCACTCAAAGCACAATTAGGCGATGATAAAGTCGTTTTAGGATTATCTGGAGGTGTAGATTCATCGGTTGCTGCCATATTATTACATAAAGCCATAGGGAAAAACCTCTATTGTATTTTCGTAAATAATGGTTTACTTCGGAAAAATGAATTCTCAAGTGTACTTAAGCAATACGAAGGTATGGGCTTAAACGTTAAAGGTGTAGATGCTTCGGCACGCTTTTTGGATGCCTTGAAAGATGTAAGTGATCCTGAGTTGAAAAGAAAAGCGATTGGTAACGCGTTTATTGAGGTTTTTGATGATGAAGCTCATAAAATTGAAGATGTAAAATGGTTAGCACAAGGAACTATTTATCCAGATGTCATAGAAAGTGTATCTGCAACAGGAGGACCAAGTGCAACAATTAAAAGTCATCATAATGTTGGTGGATTGCCAGATTATATGAAGTTGAAAATAGTAGAACCATTACGAGCATTATTTAAAGATGAGGTTCGACGTGTTGGTGCTTCTATGGGAATGGATAAAGATATTTTAGGTCGTCATCCGTTTCCTGGTCCAGGATTAGCAATTAGAATTTTAGGAGATATTACTCCTGAAAAAGTACGTATATTACAAGAGGTTGATGCTGTTTTTATTGACAACTTAAAATCTTGGAATTTATACGATAAAGTTTGGCAAGCTGGAGCAATGTTGCTTCCAGTGAATAGCGTAGGAGTGATGGGAGACGAAAGAACCTACGAAAAATGTGTCGCGTTAAGAGCAGTAGAAAGTACAGATGGAATGACTGCCGATTGGGTTAATCTTCCGTATGAATTTTTACAAAAAACCTCTAACGAGATCATAAATAAAGTAAAAGGTGTAAACAGAGTGGTTTACGATATTAGTTCAAAACCACCAGCTACTATTGAGTGGGAATAAAAGAAAAAGAGTTTACAGTATTCTGTTGCAGTTTGCAGAGCTTACTCAATTGAAAAAATAAGAAAAAATAAAAACTATATATTAGGAATAGACTAAAACATAAAATGGTTGTAATCAACTAAAATTTCCGAAGAAAAGGAAATAAGACATAAATTTTTTATAAATGAAAAAACTCTTATTAATAGCAGCCATCTTATTTTGTAGCATTTCTGCATTTGCACAAGACTATAAAACGCATAAGGTTAAACAAGGTGAAACTATAGAAAGTATTGCTAAGATGTATTTAGTGACACCTTTTGATATTTTAGCGTTAAATCCTGATGCTAAAACAACATTAAAATCAGATATGGTTCTTATCATTCCAACCACACGTGTTAAGAATGAGCCTTTAAAAGAAACGGTAAAAGAAGTCATTGGTTTTAAAAAGCATCGCGTAAAACGTAAGGAAACGTTATACAGTATTTCTAAACAATATAATATTGAGATTGAAGATATTAAAAAGCATAATAGGAGATTATATTCTGAAGACTTACGTAAAGGTGATAAAATTCAGATTCCGAAATTTAAGACAATCACACATCAAGTATCTTTAAATAATACAGTTAAAAAATATACTGTTTTACCAAAAGAAGGCAAATGGAGAGTAGCTTATAAATTTGGAATTACTGTACCTCAATTAGAAGCATTAAATCCAGATTTGGGTGACGTATTGCAACCAGGTCAAGAGGTTAATGTGCCCAATATTAGTAATAATGAAGAGAAGGCAGTTGAAGACAACTATGGGTATTATACAGTTTTAAAAAGTGAGGGTTTTATGGCTCTTAATAGAAAACTAGGAGTAACTCAAGAGCAATTAGAAACATTAAACCCTGGATTAAAAGAAAGCGGACTCAAACTAGGCATGATTTTAAAAGTGCCAGCAGATATTAAAGTGGCAACTAATGTTGAGGATATAGATAATACAAATTTAACTCATAATCTCAAAAACTTAAGTCCTAAAAAGATAGCGCTCATGTTGCCTTATCGTCTTAATAGAATTGATGTAGATTCTGTACAAGAGACAAAAAAAGCAATTAGAAAAGATGCATTATTATCTATTTCGTTAGATTTTCATGCTGGAGCATTAATGGCAATAGACTCTGCAAAACGATTAGGGATTTCTACAAATTTAAAAGTATACGACACGAGAAATCAATTAACTGAGGTTTCAAATATTTTAAAAGTGAATGATTTTTCAGATTACGACGCAGTTATTGGTCCATTAGTACCAAAAAATTTAGATCGTGTAGCATCTGAGTTGAAACGTGATCACGTACCTGTGATTTCACCTTTTTCTACGCCTACTACATTGTATGATAATGTATTTCAAAGTGTTCCGTCAAGTGATTTGCTAGAAGATACTATAATCAATTTTGTGAAAACAGATTCACTGCCTAAGCATGTGTTTATCATTTCAGATTCAAAACATAAACGTATAAGTGATAAGTTAAAAACCGAATTTCCATCTGCTAAACAAATTTTTTCTAGAAAGGATAAAAAAGGTAAAGAAGCGTATTTTATATATCAAACAGAATTAGAAAACATCTTTAAAAACGGAAAGAACATTGTGTTTTTAGAAACAAGTAACGAAGGCTTTGCTTCAAACGTAATTAGTATGATTAACGGTTTAATTACAGATGGCAAAGAAATCATTTTATTTACAACAGATAAAAATAGAGCTTTTGAAGGTAGAGAGATTTCTAATTATCACTTGTCTAATTTGAAGTTTCATTATCCATCAATAAATAAAACTGCAGATATTGGATCATCTAGAAACGCATTTATTAGAGCTTACAGACGTGAGTATAACGTGAGCCCAAATAAATATGCCGTACGAGGGTTTGATTTAACACTAGATCTTTTATTACGTCTCGCTAGTGAAGATGATTTATACACTGCATCGTCTAGTGATATAGAAACGGAGTACGTTGAAAACAAATTTAGATATACTAAAAAAATGTTTGGTGGCTTTTATAATGAAGCAGTTTACGTGGTGAAATATCAAGATTTAACCATTGTAGAAGCAAAATAAATGACTTCAAAAGTAACTTATTTAGGCAATTTAAGAACAGAAAGTGTTCATCTAAAATCTAATAATTCATTCATTACAGATGCACCTCTAGACAATAATGGTAAAGGAGAAGCGTTTTCACCTACAGATACTGTTGCTACAGGACTAGCAAGTTGTATGATTACTGTTATGGGAATCAAAGCCAATGATATGGGAGTTGATATGAAAGGAACCACTGCTCATGTCACCAAAACGATGGCGAGTGATCCCAGACGAATTTCTAAAATAGAAGTGGTTTTGAACTTTCCTTTTGAGGTAGACGCAAAAACTCGTAAAATTTTAGAACGTATCGCTACTACTTGTCCTGTGCATTACAGTTTACATCCAGATATTCAGAAGGATGTTTCTTTTAACTGGACGAATTCCAATTAAACCTTAAAATAAAGCATATAAATTGTTTCTTTTTAGTTGATTTATCGTTTAAAAATAGAACCGTAGCTAAGGCTAAGCTTAGATTTTTAGCCTCGACTAAACTAAAAATAATTCAATTTATTAATACATCATTCTAAAATTTAACTGGAAAAAATGCAAACTAAATGTTACCTCGACTATTAATTATTTTTTTATTTCTTCTGAAACCTGCCACAACAGAAGAGGTTACCATTTCATGGAGTGATAGTAAAAAGCTTTCATGGTCAGATTTTAAAGGCGAAGCAGAACGAGATACTAATGCAGTTGCAGTTACAGCTTCAGGGATTACTTTTTCATTTTCTGTAAGTCAATCAAATGGTGAGTTTGTTGGTTTCAATGCAGAAGCTCATGCACATTTCTATCCAGAAAAATCTTGGTATCTTAAAGACAAAGGCGACGATCACATTTTAGCTCATGAGCAACTTCATTTTGATATTACAGAACTTCATGTAAGACAACTGCGTTACAATATCTCTAAGGTAAAGGTCTCAAAAAACATTAAAAAAGTACTTAGACATCTACATGAGCAAGCCAATAACAAATTGGCGATTATGCAAAATGATTACGATACTCAAACAAATAATTCTATCAATAAGGAACAACAAGCTATTTGGTCTAAGTTTGTAAAAGCAGAATTAGATACATACAAAGATTTCCGCTCTAGATAACATGGTAGGACCAGACAAAAATTTTCTTATAAAACTCGCACATACAAAAATGCCTTTTGGTAAATATGAAGGTCGTTTCCTGATTGACTTACCAGAATATTATGTGGTTTGGTATCACAATAAAGGATTTCCGAAGGGAAAATTAGGTGATATGTTGACGCAGGTTTATGAGTTGAAATTAAATGGATTGGAGTATTTGATAAGAGATATCCAGAAACGGTATCCAAAGAAGTGATTGATTTTTGAGGTTCGTCTAACGTTGTTGTTTAGGGAATGTTGTGGATTTGAGCATTAAAGTTAGTAAATAAAACACAAGCCAAGAAAATCTGGGAGGATTTTCGTAGGTAGGCGAGAACCAGCAATTACTTAGAGCCATTGTTAGCACCAGTATTTTTATTTTTTAATTCATATTTTTTTACTTCCCATTCTCCATTTTCCTTTTCTAATTTCGTGGAAATATTGAAAACTCCATTTTCAGCGACAAAAACTAATGATAAATCAGAATTTCCAGTTTCGGAATTCCATCTAGAACTTACATTTCTTAAGATTCCATAGTGTTTGATTTCTCCAGTTATTTTTTGAACATCGATGTTGTTTTCGCAATATTTTTGAGTCACTTTCACTGGTTCAGATTGTCCAATTGTCAAATATCCGATAAGAACTAAAATCATTGAGAAGACAAGAACGAAAGTGTAAAATTTGAATAAGTTTTTTACCAGGAAGAAAATTCCATTAAATGGATTTTTTTTCATTGATTTAATCATCTCCTGATACTTTTTGTGAAATTTGGGATAATGTCCTCTTGTTTTTTTGTAAGATTTCAACCAAAAATAAATTCCAAATCCTGTTAGAATAGCTGATAAAATCATTCCATAAGTTGATTCAGGCAACTTTCCATTTAAGTCTCCAATCCAAGATATAACCCATAAAATGGCTCCAATCGATAATAATATTCGGAATAACGTTTTTAAGTTCAATGTTGAGTTTATATTACCGCAAATACTTGGGATATCAACTGTATCAATTTTCGATATCCGCAGTTAGACGAAGTTCGACTATTTTCTCAACAAAATCAAATCTAAATAACCCACTTCAAATTAGGCCTATTTCAGTATTAAAAACAAACCTAAAAACAATACAACAATAACTATTTAAATTTTGTAAATTTGCCTGCGTTTAACAGCGCAACATGAACACTACTAAATACATATTTGTAACTGGAGGAGTTACTTCCTCATTAGGAAAAGGAATTATAGCAGCTTCATTGGCTAAATTGCTTCAAGCTCAAGGTTATAGAACGACTATTCAAAAATTAGACCCTTACATTAATATTGATCCAGGAACATTAAATCCATATGAGCATGGCGAGTGTTATGTGACAGATGATGGTGCAGAAACAGATTTAGATCTTGGTCATTATGAGCGTTTTTTAAATGTACCAACGAGTCAGTCAAATAACGTAACCACTGGTCGTATATATCAAAGCGTCATTGATAAAGAGCGTCGTGGTGAGTTTTTAGGTAAAACAGTACAGGTGATTCCTCATATTACAGACGAAATTAAACATCGTGTTCAAATTTTGGGTAACTCTGGAGATTATGATATTGTTATTACTGAAATTGGAGGAACCGTTGGTGATATTGAATCATTACCATACATAGAAGCTGTAAGACAATTAAAATGGGATCTTGGTGAGCATAATGCAATCGTAATTCATTTAACATTAATTCCTTACTTATCTGCAGCTGGAGAATTAAAAACCAAACCAACCCAACATAGTGTCAAAACGTTGATGGAAAGTGGAGTTATGGCAGATATTCTAGTGTGTCGTACAGAACATGAATTGCCACAAGATCTTCGTGATAAACTCGCTAAATTTTGTAACGTACGACCAGAAGCTGTCATACAATCTATAGATGCATCTACAATTTATGATGTACCTAATTTGATGTTAGAGCAAGGTTTAGATACAGTGGTCTTAAAAAAGTTGGAGTTAGAAAGCTCAAAGCCAGACTTGACACAATGGAATCAGTTTTTATCACGTCATAAAAATCCGAAAGGAGAAGTGACGATTGGTTTAATTGGTAAATATGTAGAGCTCCAAGATTCATACAAATCTATTCTAGAAGCTTTTATCCATGCAGGAGCAGAGAATGAAGTTAAAGTCAATGTAGAGTCTATCCATTCTGAATATATAACTAAAGAAAATGCAGCTAAAAAATTAAAACATCTGCATGGTGTTTTAGTAGCTCCAGGATTTGGAGAGCGTGGTATTGAAGGTAAAATTGAAGCTGTGCGTTATGTTCGTGAACATAATATTCCGTTTTTAGGAATTTGTTTAGGAATGCAAATGGCAGTCATTGAATATTCTAGAAATGTGCTAGGACTCAAAAATGCTAATTCTACCGAAATGGATGAAAACACATCAGAACCTGTCATTAATCTCATGGAATCACAAAAGACCATTATTGATAAAGGTGGTACAATGCGTCTTGGTGCATGGGATTGCAAATTAATAGATGGTAGTTTAGCTCATGCGATTTACAAAACAGTTGATATAAAAGAGCGACACAGACATCGTTATGAGTTTAATAACGATTATAAGCAACAAATTGAAGCTGCTGGCATGAAAGCAACAGGATTGAATCCTGAAACTGGCTTAGTGGAAATTGTAGAAATTCCAACACATAATTGGTTTGTAGGAGTACAGTACCATCCAGAATATAAGAGTACAGTTTCAAATCCACATCCTTTATTTGTGTCTTTTGTAAAGGCAGCATTAGAGTATAAAACAAACAACAAAAGTGTCAGTATGGCACAGAAATAATATTGGATAGCTTTTTGATAATTAGCAAGCATCCTGTCAAACCAATCAGAGATATTTTTAAATTATAACATGGAAGAAAAAAAATTCGACGTAAAATCGATTATAGGATTTGTTCTTATCTTCGGAATATTAATCTTCATGATGTGGAAAAACCAACCCACTCCTGAAGAATTAGCAGAACAAGAGAAGCAAGAGCAAATTGAAGCAGCTAAAAAAGCAGAAACAAAACAAGTTAAAGATACCAAAGTTGTTACTGCCGAAGATTTTACAGCACCAAAGCCAGGAGATTCATTAAAGTTAGAAGCCTTAAAAAACAAACTAGGATCGTTTGCGTTTTCATCAACGCTTCCATCTGCAACAGATACTTTTACAACTGTACAAACAGATGTTCTAGATTTAAAATTTAGTAATAAAGGTGGATTTCTTTCCGAAGTCATTCTGAAAAAATTTGTTGATTATGATTCTGTGCCAATTGCATTAATTGAAGATGGTAATGAATTCTTCAATATTACTTTGCCAACAACAGACAATAGAATATTAAATACTCAGGATAAATATTTTGAACCTACTGTAACCAAAAACGGAGAAAATACGGTTGTTTCGATGAAATTTAAAGCATCTAACACTCAGTATTTAGAATACCGTTATGAGTTAAAACCAGATGATTACATGATAGATTTTTCTATTAGTTCTCAAGGTTTAAATACAGTTGTTAATAGCTCTCAAGCAATAGATTTAGATTGGAAATTAAAAACCTATCGTCATGATCAAAGTGTAGGTTATGAGAATCGTTACACGCGATTAACATACATGCATGAAGGTGATAAGATTGATAAATTAGCGCAAGCAGGAGAAGATGAAGAGGTTATAAATGACGCACGTTGGTTATCTTATAGACAACACTTTTTTAGTACAATTCTTGTAGCAGAAAATCCAATTAAAAACGTAAGAATTTCTACTTTAGATTTAGTTGAAGACGAAGAAATAGACACCATCTTTACTAAAGAATTTGCATCTAAATTACCACTTACGTTTACCAATGGTGAAGCAACAAATAATTTTAAACTCTATTTTGGTCCTACAGATAGTAAGGTCTTAAAAAATTATGATTATAATTTAGAAGAAAGTATTCCATTTGGTTGGGGAATTTTTGGATGGATTAATAAGCATTTGTTTATTCCATTATTTAGTTTCTTAAGTGGATTCTTACCTTATGGTATTGCTATTATCGTCATGACTATTTTAATAAAATTAGTGATGTCATTTGTACAGTACAAGCAGTTTTTATCTCAAGCTAAAATGAAGGTTTTAAAACCTGAGTTAGATGCCATTAGAGAGAAGCATAAAGACAACAAAATGAAGGCGCAACAAGAAACAATGGCACTTCAAAATAAAGCAGGCGCAAGTCCGTTAGCTGGTTGTTTACCTGGTTTAATTCAATTACCAGTGTTTTACGCTTTGTTTATGTTTTTTCCAACAGCTTTTGCTTTACGTCAAAAAAGTTTCCTTTGGGCAGACGATTTATCATCCTATGATGTGATTGCTCAGCTTCCGTTTAATATTCCATTATATGGTAGTCATGTAAGTTTATTTCCAATTTTGGCAGCTATCGCGATTTTCTTTTATATGAAAATGACGACAGGTCAACAAATGGCATCGCAACCAACGCAAGAAGGGATGCCTGATATGGGTAAAATGATGAAGTACATGATTTATTTCTCTCCAATTTTAATGTTGATTTTCTTTAATAAATATGCATCAGGATTGAGTTTATATTACTTTATTTCTAACCTTATTAGTATTGGAATTATGTTAGTTATTAAGAATTTTATTCTAGATGAAGATAAGATTCATGCTCAGATACAAGTGAATAAGACGAAGCCTAAGAAACAAAATAAGTTTCAAAAGAAAATGGCAAGTATGATGGAGCAAGCTGAACAACAAAAACAAGCACAACAAAAGAGAAAGAAGTAGTATTCTTTTATAAATTATAGATATAAAGAGCCTTTAGATTATTCTAAAGGTTCTTTTGGTTTTTATAACTTCGGAAACATCAACTACTCATTTAATTACATCATTTTGAAATAAGGATATAGTAGGCTATTTGCTAAAGTTAATGTGAGATTACTTTACTTCTTATGTCTAGATATAAGTGTTTTAATGCTGTTAGATTTCCGAAGAAAAAGGAATAATATTATGTATGATATCACAAAAAAAAAGCCTTCAGATTAAATAATCTAAAGGCTTTTAATATTAAGTTCAATACAATCTACATTATGCTATTAATCTAACTTTTTGAACTTAAAATGTAATTAGTCTAATGATGGTAACATCACTTTGTTTACAACATGAATGACACCATTACCAGCTTGTACGTCAACTGCAACAACACCAATATCTGTATTACCTGCACCATCAGTTACATCTGCAATATTAGTTCCTGTACCAGGTAAGTTGATAGTGATTGCTTGTCCGTTTAACATTGTTGGTGAAATACCATCTGTTAAATCGCTAGATGTTACGTTAGCATCTCCTAAAACGTGGTGTAATAATACTTGGGTTAATACATCTTCTGCAGGAATTGCAGCTAATGCATCAAAAGCATCATTTGTTGGAGCAAATACTGTAAAAGGTGCTGGACTTGTTCCGTTTGCTGTAGATAAGGTTGCTACAAAATCTGTTGCAGGAGTTAACGTTGTTAATGCTGTAACTAACGTTGAAAAGTTTGGATCTGCAGTAGCAAATGTCACTACTGTTGGGATATCAATAACAGCATCTACAGCGTGAATAATTCCGTTTGTAGCAATAATATCTGCAGTTGCTACAGAAGATACACCATTAAAAATTACACCACTATCAGTATTAAAATATAAGCTAAGTACGTTATCTCCAGGTCCTGATGCTAAGGTGTTAGAATACCCATTACCTAATCCCACTAAATCATTTGAAGTGAGTGCGCCATTTACAACATGATTTAACAAAACGCTAGATAAAGCATTTGAATTTGGATTCGTAAAATCTGAAAATGCATCATTTGTTGGTGCTAACACTGTAAAAGGTCCGTCTGCTTGTAATGCCATTACTAAGCCTTCTGAAGTTAAAGCTCCTGCTAAACTTGTAAAGTTTGGATTTGCAGTAGCATGATCTACAATACTCGGTAAACCAATAACTGCTTCTATAATATGTATTGTACCATTAGAGGCGTCAATATCTGCACCACCATCAGTTACACTAGAGACATCATTAAATCTAACACCATTACTTGTGTTAAAATAAATACTTATTGCGTTACCTCCTGCTCCTGTAGCATTAGTGTTTGTGTAACCAGATCCTAATCCAATTAAATCTGAAGAGGTTAAATCTTCAGAGATTACATGATTCAATAATACTTGAGATAATACATCTGTTGGTACTGCATCTAAACTAGAAAAACCGTTGTCACTTAAAAATGTTGCAAAAGCTTCGTTAGTTGGAGCAAGTACTGTAAAAGGACCATTCCCATTTAATACGTTTACTAAATCTCCATCTGCAGCTTGTAAAGCAGCAACTAAACTTGATAAATTTGCATTTGTTGATGCAATTTCTACAATATTTAATGGAGTTGGATCAGTTATTGTATTATCATCATCATTATTACATGAAGTAATAACGAGAGCTAATAAAAATAACGGTAAGAATTTGATTGTTTTTGAAATAATTTTCATTTTTTTGAGTTTTTGTTATTTAAAATTATTAATCTAAAATCTATTTTGTTCAACAAATTTAGCAAAAGATTAAACAAAAAGTTATGAAGCATTATTTTTTTATATTTATTTTAACAGTATTGGGTGTGAATTCCTTTGCTCAAGAGCTTGTTAACCAGTTTGATAGTGCAGGAGAACGGCATGGTGTATGGAAAAAGTACTTTGATAAGACCAAACAATTACGATACGAAGGTCAGTTTGAGCATGGTAAAGAAATAGACACTTTTAAATTTTACACGCTCAATAAAGGGACAAGTGTTTTGAGTGCGACTAAAGTATTCAATAAGGAAAACAATAAAGCTGAGGTAAAATTTCTATCGTCTAAAGGGAAATTAATTAGTGAGGGTAAAATGAATGGCAAGCTTTATAGTGGTAAATGGATCTATTACCACAATAAGTTTAAAGCTATCCTGTCTACTGAGTTTTATAATGACAAAGGTAAGCTAGAAGGCGAAAAATTAGTGTTTTATCCAGACGGAACAACTGCAGAAACAGCTAACTATGTAGATGGTAAACTCAATGGGAAGTCTATCTGGTATGCTAAAAACGGGAACGTTTTAAAAGAATTCATGTATGAAAATGATGAATTACATGGGATTTGTAAATATTATGATGCCGACGGAAATTTACAAGCCGAAGGTACTTATAGAAAAGATTTAAAACATGGCATTTGGAACTATTACAAAAACGGAAAACTAGTAGAAACCAAAGATCATACTAAACGAAGTAAGAATCCAAAAAAGCAATAGTTAAAACTAATAGATTAAATAGTTATTTAATATAGCAACAGCACTTCTGTTGCTATTTTTAATTCTTAATTTTGCAGAATGAAACAACAAAGTTTAGTTTATAAATCTGTAAACTAAATTGTAACTTGATGTTTCAACCTACCTTAAAATAAACATAACGAGTATCAAATGAAAAGAGTAATTGTCGGACTTTCAGGAGGAGTAGATTCTAGCGTTGCAGCCTATTTGTTAAAGGAACAAGGCTATGAGGTTATAGGCTTGTTTATGAAAAACTGGCATGATGACTCTGTGACTATATCTGATGAGTGTCCTTGGCTAGATGATAGTAATGATGCGATGTTAGTAGCAGATAAATTAGGAATCCCTTTTCAAACCGTAGATTTAAGTGAGCAATATAAAGAGCGTATTGTTGATTATATGTTTGATGAATACCAAAAAGGAAGAACGCCAAATCCAGATGTGCTTTGCAATAGAGAAATCAAATTTGATGTCTTTATGAAAATCGCTTTAGATCTTGGTGCAGATTACGTTGCAACTGGTCATTATTGTAGAAAAGGCACATTAGACATTGATGGAAAAAAAACCTATCAACTATTAGCTGGTGCAGATAATAATAAAGATCAATCCTATTTTTTATGTCAATTATCACAAGCGCAATTATCAAAAGCTTTATTTCCAATTGGCGAATTAACAAAACCTGAGGTTAGAGAAATAGCAACCAAATTAGATCTCGTAACCGCAGATAAAAAAGATTCTCAAGGACTTTGTTTTATTGGTAAAGTAAGATTGCCAGAGTTTTTACAACAAAAATTAAAACCTTTAGAAGGTGTCATTGTAGAAATTCCTGATGATAAAGCGTATTATAAAGCCGAAAGATTAAAATTTGAAAGCAAAGCCGAAGAATTAAAACACTTAACTACAAAAATAGATTATAATGTTTCCGACGGAAAAATCGTGGGCAAACATCAAGGTGCGCATTATTTTACTAAAGGTCAGCGAAAAGGTCTTGCCGTTGGTGGAACAATTGAGCCTCTTTTTGTAATCGATACAGATGTTGATGAAAACGTGATTTATACTGGTCAAGGAAAAAATCACCCTGGACTTTTTAAAAGTGCATTGTTTGTCACAAACGATGAATTGCATTGGATTCGTGAAGATCTAACCTTAAAAGTTGACGAAACGATGAAGGTTAAAGCAAGAATTCGCTATCGTCAAGCACTTGAAAACGCTACACTTCATAAAGTGGATAACGGACTTTTTGTAGAGTTTGAAAATCCGCAATCTGCAATAACCGAAGGTCAATTCGTTGCTTGGTATCTAGATGATGAATTAGTAGGTTCGGGAGTAATTTCATAAATTGCAATGTCGTTATCTTAAGGTTTAACCATTAAAAACGACTACCTTTTTAATTAAACACCCATTGTTATGAAGAAAATCCTACTCCTATGTATTGTATGCTTTCAGTTTGCAGTATATGCTCAGCAAGACGCTTGGGTCTACTTTAATCAAAAAGAGAATGTACAAGCTTCAATTGATAATCCTATTTCAATTCTTACTCAACAAGCAATCAATAGAAAAAATTTACACGGTATTGCCATTGATGAGCGTGATGTGCCAGTAAATGAAACCTATATTACGATGCTCAAAGCTCCAGAAACTGGTGTGACTGTTTTTGCAAAGTCAAAATGGTTTAATGCCGTTTATGTGAGAGGAAGTGAGGAAGATATTAACGCTTTGGTTACTGATTTTGATTTTGTTGATGCCGTAGATTTTGCTGATGACAATTTAAATATGTCAAGAGTTGAAGTTTCCGAAGATAAATTTGCGATAGAAAATACTGATATTTCTTTTTCCTACGGAAATACGCTAAATCAGGTAGAAATGATACATGCAGATGCTTTGCATCTTCAAGATTATACAGGAGAAGGAATTATTATAGCAGTATTAGATGCAGGATTTCCAAATGTGGATACCATGGGAGCATTTCAACGGTTACGAGATAATGGAGATTTATTAGATGGTTATGATTTTGTTAGGCGTGATGCAAATGTATATGCGTTTTTAGATAATGATCATGGTACAAAAGTACTAAGTGATATGGCTGGATTTGTACAAGATGAATTTGTAGGTACTGCTCCAGACGCGTCCTATTATTTATTTTTAACAGAAGATTCAGCAAGTGAAACTCCAGTTGAAGAGGCCTATTGGGTAGAAGCAGCAGAGCGTAGTGATAGTTTGGGAGTTCATATTATCAACACATCTTTAGGTTACAAAACATATCAAAATACGAATTATAGTCACACTGAAGAAGATTTAAATGGAAGTACGACGTTCATAACTAGAGGTGCAAATATTGCAAATGAAAAAGGGATTTTAGTCGTAACATCTGCAGGTAATTCTGGAGAAAGCGGTGTTGGAGCTCCAGCAGATGCCACAGGAGTTTTAAGTATTGCAGCTGTAGATGCAGATGGTAACTATGCAACATTTAGTTCTCAAGGAAGCGCATTTCAACCCACTCAAAAACCAGATGTTGCAGCACGTGGAGCAGCAGCTTTTGTAATTGATGATACAAATACAATTGTGAACAATAACGGAACTTCGTTTAGCTCTCCAATAATGGCTGGAGGTATTGCATCTTTATGGCAAGCCTTACCAAATGCAACTAATGAGGAAATTAAAGACTATGTGCGCATGTCTGCGTCACAATATACAACACCAGATTATTTTATTGGTTATGGGATTCCAGACCTTCAATTAGCTTTAGACATTGGTTTGTCATTACAAGAGGAGGAGTTTTTTGCGTTTAATGTGTTTCCTAATCCTGTGACAGATATTTTGAATATTCAAATTCCGTCATCTAATGACATCACGACATTACGAGTTTTTGATGTCTTAGGAAAGACAGTCTTAGAATTGGATATTACAGAATCATCTAGGCAGTTGGATACTTCTTCAATGGCTTCAGGATTATATATTATGACATTTCAATCTGGTGATGCATCAAAAACTTTCAAACTTATAAAATCTTAAATGGCAAATAAAATTACTGAACTCTTCGGAATTAAATACCCAATCATCCAAGCTGGTATGATTTGGAATAGTGGTTGGAAATTAGCTTCTGCAGCTAGTAATGCAGGTGCTTTAGGTTTAATTGGTGCAGGTTCTATGTATCCAGATGTGTTACGTGAGCATATAAAAAAATGTAAAAACGCAACCAATAAACCATTTGGTGTTAATGTGCCAATGTTATATCCTAACATTGAAGAGATTATGAATATCATTGTTGAAGAAGGTGTCAAAATTGTTTTTACTTCCGCAGGAAATCCAAAAACGTGGACACCTTGGTTAAAAGAGAAAGGGATAACCGTTGTTCATGTTGTTAGTAGTGTGAAATTTGCTTTAAAAGCTCAAGAAGCTGGTGTTGATGCTGTTGTTGCAGAAGGTTTTGAAGCTGGAGGACATAACGGTAGAGAAGAAACAACGACCTTAACCTTAATTCCAATGGTGAGAGAGCATCTTCAAATCCCTTTAATTGCTGCAGGAGGTATTGCTACAGGTCATGCTATGTTAGCAGTAATGCTTTTAGGAGCAGATGCTGTACAAATAGGAAGTAGGTTTGTTGCTAGTACAGAGTCTTCTGCTCATGACGCATTTAAAAATGTTGTTGTTGATGCCAAAGAAGGTGATACACAATTAACGTTGAAAGAATTAGCTCCTGTTAGATTGATAAAAAATAAATTCTTCCAAGACTTACAAGAGCTCTACAAAAAAGCACCTACAGTAGAAGAGTTAAAATTACTTTTGGGAAGAGCAAGAGCAAAACGAGGCATGTTTGAAGGTGATTTAGAGGATGGTGAACTTGAGATTGGACAAATTGCAGGTTTAATTCATGATATAAAGCCTACAGCTCAAATTGTTGAAGATTTAATTAAAGAATTTCAATTAGCTCAAAAACAAACACAACAAATTAGAGTCTAAAAGACTATATTTGAAAGCAATTAATGTTGACCCTAAATAATTAATGACTGTAAGTTGTAACGTTTTAATTCCAGATGGAGATAGCACTTGGGCCTTGTCTGTAATGCAATGCTTATCTCAAGTTGAGGGTTATAATATATTCGTTTTATCTAACAAAAAACGAACAGCAACAAAGTATTCCAAATTTACATCGTATTATAAATTTTATAACCGACCAGATGATGAAGATTGGGTTGATGTTATTAATTCTGAAATAGAAAAACATTCAATTACAGTAGTTCTTCCAATTGCAGAGCGAGAACTTTTATTTTTTATAAATAACGGAGCTAAAATATCATCTTCAGCTCGTATTATTCCATTACCAAACTCTAAAAATTTTGAATTAGCAATTGATAAAAAGAAATTAAGTGATTTTGCTAATCTTCACAGTTTACCTCATCCAAATTCTTTTTTTATTACTTCGGAAACAGATACGCAAGATGTTTTGTCTAAGATTCAATTTCCAATCCTAGTAAAGCCTTTAGATTTAAAAGGTGGTGATGGGATTTTAAAAGTAAATTCAAAAGAAAAATTTGAAAGTCATATAAAAAAAGAAAATCGACCAATATTTATTCAAGAATTTATTGAAGGTTATGACATAGATTGTAGCGTCTTATGTCAAAATGGTGACGTATTAAGTTATACGATTCAAAAGGGAAATTTAAAAGGACACAATACATTTGCGCCTCAACTAGCTTTTGATTTTTTACAAAATGATGAGGTTTTAAACGTCGCAAAATTAACCATGTCTAAACTTAATTGGTCTGGAATTGCACATCTAGACTTACGCTATGATGCTAAAACTAAAGATTATAAGCTCATAGAAATTAATGCTCGTTTTTGGGGAAGTGTTGAAGGATCTATGTTTGCTGGAGTAAACTTTCCGCAAAAGGCAGTTCAACTAGCTTTAAATCAAGAACTAATTGATGAGGATTATAAACATATTCATTATATGCGATTTAAAGGCGTGTTGAAGACTATTAAACGTAATCCTATGTTTATTTTCCGAAGAACATATTTAATGAATAACACAGAGACAAAAACGTTTTTAAAAGATCCTCTGCCAACATTTTACAAGTTTATAGAGTGGTTGGGAAGACGGTTTTAGAAATTGGTATAAAAAACAAAAAGAGGACAAAGCCTCTTTTTGCTTGAAACGTTTTTTAACAATAAAATTTTTAAATCCCTCTAAAATAATAGCTAAAAAAGTTTCTACCCCAAATACCTAACCTACTACAATAAGGTATTCAAGCAGTAAAAATAAGTGATTGAATAAAATATCGTTATAATTTGGCGTTCAACTTATTAACAAATTTAGTTCATAACTTTTTAATAGTCAAACAATTAAATTTTAGTTTTGCTAAAATTAAGTGAAGTTTTGTGATAGCAAGTTCTAATCATATAACTTCGCATTTTTAAAATCCATTCATTGATATTATCTCAATACACAAAAGAATTTAGTTACAACCTTAAGTTAGCCACTCCAGTTATCTTAGGTATGCTGGGACACACTTTTGTGAGTTTTGTCGATAATATAATGGTAGGTCAATTAGGTACTGCCGAACTGGCTGCTGTCTCATTAGGTAATAGTTTTATGTTTATAGCTATGTCCATTGGGATTGGCTTTTCAACTGCAATTACACCTTTGGTTGCTGAGGCTGATTCTTCAAATAATTTTTTAGAAGGTAAATCGTCTTTCAAGCATGGCTTATTTTTATGCACAATAATAGGAGTTCTATTATTCTTAACGGTCTTTTTTGCTAAGCCATTATTATATTTCATGAAACAACCTGTTGAGGTTGTAGAATTAGCATTGCCTTATTTAAATTTGGTGGCTTTTTCGTTAATTCCTTTAGTGATTTTTCAAGCATTTAAGCAGTTTAGTGATGGTTTGTCTATGACCAAATATCCTATGTACGCTACAATTTTAGCCAATATTGTAAATGTCGTTATAAACTATGTATTGATTTTTGGGAAATTTGGGTTCCCAGAATTAGGAATCGTTGGAGCAGCTTATGGCACTTTAATATCAAGATTTATAATGGTTGCTCACCTTTGGTGGTTACTGACTAAAAAAGAAAAGTCAAAAGCCTACGTTACCAATATTAAGTTTTTTGTTCTTGATAAATTAAAAATTAGAAAATTAATTAATTTAGGAACACCTAGTGCTATGCAAATGTTTTTTGAAGTAGCCATATTTACTGCAGCTATTTGGTTAAGTGGTTTGTTAGGCAAAAATCCATTAGCAGCTAATCAAATAGCCTTAAACTTATCATCTATGACCTTTATGGTTGCTATGGGAATTAGTGTAGCATCAATGATTAGAGTTGGTAATCAAAAAGGTTTAGGACACTTCATTGCACTTCGTAGAATTGCATTTTCTTTATTTTTATTAACGACTTTATTAGCAGTTTGTTTTGCGGCTTTTTTCTTTATTTTTCATGAAGCATTACCTAAATTATATTTAGATTATGATGACACTAAAAACTTGATAGATAATACTGAAGTAGTAACTATAGCAGCAAAATTGATGATTGCTGCAGCCATTTTTCAAATAAGTGATGGTATTCAGGTTGTGGTTTTGGGAGCCTTAAGAGGTTTACAAGATGTTAAAATCCCAACGATTATTACATTTGTTTCATATTGGGTAGTTGGATTTCCTATTAGTTTTTTCCTCGGAAAAGAGGAAGCATACGGTAGCTTTGGCATCTGGCTTGGGTTACTTGCTGGTTTAACAACTGCTGCAATATTATTGTTTATTAGATTCAATTATCTAACAAAAAAATTAATACGAGAGTCATAAGATTTTATAACTTTGAGTACTCGAAATACAAATAACATAAGACACATATAATTAATATAATGGAACTACCAAAATTCATACTCGGCGATAATACAGATCATCCTAACGCGATTTATGTTATTCATACAGATTTTCCTCGATTTATAATCAATTTAGAAGATGATGAAGTAGAGTGGTTTGAAGAGTTTGATGAACATGATCAAAAAGAAATAGAAGCAGAAGCCGAAAACATGATTAAAGCTGCTACTGATTTTTATGATAGAGAAGTTTCTAGATACGACGACTAATGATTGAAGAACTTGTTAAGATTGATACCGAATTATTCATTTATCTAAACAACTTAGGTGTAGAAGCTTGGGATGGTTTCTGGATGTTCTATACAACTAAGACTAACTGGATACCATTTTACCTTATACTAGCTTATCTAATGTATAAGCGCCTTAATACTAAAATGTTTGTGTTAACATTATTAGTAGTTGCGTTAATGATTACGTTTACAGATCAAATCACAAACCTATTTAAAAACATTTTGGTACAAAGAAATAGACCATGCAATAATAGTGATATTGTTGAGCAATTTAGATTAGTCAAAGCATATTGTGGTGGTCAATATGGTTACTTTTCTGGACATGCATCAAACTCAATGGCAGTAGCTGTTTTTACAAGTTTGATGTTGAAATCAAAATATAAATATATTTGGTTTATTATGATTCCTTGGTCTATATTAATGGGTTATAGTCGTATTTATATTGGAGTGCATTACCCTTTAGATGTTGTTAGTGGAATAATATTTGGAGCTTTTTCAGGATTCATGTTCTATAAATTAGACCAGTATCTTCAGTCGAGATTTCAGTTGAAATAATAATTAGAAACTCTTTTTTTTTATATTGTAATTGATCTTTTTCCTATTCATCCAGAGATAAGCAAAACAATCTATCAATGGAGAAATTAAACGCTTTCTCAATCCAAACTTAGACGTTCCAGCAATTCTTGGAAAATGCTGAACAGGTATTTGTTTTACCGTTCCGTTTTGTAATAGAATCATTGCTGGTAGAAAACGATGTAAACCTTTAAACATTGGTATGCGTTTAGCATATTCGGCTTTAATAACTTTTAAAGGACAACCTGTATCGTCCATGCCGTCATGTGTAAACAAACGACGTATACGATTAGCAATTGATGAGGATACATTCTTTATAAAACTATCTTTTCTGTTTTGTCGCACTCCAGTTACTAAATCATAATCTTTAATGTGTTCAAGAAGTAGATTAAAGTCTTTTGGAGTGGTTTGCAAGTCTGCATCTATGTAGCCAACTAATTCAGTAGTTGCTATATCAAAACCTGCTTTTAAAGCTGTGCTTAATCCTTGGTTTTTTGCAAAAAGGATATAGTTAAAATTTGAATGTTTCTGACAGATGTTTTCAATTAAAGCTTGACTTCCATCTGTAGAACCATCATTAACAATAAGTATTTTAGTAGAAACAATACTAGATGTTAAATAGTTTAAAAGTTCCGCTTCTAAACGTTCTAAATTGTCTTCTTCATTATAAACAGGAACGATAATCGTAAATTTATAATCCATAAGTATCATGTTAATATCACAAAAATATTCTTTTTTATCAGCTCGTCTGTAAATAAGCTAACTTTTAAATACAAAGCTTCCAAACCCTAAATAGTGAACATAAAATTGCTACTATTGAAATAAGAATTATGGTCAAAGACAAAAATCTAAGTTCTTCAAATCTTATTTTAAAAAGAGATAATATGATAGCAAATATTGGAAAAATTGCAAAATATTTTCTAGTACTATAATTAAATGCTTCTCTCAATTCAAAAAGCATGCATGACTTTCCAGTACAGGTAGAATAATCTATATATAATTTGACATTCATATAAACCGAAGCAATCAAACATGTAAAATTGAAAATTAGGATAATATATAAAATTTTCCTACTAGTCATTTAACTTCAACAAATACTCAGCAGCAACAAAAGGTGTTGTTTTTCCTTCTTCAATTAAATGTAACTGCGTTTTAAGTGCCATTTTAATTTCTGGTTGATTAAAAAAATCAGATTTTAAACGGTCTTCAATGGTTTGTAGTAACCAGAATTTATTTTGTTCAGTACGATGTGTTTCAAAATAATTATTGGCTTTAGTATGCTCTATATATTCTGAAATGTGCTGCCACAACTCCTCAATGCCTTCACGATGTAAAGCGCTACACAAACTTACTTTTGGTTGCCACTCAGATTCTTTTTGCGGATACAAATGCAACGCTCTATTAAATTCTACTTTGGCTAGTTTAGCAGCTTTTAAATTCTCACCATCTGCTTTATTAATGGCAATAGCATCTGCCATTTCAATAATGCCTCGTTTTATACCTTGGAGTTCGTCTCCTGCTCCAGCGATTTTCAGCAATAAAAAGAAATCTACCATACTGTGAACAGCAGTTTCACTTTGTCCAACTCCAACAGTTTCAATTATAATAGTATCAAAACCAGCAGCTTCACATAAAATAATTGATTCTCTAGTTTTTCGTGCTACACCACCTAGAGATGTTCCAGAAGGTGAAGGTCTAATAAATGCATTGTCATTTTTTACGAGATCTTCCATTCGGGTTTTGTCACCCAAAATACTGCCTTTGCTCAAACTACTACTGGGATCAACAGCTAGAACAGCAACTTTTTTACCAATAGACGTGAGATGCAATCCAAAGGCTTCAATAAACGTGCTTTTTCCAACACCAGGAACTCCAGTAATACCAATTCTAACAGATGCATTAGCATGTGGTAAACATAATTTAATAACGTCGTTAGCTTGCTGTAGATGCTTAGGGTTAGAGCTTTCGATAAGCGTAATTGCTCTACTTAATGCAGTGATGTTACCGTTTAAAATTTCAGTAACTAGAGTATTAGTATTGAGTTTTGCTTTTCTTTTGTCTTTGATACGTTTAATAGAAGACGCATTGGTGATATCAGGTTGTGATACACCATCTGTTTCATGCAATGCAGACGATTTTGATGTTTTAGACAAACGGTCTCTGTTTTAATCTTTTAGTACTTTTAAAGGTACTGCAATTTTTGTATTATCCCAAGCCATAGTAAGTTGGAGGTCGTCTGTAGAATTATCAAACGCAATCGTAAATTGCTCAACCGTAGATTTTAATTTTTCTACAGGTACATCTATCTCTAGGAGATCACTATTTGGGTCCCACATGGGTTGCATTTCTTCATCAACTCCCCAGGAATACTGTTTTGTGTTAAACATCACATTCCATGTAGAATCTTTTGGAACTGTCCATAATGTATATTTTCCTTTAGGTAAATAAATACCTTGTATCATTAAATTTTTATTGGTTTGAAATGTCGTTGCCTCGTTAGCTCCTGTTCTCCAAACTTTATTAAAAGGGACTAATGCACCAAAAACGTCACGACCTTTTTTTGATGGTCTGTTGTAGAAGACTTCTAGTTTGAGGTCATTCAGTTTAAATTCTACAGTATCTTTAGGACTCAATCGTGGAGAAAAAATGTTCTCAACAAAATGAGAATATAAAAATAATCCCAAAGCAACAATAGACAATAATATAAGTAGGCGTTTTAAAAAGGTATTCATAGCAATAAAAGAATGTAAATAATTGACGTCAAATATAATTGAAATAGAAATGCTAAGTCAATACTTAACGAGAATTTGTATAAATTTCTTATGATTTTATAAAAAAAAATAATTTTTTGCAACACTCTATTATTTGTGTCGTCTTTATAATGAACTAATGTCAAATAGAAGTAATTGATTTATTTGATATATAACCAAACCAAAAAAAGATTTGAAGACATTTCAAATTGACATCATTGAACAATGCAAGCAGAATGATCGCACTGCGCAAATAAAACTATACAATCAATATTGTGATGGTATGTTTGCAGTTGCTATGCGGTTTGTAAAGGATTCTATGGAAGCTGAAGATATCGTACAAGAAGCCTTTATTAAAGCATTTGCAAAACTCAATCAGTATAAAGCTGAAGTCACTTTTGGAGCTTGGTTAAAACGTATCGTGATTAATAAATGTATTGATTGCTTAAAATCCAAGAAGCAACATTTGCAAGAATTGGAAGAGGTGCACCTCAAAGTCGTCGATGACACTTATAAGAACGAATGGTTAGTTGAGGATACAATAACGCTAGATGAGATTAAGTTGGCGATTCAAAAACTTCCAGATAAATACCGTTACGTCGTGATGTTGTATTTAGTTGAAGGATATGATCACCAGGAGATTTCTGAAATTTTAAACATTTCAGAAGTTGCTTCAAGAACCCAACTCTCTAGAGGAAAGTCTAAATTAAAAGAACAGTTAAAACCTTTAAAAAATGGCACGAGATATTAGAAAATTATTTGAAGAAGAGCAACAAGATTCGCAATTAAAAATGAGCGTAGGTCACGAAGCACGTTTTCTCGAAAAATTGGATGAGGCCTTGCCAGTAGACATAGCAATCAAAAAACGTTTCAGTGTGTTACAAATTGCAGCAGGAATTGTAATCTTAATTGGATTAGGGTTTGGAGCATCAAATTTCTTTGGGAATGTAACTATTGATCCTACGGAAATCGTCGAGACTCAAAATCCGTCAAAAGATGACCAATTAAAATCACTAGGAGATATTTCTCCAGATTTTAAAAAGGTTGAAGATTACTATTTGGCAAACATTAATTTAGAGTTGTCTAAAGTAAAGCAAACACCAGAAAACAAAGAGTTGTTTGATGGTTACGTTGTGAGACTTGCAGAGTTAAATCAAGAATACAAACGTCTTTCGGTAGAGCTAACCGATCATGGACCAAATGAATTAACGGTGAGTGCATTGATAGACAATCTTAAATTAAGACTTAATTTATTGTATCGCTTAAAAGAACAATTAAATGATTTAAATACTTCGGAAGGAGAGAAAATCAAAGCATAATCAAAATATGGAGTATTAACTTCTGTCAGGTTGAGCACAGTCGAAACCTCGTTGGAGTTAACATTTCACAATAATAAAAAACAATCAAAATGAAAATATATAAAATATTAACACTCTTATTTTTCTGTATCGCTTTAAGCGTTTCGGCTCAGGAGAAATTAACCAAAGTTTCAAAGAAAATTGATGTCACAAAAGATGTAGAAATCGATTTAAACACGAGTTATGTGCAAATAGAAATTGACACATGGAACAAAAGCACCTTAGAAATTGAAGCCTATATTGAAGGTGAAAAATTATCGAAAGAAGAATTACAAGAGGCTTTAAAATCATGGAATCTTAAAGTAGAAGGTTCTGGTAGCAACGTTACAATTTCGTCTGATGGATCACATGGTTCATGGAGTTTTTCAGATAATGAAAATGTACATTTTGAATCTTTTGAAGCTCTAAAAGCATTAGATGTTTTAAGAGATATAGATTTAGGTGAAATGCCAGAAATGCCAGAAATGCCAGAGCTACCAGAAATGCCAGAAATGGCACGATTAGAAATACCAGAAATGCCAGAATTACCAGAATTACCAGAATTACCAGATGGTATTACGAACGTGAGTTTTGATTCTGAAGCCTATAAAAAAGATGGAGAAGCGTATTTAGAGAGATGGAGCAAGGATTATCCAGCAAAAAATCGCGAGAAGATGAAAGCTTGGGGAAGAGAAATGGCTAAAGTTGATTTTTCATCTTATGAAAAACATATGGAAGTTTGGGGAGAAAAATTCGGGAAACAATTTGGTGAAGATTATGGTAAAAAGATGGAAGCTTGGGGAGAAGAATTTGGAAAACGTTTTGATGGCGAATGGTCAAAAAAGATGGAAGTTTGGGGAGAACGTTACGGTAAACAAATGGAGGAAAGAGCTAAAGCTATGGAGAAGCGATTGGAAGCTCAAGAAAGAATGATGGATAAACGTCATGAGAAGTTGGAGAAAGTTCATGAAAAAAGGCAAGAAGCTCTTGAAAAACGTGCTGAGCATCTTTCAAAACGTTTTGAAATGCATGGTAAAGATGTAAAACGTACCATAAAAATAAAAATGCCAAAAGGTGCTAAGCTAAATATGAACGTGAGACATGGCGAATTAAAAATGGCATCGGTTATTTACAATCTTAAAGCAGATATATCACACGCTAATTTGATGGCAAATCACATTGATGGAAACGAAACTTCCATTAATGTGTCTTATTCTCCAGTGCAAGTTACAACGTGGAGTGATGGTGAACTAAATTTAAAATATGTTGAAAATGCACATCTTAATACAGTTGCTAGTTTGAGATTAAATAGTAACTCGTCTGATATGTATATTGATAATCTAACCGGAACTGCCATCATTGATGGTAGTTTTGGAGATTTATCTATTTCAAATATTTCGGAAGCATTTACTATTCTCAATATTATTTTAGAGAATAGCGAAGCAGTTATTAAATTACCAAGCAATACTGTAGATTACAGTATGTATTTTAAAGGCAATCGCTCACGTTTAAATGATGAAATAACAACACAGCAAACCATAAATAACTATCCTAATTCTAAAAATTCTGGAAAAACTATTGTCATTAATGCTAAGTTTAGTGAGGTTGCTTTGAAACAATAGTTGTCTTTCTGTCATTCCGACGATAGGAGGAATCTCATATCTCAATAATCAATTATCCTTCAGTCATTATTACTTCTAAATGACAATCATATTACTTACTATTTAAGCAGAATGTCAGTTTGAGCGCAGTCGAAAACTCAAATATTTGCTTTTGCTTAATGTCTTTCAGTTTTAAACAGAAATATGCTCTTTTCAAAAAATAAACAGTCTTCAAGTTGTCCCACTTCCGAAGAAAAAAATAAAATTTTAAGATTATTTTAAACTCAATGTCAGGTTGAGCGCAGTCGAAACTTTTCGAGCTTCGTTCATCTAAAGACCTTTCGACTGCGCTCAAGGTGACAATCGAAAAATATTAGACAATACTTCAAGTTTTTGTAACAATTAATTAAATCGGTTATCTTTATTGAGTAGAATTACAATCAATCAAAAATATGACTTTATTCAAACAACTAGTAGTAGTGTGTCTTTTTTCGGCATGCTTTTTTTCATGTAAAGACGAATCTAAAAAAACCGTAGGAGAGGATTCCAAAAGTGAGTATGCAAATTTCGTAAATGCGATGAAAACTGAAGGACTCTCAACAGGAAACATCCTAGTCTATGAAAAAGGCGAAGTCATATTTAAAAGCAGTAATGGGTTACGTTCTATTAACCCAATAGATTCGTTAGACTTGGATTCTCAATTCCGGTTAGCATCTGTAAGTAAGCAGTTTACAGGCATGGCGATTATGAAATTAAAAGAAGCTGGTAAATTGGAGTATGATCAAAAAGTGAATACTATTTTGACCGATTTTCCTTATGATAATATTACAGTGCGACAACTATTATATCATATCTCTGGGCTTACAGATTATGAGCGAATAATTGATCAAAACTTTGTTAAAGAAGATTCCACGAAACAATATATTCTTGGTAACGATGAGATTTTAAAAGTGTTTTACCGTGTAGATCCTGAGTTAGATTTTCAACCAGGAGAAAAATGGGAGTACAGTAATACTGGTTATTTGGTTTTGGCTTCTATTGTTGAGAAAATTTCTGGACAACATTTTAGAGATTTCTTAAAAGAACAGATTACAGATCCAATAGGAATGGCCAATACAACATTATATAATTATCAAATAGATGCAGATCCAAAGATGCCAAATCGTGTTTTTGGTTACAGAAAAGCACTTAACCAGAAAGACTTAATAATTAACGATTACAATATTGTAAATGATGTTAGAGGTGATGGTGGAATTTACTCAACTGTAGAAGATCTCTACAAATGGAACATGGCATTAGCAAATCATACCATCATTTCTAAAGAGTATTTAGACGAAGCTTGGGAGTCTGGTAAAACTAATGATGGTGAATATACAGGCTACGGTTTTGGTTGGTTTTTAGAATATAATCCTGGAGAACCTAGAGTTATTAATCACTCAGGAGGTTGGTTTGGTTTTGTTACGTTTTTGCATAATGAAGTCGATGCAAAAAGTGGTTTTATTATTTTAACCAATGACTCAGGAGAGAATTTTGGGCCTATATATGATAATATTGAAAGATTACGAGCTGGAGAACCATACCAAATGCCAAAGAAAAGTGTCACTAATGAAATGGCAAAAAAGATATATGAGAAAGATGTAAACGAAGCCATTACATTTTATAATAGCGTAAAAACAGATACCATAAGCTATAGAGTAGGCGAGAATGACATCAATCAATTAGGGTATTTATTAATCAATGAAAATAAGATAGATGCTGCAGCTCAAATTTTTAAATTGAATATCAAAGAGCATCCAAAATCTGCAAATGTCTATGATAGTTATGGTGATGCGTTGTTAATGCAAGGCGATTCGATACAAGCTTTAGCCAATTTTCAAATGTGCTATCAAATGGATGAGAGTTTAATGTATGCAAAGGATAAAGCAGAAGCGTTGGAAAAAGCTTTAAAAAATTAGACTAATGTCATTCCGACGATAGGAGGAATCTCACATTCAAATTGTGGTACATAATCGGCAATTGACGTATTTTTAACAAAAATCACGAGCATGGCAAATAAAGTATTTTCTCAATTGTTGAGGGAATTAGGCAAGCAATCACTTTATGTGTTACATCCTACAATCTCCAAATCAGATTACGTTTCACTAGATTTATCAAAATTTAACAAAGTACTCAATACTATTGATATCTCTTCTTCGGAAACATTAGAACGTTACATCAATAGCCATAAAAAGAAACATGGTGCCAAAGTCGCTTTTGGAGGTTATCTCGAAACCCGAAACATCTATCAACGAAGCACCTATTTTAAAGACGCAACTCCCGAAACCGAACGCAATATCCATTTAGGTCTCGATCTTTGGATAGCTGCGGAAACTCCTGTATTCACACCTTTGGATGCTGAGGTACATAGTTTTAAAAATAACACCAATTTTGGAGATTATGGTCCGACGATTATTTTAAAACATACTATTGATGATATAGAATTCTACACGCTTTACGGACATTTAAGTTTAGCATCCATAGAAAATCTAAAAGTAGGGCAGACCTTCACAAAAGGAGAGCAAATTGCGACTTTAGGAGATTCGAGTGTTAATGGTGATTATGCGCCTCATTTACATTTTCAGATTATAAAGGATATGCAAGATTTTGTTGGTGATTATCCAGGAGTTTGTTCTAAGAAGGATTTAGAGTTTTATAAAGGGAATTGTTTGGATCCAGAAATTTTGTTGAGATTAGAGTAAAATAAAGCTAAAAGCATGCTGTTCTGTCATTCAGAGCGTAGCGAAGAATCTCGCATTAATAAAACATAAGATTCTTCAGTCTCCCGATTGCTATCGGAATTCCTTCTGAATGACAACTTAAATTATCAACAATCACTTAGCTAAATACTTATAATCACAACACTATTAATTGTTTTCTTCAGCTAAAGGAGAAATCATAATGTGCGCTCTATGTGTTCCAGGATTCATAATCCAAGGATGGTTAGAAGCAAAAGGTGCTTCAGGTAAACCTGTAGATTCTGATGTTGCCCAAGGCATATAAACCACATAGCGTAGTTTTGCTCCTTCTACTTTAGACGTTTCAGGATCGTATTCTGTTTCTTTTCCGTAGTAAATATGCAACGTTGCTCCTGTAGTAATTTTAAGTGCACCAGATTTCATTTCTTCTTCACGGATTTCAAATATTTCTTTTGGTGTCTTTCCTTCAGCTTTTAAAGCTCGTCCTCTTGCCATAAAAGGTTCTAGGTCTTTATGATAGCATGCTGCACTAAATCCATTTTTTTTAGGATCATCAGCAAGCACAATAAATTCGTTAGTACCTTCTTTAAGCGTTACAAATTCGCCAGCCATATTATATCCAATAATTTTACAGTCTGATCTACTTTCTTCTGGAACAGCCATTAATGCTGTAGCTATTAAGTCGTCATCGGTTTCAATTGACTTTAACGCTTTAGTGCTCTCTTTTGGTGTGCTGGTTTCTGTCGTTTCCGTTTCCGAAGAACGCTCAGTTGCTGTATTAGTTTTGTCTGATGAATTACAAGATAGTAATAGTCCTGTAAAAATAAATACGATGATAATATGTTTCATGTGTGTATGTTTATTGTTTTATAAGGTCACATGTTGTTCGCAATCAAATACTCTTTTCAATGATAGAGTTAAGTAAATGCTCGGTTCATGTGTGTATGTTTTATTTTTTTAAATTCTAATCTGTTTACTAGCCAAACTCTTTCCAACTAATAGCCCAACAACAGCAAATACAATATCACTAATGCTAAACCATAACTCTTTTGGCAACATAGCCACATTAAAAATAGTTGCAGCCAACATCAAACCTCCAACAATATATGCAGGAACCATACTCGTTTTAGAAATGAATCCTGCAACAAACATACCTACTACAATTCCCATAAAATGACCAATGACTACCATGACTTTTGCACCAGTTGGGATTTGGTCCATGTTATTTTTTAGCCACTCCATATCCATTGGGTTGGCACCTTCTGGTAAAGGGAACAGGTTTTGACCTATAAGCGTTTCAAAAAGATAAACGATTAATGAAGCTGCTATCAAGCCTACGATGGTTGCTAGGATGTTTTTCATTATAATCTGGAATTAGTTAGTTGGAATGAAGGTAATGAAAAATATTGAAAATTAAATTATGAATGGATTTGAGGAGTTCGTCTAACATTTTGTTTATGGTTAGTTACGTGGTTTAAGCACCTAATTTAGTAAACAAAAACGAACGCGAGAAAATTCCGAAGGAATTTTCCAAGTAAACAACGACCAAAGCAATTAATTATACATGTTGTTGTGTGCTGTCATGCTAACGACTGATTTCTTTAGCCCAATCACCTCTGTAAATTATTTTTTGGTCATGGATTTTAAAGGTAAATTTGCCATACCTAACAGATATTCCAGCTGATGCATTTACAACCCAGCTATTATCTGGAATAAAAAAGGAACTTTCAGAAGTTATTATCTTTTTATCTAATTGCTCTGTAATAGAAACAGATATTTGTTGCCCAACATCCCATCCAAGATGTGTATTATAACTAACTATTAAATCGCTAATTAATTTAAAATTTTCATTAGTTTCAATTTTAGTTTTGATACTCGCATTTTTGCTTTCGTTTAAATCTTTTTCAGGTGTGACTTCTATAGTTAATTTGGGCAATTCAATAGCAGTTTTAGAAGCCAGAATTATTATAGATTCGTTTTTTACACTATTATCTTCACTATCAAAAAACTCAAAAGCAAGCTCTATTGCTTCCATACCAACTGGATTAATTGTTAATTGATCTGCAAAATAACCTGCGTTTGTAATGTTTTTAGAATAGATAACTTCATCACGGTTTTTCACAACTACTTTTTTAATAGTCGCATCATTATAAAACTCTAAAGGTATCGTCGTTGTGTTAGTGTGTATTGTTCTGTTTTTAGGACTTATAATAAGCCCTTTCATATAATCTCGCATGGCAAACCAAACAGGACGAGGTGAACCATATTTGTCGTAAACATCTTTATAACCCCAAAATCCAAACCATTCTTCTGGTTGGTCTTTATTGTGTATGCTTTTTTCTCCACCTTTCCACCAACCATCAGCATAATAAAATGGGCACATTCCTACAGCTCCAGCATCCATCAGATCTCGGTAATTAGAGACAAGTCCTTCACTTTGTTCTTTTAAAGTTCGTGAGCCAAAACTACCAAAGCCTCCTTTTGGTGATACTGAATGTCCAAATTCAGTAATTATAAATGGTTTATCTAATCCGTTTAATTCATTTAAACCTTTAATATAATCTCTAAATCCCATTGTTGCTGTTTGGCCTTCATTGTAGCCATAACAATTATAAGCGTATACATCATACATACTTTCATCCATCCAATCGCTAATCATAGCATTTGCAGAAAGTGTAACAGGTACATTTGGGTGATCCTTATGAATCATATCTACCATCATTTTCATAAGGTCTTTAAACGCCTTGGCTGAAACTTTATGAATGTGATCTGTTTGAGGTTCGTTAATAACCAGATACGTAATTATACAATCATATTTGGGTGCATATTTTAAAATATCTTCAAGCTGTGTCTTGCAATGATTTATAAATTTAGGATCATTATAATCTTCTTCGGGATTAACTTCTAAACCCATAATAAGTTTTAAACCCGATTCTTGCACCAATTTTAATTGTGCTTCAGAAAATTGACTCCAAGTTCTTATTGTATTATAACCTCCTTTTTTAATGTTATCGAGATCATATTTCATTAACTCCAAATGATCTTTCTTTTCATCTTCATAAGGATGTTGTCCTGGTCGTGCACCTATTTCGTAACCGATGGCTTTTATAAAGAATTTCTCTCCATTAAGGTAGTACCAATTGTCTTTTAGTTCAATATTGGTTTCTGCTTCCTTTTGTTCAGTTTTAGACTTTTCCAGTTGAGAACAGCCCAAAATCAGTTTGGTAATACATAGAATGAGTATTAATGTTAAATTTTGTTTCATTTACTCCGTTTTTTTGATTGCACACAACTATTATGATATGAGTCCGTTTAAATGACTTATATCAGTCGTTAGACGAAGTTACTCGTTTTTTATTGGATTATCAATACGTAGTTCTACGTATATTTCAAACAAAAAAATCCCAAACATAAGTTCGGGATTTTTAATATTAATTAAACGATATTGTCTTAAGCTCTACTTGCCTTTACTGGACATCCATTGGCTTTAGTGAAATTTGGTTCTGGTTTTTTGCCATTTTGTAATGCATTAATAGCATTTTCTAGATATTTCACTTTCACGTCCTCTGGAGATTTAGCGTTATCATCTATAGTTCCAATATATTGTACTTTAAATTCTTTGTCTAATAAAAAGACATGAGGTGTTCTTACAGCTCCATATTGTGGATAGATTTTTTGTCCTTCATCAACTAGATATGCGAAAGGGAATCCTTTTTCTTTTGCACGTTGTTGCATCGCTTCATAACCTTCTTTTTCATTTTCAGGACTATTAGGATTAATCGCAATTACAGAATATCCTTGAGAAGCATAGGTGTTATGCAATGCAATTAAACGGTCTTCATATAATTTTGAAAACGGACATTCATTACAAGTAAACGTTACTATATAACCTTTAGCACTCTCTATACTTGCTAACGAAACCATGGAGCCATCTACGTTTTTAAGATTGAAATCTGTTGCAACATCACCAATCTTGTAGCCTCCAATTTCTTCTAAAGGTTTGGTTTGTTCTGGGCTACCAACTTTAGGAGGACCTTTTCTATCACCTGGAGGAGGTCCTTTATGATCTCCATCTCTATGTGCACCTTTTCGATCTTTATGTTGATTTTCTGAAGTTAAATCTTTCTTGTCACTAGCTTCATTTTTGCAAGAGACTAGTACGCTTGTAGATAGGCCAATTATGGCAATTAACATGCTTATTCTTTTCATTTATATTTGTATAAAGGTTTATGTATTGTGTTAGTTACTTCGTTTTCTAAATCTTCAAAACTTTCAAAAGAACGCTCATAAAAAGCACGTTCTTTAGCATTGAATATGATAGTAAATGGTATAGCTCCAGACCAGTTTGGATCTATTTTATCAATCCAAGTGTTAGAATCAGGATCATCTAGTAGCACCACTTTTGAGGTTATATTATGTTTTTTTAAGAAAGGCTTTAATTTGGTTTCAATATCTTTTTTAAAATCTAAACTCACTAATAAGATTTCTGTGTCAGGATATGTTTTGGCATACTGTTGTATATAAGGCAATTCTTTAACGCAAGGTGCACACCACATGGCCCAAAAATTCACGATATATGTTTTGTTAGACTCAGTGTAAAGTAAAGGTTCTAATGAATTGAAATCATGTACAGCGATCTCATTATTAACTTCAGAACGGTTCTCATTTGTTTCAGCAACTGTAGAAGAATTATCTTTACAGCTAATGCAAAATACTATAAAAACCAAGTAGTAGATATGTCTTGTCATACGCAGATTGCGTTTTGTGTTTATTGAAATTAAGGGCAATTTATAACATATGATACTTTGACACCTATTTACTGCAATGGTTTAATTTGAATATGATTTTTTTTGTAACTATTTTAAATGGAAACTGTATTAAATAAAAAATCCCGAACGTTAGTTCGGGATTTTTAAATGTCGTTTCATTTACGACAAATAATATGTATATGAGATTCTTCGCTACGCTCTGAATGACAGTCTAAAATTTTATAATAGATTAAGCTACCAAACGTCATTTAACGACCAACTACTCTTCAATCAAAACCCATTCGCCTTTTGCGATTAAAGGTTCTGCTTGCTTATATTTTACGGTTTTATTCTCACCACTCATCACGTGTTTAATTGTCACACGATCATTACGTCCAATTTTTGGTTTATCACGTACAATGGTTTCTACAACCTCTTGTTGACGAGACGCTCCAGCACCTACAGATCTACTTTGTGCAGCACGTTCATCCATATTTGGGATGTCTTCTTTTTGCGTTTGTAGATTTTCTTGCTTACGTTCTTTTGCTTCTTGGATGTTATTTTGAGTTTCTTGAGGTAATTCTCCTTTAAATAAGAATGAAATCACATCTTTATTCACTTGGTCAATCATTTCTTTAAATAATTCAAAAGCTTCAAACTTGTAAATTAATAAAGGATCTTTTTGCTCATGAACCGCTAATTGAACTGATTGTTTTAACTCATCCATTTTACGTAAATGCGTTTTCCAAGCATCATCAACAATAGCTAATGAAATGTTCTTTTCAAAATCATTGATTAACTGAGTTCCTTTCGTTTCGTATGCTTTTTCAAGATCTGTAACAACTTGTAAATTCTTTACGCCATCTGTAAAAGGCACAACAATACGTTTGTATTTATCACGCTGATTAAGATATACATTCTCAATCACTGGGAATGCCAATTCTGCGTTACGCTTCATTTTTGCTCTGTAATGCTCAAAAGCCGCTTTATATACTTTACCAGCAATATCTTGAACGTTAAGTTTTCCAAATTCAGCTTCGGAAATCGGCGAACTCATAGAGAAATATCTAATCAACTCAAACTCGAAGTTCTTGAAATCTTCTGCAGCTTTGTTAGACTCTGCAATCCCTTCCGAAGTATCATAAATCATATTTGCCAAATCCACACGAAGACGATCACCTTCTAGTGCATGACGACGACGTTTGTAAACAACCTCACGTTGCGCATTCATAACATCATCATATTCTAGTAAACGCTTACGAACACCAAATTGATTTTCCTCAACTTTTTTCTGTGCACGCTCAATAGATTTTGAAATCATAGAATGTTGAATCACTTCACCTTCCTGCAGTCCCATTTTATCCATCATTTTGGCAATACGCTCACTACCAAATAGACGCATTAAATTGTCTTCTAGTGAGACATAAAACTGTGAACTTCCTGGATCTCCTTGACGTCCTGCACGACCACGTAACTGTCTATCGACACGACGAGAATCATGACGCTCTGTACCAACAATAGCTAAACCTCCAGCTGCTTTTACTTCATCTGTTAACTTAATATCCGTTCCACGTCCTGCCATATTGGTAGCAATAGTAACTTGTCCAGTTCTACCTGCTTGATCAACTATTTCTGCCTCTTTTTTGTGCTGTTTTGCATTTAAGACATTATGCGGAATCTTACGAATACTCAACATTTTACCCAATAACTCGCTAATCTCAACAGATGTTGTACCAATAAGTACTGGACGACCAGCTTGTGATAATGCTGTTACATCATCAATAACTGCGTTGTATTTTTCACGTTTTGTTTTATAAACTAAATCTTGCTTATCATCACGAGCAATTGGTCTGTTGGTTGGAATTTCAACCACATCCAATTTGTAGATTTCCCATAATTCTCCAGCTTCAGTTACTGCTGTACCTGTCATACCAGATAGTTTACGATACATTCTAAAGTAATTTTGAAGTGTTACAGTCGCAAAAGTTTGCGTTGCATCTTCAATTTTTACATTTTCTTTAGCTTCAATCGCTTGGTGTAAACCGTCACTATAACGACGACCATCCATAATACGACCAGTTTGCTCATCTACAATCATTACTTTATTGTCCATCACAACGTATTGGATGTCTTTTTCAAATAATGCGTAAGCTTTTAATAATTGGTTAAGTGTGTGGATACGTTCAGATTTAATTCCGAAGTCTCTAAACAACTCTTCTTTTGCATCAGCTTCTTCTTCTTTACTTAAGCCTTTAGACTCAATTTTAGAGATTTCCATCCCGATTTCGGGCATGACAAAGAAATCTGGATTATCTTTTCCGGAGATATATTCAACACCTTTATCTGTTAATTCAACCTGATTATTTTTCTCTTCGATAACGTAGTAGAGCTCTGCATCAACTTTTGGCATCTCTCTATTATTATCTTGCATGTAGAAGTTTTCGGTCTTCTGTAATAAGGTCTTAATTCCGTCTTCACTTAAAAATTTGATTAACGCTTTATTCTTTGGAATTCCACGATAAGCTCTCAGTAAAAGGAAACCACCTTCTTTAGTATCACCTGCTGCAATCAATTTTTTGGCTTCGGCTAAAACACTAATAAGTTCTTTTCTTTGAACATTAGCTAAATCCTCAACCTTAGGTTTTAACTCTGTAAATTCATGACGATCACCTTGTGGTATTGGTCCAGAAATAATTAATGGTGTTCTCGCATCATCAACTAATACAGAATCGACCTCATCAATAATTGCGTAGTGATGTGGACGTTGCACTAAATCATCTGGCGAATTTGCCATGTTATCTCTTAGGTAATCAAAACCAAATTCGTTGTTTGTTCCATAAGTAATATCTGCTCTGTAGGCTTTACGACGCGCTTCACTATTTGGTTGGTGATAATCAATACAATCAATACTCATACCATGAAATTGAAAAATAGGAGCCATCCAAGCACTATCACGCTTTGCTAAGTAATCATTTACGGTTACTAGGTGGACCCCTTTTTCTGCCAATGCATTTAAATATACCGCAAGTGTTGCTACTAACGTTTTACCTTCACCAGTTTGCATCTCTGCAATTTTACCTTGATGCATCGCTGTACCACCAATTAACTGTACATCATAATGAATCATGTCCCAAGTAATTGGTTTACCTGCAGCATCCCAAGAATTTGCCCAAATAGCTTTATCACCATCTAAAGTGACATAATCATTGTCACCAGAAACGATACGGTCAAACTCGCTAGCGGTTACTGAAATTTCTGTATTATGAACAAAACGCTTTGCAGTTTCTTTAATCACAGCAAAGGCTTCTGGCATAAGGGTAGTCAAAACTTCTTCTGTTACTGTGTAGATTTCATCGTTAATCTTATCAATTTCTACGTAGATATCTTCTCTTGCATCAATATCTTCAGTTGCTTCAGCATCTATTGTTAATTGATCAATTTTATCTTGAAGAGGTTTGCGTGCCTCAGCAATTTTCGCCTTAAATTCTACTGTTTTTGCCCTTAATTCGTCGTGGGACAATTGCTCAAGCGCACTTTCAAATGCTTTTACTTGATCTACAATAGGAGAGAGTGCCTTAACATCTTGTTTGGATTTATCTCCTACAAATACTTTTAATACTGAATTTAAAAAACTCATTGGTGTTTGTTTATTTTAATGAAATTATCTAAAAACTTAGATTCGTCATTCTGAACTTGGTTCAGAATCTCATGATTTTGGTAAACCATTTGTGTGAGAACCTGAAACGAGTTCAGGTTGATTAAATTTATGTGTTATTTAGATAACGTCGTATCTTCAAAATTGTTAGACCTCAAAGATATGATTTGTGTTAGTTATATTTAAAATTTGGGCACAAAAAAAGCCTCATGATGAGACTTTTTAACTTTTATTTTACAATTAATGTAATTTGAAAATACAAATTACTTAATATTCATCTTCATTCCAGAGATAATCCTCGTCTGTTGGATAATCAGACCAGATTTCCTCGATGGAATCGTAAGAGTCGCCTTCGTCTTCTATCGCTTGTAGATTTTCAACAACTTCCAAAGGAGCTCCTGTTCTAATAGCGTAGTCAATTAATTCGTCTTTAGTTGCTGGCCAAGGCGCATCACTTAAATATGATGCTAATTCTAATGTCCAATACATGTGTTATGCGTTTTAAATTTCTGCAAAAATAAAATTATAGTTCAGAAAGTCAAGAAAAAAGTGAATTAATTAAATAAAAATTTAAAAGAACTTGTGTTTTTTATGCTTTAAGCCTAGTAGAACTATGACTTTATCCTGCAAAGTATAATATTATGATTCTTTCTTCGGAATCCATTTTACTTCATCGGCTTGTAAGTCATAAGACAACTTTCGTGCCAATACAAATAGATAGTCAGAAAGACGGTTTAAATATTTTAAACTTTCGGGTTGAAATGGTTCTATATCATTAAGTGCACTTGCTAAACGTTCAGCTCTTCTACAAACACAGCGTGCTATGTGACAGAATGACACGGTTTGATGTCCTCCTGGTAACACAAAGTGCGTCATTTCAGGCAAAGACTCATTCATGGTGTCCATTTCTTTTTCTAAACGTTCAATATCTTCTTCGGAAATTTTAGGGATATTAAGTCTGTCTTTTCCGTTTTTAAGCGTTGCCTTTTCAGGATCTGTGGCCAAAATGGCTCCAACGGTAAATAATCGATCTTGAACATCAATCAATACATCTTTGTAATGATTATTGATTTCTTGATCTCTAATTAGGCCTAAATGAGAGTTGAGTTCATCAACGGTTCCGTAGCTATCAATTCTAATATGATGTTTTGGAACTCTTGTACCACCAAATAATGCGGTTGTGCCTTTGTCTCCTGTTTTAGTGTAGATTTTCATGTGTTATGCTTATTTTTTTTGACGGTCACATGCTGTTAGCTATTACAAATTTCTCTTAATAGATAAAGCTTTTGACATGTTCGGGTCATTTTACAGTTATCCATGTTGTGGAATCAAAGTTAGGGGTTTTAAAAATGCTCGCAAAGTCGCAGAGGTGCAAAGTTGACTCTGGAATGCTTGCACATTTAAGTTTAATTGAAGCGTTATTGATATTTATAGAAAACTGTGACTGAATCAGAAACTAATAATTCAAAGTATCAGTCTCTACCAATCCATCACGTAATCTAATCACACGACGAGCATGTGCAGCAATATCTTCTTCATGAGTTACCATGATTACAGTATTTCCAGCTTTATGGATGTCATTAAAAAGCGCCATGATTTCATGACCTGTTTTAGAATCTAAATTTCCTGTAGGTTCATCTGCCAAAATAATAGAAGGTTTGTTTACCAAAGCGCGACCTACAGCCACACGCTGACGTTGTCCACCAGAAAGTTGGTTAGGTCTATGATCCATACGATCTGCGAGGCCAACTTCTGTTAGTACTTCTTCGGCACGTTTGGTGCGTTCTGCTTTAGATTTTCCTGCATAAACCATTGGCAGTGCTACGTTGTCTAGCGCAGTTGTTCTTGGTAATAGGTTGAAGGTTTGAAATACGAAGCCAATTTCGGTGTTTCTAATTTCGGCTAATTCATCATCACTCATTTGACTCACATCTTTGCCATTGAGGATATATGCACCTGCAGTTGGAGTATCTAAACAACCCAAAAGGTTCATGAGCGTCGATTTGCCAGAACCTGATGGTCCCATAATTGCGACATAATCTCCAAGTTCTATATCTAAATCGATACCTTTTAAAACGTGTACGGTTTCTTGACCTAACTGGAAATCACGAATGATATTTCTAATTTCAATGACGTTGCTCATACTTAAAAATGACTTTTGATTGTGGTTATTGCAATATACTTAATATGACGCTAAGTTGCACGTGATGTTACATTCTAACCTTAAAATTTTCTTTGACTTGTTCTGTTCTAAAGAATACAAAACCCCAAAAAAATGTATCAATTGTTACAGAAACTTTTGGATGTGTTTTGATGATTTCCCAAGCTTCTAACATGTTTTTAGACCAATAGATATCGTCAAAAATAAACACTGTGTCGTTGTGAGTTTTATCAATTAATGTCTCAAAGTAGTTGATTGTTGCTGCTTTGTTATGGTTGCCATCAAAAAATATGAGGTCGTAAGATTCTTCTTTTAACTTCGGAATGATGGTTTCAAACTCACCCGTTTTTATCGTTGCATTTTTAATGTTTTCTTCGGAAAGTTTATGGGTTGTAAATCCTGAAATATTTGGGCAACCTTCCGCAGAAATAATACTGTTTTCAGAATTACCTAAAGCCATAGCTTGTGTTGCGATACCTAATGAGGTTCCTAATTCTAAGGTGTGTTTTGGTTTAAAATAATTGACAACACGATATAATAATTTAGCACGTTTTAAAGATGTCCCTGAATTTTTTGCAATAGCTCTAATTTGTCGTTCGTTAGATTTAAAGACGCGTGAACCTGAGCCAAAGTCGGTTATTTTAATAGTGGATTTGTTTTTAAATAATGAGTTGCGATAGTTTTTAAGCCTTGAATAGTGTGAATATTTAGTGCTGTTATAAAAACATTTGGTGACCAAATCATAGACAAAAGGCGAATGCACACCATGTTGATTGGTAGATTTGAATAAGAACTTTATGTACTGGATGATTTGAAACACCTTTAAAAAGTTATGATTTTTATTTTTTAGTCATTGTAATGAAAACAACTCAACAATTTATAAACCTAGCTTTTCGGCTAACTCGAACCATCGGGTTTCTTTTACTGTAATGTCGTCAATGATTTTTTGTAATTTTTGAGATAAATCGGTGATTTTGTCTTGAGATAAATTCTCGTCAAGAAACTTGGCTTCCAGTTTTTTCTTATCTAATTCTAACGAACGGATTTTACTTTCTAGGTTTTTGTATTCTTTTTGTTCGTTATAAGTTAATTTATCTGCTTTGTTTTGGTCTTGTTGAATTTCCGAAGCAATAGAAGTCGAAGTTTCTGCTTTTTCTACAGGAGGAGTAGAGGCTTCATACTCACGATAATCGGTATAATTACCTGGAAAATCTTGCACTTCACCTTGACCTTTAAAAACGAAAAGGTGGTCCACAATTTTATCCATAAAATATCTATCGTGAGACACAACGAGTAAACATCCTGGGAAATCCAATAGAAAATCTTCAAGAATATTTAAGGTGACGATATCTAAATCGTTTGTTGGCTCATCTAGAATCAAGAAATTAGGATTCTGAATTAAAACAGTACATAAATACAGTCGTTTTTGTTCGCCTCCACTTAATTTTTCTACGTAGTCGTGTTGCTTTTTTCCGTCGAAAAGAAAACGTTCTAGCAATTGTTTTGCGCTAATTTGTCGTCCTTTTGTTAATGGGATATACTCACCAAATTCTTTGATAACATCAATGACTTTTTGGCCTTCTTTAACGTGTATTCCTCCTTGTGTGTAATATCCAAATTTCACGGTTTCTCCAACGATAACTTTACCAGAGTCTGGTTCTAAGGCATCTGTCAACATGTTTAGAAATGTGGATTTTCCAGTCCCATTTTTTCCAATGATACCAATACGTTCACCACGTTTAAAGGTGTATTCAAATTCATCTAGAATTACTAAGTCATCAAATGATTTTGACACTTTATGAAACTCTACAATCTTGCTTCCCAAACGTTCCATATTGATTTCTAATTCAATTTTATGGTCGTTTCTACGTTGGTGCGCTCGTTTTTTGATATCTGTAAAATCATCAATACGAGATTTCGATTTTGTAGTTCTCGCTTTTGGTTGGCGACGCATCCAATCTAACTCTTTTTTGAAGAGTTGTTTGGCTTTTCCGGTTTCAACTTGTTCTTGTGCAATTCTTGTTTCTTTATTTTCTAAATAGTAAGAGTAATTACCTTTATAGGTGTACATTTTACCATGATCTAACTCAATGATTTCATTACATACACGTTCTAAAAAGTAGCGATCGTGAGTGACCATAAATAAAGTAAACTGTGCTTTAGCAAAATATTGTTCTAGCCATTCTATCATTTCTAAATCTAGGTGATTCGTTGGCTCATCGAGTACTAATAAATCTGGATTGCTAATTAATGCTTGTGCTAAGGCGAGACGTTTTATTTGTCCGCCAGACATCGTACTAATTTTCTGTTCTAGATTGTTGAGGTTTAATTGCGATAATATTTGTTTAAACTGCAATTCAAATTCCCAAGCGTTATGGATTTCCATTTGCTCAAACGCTTTTTGGTAAGCTTCTGCATCTTCAGGATTTTGTAATGCTTTTTCGTAATTCTCTATTATTTTTAGTTGAGGAGATTCAGAATTAAAAATTGTATCGTTGATTGTTAATTTTGGATCAAACTGAGGGTCTTGCGATAAAAATGAGATTCGTAAACCATTTCGCATTACAATTTGTCCAGAATCTGGAGTATCTGCACCAGAAAGGATATTTAGGATGGAGGTTTTTCCACTTCCATTTTTAGCAACGAATGCTATTTTATCATCTTTATGGATACTAAAAGAGAGGTCTTTAAAGAGCTCTAATTCGCCATAAGATTTTGATATGTTTTCAACAGTTAAATAGTTCAAAGGAATATTTTTTACAAAGAAAGTGATATTACTCAAAAAAACGACTAATAGTTTTGATATTAATAGTGATAAGCTATATTTGTGAAGCAACAAGCAACATTATAATGAATAGACTATTATTGCTTACAGGATTGTTACTATGTATGTTATCAACTTCTTGTATTCCACATAAAGATACGATATACCTTCAGAATAAATCAACTACTACTGACTCTACTCAAGTAATGATAGAACAGTTAAAACCATACCGTGTTCAAATTAATGATATTCTTAATGTTAGAATAAAAGTTTTAGATCAAGAAAATGCAAATATTTTTAATCCTGTTGGAGAGGCTAGTTTAGATGCTTCTAGTGCTGAGCGAGCATATTTTGATGGGTTTACGGTTGATTTGCATGGTAATATTAGAATACCATCATTGGGTAAAATCAATGTTTTAGGTTTTACTACTGAAGAAATTGAAGCAGCATTAAAGAAAAAACTTTTAGAAGATCAATTTAAAGAGACTGCAAATATTTTTATAACAGTTAAACTTTCAGGATTACGATTTACTGCTAATGGAGAAGTTGGTTCTCCAGGTACTGTTACGTTGTTTCAAGATCGTGTCAATATTTTTGAAGCAATAGCTAATGTTGGTGAAATTCCTGTTACAGGGAACAAAAAAGAAGTACAGATTATCAGACAATATCCTCAAGGACAAAAAATACACAGTATTGATTTGACAGATGTCAAGGTTATGCAATCCCCTTATTATTATATACAGCCTAATGATATTATATATGTGAGGCCTTTAAAGCAAAAATCTTTAGGAACAGGTACAACTGCAGTTCAAACACTTGGTACAATCGCCACAGTATTGTCATTAATTACGACTACAATATTATTATTTACAAGATTATAGACTATGGAACAAGATACTCGTGAAGAATATGACTCTGGTGAGTCAGGTCGTGTAAGTTTTGATTTTAGAGGTTATTTATTTAAAATAATTAACCTTTGGAAATTTGTCTTGTTATCTATAGGTGTGGCACTTTTGGTAGCCTATTATATAAATGTTCGTAAACAAAACGTCTATAAACTTGATTCGTTAATTTCTGTTGAGAATGATCAAAATCCTTTCTTTACTGCTAATACTAGTATCTCCTTTAATTGGGGAGGCGTATCTGGGAAAGTTGGTAAAATAATAACTGCAATAAAAACAAGAACACATAATGAAAAAGTTGTGGATTCACTTCAGTTCTACATGGATTATCTTGTTGAGGGTAAATATAGAAAGGAAGATATTTATAAAAAAGCACCGTTTGAATTTATTATTGATAAGACAAAACCACAATTGTTAGGGAGTCCCGTAGGGATTCGGTTTTTAAACGCCAATGAGTTTGAAGTGTTTACTCAGTTTGAAGGCAGTACGAGGTCTGCTCAAATATATAGTAGTCAGTTGGTTAAAAAAGTTAATGTGCCTGTTGGAGTTTTTAAAAAGACTTTTAAAAGTGGTGAAGTCATAGATTTGCCTTTTTTAAATGGTAGATTAGTGTTTAAGCCTAATTTGATTGTTAAGCCACAATCTGAGTATTTTATTGAATTTTCAAATTTTGATAGAATCGTTAAAAACTATCAAGACAATATTATTATAGCTCCATCTGCTCAAGCTTCATCTTCTGTTTTAAGATTGCAACTCGCTGGACATAATAAACATAAAATTGTTGATTATTTGAATGCCACTTCAGCTATCTTAAGTTTGTCGGAATTAGAACGTAAAAATTTATATGCTACAAATACAATAAAGTTTATTGATAGTAGTCTTGCAGCTGTAAACGTTAAGCTCAAAGATTTTGGAGATGAAATGAATAATTTCAGAAAACAGAATAAAGTATTTGATGTTACTGAAGAAATCACACAAATATCTGGACAGTTAAGAGGTTATGATTTAACCAAAGAGCAAGAAAAAGCAAAATTGGCCTATTTAGATAATTTGGAAAACTATTTAAATACAAAAACCAATTACACAGAAATTGCAGCTCCAACTTCAGTAGGAATACAAGAAAATAATATATTATCTAGTGTTGGTAAAATAATTCAGTTGGCTGCAGAACGCCAAAACTTAGAGTACACAACTAAAGAAAGTTCTGGATTATTTAAAGAACTTGATCGACGCATTGATGCAGAAAAAAATGTACTTCTTGAAACCATTGGTGCTACTAAAAAAACAATAGGAATTCAATTAACAACCTTAAATAGAAATATTGCGAATTTAGAAGCTAAACTTAGTGGTTTGCCAGAAGATCAACAAGAATATCTTAAAATTCAAAGAAAGCTAGATATTAGTCAAGAAGCTTACAACATTTATATGGTTAAGCGTAGTGAGGCGGCTATTGTTAAGGCAGCTAATATATCTGATATTACAGTGATCGATGAAGCGAAAGATATAGGAGGAGGTCGTATTGGCCCTAACAAGTCTCTTAATTATATGATGGCTTTGATGATGGGCTTTTTTGTTCCTATGTTTTTGATTTTTGGTTTGTTTTTATTAGATAATACTATTCATGGATCTGATGAAGTGGAGCAGTTGTCGAAGATTCCAATATTAGGATTAATAGGAAAATACAACTATAAAAATAATTTAATTGTATTTGAGAAACCAAAGTCGGCAGTAGCAGAATCTTTTAGATCTATACGATCCAGTCTTCAGTTTCTATATAAAAGACAAGGTAAAACTGAAGGAAAAACACTTATGATAACGTCATCTGTAAGTGGAGAAGGAAAAACATTTTGTTCTATAAACATAGCAACGGTTTATGCTCTGTCTGGCAAGAAAACTATTTTGTTAGGACTCGATTTAAGAAAGCCAAAAATATTTGGGGATTTCAATATTGAAAATGATAAAGGAATTGTAAATTATCTTATTGGAGAAAGTAGCTTTGAAGATGTTAAGTCTACTACACATGTAGAAAACTTAGATGTGGTTCCTTCTGGACCAGTACCTCCAAATCCATCAGAGTTATTAATGAGTGATCAAATGAAAATTTTGATTGACCAACTAAGACAAGATTATGATATGATTGTATTAGATACACCTCCTTTGGGTTTAGTTACTGATGCGCTTGAGCTTACGCAATATGCAGATGCTACCATATTTATGGTGCGTTTAGATTACACAAAGAAAGGGATGTTAGCTTTAATCAATGCCAAGTATAGAACTGGAGAAGTTAAAAATATAAGTTTCGTGTTGAATTTTTATAAGCATAAAACCAATCATAATTATGGTTATGGTTATGGGTATGGGTATGGATATGGTTATGGAGTTTATGGTAATGCTTATCATGAACAAGATGATCAATCTATTCTAAAGAGAGTAAAACGTTTTCTAAAGCGAATTTAAATTGATTACTAAAAAGCAACTTTTTGGCAAAAGAATATTTGATTTATTGTTATCCCTTATTCTTTTGCCTTTCTGTATTGTTCCATTAATTTTTCTAATTTTATTAGCAACTATAGATACTAAAGAGTTTGGTGTTTTTTCTCAACTTAGAGTAGGGCAAAATGGTAAATATTTCAAAATATATAAACTAAGAACGCTTAAGCAAGAAAACCATGTATTAGGTCACCTTAATAAAAGTGCTACTCGATTAGGACGATTTTTTAGAAACTCAAAAATTGATGAACTTCCACAATTGTATAACGTTTTAATCGGAGATATGAGTTTTGTTGGTCCTAGACCTGATGTTCAAGGATTTGCTGATGCTTTAATTGGAGATGATAGAATCATATTAAAAGTAAAACCAGGTATTACAGGACCTGCTACTTTAAAATATAAAAACGAAGAAGATATTTTATCTCAACAAATTGACCCTGAAAATTACAATAGAACGATTATTTGGGCAGATAAGGTTGAAATTAATAAAAAATACGTACAAAATTGGAGTTTTTATTTAGATTTGAACTTTATTACTAAATCTATACTTAACTGAAAATGAATACCAATAAAAAAATTACAATTCTTGGATTAGGATATGTAGGGTTGCCTCTAGCTGTTGAATTTGCTAAGAAATATATGGTGATTGGATTTGATATCAATGAAAAACGTATCAAAGAACTTAATAATGGCATAGATAAAACTTTAGAAGTAGAAGACGATCATTTAAAGTCTGTACTCACTTTAGACCCAAATTCTAAAACTGGATTATTTATAACTAATGATACAAATCATATTGTAGATTCTAATGTTTATATCGTCACTGTTCCAACACCAACAGATGAACTTAAAAGACCGGTATTTACACCTTTGATTAAGGCAAGTGAAAGTGTTGCAAAAGGTTTAAAGAAAGGAGATATTGTTATTTATGAGTCTACAGTATATCCAGGAGCAACAGAAGATATTTGTGTGCCAATTTTAGAGAAAAATTCTGGATTAAAATACAATGAAGATTTTTATGCAGGATATTCTCCTGAACGTATTAATCCAGGCGATAAGTTACACACGGTTACCAAAATATTAAAAGTAACCTCAGGTTCTACACCAGAAATAGCCAAAGTTGTTGATGATTTATACAAATCTATTATAACAGCAGGAACGCATTGTGCACCTTCAATTAAGGTTGCTGAAGCAGCTAAAGTAATTGAGAATTCTCAAAGAGATATTAATATTGCATTTGTAAATGAGTTGTCTAAAATATTTAGATTATTAGATATAGACACTAAAGCTGTCTTAGAAGCTGCAGGAACTAAATGGAATTTCATCAAATTTTCTCCAGGTTTAGTAGGAGGTCATTGTATTGGAGTAGATCCTTATTATTTAGCTCAAAAAGCAATAGAGTCTGGTTATAATCCTGAAATTATCCTTGCAGGACGTAAGATGAATGATAGTATGGGAGGTTATGTAGCACAGGAAACTGTGAAGATGATGATTAAAAAGGGAGCTAGAATTAAAGATTCGAATGTGCTTGTTTTAGGAATAACATTCAAAGAAAACTGCCCTGATATAAGAAACTCTAGAGTTATTGATATTATTGAAGAATTTGAATCATATAATGTTAATGTTGATGTGTTTGATCCTTGGGCTTCTAAAGATGAGGTTAAGCATGAATATGGGTTTGATTTATTAGAAAAAGAATCACAATTAAAATCAGATTATGATGCTATTGTATTAGCGGTATCACATAACGAATTCTTGAAAATAGACATACAAAAATTAAAATCGGAAATTGGCGTTATTTTTGACGTTAAATCATTACTTCCAATAGACACAGTAGACGCAAGATTATAATGTACGAAAACAAATATCACAATCAGGATTTGAGTGAACTATCATTTCTTATTACTGGAGGAGGCGGATTTATAGGGTCAAACCTTGTAGAATATCTTTTAAAATATAACGCAAAAAAAGTACGTGTTTTAGATGATTTTTCAAATGGACACAGATATAACTTAACAGAGTTTCATTCTAATCCAGCTTTTGAGCTTATAGAAGGAGATATTAGAGATTTACAAACTTGTAAAGATGCTATGAAAGATATGGACTATGTGTCTCATCAAGCAGCTTTGGGTTCTGTACCTAGATCTATAAATGATCCTGCTACAACTAATGCCGTTAACATATCTGGATTTTTAAATATGATGATTGCTCTCAAAGATTCTCCTTCGGTAAAACGAATGGTCTACGCAGCATCAAGTTCTACATATGGAGATAGTAAAGCATTACCAAAAGTAGAAGATAATATAGGGAACCCTTTATCTCCTTATGCAGTTACAAAATATGTAAACGAACTCTATGCAGATGTCTTCGGAAAAACATATGATACAGATGTGATAGGGTTTAGGTACTTTAACGTATTTGGTCCAAAACAAAGTCCAGATGGTGCTTATGCAGCAGTTATTCCTTTGTTTATGCAATCACTAAAAGATGGAGAATCTCCAAAGATTAATGGTGACGGTGAGCAAACAAGAGACTTTACATACATAGACAATGTTGTTCAAGCTAATGTAAAAGGCTTTTTTGCTTCGGAAAAAGCTAAGAATCAAGTGTTCAACATTGCCTGTGGAGAACGTATAACTATAAACTATTTATGGAATTCACTTAAGGATTCTGCAAATTCTAAAGTTGAAGCCATTTACGGTCCAAACAGACAAGGTGATGTTAGAGACTCTTTAGCAAATATTGATAAAGCTAATACTCTTTTAGGTTATAAGCCAATGTTTACAGTAAGGGAAGGACTAAAAATAACATGGAATTATTTTAAAGCTAAATAGAATTTCAAATGCTTAAATGCGCTGTAGTAATAACTTATTTAATTTGACTTTAAGCATTTTGTTTTTTTTTACTCATGTTGCATTAATATCGCTATATATTCTTTTGAACATATTCTAGTTTCTTCATAGAATCATTATATTAGCTTATTGAAAAACAGGATGTTTTTCTTAATAACTGTAACCACAAATGGCTTTAGAAACTCGAGTTTATCAGAAAGAACGCAACATAAAATTTGGGATGCTTTTAAAAGCAAGCTTGAGTGATATGTATCAATCTCGGTTTTTAGCACGGCAGTTAGCAGAGCGAGACATTAAAGCTATGTACCGACAATCTTATCTTGGTATTATATGGGCTTTCGTAATGCCTTTAGCTACTGCTATTGTATGGATTTTCTTAAATAATAGTGGTACCATTAAATTGTCAGATACCGGAATCCCTTATCCTGTTTTTGCTTTTTCCGGTACTTTAATATGGTCTATTATTGTTGCTTCTATTAATTCTCCAATGCAAAGTACATTATCAGCCAAAGGTATTTTAACTAAAATTAATTTCCCTAAAGAGGCGCTGTTGCTTTCAGGGGTTTATAAGTTATTATTTGATAGTGCTATAAAAATCTTCATTTTGGTTTTATTTGTAATTATATATGGAGTAGGTTTAAATTGGAGTTTGTTGTTGTTTCCTGTTGCAATGCTAGGCGCTATTATTTTCGGAAGTGCATTAGGTTTGTTCTTAACACCCCTTGGGCTTCTTTATAAAGATATTGGTAAAATTATTACTTTCGGCATGCAATTTTTAATGTATGTTACACCTGTGGTTTATGCGATACCAGAAACAGGAACTATGAAAACTATAATGACCTGGAACCCTATAACTCCTATTATGTTAACGGCAAGAGATCTAGTCGTTGGATTTACACCAGAATATCTGAATTATTTTTTAGCGGTACTGGTTGTTTGTATTCCTCTATTGTTTTTAGGGTTAATTGTATATCGTATCTCAATTCCTATAATTGTTGAGCGTTTGAGTGCTTAGGTTATAGTGTGTAAAGAAGTATAAATGAATAATATAAAGTAAAGAATTAAAAATGGCTCAAAGTAATCATATAACGACTAATAACGAAGTCCTTGTAAAAGTTGAAGGTTTGAGCAAAAAATTTTGCAAAAATCTTAAAACAAGTCTTTGGTATGGTGTTAAAGATTTAATAAGTGGTGTAAGTGGTTCTAGCAAAGAACGATTGTTGCGGGATAAAGAGTTTTGGGCAGTAAAAGACATTAATTTTGAATTAAGACGAGGAGAGTGTTTAGGATTAATCGGACATAATGGAGCAGGTAAAAGTACTTTGTTAAAAATACTTAACGGACTTATTAATCCTGATGCAGGTAAGGTTACTATAAAAGGGCGTGTAGGAGCACTCATAGAATTAGGTGCAGGTTTTAATCCTATTTTAAGCGGACGTGAAAACATTTATAATAATGGTGCTATTTTAGGTTTTAGCAGAAAAGAAATAGATGGCAAACTTGAAACTATTATATCATTTGCTGAGCTCGAAGAATTTATAGATATGCCTGTGCAACATTATAGCTCAGGTATGAAGGTAAGGTTAGGTTTTGCTGTAGCTGCACAAATGGAGCCTGATGTATTGATTATTGACGAAGTGTTGGCAGTTGGAGATTTAGGTTTTATCTTAAAGTGCTTTAAAACCATAGATAGTATTTTACCACAAACCGCAGTGATATTTGTCTCTCATAATATGCCAATGATATCACGTATTTGTACACAAATTATTTTAATGGATCATGGTTCATCTCAGTTTCAGGGTGATGATGTTGGTAAAGCTATAGATTTGTATTATAATCGATTTGCTGAAAATGAGAGTTTGGTTGTGTTTACTGATTCTAGTATAGAGTTATCCTTTAGCGAGGTTGTATCTAGCACGTTTGAGAATTCTATAGCACAATTACAATGGGGAACTCAACTTCAGTTTTTGTTTGAGTTTAAAATTCTCTCACCCATTAAGGATTATGAGTTTTTTATTATTATTGTAGATAAAGAACAGCGACCTATAGCGCGTTTAAAAGTAAATGACGATAACTTATCTCCTATTGATGGTAATCCTTCATTTGCATTTAAAGTTTGTCATAACAACTTACAGTTGTCTAAGGGATTATATTCTATTAATTTAGCTGTGAGAGAACGGATTAGTAAATGCCCTGTTTTTAGAATTAATGGTATATTACCATTTCAAATTATTCATAGAGAAGAAACTTGGGAACCTTTTTTATTAACTTCTAGTTTTAAGACTATTTCTAGTAAAACCCATTAGGATTTTATGATAAACGTTACTAAAACATTTTTACCCGCACAAGAGGAATACCAAACTATTTTAAAAGAAGCCTGGAATACAGGATGGATGACCAATAGAGGGGTTTTGGTAAAGCAACTTGAGTTAAAATTACAAGACTATTTAGGTACCGTAAATATCATTGCTATGACTAATGGTACACTGCCCTTACAAATAGCGATAAAAGCTTTAAGGCTTCAGGGTGAGATAATAACAACTCCTTTTAGTTACGTTGCAACGACTAGTAGTATCGTTTGGGAGGGATGTACACCTGTTTTTGTAGATATACATCCCGATTACTTAACTATTGATGAAACGAAAATAGAAGCTAAAATTTCAGATAGAACCTCAGCGATTCTAGCAACTCATGTATTTGGGAATCCATGTAATGTAGAAGCCATTGAAGCCATTGCAAAAAAACATGATTTAAAAGTTATCTATGATGCTGCTCATTGTTTTGGAGTCACTTATAAAGGACAATCTATTTTTAATTTTGGAGACGTAAGTACTTGTAGTTTTCATGCTACTAAATTATTTCATACTGGCGAAGGCGGTGCATTGTTTTGTAAACCTCAATATTTTAATACTATATTTTCACATCATAATTTTGGTCATAATGGACCTGAACAATTTAACGGATTAGGAATTAACGCTAAAATGAGTGAACCTCAAGCAGCTATGGGGTTAGCAGTATTTCCATATATGGAATCTATATTAGCGTCTAGAGAAAAAATAGTAGAAGATTATTCTACTGCTTTGGCATCTTTAAATTTACAGTTTTTAAAAATCAGGGAGCATACAATATGGAATTTTAGTTATTATCCAGTGATTTTTGAAGATGAAAAACAATTGTTAAATGTTAAATTGGCATTAGAAAAATGTTCTATATTTCCTAGACGTTATTTTTATCCTAGTTTAGATACTTTATCTTATGTAGAGACTTCAAACTTACCCTATTCAGCATCAATATCAAAACGTATATTGTGTTTGCCTCTTTATCATAATTTAGACAAAAACAGTCTGCAGGATATTATTAATACTATTAAAGATAATTTATGAAAGTAGCTATAATGCAACCATATTTATTTCCATATATAGGTTATTTTCAGATGGTTAGCGCTAGTGAAATATTTGTTTTTTATGATAACGTAGATTACATCCAAAGAGGATTTATTAATAGAAATAATCTATTGTCTAGTAATGGGAAACAGTATTTTACAGTACCCGTAAAGAAAAGTAGTCTAGGGACGAAAATAAATGAAGTTTTTATTAGTGATTATGACACGTGGAAAACTAAATTTTTAACACAAATAAAGTTTACTTATTCTAAAGCCCCTTTCTTTGATAGTATATATGAAGTTTTGGAAAATTTTTTGCAAAAAAAAAAATACTTTATGATAAGTGAATTTTCATCAGAATCTGTTATTATGATTCTTGAATATTTAAATATTCAAAATCATATTTTATTTAGTTCAGAAATTAAAGAATTCAAAGACATTAATGATAAAGTAGAAAAACTAGAATATATATTAAATCGACTAGAGGCAAGAACAATTTTATTACCTCCAGGCTCAAAACAATTATATATGGATTGGGAGCCTATCAATATTGAAAAAAAGATATTAGAAATGCCTGAAATATTTTATAAACAGTTTGATTATCAGTTTGTAGAAAATTTATCAATCATTGATGTTTTAATGTTTAATGAGCCAGAAAAAGTCCGATGGTTTATAGAAAAAATTAACTACCAATGAAAACAATAACAGGAATTCATGGAGTCCCAAGGTCGGGAACATCATGGTTGGCACAAATTTTTAATGCCTCTCCCGAGGTAACATTAAAGTTTCAACCTTTGTTTTCATATGCATTTAAAGATCAACTTAATGAAATGTCTTCGGCAGAAGAAATTACTGATTTTTTTAATGCCATTTATGCCAGCGATGATGACTTTATAAATATGAGAGATACTGAATTGCTTAAAGGCTATCCTCATTTTATGAAATCAGAAGAACAACCGCATTTAGTGTTTAAGCATGTACGCTATCATTATGTTTTGCCAAATATTATGAATAAAAACAGCAAATTGAAGTTGATTTTAGTGGTAAGAAACCCAATGGCTGTTTTAAGTTCATGGAAAAACGCCCCTAGAGAATTTAATAAAGATTGGAGTTTTTCTAAGGAATGGAAATTAGCACAGAATAAGAATGTTGACAGAGCTGATTATTTTGGATTTAATAAATGGAAAGAGGCAACAAATATGTTTTTAACTTTAGAAAAAGCTTACCCGAATAGAGTGAAAATAATTACGTATAAATCAATCCTTAAAAATACATTAGAAGTAGCAGAAGAGTTATATCAATTTGCTGAAATAACCTTTGGTGAGCAGTGTGTGAAATTTATTCGAGAAAGTAAAACAAAACAGGTTGATGATCCTAATAGTGTCTATAAGGTAAAGAGTAATGATGAAGCTTATAAAATGGATTTAGCAATAGAGTTCCAGAATGAAATTATTCAAAACTTAAAAGGAACACATCTAGAAAGATTTTTAAATGAATAACCAAAGTGCTCCTCTTATTAGTGTAAGTGTGGTAACATATAATCATGTTAACTATATTAAACAATGCCTAGAGGGTATTTTAATGCAAAAAACCACTTTTCCATTTGAAATTATTTTAGGTGAAGACGAGAGCACTGATGGTACTAGAGCTATTTGTGAAGAATATGCAGAGAGATTTCCAAACATTATAAGATTATTTCTCCGTTCTAGGAAAGATGTCATAAAAATTAACGGTAATGCAACAGGGAGGTTTAATTTTATGGAAAATTTGAAAGCCTGCCAAGGTAAATATATAGCCACTTGTGAAGGTGATGATTATTGGATAGATCCATTGAAATTACAAAAACAAGTAGATTTATTGGAATCGGACAAGGATATGATAGCATGTCATCACTGGCAAAAAATTGCAGTAGAAGAAAACGGTATATTTATAGAAAAACTATCACCTAAAGACGGATATCATCCGCAATCAATTTCAACAGTTCAGGATATTTTTAATAATAAGATGCGTGTTAAAATGCGTACCTTAATGTTTAAAAATATCATTGATATTAATTTTATTCCAGATTGGTTTAGTCAAGTTGCTTTTGGTGACGTTCCTATATCAATGCTTTTGGGTAAACACGGATATTTTGGTTTTATAGATGAAAAAATGGCTGTTTATAGACAAACTAAAAAAGGTGTGTCAACTAGTGGTCTAAAAGAACTGGGAAGGAAGAAATTTAATGAACAACATTTTAAAAATTGGATCCAAATTTGGGATTTAGGAAATATTGAATATAATTATCAATATCAAAGCGAAGTAGATAAAACTATCGAAGAGTTCTATATAAGAATATTAAAACTCACTTCAGTATCTTTAAAGACTTATATAAGGCTAATATCTTATAATATTTTTGAAAGAAAGGTTGGCTTTTTGAAAACATATAAACAGACGCTCTTAATTACTTATGCTTTTATTAAAACTTTTTTTAAAAAGGCTAAAAATAAAGTCCAAAAAATGTTAGAAATTTAATGAAAGAGGAGAATTTAATATTTATTATTTCACAGCCAAGAAGTGGTTCTACTTATTTGCAAAACTTATTATCAAATAATGATGAAACTAATACTTGTAGTGAACCATGGTTGTTATTATATTTTTCAAATCAACTTAAACCTAATTTATTTGAAGCGAAATTTGATAATAAAATAGCTATAGCTGCTTTTAGTGATTATCTAGAAAAGCACCCAAGTATAAACTTTAATGAGGAACAAAAAACATTTTTATTGAACTTATACAAACCTCTTTTTGAGGGGTATAAATTTGCCATTGATAAAACACCGAGATACTGGGAAATTATGGATGAGATTATAGCCCTATTTCCTAATTGTAAAATGATTATTTTAAAGCGTAATCCATTAAATGTTGCAAAATCAATTATTAAAACTTGGAATATAAATTCAATACCAAAACTAAGTTATTACAAAAGAGATTTGTTATTTGGTCCAAAACAAATCCATGCCTTTAGTGAGAAACATAGTACTAATCACAATGTATATACTCTACGATATGAAGACTTAATTAAAGATACAGCAGAGGAGATCAAAAAAGTATATGAATGGATAGGTATTACTTATCATTTAGGAGTACCCGACACAAGTAATAACAAAAAGTACAAAGGTAAATTTGGAGATCCATATCAAAATTCTGAGAAACCTTTTGGTGAGATTAAGACAGAGAATAAACAAAAAGCATTGAATAAAATGTTTAAAGATTTTTTAATAGGTTATGAGAATTACTTAGGATCAGAATTTTTAATAGCTTATGGTAATTATAAAGTAATTGAAGTAAAACAAAAACAGACAAGAGCATTTAATTATTTTATGCATTTTCGTAATAATGGTAAAAACGGGATTAATTTGAAAAAAGAATTTAAGTATCTATTTAAAGAATGTTTTTATAGACTGTTTAAATAACGGTATAATAATATATCTCTGATTCATAATGTTTATTAAGCAGATGTGTTTGTAATTTTTTCCTTGATGGATGACTTGCTCATTAAAAAATAAAATAAAAATTATAATAGCCACAAAGAATCAACATGTTATGACCTAGTCGTTGGATAAACATATTAGAAAATTAATTAATACCTTTCGATGGTATTGGATTGAAAAGAAACATCGAAGCATTCAAAAAATGATGGAATTAATCTGTGTAATATTTAAAATTTCTCTTGAAATGGTATACAATAAAATTATAAAAAATGATTAAAAACCTCTTGAATAAATACATTAATAATGTTATCTCTAGAATTATAAAAAAGCAATCTAAAATCCAACAGGAACAATTTGCGTTACAAGCTATTTCAGGGTTATTTAATGAATCTCACTTTATACCATTTACCAGGTGGTCAATTTCTCCTAGTACAATACAACATATTTTGAATGACATTGAAATTAACAAACGAAATTGTATTGTAGAATTCGGTGCAGGATCATCCACATTATATATTGCAAAACTTCTTAAAACGAAAGGTTCAAAAGCTTCATTTTTCAGTATAGAATCTGATGAAAAATGGGCAAGAACTATTGAAAATGATATAAAAAAAATGCAATTGGATGATTTTGTCACCATAATTTATGCACCCATTACTAAAATATCAAAAAGAATTTCACATGGCCAACAGACGCATTGGTATGACACACAAGTGTTAGATAGTATATTTGTAGACATTCATGCAATTGATTTAATATTGGTTGATGGTCCACATGGTAAAACCACTCCTTTCGCAAGATATTCAGCAATCCCTTATTTACAAACCAAACTCTCTACAAGTTATAGTATATATTTAGACGACATTGGAAGAGATGAGGAAAAAGAAATCGTTAGTGAATGGAAAAAAAGTTTGAATTGCAATACAAGTATTAGTCATCGGTATGCCTTGCTTTCCAGTGATATAGACCTCATAACAATGCCCTTCCGTTTAAAGGTTTGGTAGGAAGTTTGATGGGTACAATCCTATCAATAATTATTCCTTCTTATTATAGGTGGTACTTGATTGTTGATACTATTTATAGTTGGCAAAATCAGAGTTATGAATATTAGGAATATATCAATGTAGATGATTAGTCTACTGATAATTTTGAGGAAATCATCAATAATTTTATTGAAGCAATTTCAAGAATACAATATTATCAAACATCAAAACATTTAAAAATGGAGCCTTAGCAGCGAGGAATCATGGTTTTACTAATTGTAATGATATTTATATCAATTTTTTCCAATATTGTGGGAAGAAGTTTCAAAACGCTGCAGCTTTAAAAATTATGATAGTAAACTATTTTAATTTATTAAAACTTTAAATCTTTTGATGCCTTCTAGTATTTACATTTTTAATTTTAAATTGCAAATAAATTCACAATAATGCTGATTTCGATCATCACCATAAACTACAACAATTTACAAGGGTTAAAAAATACCATGAACAGTGTTTTTGAGCAATCCTATAAGGACATTGAATATATCATAATAGATGGTGGGAGTACAGATGGAAGTAAAGATTTTATTGAAAGCAAGAAAGAATCTTTATACTATTGGGTTAGTGAAAAAGATGGAGGGATTTATGACGCCATGAATAAAGGAATAGATCAAGCCACTGGTAATTATTTGTTGTTTTTGAATAGTGGAGATTGGTTGGTTGATAAATTAGTTGTTGAGAAGTTTGTAAATTTAAAACCTATTGAAGATATTGTTTATGGAGATCCTTTGGTTAGAAATGGTAGTAAATGGAAAAGAAAGTCTATGCCAAAAGAAATGAATGCAGTTATTGCTTTAACTAACACATTAAATCACCAGGCCATTTTTTATAGTAGTAACTTAACAAGTGACAATTTTAGGTATAATACCTCTTATAAAGTTATTAGTGATTGGATTTTTACCAATGATGCTATTATTCTTAAAAATGGTACAACTAGATATATAGATTTATTAGTTTCCTGTTTTGAAAACCCTGGTATTAGTAGTGATTTTAGTTTAAGAAATAAAGAACGTAAACGTTATTTAAAGGAGAATTTTGATCCTATGTTCTTAAACCTTTTAAAAGAATATAAGTTAATTCGTAATCAACATAATAGTTTGAAAAATAGTTTTTTAGTGCGAATAATGGTTAAGATGCTTCAAAAAAAAGGACAATTTATACAATACTTTAAGAAGTAACTATGAAACAACCGTTAGTTAGTGTAATTATACCAAGCTATAATTCTAAAGCTTATTTAAAGGATGCTGTAGCAAGTGCGTTGAATCAAAGCTACAAGCCTATAGAAGTAATCGTAGTTGATGATGGGTCTACAGATGATACACGTGATTTATTTCCTGACTTTGAGGCTAAAGGTGTAAGTTGTTTTTATATAAAAAATGGAGGAGCCTCTAATGCTCGTAATTTTGGTTTAGAAAAATCTTCTGGAGATTATATCCAATTTTTAGATGCCGATGATATTATTGCTCCTTATAAGATAGAGAAGCAGCTTGCTATGATGCAAAAAGCAAATGCCGATTTAAGTTATGTTCCATGGCTTTATTTTGAAGAAACTATTAATGAGTCCATTAAAACGCAATTTAGGTTTTCTCATATTGACCATTCCAAGATTAGGACAGGTAAGGAGTTGATGATTAGTTATGGTATGGAAAATTGGTTTATCCTCACTGTATCTTGGTTGGTAAAAAAAGAATTGATAGAAAAAGCTGGGTATTGGAATCCTGCAAAATGTCCAAATGATGATGGTGAGTACTTTTCAAGAGTCTTGTTTTGGGCTAAAAAAGTTATTTGTAGCAATGAGGTTTTAGCTTATTACAGAAAAACACCAAGTGATAGTTTGAGTAAATTAAATTCAGAGCCAAAAATTGAAGCATCATATAAAAGTTTTTTACAAATAGAATCTTTATTGTTAACATGCTTAGACAATAGGTTAATGAGTTACCCAAAACGGATGTTTTACATGCAATATAAACTCGTAAAGAATAACTATCCTGATTTAGCTAAAAGAGCAGCTCATAATTTTGATAGAATTAAAGCACCTAGCTTTTTAGGTAATAAACCTTACTATTGGAAATTTATAAATTTGTTTGGTTTATATAATGGTACTAAACTCTATAAGTTTTTACAGCCAATTTGGCGATTACTAAAGAGAAATTAATCAGTAATATAAAAAGATAAGTTATACCAATTATGAAAACCATTTGCTTTGTTGTCCATAGGTTTCCATCTGTTTCTGAAACATTTGTTGTCAATCAAGTTGTAGGTGCTAAAACACAAGGGTATACGGTATGTATTTTAACCTATAAGTTGGGATTACTAGAACAATCTTCACAGCGTGATCTTATAGAAAAGCATGACTTATTAAGTCATACGATTGTTATGGATTATAAGATTCCTAAATCCAAATTAAAACAACTCACTGTTGGTTTTTTTTTAACAATTAGAAACATTAAATATTGGACAAAGCCAGTAAATGTATCCATGAAACATAGAATTTTAAATTGGCCATTTCTGCTTAAATTTTATGAAAAATTACGACATGTTGATGTGTTTCATATCCAATATGCTATGGTAGGCACAGGAATTTCAGAAATGACAATGAATGGATTATTGAATGCAAAAATAATAACCACATTTCATGGTCACGATGCACATTTTAAAAATGAAAAAGAATTAAAATGGTTGCAGAATTCCTATAAGGTCTTGTTTCGTATTGCTAATTATATAACGGTGAATACGCCATATTTGGAAAACCAGGTCATGGAGCTTGGATGTAAAAAAGAGACATTAAAAGTTGTTCCAATGGCAATTGATGTTTCGTATTTTAAAAGTAAGGAGTTAAAAGAATTGCCTAATCAAGGAGAAGTAAAACTTATTTCAGTTGGTCGTCTCATTGATTTTAAAGGATTTGAATATGCTATTAAAGCGGTGAAGTTGTTAGTCGAGAAAGGTGTTAATACGCATTATACTATTGTGGGAGATGGAGAATTATTTGACACTTTACAAAATCAGATTAAATCATTAAATCTTAATAATCATGTAACATTGGTTGGTAAAAAAAGTCAAGAAGACATCAAGAAGGCTTTACAATATCATCATTTATATTTAATGAGTTCTATTACCAATACAAAAGGGAGGTGTGAGACACAAGGAGTGGTAACAGCCGAAGCTCAAGCCATGGGGCTGCCTATAGTGGCATTTAATAATGGTGGTATCCCTTACACCATTTGTGATGGTGAAACTGGGATTTTAGTACCCGAAAAAGATGTACAATCTTATGCAGATGCAATTTTAGAATTAATAAGTGATCCTAGTAGATATCAAAACATGAGTAAAAAAGCTCGAGAATTTGCAGTCAATAATTTTTCTAACCAATTGATGACAGAACGATTTTTAACCTTATATGAAAGTTGAAAATTATAATATATTGTATTAAAAATTTTTTACTCAATAAAAATTGTGTAAAATGAACTTCAATCATTTAAATTTATATTATTTAAATGATTGAATTAAATAGTGTCTATGAATAATTGGATTGCCCCTAAAACTGATTTACTGCCAGATTTTATTATTGGAGGTGCCATGAAAAGTGGTACAAGTACCATACATAATATTTTAGAAAAACATCCAAAGGTTTTTATACCAAAAAAGGAAATTGGTTTTTTTGACATAGATAATATTTTAGAACATAGCGATTTTAATTTTTTTGCAGACAATAAATGGGTAAGTCAATCTATGGAAAAAGATCCAGAAAAAATGTGGAGCTGGTACCAGGAAAAATTTAAAGGGAATGAGTCGTGTCTAATGGGAGAAGATTCAACCACCTATCTGGCTTCAAAAATAGCAGCTAAGCGGATTTCATTACAAAAGAAAGACATCAAACTAATTTTTGTATTAAGACAACCAAGTTTACGTGCGTATTCTAATTATTATCATCTTTTGCGGACTGGACGAGCTACACACAGTTTTGAAGATACTCTTAGATTTAATCCTTTTACTGTAATTAATAGAAGTTTATACAAAGAACAAATTGAGAGCTATTATAAATTTATTCCTAAATCCAGGATTAAGGTAGTTTTGTTTGAGGATTTAATAGAAAATCAAGAGGCTGTTATTAAAGAATTGTGCCAGTTTCTAAATCTTAATTTTGATGAACTGCCAGCAGATTCACTAAATATACATTCAAATAAGGCTAGTGTTCCTAAGAGTATTACTCGCCAATTTCAAAAAAACGCATTATTGAGAAGTTTGGCTAACGCAAAATATGCTAATGACCTGCCTTTTAAATCATTAACTGAAATTAAGCAAAGACCATTTATCATAAAAGCAATTAATAAGGTATACGGAAAGATTAATCCTAAATTAGCAATAAAACCTCCCGAAATACTTCCAGAAACTAAAACGTTTTTAGATGCTTATTTTTATAATCAATTATTAGGATTAGACGAATTAATAGATCAAGAGGTAATGTCAAAATGGTTTGATTTTAAATGATTAATAAGAGTGGTTTAATAAAGTCATGCCTTCAATTGTAGTAAGTAATGAATAAATTTTTTATTAGATGCATAGTATTCATGCTACCATTAGTTGGTTTGCTGTCTGGTGATATATTTATGTCTTTAGATGTATTCACGCATAGACCATGGGAAGCCTTGCTTTTTAAGTCTAATAAAACAATGTATTTTTACCCTAATCAGAATTTGACTAAACAATCTGTTGGAGATTTATGTCATCATACGCCATTTGCAATCAAGAAAAATGAGAATTGGATTACGGACAAGTTAGGCTATAGAAATAATACATTTATAAAACAAGCAGACGTGCTTATAATTGGTGATTCATTTATTGTAGGTTCAAGTATTACCCAAGATTCAACAGTAACAAATTTATTAACAAAAAAACTTAATCGTAAAATCTACAATATTTCTCCAGCCAATTTTGTGGATTTTATTGATTTATTGAATCGTGGAGAAATTGAAAAACCTAAAACAATTATATATTCATTAAATGAGAGGGGAATTCCTTCGCCTATTAAATTATCTGAACAAACAAGAATTATGGAAGATGTGTCATCATTCTCAGTTTTTAAAGATAAGGTAACACGATTATATTCTTTAAAATATCTTAACTCTAGACTTAATGGAAAAAACGGTAAAGGAGTTCCAGGAACGATAGATTCAAGTATGTTTTTTCTGAATGGAAAAGAAGAAAAATACCATTATGACAAGATTTTAAATGTAGCTCAAACTATTAAATCATATAAAGACTATTGTGAGTCTATAGATGTTGATTTTATATTTCTACCGTTACCAATTAAAGAAACTGTTTATTTTGATAAAATTCCATTAAAAATGCAACCTGATTATCTTTTAAAATTAGATTCAGTACTTCACAAAAATCAAATCAAAACACTTAATACTTTAGAATTATTTAAAAATTATCGAAAATCAAATTCTAAATTAATTTATCATCTTGATGATTCCCATTGGAATGCTAATGGAGTAGAATTGATTGCCTCGAAATTAGCGGAATATATACGAAAATCAAAATATTAAAAAGCATATCAAATAGCAATTATTCTATCTCTATAATAAAGTTTATCACTATTGATTTCTAAAGTGTATAATAAGTTTTAAAATTCTTTTTCAAACCATAACGAGAACTTTCTAGCACCAATATGATTAAGATGCTCGAGATCTTTAAAATCGGAATCCTCCATTGGGAAATTTTGAAAATCTAAAAATGGTATCGTTTCGAAATTTTCTTTGCGATACGTTTGAAAAATAGTTTCAAATCTGTGTCCATCGAATTTTTTGTGGTATGGACTTCTCACGAAAACTATTTTAATATTTTCAGTTTCACAAAGACGAACCATTTTATTTAGATATGAAATATCGTATTGGGATAAGCTATTCTCTTTTAGACTATATTGTTTTTGTGGATTATATGTTAAAGTATCTAATATGGATTCAATACGAGTATTATTAACATATCGATATCCACCAATTGAATCTATATAGTTGTAGCGGTTCAATATGATTCGTTGTAAATTTTTAGCAATACCTTTAATTAACTCCTGTTGATATCCAATATTATTGTCTGTAGCTAGTAGCCGATGATCTTCAAATTCAAAAAACGCTAAATAGTTAGGTACTTGATGCTTTCTCCATAATTTTGAGTCTTCCCATTTTAAAATGGTCTTTGGGTTGAATTCCACAAATACAGAATCCACTTGAGGATTTTGTTTCAGAATCTCTTTCAACTTTTGATAACCATAAAAATAAGAATCTCCAGGGTCTGATAGATTTTTAAGATTTGAAATCAGCGAATCATTAAAAGTGCCAGTAGGATGTGAGTTGCCAAGTACTATCTTATTTGTATTAGGTTTAAGTTTAAAATCTGCCCTCGAATTGATCACATAATTACTACTCACTAACATTATAAAAATGCTTCCGTAAACTATGCTCAAAAACAGAATGGTATTTTTTAAAAATAGCCTCATACTTTAAAATTGAAAATAAATAAAAGTATTTTCGTTTTTACTGTACAGTAATATAATCAAAATTAAAGCATAGTAAAAAGTCAGTCTTAACGGACGTTTCCATTGAAAACCGAGTGTTTCAATAGCGTATTGGTTTCTTCTTCCAATCCATTCGATTGCGATAAATAAAACTAAAAGGACCAAAATATTTGTAGGTCTTATTTCAGGAATAGAAAATAGAGAGGTGTTGAAAATTCCTTTAATGTATTGAAACGCATGTGTGATGTTCTCTGCCCTAAAAAATATCCATGCCAATGTGGTTAAACTGAATGTCATGAGTATTTTTGAAAATGATTTGAAAGATGGCCATGTTTTATTAATAGCAACCACCTCCAGATGGTTTCTGTTTTTATTAGTTAACAGTAAAGGTAAAAAATAAATAGCGTTGAGCGCACCCCAAACAACGAATGTCCAGTTGGCTCCGTGCCAAAATCCACTAACTATAAATATTATAAAGACGTTTCTTATCACTTTGGATTTTGAGACTCTACTGCCACCTAAAGGAATGTATAGATAATCCCTAAACCAAGTAGAAAGCGAGATGTGCCATCTTCGCCAAAATTCAGCGATGTCTCTCGAAAAATAAGGGAAAGCGAAGTTTTGCATCAGATTGAATCCAAAAAGCCTGGCTGTACCTATGGCAATATCTGAATAACCAGAGAAATCTCCGTAAATTTGAAAGGCAAAAAATACAGCGCCTAATACTAAAGTGCTTCCTGAATAGTCTTGATGATTGTCGAAAACAGTATTAACTAAGACAGCACAGTTATCGGCAATGACCATTTTTTTAAAGAGACCCCAAAGTATTTGTCGCATCCCATCTACAGCTTTTGAGTACTCGAAATGACGTTTTTTGTAAAATTGCGGTAACAGTTGGGTGGCACGTTCAATAGGTCCTGCTACCAATTGTGGAAAAAAACAAACAAAAGCTGCAAAAGCTATGAAGTTTTTGGTAGGTTCCAATTTTTTTCGATATACGTCGATACTGTAACTCAAGGTTTGGAAGGTGTAAAAGCTAATTCCGACAGGCAAAATGATGTTCAAGGATCTAGCATTGATAGGGTGACCAAATAATGAAAAGGCTGTAATAAAATTATCTAGAAAGAAATTATAGTATTTAAAAAATCCCAAAAATCCGAGATTAACCAAAATACTTATCCATAGCAGTACTTTTCTTTTCAATCTATTATTTTCTTTACCTAAATAATAGCCCACTGTATAATCAACAATCGTGCTAAAGGCAATCAATGCTAAAAATCGCCAATCCCACCAACCGTAAAAAATATAGCTGGCAATGACAATTAAAAAGTTTTGTTGTTTTAAGTGTTTATTGGTAACAAACCAATACAGTAAAAAAACAATTGGTAGAAAAATGGCAAAATCTATGGAATTAAATAACATTTATCTTTGTGAGCGATTATAAGACGTTAAATCTAAAATAAAAAATACTAAATAAAATTTAAATATAATCTTTTTTAAAGAACGAGATATTGGGCTAGTTTTAATCTATTGGAACATATTATTTCTAACAGTTGATTCAATGTCAATATTTCGTAGATTCCATTGTATAATTCAATAAAGCTTATATATTTGAGTTTCACCACAAAGTTAGAAGGCCAGTTATGATTAATGTCAAAATTTGAGCTAAAATAAAGCATGAGTTTAAGTATTATTACACCACATTATAATGAATTTGATGGGTTAAAGAGAATCTATAATTGTTTGCAGGAACAAACCGATAATGGTTGGGAATGGATTGTCGTTGATGATTTTTCAGATAATAATATTATTCTTAAAATTGAAGAATGGATAAATGATATAAATGAAAATAGGATTCAATTCATAAAAAACACAAGCAAAACAAATGGTTCAGTATGTAGAAATCAAGGAGCAGAAGCATCATGTTATAATAATCTAGTTTTTTTAGATGCTGATGATTATATCTCTAAAGATTTTGTATTAAATAGAGCTCTTGAGTTTAATGAGTTTGCAGTATTTAAAAATTTTGCTGTGGTAGCAAATAACACCATTCATACAAAAGGAAGTAGTTTAAACATTAACTATCTAGATTTTTTTTTAAACGCTAAATTTATTTGGCAAACAACTGCTATCTTATGGAAGAAACCCTTTTTTATGGAGATTGGTCAATTTGAGCCTAATTTGGAGCGATTGCAAGATGTTGAACTCTCCATAAGAGCACTGTTTGTTGGAACAAACTATAAAGTTGTTGATAATGTAGTTGATTTTTATTATTGTGCAAAACCCATAAGTTTAAAACATGATATCGTAAGAAAGTCTTGTGAGTCTGTTAGGTTTTTAATTTTGAAGATACACAGTACCTATTCTTTGGATGTTAGAAAACAAGGTCTATTAAAATCTTACTATTATGCTTGTGTGAAAAATTTACATCGCTCTAAAAACAGACAGGATGTGGTTTACCTAAAAGAGAGTTTAAAGTTGTTTTATACTAAAAAATACATAAATACAATTCAATATTTTTTCGGGTTTGCCTTGTTGATACTTTATAAATATCATTTGATTTCTGATTCATTATTCATAAAAACAAATCGTTACTTTTTTAAATAAGTTAACTATATTGCTCTGGGAGAAAAGAAATGGTTCTAAGAAGGTATATAAACTAAATAAAAGCTATGATTCCAATTTTTTTGCGCCATTCCAAAAAGTGAGGGTTTCAAAAAGAATATTACCATACACTATGGCAAAAGGATATTTCATTACACATTCATGATACACGTTTCCGTTATATTACCCATTTACAATGGTGAAAAAACTTTAGAGAAAACTTTAGATAGTCTGTTGATGCAGACTTATAAGGAATTTGAGCTTATAGCTTGTATTGATGGTAGTTCTGACAATTCAGAAGATATTTTAAAACAGTATGCTTTAAAATTCAGGAATATTACTATCCTAAAGAATAAAACAAATAGAGGGCTAGGACCAACAATGAATCGTTTAGTCCATCAAACTAAAGGAATATATATAGCAGTAGCTGAACAGGATGATTATTATTATCCGGAAAGATTACAATTACAAGTCGAGCTATTAGATAAAGACCCTTCAATTGGAATGGTTTCTGGAATTGCGGAATTTAGTGGAGGGGAACATATACATGGTAAGTTTCCAGGCATCTTAGTTCAAGGGAAGCAGTATCCTGAAGGTGTAGAAATGTTTATGTTGAACTATAAGCAACATATAAAAGTAGTAAACAGCTGTATGATGTTTCGAAAATCAGTACATACAGACAATGGTTTGTATTTTACTCAACATTATCCGAGTATTAGTGTAGACTGGACCTATGTATTACGTTTTTCACTTGTTTCTAAAATTTATGGATTGCATAAAGTATTTGTGCGTTTAGATCGACGTTTGAATAGGAACTCAGTGACTTCTAATAAAGAAAAACAATTTAAAGCAACTAGAGAATTATTAGCTTCTTTTGCTTACGAATACCCAGAAATAATTAATAAAAAAGACTATGAATATGCTATGAGGACCCAGTATTTGCTGGAAATTAGTTCAAAAAATGGGATGCCTTATCTAATTTATTTGATAAAATACTTTATAAAAAATCCTTCAGAAAAACGTTATTTTAATAGCTTGAAGAAAAGAATATTAACAAAAAAGAACATTTATTTTAATTGAAACTATGAATTTTTTAAAACAACATGTTGTTGATTTCCTTAATACCTATCGGATAGGGAAACAAATTTATTTTGATGATTATTTTAAAAACACAGCTCAATTATCAATTTCAGAAAACTTAAAAACGCCTCGAAGAACAGATATAATAAACTATTTGATATCAGTAATAGATGCTCAGTTTTATTTAGAAATTGGTGTAAGAGACCCAAGAAAAAATTTTAATAAAATTCAATGTAAAAATAAATATTCTGTAGATCCAGGGATTGAGTTTGAAGATAACCCTGTAGATTTTAAGATGACTTCAGATCTCTTTTTTGAAAAATTAAAAAGTGATGAATTGAAAATTAAATCAGATATTAAATTTGATGTCATTTATATTGATGGATTGCATATTTCTTCTCAGGTCGAAAAAGATATTTTAAATAGTCTAGAGTTTTTGAATGATAATGGATTTATAATTTTACACGATTGTAACCCACCTTCAGTATTTCATCAACGAGAGGAATATAATTTTAAAAACTCACCAGCTAAGTCTTTTTGGAATGGAACTACCTGGAAAGCATTTTATAAAGTAAGACATCAAAGTGATTTGTTTTCAATTTGCTTTGATACAGATTGGGGAGTTGGAATAATATCTAGAAAACAGTATCCTTCTTTTAATAATATAAAAGATAAAGTGCAGAACGAATACTATGAATTTTCAGTTTTAAACAAACATAGAAAAGAGCACTTAAATCTACATTTATTTGAGGAATGGACAAAAATTAAAAAATAATAAGGCATCTATATAATTGTAAAATTTTATTCTACAAGTGTAGTAAGGTTGTTTTAAATATGTTTATGATTTGTTCTTACTTTTAAAAATTAAATATTTGTATGTTTAAACCTAAGGAAAATACAAAATTACAGTCGGTTGTTTTGAGACATTGTTTATATGCTTTTACTTCTTTTTATTATATTAGTACCTTAATAATCTTATGATAATAAATACCCCAATCATTCCTGCTAAACTGCAGTTTATTAAGAAAGCAGATGCAGAACATACTCTCCATTTAGAGGCTATTTGCATTTTTATGGCAACGGGTTTTTTTATGGATGAGGACACCTATTGGCATGATTTAGTTTGTTTATCTCCGGCACATCAACATGAATTAGATGAGCAAGGATATCTAATTAAAAGCACCCCGTCTTTTCAATGGCATTATACACCTAGAGAGATTACCTTTGAAACGGCACTTGAAGAATATATAGACTTACTTACAAAAATAACTAGAAAACAGGTAGGTGATTCACCAGTGATACTGCCACTGTCAGGAGGCTTGGATAGCAGAAGCCAAGCTCTTATTTTTAAGAATTTACCAAATCCAGTACAGAGCTTTAGTTATGCATTTCAAAATGGCTACCAAGAGCATCAGATAGCAAAAAAAATTGCTACTGCTTGTGATTTTGATTTCAAAGCCTTTACCATTCCAAAAGGATATTTATGGGGATCCATAAATGAATTGTCTAAGTTGATAAATGGTTATTCCGAATTCACCCATCCTCGACAAATGGCTGTTTTACCAGAATTAAAACAGATGGAAGGAGTTTTCTCTTTAGGACATTGGGGTGACGTGTTGTTTGATAGAGGTGTTCCTGAAGGACTTAAGAATTCAGAAGTTATTCCTTTTTTGCTTAAAAAGATGGTCAAACCCAAAGGGATGGAACTTGCTGAAAAATTATGGCAATATTGGGAGCTAGAAGGGGACTTTAAGTCTTATTTAATAGCTCGGATTGAAACAGGCTTAGATAAGATTAAAATAGCTGAATTAAGTGCTAAAATAAGAGCTTTTAAAACTAGTCAGTGGGCACACAGATGGACTACAACTAATTTGTGTGTGTTTGAGGCTGCACATCCTATAACGATGCCTTATTATGACGACGAGATGTGTGAATTTATTTGTACCATTCCAGAAGCATATTTGTCAGATAGAAGACTTCAGATTGCACATTTAAAACAAGATAAAGCTCTATCTAATATCACATGGCAAGAAAATAAACCTTTCAATCTCAATAATTTCCAATATAATCGGAGTCCATATAATATCCCATATCGGGTTTTTAATAAATTAAAACGTGTAGGACAAGGCTTAATAGGGAAACCCTACATTCAACGTAATTGGGAATTACAATTTGTAGGAAACGAAAATGTTAAACAATTAGAAAGTCATTTGTTTGAAGATAAATTTAATCACTGGATTCCACAAACAATTATTAAGGAGGTTTATCAAGATTTTAATCATGGTGATGCTGTTGCTAGTTCGCATGCTGTTAGTGTACTATTAACATTATCTTTATGGCATCAACAGAATTTTAAGAACTCATAGTTAACATTATTTTGATTGAATCAAGTAATATAAAAAAGATGACTCATAAACGTTTAAGAATTTTATATACCATTCCAAATTTTAATACCGCAGGTAGTGGTAAATCTGTTTATGATTTGGTTAAGGGGCTGGATAGAACCCTTTTTGAACCTGAAGTTTGTTGTTTCCATAATAAAGGGGCTTTTTTTAAAGAAGTTGAAGCACTGGGAGTTAAAATTCATTTGTTTCCTTTTACTGCCGATTATCGACCACCATTAAGTTTTTTGTTAAAAGTTTTAAAAATAAGAGCCTTTTTCAAAGCAAATGAATTTGATGTTATTCATTCTTGGCATTGGAGCTCTGATATATCTGAGCCATTGGCTGCAAAATTGGCTGGCATACCCTACGTATATACTAAAAAAGCTATGGGTTGGAAAGGTCGCTATTGGAAATTAAGATCTAAATTGAGTAGGAAGGTAATTGCTGTTAACGAAGATATGATGACTGATTATTTTTCAAATATGTTAGACAAAGTTGTGAATTTTCCTTTGGCTATTGATGTTGAGCATTATCAACCCAAAGTCCCTTCAGAAACCATTAGACGTCAATTGAATTTAACACCAGAAAATTTTGTAATTATTTCAGTAGCTAATTTGGTAGAGGTTAAAGGTATTGAGGTTTTATTGGAATCTGTTAATTACTTAAACAATCCTAACCTAAAAGTTTTGATTGTTGGAGATGATACTGGAGCATATGCACAAAAATTAAAAACAAAGTATTTGAATCAACGCCAATTTCAGTTTATTGGAAAACAATTGGATGTAAAACCATATTTAGCTTTATCAGATTTGTTTGTAATACCGACTAAAGATGAAGGACGTCGAGAAGGAATTCCAAATGCACCTTTAGAAGCCATGTCTATGGAGTGCATCGTTTTAGGGTCTAATATTACTGGGATTCGAGATATTTTAGAACCTTTTCCAGAATGTATGTTTCAAGCAGGAGATATTGTTGGCTTAGCAAATAAAATTGAAACCTTTCGAAATTTACCTAATACAGAAAAGTTAGATTTAAAAAAAGCAATGAGAAAACGAGTTGTGGATGTCTTTTCTATAAAAGATTTTTTGAAAAATCATCAAGCTTTATATTTGAAACTTTTAAATAGAGATAACATCAAATGATTCACTTTATTTATAATTACTTTTTAGCAAGAAAACCTTCAAAAAAAACGAATAAAGTAGTTCTTTGGATACATTGGCAGATATATAAGTATTTAAAAAAAGTGTTACCAAACTACTACCGTAAGTTGTCAATACAAAAACTAGGAGTAGATTCTCAAAGTGAATTAGTGGTAAGCTTAACTTCATATCCTGAAAGAATTCCTGTGATTTATCTTGCAATTAAAAGTGTGTTAAATCAGACATATCGACCGTTTAAGGTCGTTTTATGGTTAGGTCAAGAGCAGTTTCCTAACCAAGAGGACGATCTTCCAGAATCTTTATTAGAATTAAAAAATGTTGGTTTGGAAATAGAATTTTGTAATGATTTAAAACCACATACTAAGTATTTTTACGTGTTTAAAAAATACCCAGAACATCTTATCGTAACTGTTGATGATGACTGGCTCTACCCTATTGATATGTTAGAAACTTTATTGGAACATCATAAAAAACAATCACATTGTGTTATAGCCAATAGAGTGAGGGAAATAGGTGTGACAGATGGGGAATTTAATGTTTATAGGAGTTGGCGGATAAATGAGATTGGTCATAGTTTGCCTTCGCATACATTATTAGCTACAGGAGTTGGAGGTGTTTTGTATAATCCTAGATTGTTTAATGAGCAACTGTTTGATGTGGAGAATATTAAGAGATTGGCTTTAAATGCCGATGACATCTGGTTGAAAGGTAATGAAGTTAGTTGTGATATCCCTGTTGTATTTACAAATCGCTATTTTACTTCTTTTATGGAAATTCCAAATTCCCAAAATAAAAGTTTATATTCAACCAACGTTTTTGAGGGGAAAAATGACAAACAGATCAAGGACACTTTTGCCTATTTTGGAATTGATGAAAAATCATTTGAATAGATTTCTTAAATAAGTTTGAAACTTCAATAAATATATTGAGAAAGGTATAACTATCTATGATAATATTGAGATTCGCTACTAGTGAAGAATAATACGACAAAACAAAAAAAATAAACCATCATATAGGTTAATATAGAAATTAGTATAGTCAAACTGTATATTAAAGTCAATTACCAAAAAAATTAAATAAAACTTTCAACTGTATCAAATAATTTTATTCGCATGAGAAATAATAAAGTACGAATTTTTAAAAGGCTTGTAGACGTTAAATTTATGGAATTATGTATAATTACGGATATATAATCTTATTGTACTATATTTGAATTTACATCTTTTTTAGGAAATTTTAATTAGATATCTAGAAAAGCGATTATTGTAACTAATTGCTAAATTAAATAGTATTATTGTAATGAGTCCATTAGTTTCTATTATAATACCAACATTTAATCGGTCAAGCCTCATTTCTGAAACTTTAGAAAGTGTTATCAGACAAACTTATAATAATTGGGAATGTATCATTGTGGACGATGGAAGTACTGATACCACAGATGAATTGATGCAAGCTTATATAGAAAGGGATCAGCGATTTAAGTATTATCATAGGCCAAACGAACATCTGTCTGGAGGAAATGGCGCAAGAAATTATGGTTTTTCTAAGAGCAAAGGAGAATATATACAATGGTTTGATAGTGATGATATTATGGCTCCTGATTTTATAGCTGCCAAAATAGAGCCTTTTTTAGAAAGTTCCGATATAGACGTAGTTTTTTCCGCATTTGAAAATGTTAATGAAAAGGGTGAAAGAACCAGAATTGCGAATCAAAGTTTTAGTGGTAATATCCTTAATGATTTAGTAGACTACAATGTGTCCTTTGGGCCATATTCTTTTATGTTACGTAGAGATAAATTAGATAAAATTAAATATGATGAAACGCTAAAAAAAAACCAAGATCTTGATTTTTTCTTTCGATTTTTCACATCTTTAAGTGATATAAAAATCATTCATGTTAATAAAATACTTTTTACAGTAAGATCGCACAGTGGATCAATGACCTATCGTTCCGAGAAAGATATTTTTAAAATGGCATCCATTTATCAAGTGTATTTAATGGTTTTAAATTATTTCGTAGAGCAAAACCATTCAAAAGGTATCTCTAGATATAAATATAGGTGTTTAAATAGTTTAAATATAATGCTGCGAAATGGTTACTATTTTGAAGCAACTAAAAGATTACTTTCGTTTCAGTATATAAGCTTAATCCAAAAAACCTATTTAATGGGTTGTGTTTTATCACAATTTTTAATAAATCGAGGAGCTAACCAATTTGCTAAAATTGATTCAAAAAATCATCCAATTCTAAAAAATGGAAAAATTTAATTTTGAAATTATTTCAGTAGGTAAACCGCTATGGGAGAATGGATATGTTTATGCTTTAGATGCTTGCAAAATTTTGAAGGAAGCTGGGCTTCCATTTCATTATTTCATTATAGGCGATTCTCATGATATAGAATTGCAATATCAAATCAACGATTTAGAATTGACTGATCAGGTAACATTAATGGGACAAAAATCATTAGAATATATAAATGATAAGATTCAATATGCTAATCTATATCTGCAAACAAGTGTGAAAAACGGCATAAACAAATTTGTATTGACAGCTATAGGATTAGAAACTATAGTTTTAACAACAGATTGTGGAGGGGTTGATGAAATTATATTACATGGTAAAACTGGGTTTATTGTCCCCATACGAAACGCGAAATTAATAGCTAAAAGCATTATAGAAATTCAAAACTTATCTGAAGAAATAAAATCTGAGATTAGGCATGAAGCCTTAAAAACACTCAAATCTCAAAACAAACAAAGTAGATGATAAATGTGATATTGGAATTGTTTAGAAAAGTGTAATTTTGAATTTAATGCAGAAAAAACCTATAAATAAATTAAGAATTGGTCTTGTACTCACTTCAGTTCCTGGGTATTCTGAAACTTTTTTTCGGAATAAAATAAAAGGTCTACAGTCTCAAGGGTTTGAAGTAATACTGTTTGTGAACAATCGAGGAGTTGCAATTGATTTTCCATGTAAAGTGGTTGTAGCGCCAAATTTTGGTGGTAATTTATTTAAGACAATGTTCAATGGAATTGTAACAATTTTCAAAATAGTGTTCTTAACCCCAAAACGAAGTTTGAGATTGTTTCTACTTGATAAGGCTGATGATGTCTCATTTAAGAGACGTTTTAAAAACCTTATTCTTAATCAATTCTTTCTTCCCTTTGATTTGGACTGGTTGCATTATGGATTTGGAATACTTGCATATAGACATGAAAATGTTGCCAAAGCGATTGGTGCGAAAATGGCAGTCAGTTTTAGAGGTTACGATCTCTATTTGTCTCCTTTAAAACATTTAGGATGCTATGATATTTTATTTAAAAAAGAAGTGAAATATCATGTCTTGTCAAACGAAATGAAACAAACATTGATAGACTATGGTGTTCCTAAAGATTTTATTCATGTCATTACACCAGCCATCAATACAAACTTTTTTAAATTAAAACAATCTTCAGTCTTTGAAACAAACCATACTATTAATATTGTAACCATTGCTCGATTACATTGGAAAAAAGGTTTGGAATATACTTTAGAAGCTCTGAAAATTTTGAAAGAAAAAGGTGTATTGTTTAAATATACAATTATAGGAGATGGTGATCAATATGAGCGATTGGTTTTTGCTACACATCAGCTAGGATTAACTGAATACGTTAATTTTATTGGAAGATTGTCACCAACTGAAGTGAGACAGCAGCTGGAACAATCTAGTATATATTTGCAGTATAGTATTCAAGAGGGCTTTTGCAATGCTGTATTGGAAGCTCAATCAATGGGATTATTAAGTATTGTATCTAATGCAGAAGGACTTGATGAAAACGTACTAGACAATGTTACTGGCTGGGTTGTGCCTAAAAGACAACCAGAGGTATTGGCTCAGAAAATTATCGATGTTATCAATTTGCCTTCTGATATAAAACAACAAATTGGTAATAAAGCTTCCAATCGGGTTCGTGAAAAATTTAATTTGGAAATACAGAATAGTAAATTTCTTAAATTTTATCAATTCAATTAAAAAAAGACTTTTGTAAATTATAATAATTTAGTCTTATCAAAACAACTAAACCTTTCATTTTAGTATCATAATCTTGTAATAAACCCAAAGAAAAGGCTATAAAAACGTGTATGTTATCAATTAGGTTTACAAGAATCTTTAGATATTTAAAGAAATTAAGTAAAACTAAGTTGAAACAGAGGTTTTAAACTTCGAAGATACAGATTCAACCAAGTGTTCAGGAAAAGGGTTTTGTAAAACAGTTCTTAATGCATAAGCTATTAGCTTACTTTGGTGGGTTAGCAATACTAATGGTTAATCAGAAAATATTTAAAATAGAATAACAGGTTTTATAATCCTTGAACGAAAACCGAGATTATTAATAAACACTATTGAAAAACTATTATATTTATCCATGGAAAAAATAAGTTAGAAACAAGTTGCAATTATTAGAGTTCATAAGAAGTTTTATCTGGACAAACAAGTAAAAGAGTTTCTTGATTTTTACCGTAATTATTATCTTATTATTAATCTCATTTCGAGATTATATAAAAATTAATATATGAATACCTGCTTTATTTCTTTCAATATAATGAATAATTCAACTTCAGATTATTTTGTTGTATTAAGTAATAAGCTGGCAGAGGAGTTTCAAGTCGTTGTGATAACACACAAGATTCGTAAAACAAATGTAAGTTTAGACGATTCTATAACTGTTTTAAAATGGCCTTCAAGAAAAACAACATCTTGGAAGAATTTTTGGTTTCTGTGTAAGTTAATGAGAGTGTACAAACCAAGTATGATTATATCCATGTTTGGTTTCGTTAATCTTTATTTGATAGCTGGATGGATTTTTCGTGTTAAGACTCGTCTAGCTTGGATTAGAACTTTAAGTTCACAATATTCACAAACACGATATAAGGTAATCAGGAAGTCTAAAATTTATAGTTTGGCGACTCATATCGTTACTAATTCTCAGGCAACAAAAAATGATGTGGTTAATTTTTTTAAAATCCCTGATCATAAAGTAACCATACTCCCTAATTCGGTTAAAGATTATAGTACTTCGTTAGAACATATTAATACTTCTAAAAATAATTTTTTATATGTTGGGCGTTTACATCGTAGTAAGGGTATTGATGTTTTAATACAATCATTTGCTCTAGCATTGAAAAAATTCCCAAATATTCAATTATCCATAATTGGTCATGGTGCTATTTTAGAGGAGTTAATGGAACTTACTTCTGTTTTAGGAGTGTCTAATAACATTACATTTTTAGGTGAAAAAAACAAAAAAGATGTTTTAGAAGCTTATAAGGAGTCATATTGTACTATTATTCCAAGCAATTCTGAAGCATTTGGTTTTACGGTTATTGAAGCAATGAGCGTTGGCACCTGTGTTATAGGAGCAAATAATACTGGTATTAAAGAAATAATTATTCCTGAAGAAAGTGGATTGCTATTTGAAACTGGTAACTCTAAAGATTTAGCAACTCAAATAGAAAAACTTATAGTTAATCAAAGTTTGAGAGATTATTTAGCTACAAATGGATATCAAAGATTTTTGAATCTTTACGAGAATGATTATGCTACAAACCGTGATTTTAAGTTTTTAAATGAGTTAAGCAAATAAAAAAATAGAATTTAATAACTCTTATGTTTAAATAAGATATTAGTGTATACTCCCATTTTTTTCTGTGTACTAAAGGGTAAATTGAAACTAATTCAAAATCTTTTTTTATAACATAATCCCAAAGTTCAGTAAATTTTGGCATGTCTTCATGGCCATTAACAAAGCGTGCCTCAAAAAATAATAATCCAATATTACCTTCTAGAAAAGAGTTTTTGGCACCTTTAAATACTTCTAATTCAAAACCTTTAGTATCAATTTTTAGAACGTCAATTTTTTTAATTTCATTAGTTTTAGAAAATGTATCAACTGTAGTAGTTTTTACACGTGTTTTCTTTTTAAGACTACTTGGATCATCTTCATGTATATTTAAAAACGAATTTGTGTTTGAATGAATATACTCATTTAATAATAGCTCTCCATATGAGGCTCCAACTCCTAAATTTCATAAATGTAAATTTTTCACACTTGAAGTATTGTTTTTTAGAATTTCAAAAGTTTCAGGACTAGGTTCAAAAGCGTGAATAGTACAGTTTTTAAATACTTCTTTAAAATCTTTACCTGTTTGACCAACAATTAGCACCTACTTCTAAAAATAAGGGGTCTGAAGATTTAATAAATTTTGCCTTATCATAAAATGGATAAATTCCTATTTCATTTTTTTTAAATTTGATAGTATCAAAACCAAATTTTCTTACAACCTTTCTAATAACTCTTTCCATTTCAAGTTTTATTTAATTTAATTTAAATATCAATAACATTTTCGTAAATCAAAAAAAAGTGATTAATGATTATTTAGGCTTTATTGAAAATGATTACTCTTATAAAATTAAAGATGTTTAAACCTACTTACTATTTTAAACTTGCTTATTACCTATGAATACTTTGAATTTTCTATATTGCAAATTCATTAATACTTCTAATTCTCTTTGAAAATTTTAATATTTTTTTCTTACAACAAAGGTCTTTTGTCAGAATTCTATCAAGAATTATCTGATAGATTAAGTAAAGATAATTTTGAGGTTTTTAACTTTTATCTAAAGCATAAGAAAGCCTATTTTAATCAAGGAGATGTCACAGTGTACGGAGAAAAACGTGGTGGTTTTTTTTCAAAACATTATCATATTTATAAAATCATAAAAAAAGTTCGTCCAGATGTAATCATATCAAACTTTAGCTATATAAATCCTGCTGTTTTATTTGGACGTTTATTAGGGGTTTCTCATAATATTGCTTGGTTTCATACTGCTTTTGGACATACCAAACCAAACCTTCTTAAAATAAAAAATAAAACTTTTTATTTAAATAGAGCAAACGTTGTAATAGCAAATTCGAAACAGTTAGAGAAAGAGATTCATACTGTTTATAAAGTGCCTAAAAAACGAACTATATCAATACCATTTTGGACTAATATATCTAATTATCGATCAAATTCTGAAATATCAAAAATAGAATATGATTTTAAAGGACTTAGTATTGGTTGCCCTGGTCGTTTGGTTGAAGATAAAAACCATAAACTAGCAATAGAAGCCTTATACCAATTAAAGAAAAATAGTAATCAACCCGTAAAATTATTTATAGCGGGAAATGGATCGTATAAACCTCAACTTAAGCAATTAGTTAATTCTCTAAATTTAGAAAAAGACGTTGTTTTTCTAGGGTTACTTAATGTTAGTGAGATGATTAGTTTTTATGATTGTATGGATGTTATCGTTTTGCCAAGTTTTCACGAGGCTTTTGGTTTGGTTTTTATAGAAGCTATTGCTTTAGGTAGACCAGTTTTGGTATCTAAATCTTTTGGTTCTTTAGGATTTATTGATTCTCAAAAGTTTTCTATAGATGATATTAGTTTTAATCCACATTCTGTTAAAGAATTAGTTAGCAAATTGAGTATGTATATAGATGAAAAAGGAAAACAATCTGATTATTTTAAAATCATGTATGAGCGTTCTTTTGAAAAGGATATTATTTATAATCAGGTGAAAGCTGTAATTTTAAATCAAAATTGACAATCTTCGTAATCCAATAATTTTAAATCACATAAGTGACATCAAGAAATGCTATTTAAATTTCTAAAATATCTTCAGCCTACAAATTATTTTCAGTTAGTTACATCAACTGGTAAGTCTATATTTCCTATTGCTGAAGAATTGCCAGAAATGATAAAAGAGCAATTAAAATTTGATACAACATTCAGTTCTGATATTGCAAAAAATTATGATCTGTCATGGCAGGCTATTCAAAAAGGTTACATAGGAGATGTTGAAACTTACTCTACTTTTAAATGTATATCAGTAATAGATAACTACCATTTCATTAGAAAATATTTTAACAGAGCTTGGGTGTTTTATGTTTTGCTTCTACGTTTAGTTTCATTTAAGAACCCTATTAAAGAAATTAGCGGTTGGTATAAAACAAGGCATGTCAAGAGAGCTCAGATTGATGATATTTCTATATATGACAACAAATATGCAGCTTTTGAGTCAACTTTGATAGAGAATAATCTTAAAGTGAGTGTCGTTATTCCAACATTGAATAGGTATATTTATTTGAAAGATGTTTTAAATGATTTAGAACAACAAGATTACTCAAACTTTGAGGTCATTGTAGTGGATCAATCAGATCCGTTTAATGCAGATTTTTATAAAAATTTCAAATTAGATATTCAGCTTATACGTCAAGATGAAAAAGCGCTTTGGTTGGCTAGAAATAATGCTATTAGAAAAGCTAAAGGTACCTTTATTGCACTTTCAGAAGATGATGTAAGAATACAACCAAATTGGATTTCGTCGCATTTAAAATGTTTAGACTTTTTTGAAGCTCGAGTATCTGCAGGTGTTTTTTATCCCGAAGGAGGGAAAATTCCTAAAGAGCGCTCGTTTTTCGCTGTAGCTTCACAGTTTGCAACAGGAAATGCAATGCTTTATAGAGACGTATTTAAAACAGTGAATTTATTTGATCGTCAATTCGAAAAACAAAGAATGGGTGATGGAGAGTTTGGTTTGCGTTTGTTTCTGGCAGATATTAAAAGTATATCAAACCCTAAAGCGTCATGTATAGATGTAAAAGCTGGTGAAGGTGGATTGCGAGAAATGGGAAGTTGGGATGCTTTTAGACCCTCTAACTTTTTTGCGCCTAGACCAATACCAAGCGTTTTGTATTTTTTTAGGCGTTATTTTGGTAATAAACCGTCAAGATTGGCGATGTTACGAATGATACCTTTATCTATTTTTCCATATCAATTTAAAAAAAATAAACCCTTAATGCTATTAGGTGTTTTATTAAGTATTTTGATATTACCTTTGGTAGCTTATCAAGTTTTAAAATCTTGGAGTCTTGCAACTAAAAAAATCAAGGATGGCCCTTTAATTAAAGCATTAAAGTGAGTTCACTTAAGCAACATATTGTTATAGTTACTTCCGAGTTTCCGCCTCAGCCAGGTGGTATAGGGAATCATGCGTTTAATCTAGCATTACATTTGTATGAGCAGGACTTTGAAGTACAAGTTATAGCAGATCAACGTTCTGAAACTGGTAAAGAGGAAGATAAATTTGATCAAACACTACCATTTTCTATTACACGAATTAAACGACTTAGTTTTCGGTACAAAATGTATTTAAAACGTGTTTTGATGACGCGTAATAGTATTAATCAAGCATCTTTTATTATAGCAACTGGAAAGTTCTCACTCTGGAATGTTGGTCTTTTGAGTATTTTTAGAAATGTACCAACAATGGCTGTGATACATGGAACAGAGGTGAATTTTAAATCTTTTTTTCTTCGGAAATCTATAGACTCAGCATTAAAGCGGTTTGATAAAATTGTTGCAGTGTCTAACTACACAAAAGATTTAGTATCTCACTTAAATCGAAATGTTAATGTGATTCCTAATGGTATCAATTTGTCTGATTGGGAACTCACAGAAACTTCAGGTTTTGAATTACAGGGAAAACCAGCTTTGACCACTGTTGGTCGTGTAAGTTCAAGAAAAGGACAATTAAATGTGATTAGACAATTGCCTGAACTTATCAAAAAATTTCCAGAATTGCATTATCACTGTATTGGAATTCCAACTGAAGCTGAGGCCTTTTCAAAAGAAGCAAAACAACTAAAAGTTGAAAGTTACATCACATTTCATGGTAGTGTCAATGCACAAACATTAAAAAATATGTTGAGTAAAACAGATGTTTTTGTGATGTTAAGTTCTGAAGATAAATCAGGTGATGTTGAGGGCTTTGGGATTGCTATTTTAGAAGCTAATGTTTTTGGTGTTCCTGCAATTGGTTCCAGAGATTGTGGTATTGAAGATGCAATAAAACCTAATGAGTCTGGAGAATTAGTTGCATATGATGATTCTGAACAACTAAGTATGGCTTTAGAACGAATTTTGTCTCATAAAGCAACCTATCAAAAGGGAGCGTTAAATTGGGCAAAACAGCATGATTGGGCAAACATTATAAAAGAATATATGAAATTAATTGAATGCGTACACTAACAATAATTTCACATACAGAGCACTATAAAACTTCACAAGGAACAATTGTAGGTTTAGGGTCAACAATTACCGAAATTAATCACTTAGTGGAGGTGTTTGATGAGGTAATCCATGTAGCGATGTTACATGAATCAGTGCCACCACCAAGTGCATTGCCATATACATCAAAGAAGATTAAGTTTTTTGCTTTGCCTGCTTTAGGAGGACCTAAAATTAGTGATAAGCTAGCTATTGTTTGGAAAGCACCTTCAGTTATAAAAACGGTAAATCAAGCCATAAAAAGAACAGATTATTTCCAATTCAGAGCACCAACAGGAATTGGTGTTTTTGTTATTCCTTATTTAATTTTTTTTACTTCGGAAAAGGGCTGGTTTAAATACGCAGGTAATTGGAAACAAAAAAATGCGCCTATTGCTTATAGTTTCCAGCGTTGGTTACTAAGGCACCAAAAAAGAAAAGTAACAATTAATGGTAAATGGAAAAATCAAAAATCGCAATGTTTAACTTTTGAAAATCCCTGTTTGACTCAGGAGGAAATTTCCGAAGGAAAACGAGTTATTAACAATAAAAGCATAGAGAACACTTCTCTGAGTTTTTGTTTTGTAGGTCGATTAGAAGCCGAAAAAGGTATAGGTTTACTTATTGAAACATTAACGAGTTTGAGTATAACTGAAAAAGCGAAGCTAAATACCATACATATTGTAGGTGATGGAAAAGCCAAAAAAAACTACCAAACACTTGCAAATAAGAGTGACCTTAACTTTATTTTTCATGGATTTTTGTCTCGTAATGAAGTTCATAATATTTATAAAATATCACATGCCATAATACTACCTTCGGCATCTGAAGGGTTTCCTAAGGTAATAGCCGAAGCAATGAATTATGGGTGTTTACCAATAGTCTCTAACATATCTTCAATAGAAGACTATGTAAAGGATGAAATAAATGGGTTTTTATTCTTTCCAATTACTTTGAGTAATCTTGCTGATAAAATTAAAAAAACGTTAAATTTGTCTGGTTTTCAGTATTCTAAGATGATTCAGGCCCAAAATCAAGAACTGATAAAATTTACCTACAAATATTATAATAAACGAATAAAGGAAGAATTATTAGGAGATTAGTTGAGGGATATCTCCTTGGAGTTAGTTAATCAACTCCACTTAATTTTTACCTTTTTTTTTATTACTGTTATTAGATAATTAAGATTGTTTGGTCTAACAGTAAAAAAAAATTACATTTAGCACTTGCTATTAAACGAAGTATTGTAAATGATTTTAAAGAAAATATCTTGGATTTTTAAACGACATCCATTTTTATATATAGCACGTTTTAAACTGCTGTCTAAAAATTCAAATATTGAAGGTATTGAAGAGCAATCTTATAATGCTAAAAATCACATAAAAGATATTCCTAAATATTTTAATGAAGTTAATGACATCATTTTTAAAGAAGGTAAACCAGAAAATGATTTTGATCTTGTAAAACAATTAAGTGTTTGGTTACAAAATAATATCAAAGGTGGTCCAGGATTGAGTGAGCCTTCTGACGAAGCTTTAAAAATTATGCTTTCTGGCAAAGGAGGTGTTTGTAGTGATATGGCACAAGTTTTTAATAATTTTTGCGTCATAAATAATATTAAAGTACGTGAGTGGGGAAATACTAGAGCTCCTTTTAGTAATGAGTATGGTGGACATTCATTTAATGAATTTTTTTCCAAAACTTTAAATAAATGGATTTTAATAGATGTATCATATAGTTTGTTTTTTTATACCCGAAATAAAAATGAACCGTTATCAGTATTAGAGATTTATGAGTTTTTTCCAGAACAAAACGAAATTTATTTTGAAAGCTTTAACGCATCTAAAAAAATAGATGAAAAGAATATTAATAAGAATTATTTACATCCTAATACGATACCATTCTTAATTTGTAATTATTCTAATAAAACTTATGATGCTTTTTTAAAACGGACTAGACCACATATACCTGTGTTTATTACTCATTTTATTATATTTCTTGTTGGAAAAAGCTATTACTATCGCTTTCCTTTAAATGATTATAAAAAAATCTTTAATTAAAGATTGCCCCAAATTATATTTTTAAATTTGGATTATCAAAATCAATTCATTAATCAATACTATAAATAGTGAAAACCAATATTACATACGTAACTGCTGTGGTTTTTCATATTGCAATTGGGCTTTTAATTTATTTAAATGAAAGTCTTGCAAAAATCTATTTTGCATCTGCATTAGTGTATTTTTTATATAGAATTATCTTAGTTGGTGAAAAACAAAAAACCTTTGAAATTCTAAAAGCATGTGCCTATTTTGTTGGAGCAGAAGTTTTTCTTAGAACTACAAAAGGTGCTATTTCTTATGAAGCAGGTAAGTACCTCGTAATTGTATTTATAATATTGGGTATGTTCTATAAGGGGATTTCCGGTAAGGGATATCCTTATTTTATTTATCTTATGCTATTAATTCCATCAATTTTTGTAGCCTCAACAACATTGAGTTTTGATGCTAATTTTAGAACAAATATAGCTTTTGTTTTAAGTGGGCCATTATGTTTAGGTTTGGCAGCATTATTTTGCTACGATAAGAAAGTTACCTATAGACAAATGTCTCAGATTTTATTATTTATGCTGCTTCCTATTCTAACTCATACTGCATATGTGTATTTCTATGCGCCAGATTTACGAGATGTTTTAACTAATACAGCATCTAATCGTGAAGCAGCTGGTGGTTTTGGTTCAAACCAAGTAGCAACAGTTTTAGGGCTTGGTATGTTTATTCTTGGGATTCGCTTATTTATAAATTCGAAAACTATGGCTGTAAGGGTTTTAAATATGTTGTTGTTGACATTTGTATCTTATCGAGCTGTGGTCACCTTAAGTAGAGGAGGTGTAATTGTTGGTGTTATATGTATTCTCATTTTTTTATTTTATTACTATATACAAGCAAAATCTAAGGCTAAAAATCAAGTTTTAGGGGTTTTTGTTCTTTTTAGTACAGCTCTAGTCATGGCCTGGTTTGTAAGTTCTAGCCAAAGTAGTGGGCTTACAGATAAGCGTTACGCTAATCAAAATGCAAGAGGAGTTCAGAAAAAAGATGTAACTACAGGTCGTAAACATCTATTTCTTGAAGAAATTGAAGGCTTTATTACTAACCCTTTTTTGGGTATTGGGTCTAGTCGAGCAAAAGATAGACGTATTGAAGAGGAAGGACAGGGAGTTACTTCTCATAACGAAATAAGTAGAACTTTAGCCGAACATGGAGTTTTTGGAGTCATAATATTAATTATTTTACTTTTTAAACCCCTTGATTTAAGAAGTAAAAATAGAAAAAACTATTACTTCTTTGCTTTTTTAGCTTTTTGGTTCGCTACAATCAATCATTCATCTATGCGTATTGCTGCACCAGCTTTTATATATGCACTTGCGCTTTTAAATGTCGTTAATGAAAAAAATCCTATACATAGGAAACAACTTAAAAAACAGCAAGTCTAACTTATCAGGAATTCAAATTTTAGGACCATTATTAGAAAATGAAGGTTATTTCATTCATTATGCGTCATCTAAAACAAATAAAGTTCTTAGATTATTAGATATGATTAAATCATGTTTTAAGTATTCTAAAATTGTAGATATTGTTTTAATAGATACTTATAGTACTCAAAATTTTTACTACGCATGGACAATTAGTAAAATTTGCAGATTATATAACATACCATATATTCCTATTTTGCATGGAGGCAATTTGCCAAAACGTCTTAAATCGCACCGTAAAAAAAGTGAATATATTTTTAGCAATGCTATTTTTAATGTAGCACCATCGTTGTATTTAAAAAAAGAATTCAATCATCATGGTTATGATAATGTTAGATTCATTCCTAATACGCTAAACATAGAAAACTACAATTATATAGAAAAAGACTTTACATGTCCAAAACTTTTATGGGTGCGTTCATTTTCAAAAATATATAATCCTCAGTTAGCGATTAAAGTTTTGAAATTATTAAAAGAAACATATCCTAATGCACAACTCTGTATGGTTGGACCAGATAGTGATGGAAGCCTTAAAGAAGTTAAGAGTTTAGCATTTAGTTTAAATGTAGATGTGAAGATAACAGGTAAGCTTACTAAACAAGAATGGATTGATTTATCAAAAAACTATAATGTTTTTATCAATACCACGAATTTTGATAATACTCCGGTTAGTGTCATTGAAGCAATGGCTTTAGGATTGCCAGTTGTTTCCACAAATGTAGGAGGTATGCCATTTTTAATAGAAAATGGTCATAACGGTATTTTAGTAGAGCCAAAAGATGAGCAACAAATGACAAAAGCAATAATTGAAATACTAAATAATGATATCAAACGACGTGATATTATTAAAAATGCAAGGATAAAAGTTGAACAATTTGATTGGCAAAAGGTCAAAAAACTCTGGTCTGAAGTCTTATGACGAAATAATTGTTAAAATGTAACTTAACTTATTATATTTACAAAAGACCCAAAGGAAAGGAATGAGCCGAAAAAAAGATATACATTTTGAGATTTCAGAACGTAAAATACTACTTCGTATCATAGATATATGTGTTATAATTCTTGGTTTGTACCTTTTGCAAATTTCAATAAACTATGATTATTTAACAGTTGCTAAAGATAATTTAGGGTATCTCATAGTATTGGCAATTTATATAACCATATTCGGAACAATTTTTGAAATTTACGATCTTCAAAAATCAAGTAAGTTAGATGTCACCTTTAGAAATATTGTTTTAACAGTATCTACAACAGTGTTATTTTATCTTTTAACTCCTGTATTAACACCATTTCTTCCTGAGCAACGACTTCAAATTATATATTTTTATTTATGTATAATAGCCGTAATATTTATTTGGAGATGGATTTATATTACTTTTATATCCACACCAAGATTTTATAAAAAAGTACTTCTAGTAGGAGAAATTTCTAATATTGAAAATATTATAAAACCCTTAAACCAGTCTGATCCTAATTATAGAATTGTAGGATTTATAAATTCTGAAACTGAAGTAGAATCGCCAATAAAATTTAAAGGTTTAAAAGAATTTAAGCCTGAAAACTTACTTCAAGTCATAAGAGATGAGAAAATTTCAGAAATACTTGTAGCCAGTTATAACTCTGAAACCATAACAACAGAGATTTATCACGATCTTATTTCATTACTCGATCAAGGATTCATAATTAGAGAATATACCCAAGTTTTTGAAGAAATTACCTATCGTGTACCCATTCAATTTGTTGGTAAAGACTTTTATAAATATTTTCCGTTTAGTCGTAGTAATCAAAACAAATTGTATTTGTTTTTTCAACGTGCATTTGATATTATATTTTCAGTATTAGGACTAATTTTTGGATGTTGTATTTTACCATTTATTTTCCTCGGAAATTTTATTGCAAACAAAGGTCCTCTGTTTTATTTTCAAGAGCGCGTAGGTCAAAATGGAAAGCTATTCCAAATTGTAAAACTGCGAAGCATGATTGTAAATGCTGAAGTTGGAGGCGCAAAATGGGCTCAAAAAAATGATGTGAGAATCACTAAATTTGGTATGTTCCTCAGAAGATCACGTCTCGATGAAATCCCTCAGTTTGTAAACGTTCTTAGAGGAGATATGAGTATTATAGGTCCACGTCCAGAACGTCCGTTTTTTGTAAATGAACTCTCAAGGATAATCCCTTTTTATGAAACTAGGCACATCGTAAAGCCAGGACTTACAGGTTGGGCTCAAGTCAATACACGCTATGGTTCTTCTGTTGATGATAGTTTAACAAAACTTCAGTATGATTTATATTATATAAAACATAGGAGTGTGTTTTTAGATATTAATATTGTTGTCAAGACTTTGAGTACAATTCTGTATTATAGAGGTCAGTAAGGAGATTTTAAGTTTACAGTTGCTCTTTTTTTCTTCGGAAGAATCCAATCAATCCAACAAAAATTAGAATAAAAATGCTAATTCTAGCAATGTAATCTCCTGCCATTACATAGAATGTAATTTTGTCATTAGTTACGAGTTGACCAGATAATGCTCCTTTTTCTCCATAAGCAAGACTACTAGTTATGTCACCTTTAGCATTTATAATTGCAGAAATACCAGTGTTAGCACTTCGTACAATATCACGACGTGTTTCAACAGCTCTTAGCTTAGCATAACTTAAATGTTGCTTATGACCTTGTGTTACATTCCACCACGCATCATTGGTTATGATAGCTAAAAAGTTGGCTTCATTTCTTACGTAACCTGTTACAAATTCACCATATACAGATTCATAGCAAATTATTGGAGCAGCTTTGTACTTGGAATTTGATGATGTAAAAACACCTCTATAATCTTGCGTAGTTTTCATGGCAATGGTACCACCAAGATCTATCATGAAATCTCCAATTATAGGTTTTAAAATATCTTGGTATGGAAAGTTTTCAACTCCAACAACCAATTTTGATTTATTATATTGTTGTACTGAGTCTGATCTATTAATTAGTAATGCAGAATTATAATCGTCATACCAAGTATTAGGCGTGAATTTATAAACATTAGTTTCTTTTCTAATTTTGCTCTTGTCATTGAACATGTCGTAAAATGAAATCCCAGTCAACAGATTTACATTAGGATGTTCTAAAACGTAACGGTCAAATTTGTTTTTTAATAACGAATTATTGAACTGTTTAAGTCTTGTGCTTTCTGCTAAAAAAGTTTCAGGAGCAATTACAAAATCTGTAGAATCTGTGATTTTTGAGTTGGATAATTCAAAAAAGAGCTCGGCAAACTTCAAATTAGTCATGTTATATTTTTCCGAATACGGATCAATATTAGGTTGCAACGCAATCACATTAACTGTTTCTCCTTCATGTGAATATGTACTATATATTCCCAAGGAAACAATAATAGGCACAATTATGAGTCCAGCACATTTCAGCAATAAAGATTTTAAAACCAGTTTTGATTTTTCTTTTTGATAGAATAGAACACCTTTAAAAAGAAGTACGTTTAAGATCCAAACCCAAAGTGTACCTCCAAAAGTGCCAGTGTATTCATACCATTGAATCCAGCTTATATATTCTGAAAATCCATTACCAAGATTAAGCCAAGGCCAAGAGAACTCCCAACCTAAATGTAGTTTTTCGAAACTAATCCATAGTACAACCAAAAATAATAACGATCTGTTTTGTGATTGTCGTTTAGCATATTTATGATAGATTAAAAAGATGAGTGCCATTAATGCTGAGTTTACAAAAACAGCAAAACCTGCACCAAAAGGGTCGGCAAAACGTAACCAACTTGTGGTAATCGCATTCCAGATGAGAAATGTGAGATAGGAGAGACCAAAAATTTTGAGGCCTTTACGTTTTTCTTCAGATAATCTCAGTTGATGCTCTGCGATTAATAATGGTACAAATGCAAAAAATAATAATATTGGAAAACCATAGGTTGGCCATCCTAATGCTAATATTATTCCTGAAGAAATTGAGAGTAAAAATTTATTCACTATCTAAAGATACTTAAATCGAGTTTCAATGAAAAGACATTGGAGTATAAAGCTGCACTTTGGTCGCCAATATCTGTGAAAGCATAATCTATTTGAATGCCTCTGTATTTAAATCCAAGACCTAAACTAGGTTGAAAAGTTAAATTTTCAGAATTATCTAATTGCAATTCATTTTGAAAATTACCAGCTCCAGCTCTTAAAAATACTAAGTCTGTATAGCCAAACTCAAACCCTAAAGCAGGATTGAAACTTGCAAAAGAGGATGATATCACATCATTATTTTGCTCAAATCTAACATTCATGTCAAAAGAGGCTAGTAATGAATAGTCATAATGAAAGATGAATTTTTTAGACATCCCAATTTGTAATTTAGGGATGGTAAGCTCTGTGCTTTCTGGAACAGTTTGATTTTGACCTTCAATAGCATTTTGAATCTCTGCCAATTTATCTTCATCAAAAGACCAGGCATTAAAAGTAGTAGTAATGTCTCTAGCCATGATACCAAACTTCCAATCGTTTTTACTTTCAAATTGAATTCCTGCATCAAGACCAAATCCCCAAGAATTAGCAAAATCACCAATAATACGTCTTACTACTTTGGCGTTAACACCATAGCTCAAGCCGTCTAAAGGTAGTTTTCTAGCGTATGAGAATGTCAAAGCATAATCTGCAGTAGAGAATAAACTCACTCTATCATAATTAATATTTCCTTGATCGTCAATTAATTGTGTGGTATCTAATATATCATCAACTCCAAATCTAATAAGTGATAACGCTATTGCACTTTTATCATCTAAAGGTTTGGCAAATGCAATATAATTGTAGTTAGCAATGTTTGCGAAATAGCTAGAATGTAAAAGTGCTAATTGACTGTCTTCAAGATTTACAAGTCCTGCAGGATTCCAATAACCAGAATTTACATCTGCAGTATGAGAGGCAACACTATTACTCATTCCTAGAGCAGCTGCATCAACACCAATATTCAAAAATTCATTAGAATATTTAGTTTGACCAACGCATAAAAATGTAATCAATGTTGTAACAATGAATAGGTACTTTTTCAACAGCAAAAATTTTTTACAAAGATGCACAATATTTTCTATCTAGAGAACTTCAAAAAGCAGTAGATATTGTCTTTGTTTTGTGTTTGTCAAAAATAGTTTGCTATTTTTACGCAAATCTTAATGTATGTCTATAAATAAGTACATCCCTAACTTTGTAACCTTGCTTAATTTATTTTGCGGAAGCATTGCAGTCATCTTCGCAGTTCATAACAACTTCGTTGCTACAGCAGTATTCGTGTTTTTAGGTATTTTCTTTGATTTTTTTGATGGTCTTTTAGCTAGAAAACTTAATGTTCAAAGTCCGTTGGGAGTTCAATTAGATTCTCTTGCAGATATGGTAACTAGTGGTTTAGTGCCAGGAATCGTGATGTTTAAATTAATTTCAATGAGTATTAACGCTCCAGAGATTGTTACTCAAAACGAATGGAATACTAATTTCAGTTTTAATGAATTAAATATTGCTCCATTAGCACTTATTGGTTTATTTGTAACACTAGCATCAGCTTATCGTTTAGCCAAATTCAATATTGATGAGGATCAGCAAACGTATTTTAAAGGGTTGCCAACTCCAGCAAATACTTTATTAGTCATATCATTACCTCTTATTATAGAATTTCAGAATAGCAGTTTTGCTACTAATTTAATACTAAATCAGTGGTTTTTAATTGCGTTTACTTTAATGAGTTGTTATTTACTGAATTCAAAAATTAAACTATTTGCTTTAAAATTTAAAGACTATAGTTTTGTAAATAATAAGTTTAGGTACGCACTAATAATTGCGACTGCAGTTTTATTAGCCATTTTTCACTTTATGGCAATACCATTAATTATTTTACTCTACATTATTTTATCCTTAATTAAAAAATAAACCAAAACCATGTTAGAAGTCATTTTTACACTATTAATGCTTGTGCTTTTACAAGCTGTTTTAGGATTTGATAACCTCCTTTATATTTCATTAGAATCTAAAAAGGCACCTTTAGACGATCAAAAACGCGTTCGTAAAGTCGGGATTTTAATAGCCATAGTATTAAGAATTGTATTACTCTTTATTTTGGTACGTGTTATTGGATATTTTCAAGAGCCCTTCTCATGGTTAACAGGAGAAATTGAAGATGTATTACATTTTGCATTTAATGGTCATAGTTTAATTGTATTAGCGGGTGGAGCTTTCATTATTTATACAGCCATTAAAGAAATTTGGCATATGATAGGTAAAGTAGATTTAAATGAAGAGGTTGATGGTGATGGTAAAAGTAGAAAAACAGCCAATGCAGTTATTACCAGTATTGTCATTATGAATTTGGTGTTTTCGTTTGATTCAATTTTAGCAGCTATTGGTTTAACTAGCGAGATTGAGAATCCTACAACTGCATTTATCGTTATGGCAATTGCAATTGTATTAAGCGGATTATTGATGTTATTATTAGCCGATAAAATTTCTACATTCTTAGCAAAAAACAGAATGTATGAAGTGCTTGGTTTGTTTATTTTGTTTATTGTTGGTATCATGTTAGTGACAGAAGGTGGTCACTTAGCGCATCTTAAAATCTTCGGAAATGAGATTGTCCCAATGAGTAAAACAACATTCTATTTTGTGATTGTGGTTCTTATTATTACAGATATTGTTCAAGGTCGTTACCAAAAGAAGTTGATTGCAGAACAAGAAAGTACAATTTTAAAAAATAAAGATAAAAAGGCTTAGGCTAAACTCATGAAAGACTTAAACTTCCCAATAAGCTTCACATTTAATGTGACGACATTATCAAACGATTTTACAGCAAAAGATGCCTCAGGTAAAACTATTGCTTACGTGAGACAAAAAATGTTTAAGCTAAAAGAAGCCATAAGTATTTATGATAATACTAATAAAACCAATTTAACTCATACTATAAAAGCAGATCAATGGATAGATTTTTCGGCAGCATACAGTTTTAAAAATGCTCAAGGTAAAGAGATTGGTAAGATTGCAAGAAAAGGTTGGGCTTCCATTTGGAAAGCACATTACGAATTAATTGATCAACATCAAAATCTACAATATCATATAAGAGAAGATAATGCTTGGGTTAAAGTGATGGATAATATGTTGGGAAATATTCCTATTCTTGGCGGATTTACAGGATATCTATTCAATCCAAGTTATACAGTAACCGATTTAAATGGTCAAGCTATTTGTCAATTAAAAAAGGAACCTTCTTTCTTCGGAAGAAAATTTAAACTCTCCAAGCTCAAACCAATTGATAATGATGATGACGAACGTATCATTTTAGGATTTATGATGATGGTGTTGTTGGAACGTAGGAGAGGGTAAGATATGTGTCGGTTATTTTTTTTACTATTTGTCCTATTATCGTTTTCTTGTAAAGATAAAGAGGTTGAAAGCTTTCAATTGAAAGATATCAACCTAGATTTAGTTTATGATGACAGTATTTGTGTAAAAAAAACCGAATGGATACAAAGAGAATTTTTTGAAAATGAAATTCAGAAATATTCTAAAAAATACAACAATAATTTATTTGAGAAAGTTCTAATTGCTCATTTTTCAAGTGAGGGAGAAGTTATAGATAATAATTCTTTAGTAATGTTATCATTCAAAGATGGGAAAACTAAAGTTATTCATCAAGGCAGGAAATCAAATGATTCAATATTTATTGATAAATATTCGTTTAATAGTTTTGTAAGTAAATTTGAGAAAACATCATATGCGTCTTTTCCAAACCAAATAACATTCATAGAATTTAAAAAAAATAATATCGAATGTTATTTCAGTGATTCTTATAGTGGTGCAGTTTTCGAAAGTTTGAAAAATCTAAATTTTTTTAATTAAAAGAAATTAGACTCAGTAATAGCTTCAGAAAAAAAAGAATGGGAATATATGATAGAAAAGTATAAGAAAAAATAATAAAAAAGTTTCTCAAATTAAATCGAATTCTATTCTTTAGATTTTGGACTTGCCTCAAAATTCAATTTCTTCTTACGCAACTCAAAGTTCTGTCCTAAATACACTTTACGAACCATTTCATCGCTAGCCAATTCTTCTGGCTTTCCAGCTTTAAGAATGCTACCTTCAAACATCAAATAGGTTCTATCTGTAATAGCTAAAGTTTCTTGTACGTTGTGATCTGTAATAAGAATACCAATATTCTTTTTGGTAAGTTGAGCTATAATACGTTGAATATCCTCAACAGCAACTGGATCAACACCAGCAAACGGTTCATCTAATAATATAAAATCTGGATCTGTTGCAAGTGCACGAGCAATTTCGGTACGACGACGTTCTCCACCAGACAATAAATCACCTCTACTTTTTCTTATGTGCTCTAAACTAAACTCGTCAATTAAAGATTCCATCTTAGCTTGTTGCTCCTTCTTGCTCAATTTTGTCATTTGAAGCACGCTCAAAATATTATCTTCTATACTCAATTTTCTAAATACCGAAGCTTCTTGAGCTAAATATCCAATCCCATTTTGAGCACGTTTGTACATTGGGTAATTGGTGATATTGTTACCTTCTAGAAAAATATTTCCACCATTAGGTTTGATGAGTCCAACAATCATGTAAAAAGACGTTGTTTTACCAGCACCATTTGGTCCCAATAATCCAACAATTTCTCCTTGTTTAACTTCTAGAGAAACGTCTTTTACTACTTTTCGTCCGTTATAGGACTTCATTAAATTTTCGGCTCTGAGTGTTTTCATCCTAGCTTTTAATAATTTTCAATTTCAAAAATAATCGTTTAAAATTAGTAATCATATTACTTAAGGCAATATTAACGTTAGATTTAAGCTTAAAATATTTTGTAATTCCGAAGTCAGAAAATTGAATCGTATTTATTTCTTTAAAATGAAGTTTCTCAGAATTGCTAATATTTTTCTCATGGATTACTTGTAACCATAAGGGGTGATCTATAATCGTTTTGTGAGGATTAGTGTTCCAATCTAAATGTATTCTACTCAAAACTGTTACACAATTATTCTTTTCTTCAATAAGGCTCACAAACGGATTAAATGCTGCTTCAATTTTTCTAATAGCAGGTGTGTTGTGACTCTTCAAATTTAATTGATATCCATTTATGATATCTATGATAAAAGAAGCTTTAGGAGTAAAATTTTGTTGTACAGTCTCGACAAATTCTTGATGTAAACTGTCATCATTATCCAATCTGGATGTAATTATATGGGTTGTGTGATTAGTACAATAAGATTGGATTGTTTTAAGTATAATTTCGTTGGCATTTGTACTACTGTCAATATATATAGGAACAAAATTTGCAAATGATTCTCGTAAATTTTGAATTTTTTGTTTATAGATTTCAGGTGTTTCAATATCAAAACAAACAAGCCATTTAAAATTGAGGTTTGATTGTTGTATGATTGATGGGTAGCAATACGTTTCAAACAAATTAAAGCGGTGTTTTAACCATGCTATTGAAGTAACATCTTCACCTTGTTTTGTTATGACCCATTCTTTTAGTTTTAAATTGAAACGGGTAATAATAAAATGCTCAAACTTTTGCATAAAATTATTATTTACCTTCTAATGCATCCCAATATTCATAAGCTTTACGTAAATGAGGAATCACAATCGTACCACCAACTAAAGTAGCAATACTTAAGGCTTCAACAACTTCCTCTTTATTTAATCCAGCTTTATGGCTAGACTCTAAATGATACTTGACACAATCATCACAACGCAAGACTGTAGATGCAACTAATCCAAGAAGTTCTTTAGTTTTTTTATCTAAAGCGCCTTCAGTAAACGCATTAGTATCTAAATTAAATATGCGTTTGATAACTTTATTATTATCTGCTAAAATAGCATCATTCATTTTAGAACGATAGGCATTAAATTCATTAACTATATCAGACATGGGTTTTCTTTTCTTTTTTAGATTGATTTTTCACTACAACTTTAGATATATAAATACTAATTTGGTATAAAATTAATATAGGAATTGCAACAATAACCTGACTAGCTAAATCTGGAGGTGTAATTATTGCAGATAGAATTAATACAATTACTAATGCGAATTTTCGATATTTTCGCATAAGTTGAGGCGTTACTAATCCTATTTTAGTTAGAAAATAGATGATAATAGGTAATTCAAATACAAAACCAGAAGCCAAAGATGAAGATCTTATCAATGCAATGTATGAGCTAATTTGAAATTGATTCTCAATATCAGGACTAATACTATAATTTGCTAAAAAGTTTATAGATAATGGTGTTACTATATAATATCCAAAAAGAACACCAGTAAAGAAAAGTAGAGATGTTACAATAATAAAACCTCGCGAATGCTTACGTTCATTAGAATGTAGTCCTGGACTTATAAAACTCCAAAATTGGTAAATGATATATGGAAATGCGATAATAAAACCAGCATAAATAGAAGTCCAAATATCTGCTGAAAATTGAGCAGACATCTCTAAACTTTGAATTTTAAAAGGAAATTCTGCAGCACAAAAAGTGGTGTCGTTAATGCCAATAAGTTCAGATACCTTACAAAGCCATTTATAGGTAGGGAAATCCATTTGCTTAGGTGCAAAAACAATGTATTTAAAAATCCATTTACTAAATATAAATGCGACAGTCGCACATATAAATATAGATGCAGTAATTCTAATTAAATGCCATCTTAAGTCTTCGAGATGATCAAGAAAAGACATCTCATCGGTATTTGTTTTTGTCATTATATAATACCTTCTTTTATTAAATCATGAATATGAATAACACCTGCATAATCACCATTTTTTTCAACCAATAATTGAGAAATACCATATTTCTCCATGAGTTCCATAGCATCAATAGCCATGGCATCTTCATCAATTCGTTTAGGATTATTACTCATTATATCTTTTGCAGTTAAATGAATAAATGCGTCATTTTTAGTAAGCATTCGTCTTAAATCTCCATCAGTAATAATACCTGCAATTTTGTTATTATCTACAACAGCTGTTACACCAAGCATTTTTTCTGAAATTTCTACAATCACATCTTTAGCTGTTGTATTGAGCTCTACTTTTGGTTTTTGATTCACAGATGATAAATCACTAACACGTAAATACAAACGTTTACCTAAAGCGCCTCCAGGATGATATTTTGCAAAATCTTTGGTAGAAAATCCACGAAGCTCTAATAAACAAACAGCTAAAGCATCACCCATAACTAATTGTACGGTTGTACTTGTGGTAGGTGCTAAATTATTAGGACAAGCTTCTTGCTCAACGTAAGCATTCAGAATAAAGTCTGCTTGTTGTGCCAAAAACGATTTGTCATTACCAGTTATGGCAATCAACGTGTTTTTAGCATTTTTAATAAAAGGGACTAATACTTTAATTTCAGGCGTATTTCCGCTTTTAGAAATACAAATCACGACATCATCTTCTAAAATTAATCCTAAATCACCATGAATAGCATCTGCTGCATGCATAAACACAGAAGGTGTTCCTGTAGAATTTAAAGTGGCTACAATTTTGTTAGCGATGATGGCGCTTTTTCCTATACCAGTAATGATAACACGTCCTTTAGAGTTGTAAATTAAAGTGACTGCTTTAGCAAAATCATCTGTTAATAGATCACTTAAATTGGCTATAGCATCACGCTCTAAATTGATAGTCTTTCTTGCGGTTTTAAGGATAGATTGAATACTGTTCAAAATTAATTTTTTTTCAGTTTGATGGGTTTAAAGAAATTGTTATCTTTAGGTTTATGCAAATGTATCAAAAATACTAATAGGGATTAATGAGTACAACAAAAATTGATATACATTCTGCACTCAAACAACACTTTGGTTTTTCTAAGTTTAAAGGACTTCAAGAAAGCGTCATTAAAAGCGTTGTTGCACGTGAGGATGTATTTGTTATTATGCCAACAGGTGGAGGAAAATCACTGTGTTATCAACTACCAGCATTAATAACAGAAGGTACTGCAATTATAGTGTCACCACTAATTGCACTAATGAAGAATCAAGTAGATGCTATTAGAGGTATTTCAGATCATGAAGGCGTTGCCCATGTTTTGAATTCGTCTCTTAATAAAACAGAAGTCAAACAGGTTAAAGAAGATATCGTTAACGGAGTGACTAAATTGTTATATGTAGCTCCAGAATCTCTTACTAAAGAAGAGCACGTAGAGTTTTTACGTTCTGTTACTATTTCATTTATGGCTGTGGATGAAGCACACTGTATCAGTGAATGGGGACACGATTTTAGACCAGAGTATAGAAATCTAAGACATATAATAAAGCGTATTGGAGACAATATTCCTATTATAGGACTAACTGCTACAGCAACACCAAAAGTTCAAGAAGATATTTTAAAGAGTCTTGATATACAAGATGCTACAACTTTTAAAGCTTCTTTTAATAGACCAAATTTATATTATGAAATTCGCCCAAAAACCAAAAATGTAGATGCAGATATTATTCGTTTCGTTAAAAAGAACGAAGGGAAATCTGGTATTGTTTACTGTTTGAGTAGAAAACGTGTTGAAGAATTATCACAAGTATTACAGGTTAATGGTATTAAAGCAGTTCCTTATCATGCAGGATTAGATCCTAAAACAAGAGTCAAACATCAAGATATGTTTTTGATGGAAGATTGTGACGTTGTTGTCGCAACCATTGCTTTTGGGATGGGAATTGATAAGCCAGATGTTAGATTTGTGATTCATCATGATATTCCAAAAAGTATAGAAAGTTATTATCAAGAAACAGGACGAGCTGGTCGTGATGGAGGCGAAGGACATTGTTTAGCATATTACGCTTATAAAGATATTGAAAAATTAGAAAAATTCATGTCTGGGAAACCTGTTGCAGAACAAGAAATTGGTCACGCTTTACTTCAAGAGGTTGTTGCTTTTGCAGAAACATCTGTGTCTAGACGTAAATTTATACTTCATTATTTTGGAGAAGAATTTGATAACGCAACTGGAGAAGGTGGAGATATGGATGATAATGTGCGTTATCCTAAAAAGCAAAATGAAGCAAAAAGTGATGTTGTCATTGTGTTAGATACCGTCAAAAAAACTAATGAAAAGTATAAATCAAAAGATTTAGTACAGGTTTTATATGGTGAAACGAATGCACTTATTTCTTCTCATAAAACAGATGCTTTACCTTTCTTCGGAATAGGGAAACATCAAAATAAACGCTATTGGATGGCATTAATACGCCAAATATTAGTAGCTGGTTTCCTCAAAAAAGATATTGAAACATATGGTGTTTTAAGAATTCCTGAAGCAGGTCATGAGTATTTGAAATCACCTAAATCTTTCATGATGGCAGAAGATCATGTCTTTGATGAAGGTACAGATGATGGTATTGTAGCAGCAGCAAAAGGAGCTGGAGGAGTAGCAGATGAAGTATTAATGAAAATGCTAAAAGATTTAAGAAAGCGAAATGCTAAATCTTTAGGTGTACCACCTTTTGTTATTTTTCAAGATCCTTCATTAGAAGATATGGCTCTTAAATATCCAATTACTATAGAAGAATTAGGAAATGTTCATGGTGTTGGAGACGGAAAAGCAAAAAAATACGGTAAAGACTTTGTTGAATTAATTTCTCAGTATGTTGAAGATAATGAAATTGAAAGACCAGATGACTTTGTTGTTAAAAGTACAGGCTCAAATTCTGCTATAAAATTATATATTATTCAAAATGTAGATAGAAAATTACCACTTACAGATATTTCTTCTAGTAAAGGGATGACTATGGCAGATTTTATAAAAGAAATGGAAGCTATTGTTTTTTCTGGTACTAAACTGAATATCAACTATTGGATTGATGATATTCTAGATGAAGATCAACAAGAAGAAATTCATGACTATTTTATGGAGTCTGAAACTGATAAAATTGATGATGCTATAGAAGAGTTTGATGGTGATTATGATGATGAAGAATTACGTTTATATCGCATAAAGTTTATTAGTGAGGTGGCTAATTAACTGTTAATGTAAATTAAGAAGTCTTGGTTGTAAGTTTATGATATTTACACTTTTTGTTGAGAATCAAATACAACTTTTTGTTTCTTTACTGTAAGTACTAATTGTTTTATTGTAGAACGTTTAATGCTTTCTACGGCTTCTTTTTCAATTTCAAAATCAATTCTGGTTACATATCCCTTAATAAAATCATCAATTTGATCAGATTCTATTTCGTCCATATCAGATTTCAAATCTAAAGTGTAATTATTACCTTCAATTAATAGTTTTGCACCAGTTTTTGTTTTTAATTTAAATGCACCAATAATGTAGGTTTGAAAATAATAATAGCCTCCTAGTTCATTATAACCAGCATAAATCACACTTTGTTTAGAGACACCAAGAGGTTCGTCTTTACTGTGTGTTAAGATAGTTTCTATATAATTATCATCAACTGCTTCTTCTTTTTTTTGTTTCTTTCCAAAGCCACCAAAAATTCCCATAGATCAATTTATTTTTTTCAAAACTAATAAAATTCACGTTAAAAACTTATAACGCATTGCTTATAACTTTTAACTTAGTTTCTTATCTTTGCATTTCATTAAAAATCATGACAATGCAAGACGGTTTATACGCAAAATTTAATACAACAAAAGGCGAAATTTTAATCGCTTTAGAATTTCAGAAAACACCAGGAACAGTAGGTAATTTCGTAGCTTTAGCTGAAGGGAATTTAGAAAATAAAGTGAAGCCTCAAGGGACTCCTTATTATGACGGATTGAAATTTCACAGAGTTATTCCAGATTTTATGATACAAGGAGGTTGTCCTCAGGGTACAGGAACTGGAGATCCAGGTTATAAGTTTGATGACGAATTTCATCATGACTTAAGACATGATGGACCAGGAGTTTTATCTATGGCAAATTCAGGACCTGGTTCTAATGGAAGTCAGTTTTTTATAACACATATTGAAACACCTTGGTTAGATAATAAGCACACTGTCTTCGGAAATGTCGTAGAAGGACAAGATGTCGTTGACGCTATCACTCAAGACGATGCCATCAATACGATAGAAATAGTTAGAGTAGGAGCAGATGCTGAAAAATTTAATGCAGTAGAAGCATTCAGAACTTTTGAAGGATCTAGAGAAAAAAGAGTAGCTGCAGAGCGTGAAGCTGCAAGAGCAGAATTAGATAAATTAGCTTCAGGTTTTGATGAAACTGAAAGTGGTTTACGTTACCAAATCATCCAAAAAGGAGCAGGTAAATCTGCTGAAAAAGGAAATATGGTTTCTGTACATTACAAAGGTCAATTAGCAGATGGAACTGTATTTGATTCATCTTACAAAAGAAATGCACCATTAGATTTTCAAGTTGGAGTTGGTCAAGTAATTGCAGGTTGGGATGAAGGAATTTGTTTATTAAACGTTGGTGATAAAGCACGTTTGGTAATTCCAAGTGACTTAGGTTACGGTTCTGCAGGTGCAGGAGGCGTTATTCCACCAGATGCTACATTAGTATTTGATGTGGAATTAATGGATGTAAAGTAAGCAGAGAACCAAGTTTTGCTTTTTGCAAAACTTGAGTGAATCGCTTATCCCGAACTCGTTTCGGGATCTCAAAGAATAAATTTTGAGAATCAAAACTAAAAGCATCTCTTATCCCAAACTCATTTCGGGATCTCATAAGATAAAGGAAAAAGCACCAATTTTATTGGTGCTTTTTTATATAATAAAAATAAGATTCTAGTTATCCTTATAAATCAAATTTACAGTTAGCTCAGCAGTTTTTTTATCTAAAACTACTTTGTATGTTGAGTTTTTGTTATCATTTTCTTTGATATATAAGTCATCGACACGTGTAAATTCGTTTTTAGTGACATAATCATCTAGATCAACATTATCAGTATCAATTATAAATTTTGACACCTTTTTATTGTCTTCACATTTGCAATCTGTAGTAGTAACTTCAGGAATATTAACACCTGTTCTTAATTCGATATTATCAATGTTAAATTGTTCGCACGATTGTGTGTTATATATAAATTTTCCGAAGAGATTTAAACCAACATAAATAAGAGAAATAAATGTAACAAATGATAATATATATATTAGATGTTTTTTCATTCTTTTGATTTTAGGTACAACGTGTTTTATATCTATTTATTATTAATAAAAAGATTAAACGCTTTAATTCTATAGATGCTGCTGTACAATGGGCAACCAATAAAGTGTTGGCTGAAGTAGAAGATTAAAAAAAAGCACTCCATTTAGAGTGCTTCTTATAATTTACTAAGTCTTTTTTATTTCCGTTTTGCTACAAATGTTCCATTAGGCTGAGTCATTTTTATTTCGCCAATTGTACCGTCTTCAGATTCTAAAAATTCAACTTTAAAACCTTCTAAAGTCTTAAACGAAAACTTATGTTTAGAAGTTGCGATTTGCTCATATTCTGGTTGCCCTTTTACAAATAAATAAAGTACATCTTTTTTGATATACACTTTTATTTCAGTTCCAGAGATATCATATGATCCAGTGTATTTTTCTAATGTTTTTGGGTCTACATCAATAGTATTTGGTGTACGCTTAAACATAATTGCATCTACAGCAGGTTCTATCTTTATTGTTGCTCCAGAAATATCTCCAGCTTCATTTGTGATGAAAGTTGCTTTTACAGATTTTCCATATTGAGTGGTATCTACTTTACCTTCAGAAACATCAATTATTTCATATACATCATAATGATAATGGTGAAAATACGTTTTATCGTCATTGAGTTTAGAAAACAATGAATCGTTTTCTACGAAAATCTCAAATTTACCGTAACCTTCATTAGAATAAGAACCAGTATAATCTAAATTGATATGTGATGGTTTGGTGTTTTTTACAAAAGAAGTTTCAGAGTTTTCCTCAACTTCTTCCTGGGATTTTTTACCTTTTTCTTTGTTTTCTTCATAACGTCCAATCCAATCTGTACGTTCTTCACCAATCATTCTATCTGCAATTGTATTTCTAACTAACGTTGGTACAGATGAACCATTTTGATTTGCTAATACTACAATACCAATGTTGTCACTTGGGAAGAATGCTACATTAGCTGAGAAACCATCAATGTTTCCGCCATGCTCAACACGATAATGACCTTTGTATGATTGTAAAAACCAGCCATAACCATAATTCGCAAAATGTATATCTGGAAACTTATCATCAGGAATATTAGCACCAACAACCATTTGTGAACTCATGGCTTCATTAATATAGCTGTCAGGAATAATTTCTTCACCTTTATATTTTCCATTATTAATCCATGTTATTAACCATTTAGACATATCATTAACACTACTGTTTATGCTTCCTGCAGGAGACATTCCAGCAATATCATAATAGTCCATTTTTTTGATGACATCATCTTTCACTTCATAACCAAAAGATGCATTACTTGCAGATTTCATTTCGGCAATTGTAGCATTTGTTCTAGTCATTTCTAAAGGTGTAAAGAAGTGCTCTTTTAAGTTGTCTTCCCAGCTTTTACCAGTAATGCGTTCTGCAATAACACCTTGTGTTAAAAAACCAAAGTTATTATAATACCATTGTTGTCTAATTCCGGTAAATGGTTCTTGATGTTTTAAACGCATTAAAAGACTGTCTTTATCATGAGTAGGGAAATAATACCATGATCCATCATGACGAGGTAATCCAGTACTATGTCTCATTAAATCTTTTATAATGATATTGTTATTCATATCATCATTATAGAATTCTAATTCTGGAATGTACTTTTTTGGATGGTCATCAAAAGATAATTTGTCATCAGCTCTTAACAATCCTAGAATAGAAGAAGTAAATGCCTTTGTAGAAGATCCAATAGCAAAAAGTGTATTAGCGTCAACAGGGACTTTGTTTTCATAATCTCTAAACCCAAATCCTTTAGCGTAAATGATGTTGTCTCCATCTACAACTGCTACAGCAAAACCTGCTGTATTCGTGGTTTCAAGGATTTTATTTAATTCTTTTTCGATATTTTTAAGTCGTTTGTCTTGTGCATTAATTGAGAAGGTGATCAGAAAACCTAAAGTGAGTAAAGCTAATTTTTTCATTGTATTGGTTTTTGTTAGAATAGATAATTGATTATACTCTGGTTAGTAGCTATTTATTGTTATAAGTTACTTAATTCTTTATGTATTTTACAATTCGTCATGAAGAAATTACAATTCAGTTATTCTCTTTTTTAAAATCTAGACTTCTGTTAGATATTTGTCACATCAATCAAGCTGAAACAATTTCAGTATAAAACAAAACATCATGAGCACAGTAGTCAAAATTTTCATCTTCTTTTTATTTAGTCAATTACTAAATGCACAAACAACAACTGGACAGGATATTACGGTTAAAATTAATAATCTTGAGAGTAACAAAGGAAAAGTGTATGTTGCAGTATATGACTCTGAAGGTTCTTTTTTAAACACAGGTATAAAATCGACCACGACTATAATCACTGGTAACAGTTGTGAAGTTACATTTAATGACATCCCGAAAGGCGTTTATGCAATTTCCATGTTTCATGATGAAAATGACAACAATAAAATGGATAGTAATTTTCTAGGTATCCCTAAAGAAGATTATGGATGCTCTAATAATGCGAGAGGCTTTATGGGACCACCAAAGTGGGAAGACGCAAAATTTGAAGTAAAAGATAAATCAATAACACAAACTATAACACTATAACACTATAACATTATGCAAAAATTAATACTCATCGCAATTATTTTGGTTTCAGGTTTTACATCTGCACAAACCAATTATGAAAAAGGAATGCAAAAGGCTTTTGCGCTTTGGCAAGACAATAAAACCGACGAAGCAGAAAATATGTTTGAACGCATATCTAATGCAGAAACTAACGAATGGCTTCCTCATTATTACATCGCTCAAATTAATAGTTTAAAAAGTTGGAATGAGAAAGACGAAAAAGTTTTAAAAGCACAATTAGATAAAGCACAAGAGCACATAAATAGTGCATTAGCAATTAGTAATGATAATCCAGAAATTCTTGTAATGCAAGCACAAGTTCTAACCAATTGGGTTGCTTATGATGGAGCAGTCTACGGAATGAAATATGCAGGAAAAATAACAGAACTCTATAATAAAGCCTATAAGCTAGCGCCAGAAAACCCAAGAGTAGCATTTAATAAGGCAGATTGGGCAATGGGAAGCGCTAGGTACTTTGGTCAAGATACCAAACCGTATTGTGCTGAGATAGAAAAATCAATTGAACTTTTTGCTACCTTTAAACCAGAAAGCAATTTACATCCAAATTGGGGAATAGAGCGTGCAGAACAGGTTGCTAAATCGTGTAAAGAATAATACAATATGTCAAAATTATCTAAAAATATCATTTTAACCTTAATTATCGGGTCTGTTGTTTGGCTCATCGGAAATCTGATTTCTGGAGGTTTTGACTATAAAACAGTTAATGATTTTTTAATTGATTTTGGGTTTTACCAACTGTATTCATTTGTTCTTGGACTTTCAAACATGGCTTACTTTGATTACATGGAGCGTCGTAGTTGGAAAAAAGGTGATACTATTAAACGTATTATAATAGGAATATTAGGTTCTACAATAATTACCTTAATTGGTTTGTTCTTTTTAAGACTGTTTACATCAATGGTTTTATATGATGTTACGTTTGAAAAATTTATACAAACTGAAACTTGGAACAGAGGCTATAGTTTCGGGTTATGGATTACATTAACAATCGTTTCCATATTTCATGTTGTATTTTTCTATAACAGGTATCAAAAAAATAAAATAAAAGAGCAAAAGGTTATTGCAGGAACTGCAAGCGCAAAGTTTGACGCTTTAAAAAATCAGTTGGATCCACATTTTTTATTTAATAGTTTAAATGTTTTAACTAGTTTAATTGAAGAGAACCCTAAAAATGCGCAAAAGTTCACAACCTCTTTATCTAAAGTGTATCGTTATGTTTTAGAACAAAAAAATAAAGATCTAATTACTGTAGACGAAGAGTTGAGGTTTGCTAAAACCTATATGTCACTTTTAAAAATGCGTTTTGAAGACAGTATTATATTTGAAATTCCGGAGCAAGCAACAAATCCTGAAAGTAAAGTAGTACCATTATCATTACAATTATTACTTGAGAATGCAGTAAAGCATAATATGGTGACAAGTAGTAAGCCATTGCATATTAAAATTTATGAAAGTGATGGAATGCTCATTGTAGAGAACAACCTTCAGCCTAAACAAATCGTAAAAAAGAGTAGTGGAGTTGGATTAGAAAACATCAAGCAACGCTATCAATTATTATCAAATAAAACAGTATCAATCAATCAACAAGCAAACAGTTTTGCAGTCGCAATACCAATGCTTACAAAACAAGTATCAATCATGAGATCAATAGAACCAAAATCACAATTTGACGACAGATATGTAAGAGCACGTAAACGTGTAGAATCAATGAAAGAATTTTATTATAGTTTAATTTCCTACTGTTTAGTTATCCCATTTTTATTTTTCATTTGGTATCGCTACACGCCATACACCATACAATGGTTTTGGTTCCCAATGCTAGGTTGGGGAATGGGATTAGCGTTCCATGCGTACAAAGTCTACGTTAATGATGGAGTATTAGGAAACAGTTGGGAACAACGTAAAATTGAAAAATTAATGCGTGAAGAAGAAGAACAACGTTGGAATTAAAATAGTAATATCATGGAAAATAATATAGAACCCTTCGGAAATAGTAATACTCAAAGAACTTGGAAAAAAGAAGAAGCTTATCTTAGAGCTCAGAAAAAAGTAAAAGCCATGATGGGATTTTACTGGCATTTGGCGTCCTATGTAATAGTGAATGTATTTTTAATCATTTTGATAACTAGCAATGGTGGAACACTATTTAGCTTTGGGACATTCTCTACAGCATTTTTTTGGGGAATTGGACTTTTCTTTCACTTCATGGGAGTTTTTGGACCAAATTTTTTCTTCGGAAAAAAATGGGAAGAGCGTAAGATAAAGGAGTTAATGGATGACGATAATAAACATTGGGAATAATGGAAACAAATAAATTTTTACATGAAGAGCGTTATAAGCTAGCTGCAAAAAGAGTAAAACAAATTAAAGGGTTTTACACACATTTAACAATTTACATTATCGTTAATCTCATCTTTGTTTTTATTAATATTCAAAACCTAGAAGAAGGTGAAAGCTATTTTCAATGGCGTAATTTTATCACATTTTCTTTTTGGGGAATTGGTGTATTAGCACATGCAGGCTCAGTATTTTTGCCAAATATAATTTTTGGTAAAAATTGGGAAGACAAGAAGATTAGAGAATTTATGGATAAAGAGTCTAATGAGACTAAACGATACGAATAATTATCTACCAACCACAAAATAAATTAAATACATGAGTATCATTATTATAGAAGACGAAAAACCTTCCGCTAGACGATTACAACGTATGTTAACCGCTTTAGATATGGAAGCAGAGACGATGTTACATTCTGTAGAAGAATCTATAGAATGGTTTCAAAATAATGAACATCCAGATTTGATTTTTTTAGACATTCAATTAAGTGATGGTTTATCATTTGAGATTTTTGAAACTATAGATATTAAATCTGCTGTGATTTTTACGACAGCATACGATGAATATGCTCTGCAGGCTTTTAAATTGAATAGTATAGATTATTTATTAAAACCTATTGATGAAGATGATTTAGAGATCGCAGTTAAAAAATATAATGAACGTGCACCAAAGCAACAATCGGTGACTTTAGATTTTGATGACATAAAGAAATTATTAGTAAATCCAATTGAACGCGAGTATAAAAAACGATTTTCGGTAAAAGTTGGTCAGCACTTAAAATTGATAAATATTGATGATATCGAATGTTTTTACAGTGAGAATAAAGGAACATATGCTTTTACTCAAGAAGGAAGAAATTATTTGCTTGATACGACTTTAGAACAGCTTGAAGATGAATTAGAACCACACAAATTTTACAGAATTAGCCGTAAGTTTTATATCAATATAAATGCCATTAAAGATATGGTGAGTTATACAAACTCCAGACTTCAAATAAAACTGAATACTTATAAAGAGCAAGATGTGATTGTTGCGAGAGAGCGCGTAAAAGATTTTAAAGAGTGGTTGACATAGCTCTAAAAAACATCAAGAACATCACCAAGTGAGTCTCCTAAACCTTCAAGAAAATCTCCATCAATAGAAAATAAACCTTCTATACCTGCTTCAATAAATATGTCTTGTACTAATAATTTAGCAATGGAATACTCGCTGTAGGAGTCAGCCTTTTTCTTAGATTCTTGTTTCCATTCGCTATACTGAAACTTCTCTATTGGTTGATCTATAATTATGGGTTTATTGATTTCCGAAGAACACAACATTTTATCATAAGCTTTGCGTCTTTCTGGATTTGATAGAATATGAAAACCTTCTACCAATAAATCAAAATGAGATTTGGCGTTTTCAGATTGGTTGTTATCAGGATGATAAATGGCAATTTCTTTTCTAAACGCTTTTTTAATATTGTCTAAGTCAGCTGAATCTTCAATGTTAAGAATGTTGTAGTAATTAGTTAATTCCATGATAATAGTTTTCTACCTATAAGTAAATTCTAATTTAATTTTGTTACAACGATACTATAAATACTACTCATCAATACGATTATCATCAAAAGCAGATGGTAATAAATTTGGAATCAATTTAGCAAATAAAGGTAATAAAATTGCACCTCCAGGAAGCATGAAAATAGCTAAACTAGGTATGGCTTTTAAAGTATCTAGTAATTGAGCTTGCAGTTGTTTTTGCTCCTCTTTGCTAAGATCAGAATGCGTTGATTTAGTAATTAGTAGCATCAAATCTTTACTTTGCTGCATTTCTTTTACCAAACGTTTACTGTTACGTCTAATCAATTTATTAACGAGTTGAGAAGAATTTTCATAAAAATTAGATAAAGGATTACTTTGCTGAAATAGTAAAACCTCTTTTTTATGGTCTATATGAAATTGAGATATAGATAAAATAGAATCTTGTATTTCTGAGACATTCATTTCTAAACGCTTAGTGAGTTGTTTTAAAAACTGGTACTCAGAGCGTTCTAATATTTCATCATCCCAAACCGAAAGACACATTAAGTCTAAAAGATATTTTTTCTCATGTAAATTGATATCATAATCAATATCATAAATAAGATCTTCTGTATCTATGTCATCATCGTCCATATATGAAGCAGAAGATTCTATGATGTTAATAATCTCCTTATCGTAATCTGTAATTTTACTTTTAGAATTTAAAGACTTATATAATGTACCTACGATAATACTTTCTAAATGAGCTGCATAAGATTTTGGATCTGTTTTATCTGTCAAATAGGCATCAAACGCCAATACATCTACATAAAGTAAAGAGTTTGTAATTGATTTATTAAAATTTCTGGTTAATAAATTATCGTCTATTTGTATTCTGTCATGAATTAAACGCTCAAGCAAAGACGTGTCACTTTTACCAATAACTAATTTATCCCAAATTGATAAATCTGAAACTTCTAAAGCTTTATAGTATTCTAATAAATCTTTAATAAAGGCTTTTGTAGTAAATTTTTCATTTTTAAAATGATAAATATGAAATAAGCCAGTAATGAGGTTTACTTTAGCTAATTCATCTTCCGAATATCGGTGAATTTTATCAATTTTATCTGTAACAGCAACATTGACACCATAGATAAACCCAAAATCTTTTAAGCTGTCATACAGAGACGTGTAGCTTTCAAAAGGAATTCCGTTTTTGGATATTTGAGAACAGAATTTTTCAATCCAACCACTAGTAGATGGGTTCATGTGTTTAAATTTAAAGACGTTGCAAAGTTAATTTTTTATTTGTTCACTTATTACGCTTTTTTAATTATGTACGTAATTTATAAAATAGGTGTTATAAAAAGTGAGCAAAGTGATTTAAAATATTGACTTACACACCAATATCTTCATTCCATAATTCTGGTTTGTTGTTGATGAAGTTGGTCATCATCTCGATACACTCTTTATCATTTACAACGATAACTTCAACTCCTTTAGACTTTAATAGGTCTTCCTCTCCCATAAATGTTTGATGTTCTCCAATTACTACTTTAGGAATACCATATAATAGAATTGTTCCTGTACACATTGGGCAAGGAGAAAGCGTTGTATACAAAACACTTTCTTTATAAACAGAAGCTTTTTGTCTTCCAGCGTTTTCTAAAGCATCCATTTCACCATGTAAAATAACACTGCCTTCTTGCACGCGTCTATTATGACCTTTGCCTAAAATTTTATTTTTGTGTACAATTACAGATCCTATTGGGATTCCTCCTTCTTGTAGTCCTTTTTTGGCTTCGTTGATTGCCTCTTCTAAAAATGTATCTCTCATCGCTAATGAATTAGTTATGTAAAGTTAATTCTTTATCTGTGAACTTTTCTCATCCAATTTCATTTTAAGTTAAAAACAAAAGTCAAGATGAGTTCTTTATAAATGGGCTTTTTAAAGGTTTTTAAAAAAATATAAAACCGCATCTGTGTTTTTTGCGTAAGTGTTACCAGAGACTAATAATTAAACAACAAAAATCTCAAAGTATTATGAAAAAATCGAAAATTTTAATTGGAGCTGCAGTATTAACAATTGCTGGCTTTTTCGCAATCGCAGCAGATCATATTGATGCTCCTGCAGTTGCTGGTGATACAAGTGATATCACAGACATTTATGCATTTCAAAGTCAAGAAGACAATAACAACATTGTGTTTGTTGCAAACGTACAAGGATTGATAAGTCCTGCAGATACGGATGCAGCAGCTTTTGATGAAAATGTATTAGTTGAGTTTAATATTGATAATGATGGAGATGCAGTTGCAGATTTAGTTATACAAGCAACTCCAAGAGATGGTAAAATGTATTTCTTTGGACCAATTGAACCTTCGCAATCTGGATTAAACAGTACAATCTTATCAAGTATAGCTACTATGAATACTGTTGATATTTCTGCTTATGGTGCTAGTACAATTGTTGAATCTAACAATGGTATGAAATTTTTTGCTGGACCAAGAGATGATCCTTTCTTTATGGACTTTTTCCGTTATGGAGATATTTTAACACCAGATAATGGAATTAATTCATTCAACAATCCAGGGACAGATAGTTTTGCTGGAACAAACGTAATGTCTATAGTCGTAGAATTACCAAAAGCTATGGTTGGATCTGGAGATTCAGTTAATATCTGGGTAGAATCTAAAAGAAAACAATAAAGTGATTCTTCACATTTCCGAAGAACAACAAATTTTTAAAAATTAAAACATAAAGAACATGAAATTCAATAATATAAAATTAGTAGCAATTGCATTGCTAGTATCGTTTTCTGCATATAACTGTAGTAGTGATGATGATACACCAACTGGACCAACAGGACCAAACTTTACTGGAACCTATGCTCAAGAAGATCAAATGGGACGACCAGCTATTAATACGGTATTTGTAGAGATGGCAGATAAAAATGCGTTTAACACAACAATACCTTCTAATCAAAATGCAGCGTTTCAATCTAAATTTGAAGCTAGATTATTAGCATTAAATCCTGGTTATACAACGAACGCATTAACTTGGGATGCACCTACATTTACTGGTGCATTAGCTACAGTTGTGTTAACTGTTTCACTTACTGGAACTACAACATTTTTTGATGGTACAAATGTTTTAACAGGACGTGCTCTTGCAGATGATGTTATTTCAACTGAATTATTATTAATATTTGGTGGGCCAATGGGAACTGATAATCCAGGATTATCAGATGATAATGTAGATGGAAATGATAAAGCATTTTTATCGGTTTTTCCTTACTTAGCAACACCTCATTAATATAATTTTTAATTCTGAAATGGGCTTCAAACAAGCCTGTTTCAGAATTATTTAATACTTAAAACTCTAAACAACTACTCAAAACCACATTAATATGAACTCTAAATACACTTTTTTAATTACAGTATTAGCTGCAGTTCTATTTACAAACTGCTCTAAAAATAACACTCAAAAATTCACAGATACTAGGGACTATGATACGTATTTGGCAATGACAGAAAATGAAACTCTGGATCGTGCCAAACAAAACGAAGTCTTTTGGTCTGAAAAATTAGAAAAAACGCCAAATCAATATGGTTACCATAGCAAATTGGCATCTTCATACACAGCTTACTTTTCAACAACAGGAGACGTTGAATATCTTAAAAAAGCTGAAAGCCAATTATTAATTGTTAATGAAAGAACTCAATATGGAAACCCTTCATACTTAAAGAGTTTAGCTTACAATTACATTTCTCAGCATAAATTTAAAGAGGCTTTAGAGTTATTAGAAAAAGCAGAAGCTTTAAAAGAAAATCTAAGTGAAACTCAAAAAATGCTTTTTGATGTTCACCTAGAATTAGGAAATTACGAAAAAGCGCAAGTATATCTTAAAACATTTGAAAATTTTAGTGATTTTGATTACCTCATTCGTTTGTCAAAATGGAGTGATCATAAAGGGAATTTAGATGCTGCCATTAAGTACATGGAAAAAGCTATGGCAATTGCAGAGTCTTCAAATTTAAAAGGATTAAAACAATGGTCTTATACAAACATTGCAGATTTTTATGGTCATGCAGGTGATATTGAAAAATCATACACTCACTTTTTAAAAGCATTAGAACTTGATCCTAATGATGCGTATGCAAAAAAAGGAATTGCTTGGATTGTCTATTCTCATGAGAAAAATCCAAATGAAGCGCTTCGTATTTTAAATACAGTTACCGAGAATTATAAAGCTCCAGATTACTTTTTGCTTAAATCTGAAATTGCGGATTATAATGGAGATGTAGAAATGAGCAAGTCTCAATTAGAAATGTACCATAAAGCGATGCAAAATAAAGCTTATGGTGATATGTATAATAAATATAACGTGCTTTTATATACTGATGAAAATGTTCAATTAGATAACGCTATAGCAATTGCTAAAACCGAAGTTGAAAATAGACCGACACCACAATCATACGATTTATTGGCTTGGTCATATTTCAAAAATGGAAATTTAATAGACGCACTCAAAATCGTTGAACAGCATATTATCAATAAAACCTATGAGCCAGCAACTTTATATCATGTTGCCGAAATATACAAAGCTGCAGGTAGAACAGAAGATGTTAAGCCTCTTAAGGAAGAATTGATAGCAAGTCTTTATGAGTTAGGACCAACTATGGAAGATAAAATTAATCAACTGTAAAAGCCCATACCTCATGAATTTTAATAAAATAAGTATACTACTTTTATTAGTAGCATTGTCGAGTAGTGCCTATGCTCAAAAAGTGAAAGGTCAAATCAAAAATGAAATTGATCAACCTTTGGAGGCAGCTTACATTTATAATATAAACTCTCAAAGTCACTCTCACTCATCAGAAAACGGAATGTTCATACTGGAGAATAGTAAAACAGGAGACTCACTAAAAATAGGTTTATTGGGTTATAAAAATAAAATTTTGGTATTGCAACCAGAAAGTTTTGAAACCAACTTAACTATCATTTTAGAAGAAAAAACGTTTCAATTAGAAGAAATGACTATTACTGAAGAACTTAACGCATTAAGCACGATTACGCGATTGGATTTAAATACCAGTCCTGTAAATTCGTCACAAGAAGTACTGCGTAAAGTGCCAGGATTAATCATTGGTCAACATGCTGGTGGAGGAAAAGCAGAGCAATTATTTTTGAGAGGGTTTGATATAGATCATGGTACAGATGTTTCGATTTCTGTGGATGGAATGCCAGTAAATATGGTCTCCCACGCTCATGGTCAAGGCTATAGTGATTTACATTTTTTAATACCAGAAACGGTATATAAAATTGACTTCGGAAAAGGGCCTTATTACGCTCAAGAGGGCGATTTTAATACAGCTGGATATGTGGATTTCTCTACTAGAGATTATTTGAAAGACAGTGAGATTTCAATGTCTGTAGGAGATTTTAATTCCCTTAGAACTCTAGGAATGTTTAATCTTTTAGAAAACACAAAAAACCAAAATGCCTACATCGCTACAGAATATATAGCAACTGATGGACCTTTTGAATCACCACAAAATTTTAACCGTCTTAATATCTTCGGAAAATATGTGATGTTCTCTCCAGAGAATGATAAGTTAATATTAAGCGCATCACATTTTACGAGTCGTTGGGATGCTTCTGGTCAAATACCACAAAGAGAAGTAGATAATGGCAACATTACTCGTTTTGGTGCTATTGACGATACAGAAGGAGGAGAGACTGAGCGTACCAATTTTAACGTAGAATTTAGTAAGCACATTTCGGATAAAACAACATTAAAATCTAATGCGTATTATTCACATTATGCATTTGAATTGTATTCTAATTTTACGTTCTTTTTAGAAGATCCAATTAATGGAGATCAAATTAAACAAAAAGAAGATCGTCAAATTTTTGGAGCTAATACAAGCGTCTCACACACAACTTTTTTAGGAACTACCGAGTTGGTGTTAACTACGGGTTTAGGATTTCGTCATGACATTGTTAATGATGTTGAGTTGTCAAGAACATTAAACAGAAAAACAACTTTAGAAAATATTCAACTAGGAGATATTAATCAAACCAACATTGACGCCTTTTTAAATGCAGAATTTGAGTTTGGTAACTTTAAAATTGCTCCAGCTTTGCGTTTGGATTATTTCAAGTTTTTATACAATGATAAACTGCAAACAGAATATACTTTACAATCAGAAACAAAGACAATAGTTAGTCCTAAGTTAAATTTCTTTTACAATGCTAAAGATAATTTACAGCTGTTTTTAAAATCTGGAATAGGGTTTCACTCAAACGATACAAGAGTCGTTGTCAATAATTTAGGTAAAGATATTTTGCCTAGAGCTTACGGATTAGATTTAGGGCAAATTTGGAAACCAACTAAAAATTTGGTTGTAAACACAGCATTATGGTATTTATTCTTAGAGCAAGAGTTTGTGTACGTTGGTGATGCAGGAATTGTTGAACCAAGCGGAAAAACAGAACGCTTTGGAGTAGATTTAGGATTACGCTATCAATTTAATGATTGGTTGTATTTGGATACAGATGCAACATATACAAAAGCAAGAAGTCTAGAAGCTGTTGATGGTGAAGATTTTATACCATTAGCACCCGATTTTACAATGGCTGGAGGTTTATCAGTAAATGATCTTAATGGTTTTTCTGGCGGAATTAAATACAGATACATTGATGATAGACCAGCAAATGAAGATAATAGTTTAGTTGCTGACGGTTATTTTATTACAGATTTTAATGCTAATTACACCTTTAATAATATCACTTTAGGTTTAATTATAGAAAATATGTTTGATGTAGAATGGAATGAAACACAGTTTGCTATAGAATCTCGTTTACAAAATGAGGCGCAATCTGTTGAAGAAATTCATTTTACACCAGGAACACCCTTTTTTATAAAAGGTAGTGTAAGCTATAAATTTTAATTCGTTTATTGGATAACCTTTGAGGGGATCAACTGATAAATACTAACATTTAAAATTGATTGATTTTTGTAAGTTACCATGTGGAGACATGGTATTTTAGAGTTTTTTTGTTAGTTGAAAGCATCTACTTCCAGTTTGTGAGTAGGTGCTTTCTTTTGCTCAAAAATATTTTTTAACTGTATAATATAACAATATGAACTTTTAATTTTCTATTGTAATAGACTCTACTTCAGCTTTTAATTTTTTCACATTGTTTAATGCTAGTTCGCTCATATTATCAGGATGTATTTTGCCTAATTTAAGCTTTTTCAACACGACAAAGTCATCAAAATCATACATGGTTATACCTTCGTTTTTTAACATAAGGAAATTTTCAATTTGTCTATTTGAAAATCCAGGAGATTTAGGATCACTATCTAAAAAAATAACAATTCCATCAGTTATTTGAGGATTATGCTCTTTAATTGAATTAAAATAGTCAGCATAGACTTTATTGATAGTATGTTTTTCTTTGATTTTTTCAATAGTATTGGAGTAAATAAGTATAGATTCATTGTCTCTGTTTTCTTTAGCTTCTGCCATTAGTTCCGAAATTACAAAGCAGGTTGTGTCGATGTCAGATTGCAAAATATCTTGAGCATATCCTTGAATAAAATTTATTGTCATCAAGGTGAACATTATAATATAGTGTTTCATTTTAATTTAGTTTATTCGTCCAGGTGGTTTTTCTGGACCATTAATTTTCAATTCAGATGTGTTTGAATCTTTAAAATTTGGGAAATCGTCTTTACTTTTTATAGTGCTAATTATAAGAAAAGCACCTAAAACCATTGCCACTATTCCTGGAGAAGCAGTAACGAGACTAGCTGTAATTCCTGCACCTTCTAAATTTAAAGTGGTTTGTTTTTTAATAGAGTAAAAAGCCACACCAATACCTAAAAACATAACTGCAAAACCAGAAAATAGTCCTACAGAGCGTTTAATCATACTAAGATGCATTTGATAAGCATATACTTTATACTCTAAATTTAAATCTGCATCATGAAGAAAAACTTCTGCTTTAAACCAATTAATATTACTAATCAAAAAATATCCTATCGCAATTAAAACAACACTACTAGCTATAGTTAAATACCAAGGTACCCTTTTTTCCCAATTTGTTTGTACTTCAATTATTTGTGATTCTACTAAATCTTCATCCATTACTTTTGTTTATAATATTCTATGAGTGTATAAAACTATATTATAAACGAATTCAATGTATAGGTGTTTTTACGTGTTTTGATCTTAGTAAATGGTTTATATATCACCTATTCATAATCATTATCTTAAAGTAATAAGTCAGTTAGAACTATTTAAATAACCATTTTAATGCTGCTTCAAGCGTTTTGTCTACATCTTTATTATCTTCAATAACGGTCACATCCGGTTGTAAGTTTTTAGGATAAATTACATTATTTCTATCTGCTACATAACCTGAAGCTAAATACACACGGTCACCATTTGGTAGTTCGAAATCTTGATTTGTTGTTGTGTAGCCTCCACTTGTTTGACCAAAAAGTGTCGTGTTATCTTTTCCTATAAATGCAACAGCAGTCATTTCTCCACTACTTCCTGTTCTAGAACCAATGAGTACTGCTATTCTAGGATTAGTTTCTTTTATAACATATGGGTTTTCAACTTGAGTTGTTATATTGTGACCTACGCCAAAACTACCGTCTTTATAAAACCATGCTTCACTAATCTTGTCTTTGCCAGATATAAAATAACCTGAAGTGCCTTCACCAGTTAAAGGACCTAATCCAGCTAACATGGGATGCATGTTTCCTCCAGGATTATCCCGTAAATCAACAACCCAACCTTTTATGGTGTGTTCTGTATCTAGTTTTTTTATTAAACCTTGAATCTTGGTCGCAAACTCAACTTTTATACTATCGTTTCTACTGCTAAAATCTGGGACATTTACATAGCCTATGTTATTATTTAATAATTTAGAATATGGTACAGAAGTACTCGTTTGTGAATTTTGTGATTTCACAAAAGATGCTTTAGGAGAAATAAACGAATGATTATCTCCAGCTTCTTTTAACCTATTTATGATGTAATTTTTTGGAGATCCAACAGCATCAATTGAGTCAATACCTTTAGATAAATATTTTAGGTCTTTATCTATTTGTTTCCAGTTGAGAGAATCTCGATATAATGAGTGCGTATTTACAATTTTTTTAAAGGCCTTTAAATATGTTTTTACTTCTTTTGGAGGATTTGTATCTGACAGTTTAATGTCTTCTACTTTAAAATTATCAAACCAGACTTTGCCTTTTCCATTCGCATAACCACCAATAATAAATTGGGTGCATTTTTCATTAATTATTAGTAACAAGGTGTATTTTGACCATTCGGTTTTACCGCTAACTTGTTGATTTTGCATACCACTGTTAGTAAAACCAATTTGAATATCGTTTTTGCCACGAGCTTGCCACCATATACCTGCAGTTCCATCTAAATCTGATTTCATATAATATGTGAGTAGAACACGTTGTAGTTTTTTACCTTGAAAATTTACAACTTGTGAGAAGTAATTGTTTTTTTGGGATGTGTTGTTAGTTAAGTCTACGATGAAGGATTTTGAACCTGATGATTTAGTACTTGAAGTGAGTGAGAATTGTGCTTCATCAGTAGTAACAAATTTCCAATCTTTAGGATACTCATGTATACTATCATTAGACAATTCAAAATCATTATTTAGTATTTGAGCTTGTATTCTTACTAACACAAAAAGTGTGAAAAAGCAAAATAGTACTATGGATTGTGAGTTCGTTTTCATCTGTTTGTTTTTTGAATTGATAGTACAAATATCTAATTCTGAAAAAGAAAAACACAGCATTTACAGGCTGTTACGTCCAGAAAGAAGAATCTTGGACATTTTTTTAAAATTATGTATGTTGCTTTTTATATGCTGAAGGTGTCATGCCTACTACTTTTTTAAAGCTACTATTAAAAGATGATTTTGAACTAAATCCTGCATCTTCAGCAAGTGTAACTAATGTGAATTTATTAGCTTCTGGACTTGCTAATAATTGTTTTACTTTTTCTATTCTATGGAAATTTAAAAATTCTGAAAAATTCTGTTGATGTACTTCATTGATATATTTAGATAACTCTTTTGGAGAACTATCAATTTCCGAAGCAAAAAGCGCTAACGTAATATTAGGATTTGTATATAGCTCTTTGTCTAAAGCACCATTTATTTTTTTGCACATTAAACTTTGGTTGGCAATAACATGATTAGATTCTATTGAGTGAAAAGCATTAAAAAACAATTTTGGTTTTGTAAAACCCATATAACCTATCCAATAAATTAAAGCGGTATTGAGTATAAATGTTGGATAAGAAAACACGAAACTCTCTTTCCAATTATGGAGTAGGAGATCTGTAGAATATAGTAATACATCAATAATCATAATCGCTAAGAAGACTATAGTAAGTCGTTTTAACCATTGTATTACAGGTTTTGATTTTTGAATGTTAGCAAGTTTTTCTTCATTGGTTCTTATGATTTTGAGTGAAGCAATAAGTAAGAATATGGTAAAGAATTGATAGAAAAATTCATGGATTCTAAAAAAATCTGAATCTACTACCACTTTAGTAATTCTATAGCTATTCTCATTAATTGCAATACCAAACCAATAGGTTCTAAGTAATGCATAAACTATAGCTGGAACAAAGAGATACCATTCTTTTTTATGAAAAACATGACCATCTTTAGAAGGGAATTGGTTTTTTATATAAAAATAAAATCCTGCACCTATTAGCCATTTATATGGATAAGGAAACATATGTAATGGTCTGTAATATTGAAAGACCTGCATATCTAATAAGGCATAAATAAGATTGTAAAATGCTAAAGAAAATAAGAATAGGAGAAAAAACCGTACTGCTAACTTGTTGGTAATTCTTTTTTTATAGAGAAATACACATAGGATTAATCCTTGAATAGCACCAAAAAGGGTAATGATATTAAGGAGGTTGTAATTTAAATTCATTGATTTTAAACAGTAGTTAAAGATACTATTTTCTTTAAACGATATTGATATGGGTTTATTTTAGTCTTTTGAATTCTGATTAAGTCAATAAAAAAGCGCCAAACTTGAGTCTGACGCTTTTCAGTATAACTAATGATTTTAATTAAGGTTGTGATACAATACCTAATGTATGTAGTTGATCCATAGTTGGTGATTCACTACCACCTGTAGGCTCTAATGTGATACCAAAGGCTTGACTTTCGTTAGCATTGGCTATATTGAAAATCTTATTGTCATCACTGTTAAAATTATTGATAGTTCCTAAACTAGTAGGCGTTAAGGGGTTTAATGTTAATGACCAAACTTGCCAAACTTTACCTTCTGGAGCATCTGGTAAACCTTGTGCATCTAAGTAAATACTGTTGTCAGATTTATTCCAATATACTTTAGCATAACTATTAACAAAATCGCCTTGTCCTCCTAAAGGTACAGAAATAATATTTCTATCTCTAAGCACATTTAATAGGTTGTCTTTGACTGCTAAATCTGTTTTAGCTTCTTCAATTTGAACTTCTAAATAGGCTTTTTCTGTTTCAGCATTAGATACTTTAACTTCTAATTGCTGGTTTTGATTCATAGTCCACAATAATCCTGCACCTACAATAAGTGCTGCAGCCCATCCTGTATATGTAAACCAATTATATTTAGCTTTTTCTATAGAGACTACTTTTACATCTTGTCCTCCTAATTGCAATTTGTCTTTTATAAGTTGTAACAAATGTTTGTTGTCACCTGGAGACATTGCTGAGGATAGTTTTATAATAGCAGATTCTATTTCTAATACTTCTTGTAAAACTTCAGGATGCTTGAGCATAAGCTCTTGAACCTCTTTGTTTTCTTGGTCTGTTAATTGACCAGCAACAAAAAGCTCGAGAACTCCAGAGTCTATATATGCTTTAATATCCATCTTATTCTAATACCATTGCTCTCAAATCTTTGATGCAATTTCTGTTTCTCGTTTTTATTGTTCCTAACGGAATATCTAATTCCTCTGAAGTTTCTTTTTGAGTAAACCCTTTAAAGTATAAGAATTCAATTATCTTTTTACATTTTTCACCAAGTGCCTTAACATATTTGCCAATTCCTATGGCATCCATCTTATCATTAAGATTCTCACTGGTTTCTAAAATATCTACGAAGAATTCAGCATTAAGGTTTTTTTCAGAATTTTTATAGGCTTTAGATCTTGTTTTATCAATAGCTGCATTACGAGCAATATTGAGAATCCAGGTGAAAAAGCGACCTTTACTAGAGTTATAAGTATCTGCTTTATGCCAAGCTTTAATAAAAACATCTTGCATAACTTCTTCAGCTATCTCATGGTCTCTTACAATATTATAAATGACACCATGCATGCTATCACTATACATATTGTATAGTTTTTCAAAAGCTTTTTCATCTTTCTTCTGAAAATTGACTACTAATAAATCTAATTCCATTGGTTTTTTTTGGGATGGATAATCCAGTAAATTAGGTTATTGTAGTCCTAATTGATGGTGTTGTTGAATAAAGAACTCTATTGAATAATGCCACCACAACTTACACGACTACCAGCATTTCCAGACGGTTGAGATTTAAAATCATCAACACCTTGATGTACAATGATTGCTTTACCTAAAATATCTTTAGTTTCATCTCCGCAACCAATACACCATTCATCTGTAATTTTAGAAATTGTAGCTTGACCTTTTGCATTGGCACTAAAATTACCAATGTCTCCTTTGTGATATCCAGCAGCATCTCCCCATTTTCCGTGTGGTTGAGCAGTTGGGTTCCAATGACCACCAGAAGATTTACCATCATCAGATGAGCAATCAGCCTTTTCATGAATATGGATAGCGTGTTCGCCTTCTGTCAATCCGTTTAAAACAGCAACCATACTAACAACACCTTTTTCTTGTTTAAAAACGACGTTACCTTTAACACCACTATTACTTTTAGGTTCCAATACCATTGTTACTTTTTTCGTTTCATTAAAGTAAGCAGGTCTTTCTGTTGTAGTCGTATTTTTTGGTGTTGTTTCTTCTGTTTCGGTTACTGTAGTGTCAACCTCATTTGGGACTTCTTTCTTGTCAGATTTACAAGATGTACTCAAGCCTAATGCTAATATTGAAATGTATAAAATAGATTTTTTCATTGTATAAATTTTAAAAGTTAAAGATGTTGAAAGATAATCATTATTTGAATCGTAAGAAAATTAATCAATTATATATTTAGATACCAAGTATATCACAATTAGTTTACTATATAACGTTTGTATTTAAGTATAAAATAACAGAAGTTAAACTTGTTTTAAGATATGATATAAGTCATATTTTATACAAACTAATACTCGTAATTTTGATTAAAATTGTTAAGGTATGTGCAATTCTCTAATTAATAAGTATAATGTGGCAGGTCCACGTTATACAAGTTACCCAACTGTTCCATATTGGGATGATACTTCATTTTCACTTAAAAAATGGAAAGAATCATTATTACTTTCTTTTGATGAAAGCAATACAGTTGAAGGGATAAGTCTTTACATTCATTTACCTTTTTGCGAGAGTTTATGTACATTTTGTGGTTGCAATAAACGTATCACCAAACGACATGAAGTTGAAGAACCATATATAAATGCAGTATTAAAAGAGTGGAGTTTATATTGTGAAATTCTACCTGGACGACCAAAAATTAAAGAACTGCATATAGGTGGAGGTACGCCTACATTTTTTTCTTCGGAAAATTTAGAGCGACTCATCAAAGGCATTTTAAGAAAAGCTAATCTTGCAGACGACTACGAGTTTAGTTTTGAAGGGCATCCTAATAATACCACTCGTGAGCATTTGCAAACCCTTTATAATTTAGGGTTTTCTCGCGTCAGTTTTGGAGTTCAAGATTATAATGAAACAGTACAAAAAGCGATACATCGTATTCAACCTTTTGAAAACGTAAAACGAGCGACTTTAGCTGCTAGAGAAATTGGTTACACCTCAATTGGTCACGATATTATTTTTGGATTACCATTTCAAACAGAAGCTCAAGTTGCTAAAACCATAGAACTCACCAAAGAATTAATGCCAGATCGCATTGCTTTTTATAGTTATGCTCATGTACCATGGCTTAAAGGAAATGGACAACGAGGTTATGATGAAAGCAATTTACCTTCTGGAGATTCAAAACGAGCACAATATGAATTAGGAAAAGAGTTACTAAGTCAAGCTGGTTATAACGAAGTAGGAATGGATCATTTTGCTCTAAAAACAGATTCATTACACGAGGCTATGTTAGTTAATAAGTTACATCGTAATTTTATGGGTTACACAGATTCAAAAACACAAGCAATGATTGGTTTGGGTGTCTCATCAATAAGTGATAGTTGGTATGGGTTTTCTCAAAATGTTAAAGGCATTGAAGAGTATTATCATTTAATAGAACAAAATATTATTCCAGTTTATAGAGGACATATTTTAAGTACAGAAGACCTCATAGTAAGACAGCATATTTTAAATTTAATGTGTCATTTTGAAACCAATTGGTCTGATCCTGCACTTTATGTAGATGAACTAAAAGACATCGTTATTAAACTAAAAGAAATGGAAATTGACGGATTAGTAAACTTCGAAAACGAAGGCATAAAGATTACACAAAAAGGACAGCCTTTTGTAAGGAATGTCTGTATGGCTTTTGATGTTTTGCTTCAAAGAAAACAACCTGAAACAAGATTATTTTCAATGACTGTTTAAAGCATGATAATAAAACTAAACACTAAATATAAATATTATGAATAAAATAATTGTACCAATAGATTTTTCTAAATACTCTGAGTTTGCTCTAGAAACAGCAGCAATCCTAGCAAAAAGAAATAATGCAGAACTCCTAGTTCTTCACATGTTAGAACTTGATAAAGGAAGTTTAATTAGTTCTAGTGACGATCAAAACCAACAAATGGTGTTTTTTCTAAAAATGGCTGAACAAAAGTTTGATGAGTATTTAGATAAAGACTATCTCAAAGATATAAGTGTTACACCAATAGTTAAGCATTTTAAAGTGTTTAGTGAAGTAGCAGAAGTAGCTAAAGAACACGATGCGGATATGATTGTTATGGGATCACATGGAGCAAGTGGTTTATCAGAAATATTTGTAGGTTCTAATACAGAAAAAGTGGTAAGATACTCAGAGATTCCTGTATTAGTTGTTAAACAAAAACCAGCTAATTTAAACTTTAATACTGTGGCATTTGCATCAGATTTTTCTAAAGAAATGATAGAACCATACCTTAAAGCTCGTAACCTATTTAGCAATATAAAATTAATTCATGTTAATGTTCCTGGAGAAGGTTTTAGAAGTTCTGCTGAAATGGAAAGCATAGTAGCCGATTTTCTTAAAACTGCAGATGGTAATTTAGACAGATTAAATGATGTGCATTACACATCAGATTATACAGTTGAAAAAGGAATTTTAAATGCTTCTAATTTAGTTGGAGCAGATTTAATTGCAGTTCCAACACATGGTAGAAAAGGTTTAGCGCATTTCTTCTCAGGAAGCGTGTCTGAAGATGTTGCCAATCATGCAACATTACCAGTGATAACATTTAAAATATAGTTTTAGTTAGTTTTTTAGGGATTTACTAAAACCAAAAAAGCTTGAGCAATTTGCTCAAGCTTTTTAATTTATAATAATTAGATGTCAAAACATTAATTAGTATCTTCAATTTCAATCTCAGTACTTTCTGTGTCTCCATCAATAGGTGCGCCTTCTTTTTTAAGGTGTTTATCTAGAAATTTCAAAATTCTACTATACGATTCTATTTGGTTTTCTTTTTTTACAAAACCATGACCTTCATCTTCAAATAAAACGTATTCTACAGGAACACCATTTTTTCTAACACCAGCTACAATCTCATCACTTTCCACTTGTAATACTCTTGGATCTTGCGCACCTTGTAAAACAATTAAAGGTTTGGTTACTTTATCTGTATGAAATAAAGGAGAAATTCGTTTTAATCTAACGGAATCTGCCGAAAACGGATCTCCTAATTCTAAATACAACGATTCTCTAAACGATTCCCAATAAGGAGGAATACTCTTTAACGTACGCATCCAATTTGTAACACCAAACAAATTGACACCTACATCAAATTCTTCTGGTGTATAAGTCAATGCAGCCATTGTCATATATCCACCATATGAACCTCCAATGATTCCTATTTTGTCACCATCAATTTCAGATTGCGACGCTAACCAATTTTTTCCTTCTACACAATCTTGCAAATCTTTCTCTCCATGGTTGAGGTCATCCATTTGGTAAAATGTCTTTCCGTAGCCACTACTACCACGATTATTTACTGCCAAAACAGCATAACCATGATTAACCATATATTGCATAAGAGAACTGAAACCTTGACGTGTTTGACCTCCAGGACCACCATGTACCCATACCATTGCTGGAACTTGGTTCTCACTGGAAGCTTGCTGAGGTAAATAATATATTGCAGGAATCATGGTGCCATCAAAAGACTTAAATCGGATTACTTTAGCAGTTACTAAATCATCAGCATTAATCTCTTCATTTAACACATTTGTAAGTTTGTGTTGTTCTTTGGTTTCAAAATTATAAGTGTATAAATCTGAAGGTGAATTAGAACCACCAACATACATACGCATCCATTTTTCGTCATCGCTAAAACTTACACTAGTGATGCTTTTATCACCAAAATCTGGCAAATCTATTGGTTTCATGGTTTTAGTATCTAAAACATCAATGGCATTTTTACCATCGTCATTAACATAAACAACCATATATTTGCCATTAGATGTAAAACCAGCACCCGAAACATCCCATATTTTTTCGATTATCTTTTTCTTTTCTTTAGTTTCTAAGTCATAAGACATTAGATAAGAAAACTCAGCACCATCGTCTGTTGTATAATAAAAAGTAGAATTATCAACCGAAAAATCCTGAGCAGAATTTTTGCTTTGGTTCTCATTGACTTTCGTCATTTCTTTAGTCTTAACATTATAAAGTGATAAATCACTATCATTTGTGTTTAAAGACTTGGTAAGTGCAAAATAATTTTCATCATTAGACATTCCTGAAAACGTAAGTCCGCTTTCATCTTTATATATCATTTCCGAAGAAAAATCATCAATTGACATTTTGTAAACATCAAAATAACGAGGATCTCTTTTATTAGAACCAAAATATAGATGTTTATCATCTTCAGACCATCCATAGAAACTAGCTTTTGCACCTTTTGTTGGTGTGATATCTGTGATTTTCCCATCTAAGTCTCTAACAAAAATATGGTCAATTTCATCACCATTTCCATCTGCACTCAATAACATTCTGTTGTCATTAGGAAAATAAGATTCTGAAAAAATAGAAGTGCTGTCTGAAGTTGTTATTGCAGTCATTTCTCCTCCTTTTACAGGTATTGTGTAGGCATTGTAAATACCAGATCGATTACTGGATACGAGAAGAGTACTGTTGTCTGATGAAAAACTTCCGCCTCCAACGGCTTCATTGTCCATAAATTGTTCAATAGTGTACTGTTTAATTTCTCGTTTTACTAGTGCCTTATCTTTGGTGTCTTCTTTACAAGAAAACATCAAAACAGCTAAGCATAATCCTAAAATTTTTGTTTGCATAATGATTGGTTTTAGTGTTGTTAATCTAATTTAAAAGTCTTTATGTTTTTAAATGGATTCATCTGTAATGTTTCCATTTTTGTTTGATACGGTTTCCAATTGTCATTAAAGAAAGTGTTTACTTCAAGTAAAACAGTCTCTAAAGCATCTTTTGCATTAGTTATCAAAGTCGTTTCTGTTGCTGTAATCCCATTTTGTCTAGAGCTAACATATTGTCTCGCTTGACCTAATCGTTGCATCACAGTTACTTCTGGACTTCTTGTAATCCCTTGACGTTTATCTTCTTTTCCTAAAAATTTATCAACGATACTATCAATGTTTTTAATAATATTTTTTGAAGCTTTGATGTCGTCTTTATATTTTTTCTTGTCTAATTTACTTAAAAGTGATTGGTAATCTTTAGCAATCGTTTTACTTTCAATAAGTTGTTTTACAGCATCTGCAGCAGTTTGTTGCATGCGTTCTAATTGTTTAGAAGCTTCATACACTTGATTAATATTTGATATTGATACATTAATTCTTGGATCTGATTTTACACTTATCATTTCTTCGGAAGTTTGATCGCCAAAGCTCATTACCAATTTGTAATTTCCTGGTTTTACCGAAACGCCTCCACGTTCATTTGTTTGCTTTCTAATGCGTTTTGAAGGATAATCAACTCCAGCTTCATCCATAAACCAAGTCCATTTATAAATTCCTGTAGAGTCTGGAGCTTTTTGTTTTAAAGATCTTATTAAACGTTCACCATCATAGATTTTTAAATGAATAGAATCCCAGCTCACCTGAACTTGTTTCAGGTTCTCATCCATATTCTCTTTCTCTTCGGAAATATCTTCACTTACATCCATATCCTCTTTTAGGTCACTGAGCGAAGTCGAAGCGTCATCATCCTTTTCGTCTTTAGTTGAACTTTCAGAAGCATCAATTTTCACAAAATAACTTAATCTAGCTCCATAACTTCTGTTTTCTCCATGATACATAGCATCTGCTCCAAAACGACTACCAGTTGGTTGTTGATAAGCAGCTTGATATGCAGTAGGAGGTTCAAACAATTCTAGCTTTTGATTTATAATTTGTTTGTTTTTTGCTAACTCACGTAACGGACGAATATCATCCATTACCCAAGCAGCACGACCAAACGTACCAATAACTAAATCATGTTCTCTTGGATGAATCACTAAATCTTTAACAGAAACTGTTGGGAAACCATTAGTCCATTTGGTCCATTTGTTTCCAGCATCAAAAGAAATATATAATCCATCGTCTGTTCCTAAGAATAAAAGATTTTTTTCTATTGGATCTTCAATAATAGACAACGCGTAACTTTCTACATCTTCAGCATCTACAATACGAGTCCACGTTTTTCCGTAGTTAGTAGTTCTATAAGCGTAAGGCGTGTAATTAAATCGTCTATAATCATTTGCTACAAGTAACGCTTCTCCTTTGTTTTTGTTGGACGCTTTTATTTGGGTTACCCAACTTCCAGCAGGTAAACCTTTGATGCCTTTTGTGACATCACTCCAAGAATCTCCTCCGTTTGTTGTGAAATGTATTTTACCATCATCTGTTCCAACCCAAAGCATATCTTTTTCAAGTGGTGAAGGTTCTATGACTAAAATTGTTGTGTGATTTTCAGCACCTGTTGCATCCATAGTAAGTCCACCACTTTCAGATTGTTTCTGTTTTTCAGGATCGTTGGTTGTTAAATCCGGAGAGATAACTGTCCAAGTATCTCCTTTATCTGTAGACTTATGCACAAACTGACTTCCGAAGTACAATGTATTATTATTAAAAGGATCAATATTTATTGCAGAGTTCCAATTAAAACGTAACTCGACATTTGGATCTGGATGTGTTGGTTTAACCGAATAATTATTTCCAGTCTGCCAATCATATCTACTCACATAACCTTGTTGACTCATAGACCAGCCGTAGCGAGAATCATCTTTGTCTGGCACAACATCAAAACCGTCACCAAAACTAATTTCTTGCCAATAACTATTGCGAATGCCTTGAACTCTCCAAGTGTAAGCTGGACCTCTCCAGGACCCATTATCTTGCATGCCACCATATACATTGTATGGGATTTCATTATCTACATTAATATGATAAAATTGAGCAACAGGTAAATTGCCAATAAATCGCCAAGATTTTCCACCATCTTTGGTGATGTTCATTCCACCATCATTTCCATCAATCATAAAGTTACCATTTGTTGGATGAATCCACCAGGCATGATGATCTGGATGCACTCCATTATCTACGCCATAAGCTGGCATGAGTTGTTTGAAGTATTTTCCTCCATCTTCGGAAACGTTAATATAAGTAAATACTGAGTACACCCGATTTTCATTTTGTGGATCTACATAAATTTCAGAATAGTAAAAAGGTCTATTTCCTATTCCACCAGAACCTCTTCCGCTAGATTTATCATTGACTTTGTACCATTTAAAACCACCATCTTCACTTTTGTAAAGTGCGTTTTTCTTAGCTTCAACTAAAGCATAAATAATATTTGGTTTGTTAGATGCTATGGCTACACCAATACGTCCTAGATTTCCTTTAGGTAAACCTTCTTTTTCAGTGATTTTTCTCCAAGTTTTACCACCATCATGAGTGATATGTAAACCAGAACCTTCACCACCAGAATTAAAAAACCAAGGATCACGTTTGTGTTCCCACATCGCAGCAATTAATTTGTTAGGATTTGTTGGATCCATAACGAGGTCTGCTACACCTGTTTTATTATTAGCGAATAGAATTTTGTTCCAAGTTTTACCACCATCTGTAGTTTTAAAAACACCACGCTCTGGATGTTCTCCCCAAGGAGAGCCAATTGCTCCAACATAAACTACATCTGGATTTGTTGGATCAATTATTACGCGATGAATATGTCTTGTGTTTTCTAAACCCATAGATGACCAGCTTTTTCCACCATCTAAAGATTTAAATATACCATAGCCACCATTTAAACTATTTCTAGGGTTTCCTTCTCCAGTTCCTACCCAAATTACACTAGGATTTGATTGTTGTATGGCAACTGCTCCAATAGAAGCTGTAACTTCATTATCAAAAATAGGAGACCATGTTATACCTCCAGATTTACTTTTCCAGAGACCACCAGAAGCCGTACCTACATACATGATATCTGTATTGTTATGTACAACATCAATAGCTGTGACACGTCCAGACATTCCGCCAGGACCAATATTTCTAGGTTTCATGTTTTTAAGTAAGTCAAGAGAAATGTCCTGTGCTGAGAGTATAATTGATGTTAAGAATAACATCAAGAAAAGTGATTTTTTCATTTGTTTTGGTTTGATTGTTTTAAAGATAAGCAAAAGTTTGAATCAACTAATACAGAGCTCAGCTTAAACACATATTTTAACAAAAAAACTTTAAAAAATTTAATTAGGATATTATTATCCGAAATATGATAAATGTCATGTTTATTGACATGTTAAGACATTATTTTTGTTAAATAAATCTAAATTAAAAATGAAAACAACACTAAAATTAATGACAGTATTATTTGTAACACTACTCTTAAGTTGTGGAGGCAAAGAAGAAAAAAAGAAAGAGACCATATCTTATGGTAAAAAAGAAGCACCTGCAAAGGTAGAAACACCTAAAGCATCACAAGTTTCTGCTTCAAAAAAAATAGATTTAACCAATAAAGGTATTGGGCCAATTAAATCTATCACACTTGATCCAGAAGTTGACCAAAAAATGGTTGCACATGGAGCAGATGTTTACAAAAAAATGTGTACAGCTTGTCACAGAGCAGACAAAAAATTTATTGGTCCAGCTCCAACAGGTATTTTAGAAAGACGTACTCCAGAATGGGTTATGAACATGATTTTGAATCCTGAGCAAATGGTAAAAGAAGATCCTTTAGCTAAAGAATTATTAATGGAATTTAATGGTTCTCCTATGGCTAACCAAGGACTTACAGAAGAAGACGCTAGAGCTGTCTTAGAATATTTTAGAACACTAAAATAAAAATATAGAATACTAACCATAAAAATAGTAACCAATGAAAACTTTAAAACATCTGTTTCTTGGATTTGCATGTTTAACATTAATTCTTTCATGTAAAACCGAAAACAAAGAAGTAACATCAACCACTACAGATACACAAGCTGAAACAGAATCTTCTGAACGAACTGGTCAAGCATTTATTGAAGGCGATGTAGGTACAACAGTTTTAAGTATTGCGATTGGCTCAAAAGATCATACAACTTTAGTAGCTGCAGTTCAAGCTGCACAATTAGAAAATGCTTTAGTCAATGCAGGACCATTAATGGTGTTTGCACCAACAAATGAGGCTTTTGCAGCTTTACCAGAAGGTACTGTTGAGAATTTATTGAAACCAGAAAATAAAGATGCATTGGCTAATATTTTAAAGTATCATGTCACTCCAGGTAACTACTCTAAAGATTTCTTAAAGAAATTTAAAAAATTAGGACAAGCTAATAATGGCTATGTGAAAGTTGAAGTCGTAGATGGAGAACCAATGATTGGTGGAGCAAGAATATTAGCAAGTATACCTGCTGGTAATGGTATTGTACATGTAATAGACAAAGTTTTATTGCCACCAACTGAATAATAAACACTAATTAAAATTTTATAAACAATGAAAAATATTATAACATCAAGCATTGCAATGTTTGTCATCCTTTTTGGGTTTACAAGTTGTAATAATAGTAGCAAATCAGGTTCTAAATCTGGTGCATTAGCAAGTAATATTGCCGAAAAAGTTTATGTGGCTCCAGGAGACTACGACTCGCATTACGCATTTATATCTGGTGGATATAGTGGTAACTTAACTGTTTACGGTTTACCTTCTGGTAGAATGTTTAAAGAAATCCCTGTGTTTTCTCAGTTTGCAACTTCTGGTTATGGGTATTCTGAAGAGACTAAACCAATATTAAACACATCTCACGGATTTGTACCTTGGGGAGATTCTCACCATCCAGATATTTCTCAATCAAAAGGAGAATTAGATGGTCGTTGGGTTTTTATAAATGAAAATAACACACCTCGTATCGCAAGAATTAGTCTTACCACATTTGAAACTGAAGAAATCATTGAAGTACCAAATAGTGCAGGTAATCACAGTTCTTCATTTGTAACAGAAAATACAGAGTATGTAGTTGCAGGAACGCGTTTTTCTGTTCCAATTCCGCAACGTGACATGCCAATTAAAGATTATAAAGGTAACTTTCAAGGCGCCTTATCTTTTATTAGTGTAGCACCAGAAACTGGAAACATGGATATTAAATTTCAAATTTTAATGCCAGGTTTTAACTACGATTTATCGCATCCTGGACGTGGAAAATCTCACGGTTGGTTTTTCTTTACAACATATAATACTGAAGAGGCTAGTACTCTTTTAGAGGTTAATGCTTCACAAAATGATAAAGATTTTATTGCAGCTATAAACTGGAAAAAAATTGAAGAATATGTGAATAATGGTGGTGGGAAAATGATGCCTGCTAATTATGCACATAATGTTTATGATGAGCACACACATACAGCAACATCTACTATGAAAAAAGAAGTTCGTGTTGTAAATCCAATAGAGGTTCCTGGAGCTGTTTATTTTATTCCAACTCCAAAATCACCTCATGGTTGTGATGTAGATCCTTCTGGAGAATACATTGTTGGTAATGGTAAATTGTCTGCAAACTTAACAGTGCATTCATTCACAAAAATGTTAGATGCCATTGAAAACAAAAAGTTTGCTGGTGAAGCTTACGGAATTCCAATTTTAAACTTTGAAGATGTTTTAGCAGGAGTAGTTGAGCAACCAGGATTAGGACCATTACACACAGAGTTTGATGGAAAAGGAAATGCATATACAACGTTCTTTATTTCTTCTGAAGTTGTAAAATGGAAATTAGGGACTTGGGAAGTTATTGATAGAAAACCTACATATTACTCTGTTGGTCACTTAACTATTCCTGGAGGAAATTCTGGAAAACCACAAGGTAAATACATGTTTGCAATGAATAAAATAACAAAAGATCGTTATTTACCAACAGGTCCAGAAATGGAGCATTCAGCACAATTGTATGATATTTCTGGAGATAAAATGGAGTTGCTTTTAGATTTTCCAACACATGGAGAGCCACATTATGCTGCTGCAATGGAAGCAGGTATTATTAAAGCACAATCTCAAAAAATCTATAAGCTAGCAGACAACAAGCATCCTTATGCAGTTAAATCAGATGATGATACCAAAGTGGTTAGAGAAGGTAAAGATGTACATATTTATATGACTACTATTAGAAGTCATTTCTCACCAGATAATATTGAAGGTGTTAAAGTAGGAGACAAAGTATATTTCCACGTTACTAATTTAGAGCAAGATTTTGATGTACCACACGGATTTGCAGTATTAGGTCAAAATTCTTCAGAATTATTAATAATGCCAGGACAAACAAAAACATCTGTTTGGGAACCTAAACAAGTTGGTGTTTGGCCATTTTACTGTACAGATTTCTGTTCTGCATTACATCAGGAAATGCAAGGTTATATTAGAGTATCTGCTGCAGATTCAGAGACACCAATTAAGTGGTCTCTAGGAGAAGATATAGAATAATTAATAGTAAAATAATTAGAGAAATTTTGTTTTAGTGTTTATTTCTCTAATTAAGGCGAGAGTTGAATTTTCGCTCTCGCCTTTCTTTTTAAATCACTAAATTCTGTTTATACAGAAAACCTCACTGAATATATTATAGTTAAATATTAAATACCATGAAAAAGGCTAGCATTATAATGATTATAGGTTCATTACTGTTATTAGGGCTTTTTAAATTTCCGTTATGGAACATTATGCTTGGAGCACCTCAATATCCAGACCCTTTAGGGATGAATATTTATATTGATGGTATTAAAGGCGTTTCAGAATTTGATTTACAAAATATTGATGGGTTAAACCACTACATAGGTATGAAAACCATACCAAAAGCTGAAGAAATGTGGGAATTCTCAATGTTTCCAAAAGTAATATTCGGCATGGTTATGTTAGGTATTGTTATTGGTCTGTTAGGATTTTTTAATAAAGTAAGTTATAAATATTTTATAGGCTGGTTTGTTTTAATGTCTATATTGGGTGTATTAGGTATGTACGATTTTAATAATTGGTTAGCAGATTATGGTGGTAATTTAGATCCACATGCTATTATAAAAGTTACTAATCCTGATGGTACACCAATGTCTTATAAGCCACCATTAATTGGTTTTAAGAAACTATTAAACTTTGATGTTACTTCTTTACCACATACTGGAGGATATCTTATGTTTGTAGGAATGTCTTTAACACTTGTCGCTTTTTGGTTAGGCCGAAAAACGAGTTTGAAGAAAATAACCTAGTAATATTACATTTTCAAAACACTAAAAAAATGAAAACACTAAAATACTATTCAATACTCATATTACTGTTAATTTTTATAAGCTGTAATGTGTCACCAAAACCCATAGATTATGGAAATGATGGTTGTCATTTTTGTAAAATGACTATCGTAGATAAAGTTCATGCAGCTGAAATTGTAACCAAAAAAGGAAAAGTCTATAAATTTGATGCAACCGAGTGTATGGTCAATTTTTTGGACGATTTTGATACTTCTGAAATAGCATTATATTTATCAAACAACTACACAGAGCCAGAAGAATTAATTGATGCTACCCAAGCAACATTCTTAATCAGTAAAAACATTTCGAGTCCTATGGGAGCATTTTTATCAGCTTTTAAAAATAAAATTGATGCTGAAAAAGTACAAGCAGAAAAAGGTGGTGAATTATATTCTTGGTCAGAGTTACTATCGCATTTAAATAAGTAGTCTCATGAGAAATCTAAGTCTATTTTTATTAGCTATTTTACTAGCTAATATAAGTGTCGCCCAAACGATAGAGGTTTGTAAAACATGTTCTATTTCAACTTTAAAAGCTGCTATTAGCCAAGCCAAAGAGTTTGATACTATAATTGTAAAAAAAGGAACTTATAAAGAGCATTCTATTATTGTAGATAAATCTTTAACAATCATCGGTGAAAACTACCCTGTGATTGATGGTGAATCAAAAGGGGAAATTATTACAATAACTGCTGATGATGTTACTGTAGATGGCTTATTTATCATTAATGTTGGTACAAGTTATACTGAAGATTATGCAGCAATAAGAGTTAAAAGAAGCAAAAATTTTGTGATTCAAAATTTAGTTTTAGAAAAGCTGTTCTTCGGAATTTATATCGAAAAATCTAAAGACGGAAAAGTATTTCATAATAAGATTATTGGAGATGCTTTAGAAGAGTATAACTCCGGAAATGGGATTCAATTATGGTATAGCAATAACATTGAAATTGAACAAAATTATGTAGAGCATGTTAGAGACGGAATTTATTTAGAATTCTCAGATAATTGCCTAATAAAAAACAATGTTAGCGCTTTAAATATACGCTATGGCTTACATTTTATGTTTTCTAATGATGATATATATCAAGACAATACTTTTGAAAATAATGGAGCAGGAGTGGCAGTCATGTTTTCTAAGAAAATTAAAATGTATAATAATATCTTCAAAGAGAATTGGGGAACTGCATCTTATGGTATGTTACTCAAAGAAATTAATGATGCCGAAATAATTGGTAACACTTTTGAAGATAATACCATTGGTATCAACATTGAAGGCTCTAACCGAATAAACTATAAACACAACAATTTTTCAAATAATGGTTGGGCAATTAAAGTTAAAGGCGCTTGTTATGCGAATACGTTTACGGAAAATAATTTTTTATACAATTCTTTTGATATTGCTTATAACAGTAATGTAAATGATAATGTTTTTGATAAAAACTATTGGAGCAATTATACAGGTTACGATTTAGATAAAAATGGAATAGGAGATGTGCCTTACAGACCGGTAAAACTGTTTTCTTACATTGTAAATCGCACTCCAGAAACCATTATTTTATTGCGTAGTATGTTTATAGATATTATTGATTTTTCTGAAAAAGTATCACCAGTATTTACACCAGATAATTTACTAGATAACAATCCACAAATAAAAAAAGTAACATGGTAACTATTGAAAACTTACATAAAAGATTTGGAAAGAATCAAGTGCTAAGTGGTGTTGATCTAAATATAAGTAAAGGCGGAATATTCGCTGTACTTGGTCCAAATGGCTCTGGTAAAACAACGTTAATTAAATCTGTTTTAGGAATGGTTATTCCTAATAAAGGAACTATAACTGTACTTGGTGAAAACATTAAGAAAAATTCAGAATACAGACATAAAATTGACTATTTACCACAAATAGCTAATTTTCCAAGTAATCTTAAGGTAAAGGAGTTAATCAAAATGATTAAAGACTTACGCAAACCAACTAATGAAGACCAACGTTTAATTGAACTATTTAGATTAGAACCTTTTTTAGATAAAAAATTAGGAAACCTTTCTGGAGGAACAAAACAAAAAGTAAACCTTGTGTTGACCTTCATGTTTGATAGTCCGTTAGTTATTTTAGACGAACCTACAACTGGTTTAGATCCAATATCATTAATACGTTTAAAAGATTTAATAAAGGCTGAAAAAGCTAAAGGAAAAACCATACTCATAACCTCACATATTATGAGTTTTGTAGAAGAAATATCAGATGAAATTGTATTTATCTTAGAAGGGAAAATTTACTTTAAAGGGCCAATTTCAGAATTAAAATCCAAGACCAATCAGCCAGATTTTGAACACGCAATTGCGTCTATATTAACAGATAATCATGCTTAAAATATTAAAATATAGTTTTTACGACCTCATGCGCAGTCGTTGGAGTTACGTCTATTTCGCATTTTATTTATTGCTTGGTATTGTGTTATTATTTTTAAATAACGATTTATCCAAAGCAGTAATTACCTTAATGAATGTCATCATTGTTTTGGTACCATTAATAGGGACCATTTTTGGCGTCATGTACTATTATAATTCGCAAGAATTTACAGAGCTACTATTAGCACAACCTGTAAAACGCTCGTCTATTTTTTTAGGTCAATATTTAGGTGTTGCTCTTTCACTTTCTATGAGTTTAATTTTAGGTTTAGGAATTCCGTTTGTGTTTTATGGTTTGTTTGAAAGTAGTGCTATTTGGGACTTTTCGTTATTACTCATTACAGGAACATTTTTAACTTTAATTTTTACAGCTTTAGCCTTTAATATTGCGCTCTCAAACGAAAATAAAATTAAAGGTTTTGGTTATGCCATCTTACTTTGGCTATTTCTTGCAGTCATTTACGATGGCTTGTTTTTAATGACCTTAATCATGTTTGAAGATTACCCATTAGATAAACTATCATTAATTGGTACCATGTTAAATCCTATAGATTTATCTCGAACTTTAATTCTTTTAAAGTTAGATATTTCAGCATTATTAGGATATACAGGAGCTGTTTTTAAACAATTCTTCGGAACTAGTTTTGGACTAATTGTATCTTTTGTAATGTTAACTTTTTGGGTGGTTATGCCAGTCTTACGAATTGTCTTTAAATCGAAAAAGAAAGATTTTTAATACACTTAATTTTTAATTATGAATAGGTTTTTTATAACAGTATGCTTGCTAATTTTTATGATTAGTTGTAAAAGTGAAACAAAAAAGTTGGATTTAAATCGCGATTCTAGTAATGAAGCAATTTCTATTATGGATACGTTATCAATTAAACTTAATGTTGATGAAAAATGGATTGCTAATTTAGAAACAGAAGAAGGCGTTTTAAAAATGGATTCTATCATTTCAGCATTTAAATCAAGTAACCAAACCACATATAAAACTTTAGGGATTAAACTATCAAAGCAAACAAGCTACATTATAAAACATTGTAGTATGAAAGGAGAGCCACATGACCAATTACATGTGGTTTTAGTTCCTATGCTTGATGAAATATCAATTTTAAAAGAGGAAGAGGATGAACAAAAAGCTAAAGCTGCACTTCATAATTTAGAACAGTTAATTGATGCTTACTTTAAGTTTTTTAAAATAGATTAGACATCTATTTCACAGTACATTTTACAACCAAAATTCATCATCTAGATTGTCTTTAAAAGATTCTGGCTGATGAATTTTTTCTATGTCAAGCATTTGAGCTTCTGTAGCCACCTTTTGTATTTCTGGAAATAAAATGCGCTCTTCAAATCTAATGTGTTGTTCTAATTCTTCTTCAATTCTACTCAATGTTTTCGAATCTTCATTTTCTTCGGAAAATAAACGTTTTATACGTCTGTGATCTGTTAAAGCCTTTTTTATCAGCTCATTTTCTTGATCTAAAATGGAAAAGATATGAGCTTCTTCAATTTCAAAGTGTGGTATGAGGTGATGTTCAAAAAACCAATTGGCATAGATTCGCATTCGTTTTGGTTCAATATTTTTCTTAAAACCAGTTCTTATCTTCCAGGATAATAACAATCCATGATGATGTTCTCTACTTAATGGTTGTAAAGCTTTGTGTCGTTTTTGTGGTTTTAGACTCATGTGTTTTTGTGTTTAAAATATTAATGAGTATGAGTAAAATTCCTAGTGGTAAGAATATACTGCTTATAAAAAGCCAGTAATAACTCCTAACAAAAGCAGTGATTATTACAGTAGGTTAAGTCACTTAAAGGAAGTGTTGCTAAATAACAAACCAAATGTTATTCAAAAATTTTTTCCAATTTTATAGCTTCAGGAAACAAAATATTGTTTTCCAAATGGATATGTAAATGCAAATCTTTTTCAAATTCATCTAACATTGCATATGTGACTTTGTAAGTGTTACAAGCATCTGAAGGCGGATTATAATCATCAGTAAGCTCTGCAATTTGTCTAAAACGTTCCCCTTCATTATCGTGCTCTTCCATCATCATTGCGATTGGGTTTTCAACGGTTTTAAATTGTGGAGATTCTACTGCTCCATGATCTAAACTAGCTTTGACCATTTTTTTTATAAAAGGGAAAAGTATAAGTTCTTCTTTTTTCATATGAGCAGTTAATTCACCAGCTGAAGCAGTAAACAATTCGTTTATTTTAAAAAGCTCTGGATGACGTTCTCCATGTACGCGACACAGTTTGTCTAAAAACTGACGTAATACAGGTATCTTTTCTTCAACATATCTATGATGTTTTTTTTCAATGTATTCTACCAACAAATCTAAAGGCCAAGATTTGTAATCTATAGATTGATTTGATGAGGAGTTTACAACAGCTTCTAGTTCTTCGATAACTAGGTTGCTATCAATCCCTTTTTTTTCACAGGCTTCATGTATAGACCTATTTCCGTTACAGCAAAAATCTATTTTGTGTTTTGCAAAAACAGCTGCTGTTCTAAAATCGTCTGCAACAAATTCTCCAATTTGTTTTTGTGTGTTCTTAAGTAATGTTTCCATGATTATTTTTATTTCGGATAAATTTATCTTAAATAAACTTAAATTTTTTTGAGTGAAACTCAATTTTCAATTTGAAAATTTCAAGTTGAACTCATCCCAATTTTATATTGGGATCTTAATGTTTTTTTTGTGTTTTAGATTTTTAAAAATGAGACACCAGTTTTAATGTCAAGCGCTAATTCTTCTAGATTTGTATTTTCAAGCATAGTTTTAAGTCCTTCTCTAATGCTTATGAACTTATCATGTACAGGACAAGGATGTTTATCATTGCATTTTTTTAATCCTAGTCCACAACCTTTATAAATATTGTCTCCATCAATCGCTTCAACAATTTGAGATAATTTAATTGTAGCAATTCGTTTTTTATCAATCTCAAACCCACCATAAGCTCCTTTTACAGAATTTATAATATCATGTTTCACTAAAATTTGTAGAATCTTAGCGGTAAAAGCTTGAGGTGAGTTTATTTCTTCTGAAATTTTCTTGGGAGATACACGTTTCCCTTCATACGAATTTTTCGCAATAAATATAGAGGCTCTTATGCCATATTCACAAGCTTTAGAAAACATGTCTCTGGTTTTTTTACACTACAAAAATAATGCTTTTTTTTAATACGGATAGTTTTGTCTTAATTAAATTTTTGTTATAATTTAATCATTGTTCATATTTAAAGCTATTTCTATCATAGTCTTAAATGTAGATTCACGATCATCTGCTGAAAGTGATTCTTTTGAAACTAAAGAATCTGAAATTGTTAAAATTGAGAGTGCGTTTACATTGTATTTAGCTGCAATTGTATATAAACCAGCAGTTTCCATTTCGACACAAAGGACTCCAAAATCAGCCCATTTTTTATAAGAATCAAAGTCATCTTCGTAAAACTCGTCAGATGATAGTACACTACCAGCTTTTACTGAAATATTATTTGCTTTAGCATATGATGCTGCTTTCATAAACAAGTCAAAATTTGCTGTTGGAGCATAATCTGCATTTATAAAACGAGAATTATTAATACCAGAAGTTGATGAAGCAGACATTGCTAAAACAACGTCTCTAATTTTTACGTGTTTTTGATAAGAACCAGCAGATCCTACTCTTATTAAATTTTTAACACCATAGTTATTTATGAGTTCATGACAGTAAATCAAACAAGAAGGTATACCCATACCTGTACCTTGAACTGAAACACGTTTTCCTTTATAAGTACCTGTGTATCCTAACATACCTCTAACATCATTATATAACGTAGGAGTATCAAAAAATGTTTCTGCAATCCATTTGGCTCTCATTGGATCACCAGGTAATAAAACGGTATCTGCTATGTCTCCTTTTTTTGCTTCAATATGTGTACTCATTATATTTTAATGTTATTTGTTCGTATTACTTATGTTTAGGGGTTTAAGATAATTAAAAAACAAATCCTGAAAGAAATCTTTCAGGATTTGTTTTTTAATGATAACATACTAAAACTGTTCAATCAAATAATTTATTAAATCTGTTGTTGTTACAATACCAACCAATTTATTATTGTCTATTACTGGTAATGCATGAAATTCTTTTTTTGAAAGTACTTCTGCAACTTCTTTTATGGTAGAATTAGGATTTACACTAATAAGATTTTTAGCCATAACTTGCTCAATGGTAAACATATTATAAACTACAGTGTCAACATCTTGTTCTTCTTCATCTATAGCATCTGCAAAACTTATTCTTAATAAATCTGTATAGCTTAACATACCTATTATTTCGTCGCCACTTACAACTGGAATATGTCGAATTTTATTTTTTTTGAATAGTGATTCTGCAATTTCTAGATTATCAGAATGATTTAATGTGATGACATCTGTTGTCATTATTGCAGAAATAGGTGTTCTTTTTTTCATGTTCTTAGGTTTTAAATTCTATAGTAAAGTTACTATTAGATACCCTAAAAAACCATGATTAATATCAGTTACAAAAGTTAATGACAGTCTATTGCACTAGAAGTTATTTCTACTATAGGAGCAGGAGATAAGTAAGGAATTCCTAAACCCATACCACGAATTATAAATAGTAATCCAATAATTACAACAAAAACAGGAATTGCTTTTTGAATACGTTGTTTTACAGTACTATTTAAAAATTTGCCTAGATAAATTGCAGTAGTCATTAATGGGATTGTACCCAAACCAAAAAGCATCATATATAAACTACCATACACTGCATTTTGCATCGCTAATGAGGCAAAAACTGCCATGTATACTAATCCGCAAGGGAGAAACCCGTTAAGAAACCCTATGGTTAAAAACGTATCTGCTGTTTTCTTTTTTAAAGCTTTTCCTAAAGCTGTTTTTACTGCGGAAATGAGCCTAAACAGCGGTTTTGAGAAGTTGTATTTATTAAAGATCCGAACCGGAATTAACACAACCACTATCATTAAAATTCCGATAAAAATTGAAAGTTGTTGCTGGATTCCGAAGAGATATAAACTTTTACCAACTAAGCCAAAAACGAGACCAATAATGGAGTAGGCGAGCAACCTTCCGAAGTGATAAGAAAAAATCTGAAATACTTTTTTTGTAGAATTACTTCTATCTACAGGTAACATAAAGGCGATAGGACCACACATACCAACGCAGTGAAAACTTCCTAAAAGACCAAATATGAGTGCAGACCAGAGCATTTATTAAGAATTTTATATTTTGTCTGGTCGAGCGCAGTCGAGACCTAATTATTAATTATATTATTTAAGTGACCTCTCGACTGCGCTCGAGGTGACAATACTATTTAATAAGTAATCTCTTTTTTGTAGAGATATGATTTTCCATTATATTGCCAATCTACTCTAATGTTCCAACGACCATCCAATAAACGTTTGTCAGGTATGAGCAAATTTTGGTTAGACAATGAAATTGCAGTTTCAAAGTCCACTTGTTTATTAGATGGCCTATATAGGAACACTTTTCCAGTGATTTTATCTGAATCTAAAGATTCAGGAAACGAAATTTCTAAACCTTCATCTGTACGTTTCCAAGTCAGATTTGTTTCTAAACTTTTAGAATTATTTTCTTTATCAATATCATTTTGTAGTTCTAATTCTGCTTCATAATAATCTTCTCTTACTAAAGATGTATCATATTTATCAGTCATGTTCATGTTGATAACGAAATACATAATAAAGCTTATAAAAGCTATAAATGCAATTACTATTCCTGTTCCCCAATTAAATTTCATAATCATTGCCCACGAAATGGGTATCTATTAGTTAAACGATTTGTTTTTTATACTTACAAGATATCAAAAATACCTTTTAGGATAATTTAGTTATAACTTCTTGGGCCTAAAAAGTTAACAGTTGTGGTTTCAATCAATTCATCTTTGCTATAAACCTCAATCATTAATTTGTTTTTATCACCAGAAAGTTCACTCTTGTCAATTTCTATAAATAATGTGCCTTCGGCAGCGCCTTGAGCTGGTACTTCAAAATTATTAGACGTAGATACCAATTTGATCTCACCTTTGTATTTCCGTAATTTAAAGCTTACATCACTTATAGTATCTGTGGTTTTATTGATTAATTTGTATGTAAATACGTTACTAATAATATCGCCTTGTTTATGTTCATATAATTGACCAGGAAGCCTTAAAACTCTAGCTTCAACATCTGATCTTAATAAAAGTAAACCTGATAGTACACCAATTAAAATAACCAATACTGCTGTATAGCCTTTTAACCTAGGTGAGAATTCAAATTTCTTTTTCTTTTCTATTTCATCTTCACTTGCATATCTTATTAAGCCTTTTGGTAAATCAATGCTTTCCATAATGTGATCGCACTCATCAATACAAGCTGTACAGTTTACACATTCTAATTGCGTACCGTTTCTAATATCAATTCCTGTAGGACATACATTTACACATTGTAAACAATCAATGCAATCTCCATGACCAAGAGCTTCTCTATCTTCATTTTTTCTGAATTTTTTCCGTCCATTCTCAGCTTCACCACGTTTATGGTCATAAGCAACGATTATAGATTTGTTGTCAAGTAAAACACCTTGTAATCTACCATAAGGACAAGCTATGATACATACTTGCTCTCTAAACCATGCAAATACAAAATAGAAAACGGCTGTAAATATAATAAGTGGAATGAGTGTACCTGTATGTGCAAAAGGACCTTCAGTTATATATCTAATAAGCTTATCACTTCCAATTAAATACGCCAAAAAGACATTTGCAATAAGAAACGAAATGACTAAAAATATAAACCATTTTAAAAGACGTTTTCTAATCTTTTCTGCATCCCATTTTTGTCTATCTAGTTTACGTTGTTTGTTTCTATCACCATCAATCCAATATTCGATTCTTCTAAAAACCATTTCCATGAATATGGTTTGCGGACAAATCCATCCGCAGAAAATACGTCCAAAAGCTACCGTAAAAAGTGCAATGAAAATAACACCAATCAACATTGAAATTACAAATAGGTAGAAGTCTTGTGGCCAAAATGGAAATCCAAAAATATTAAAACGACGTTCTAATACATTGAACATTAAAAATTGATTGCCACCAACTTTAATAAATGGAGCAATAAATAAAAACGCTATTAGACCATAACTAACAATCTTTCGTTTTTCGTAATAGCGACCACTTGGTTTTTTTGGATATACCCAAGCACGTTTTCCATCTTCGGTAAGTGTACCAATAGAATCTCTAAAAGTTTCGTTTTTGGGTGTTTCCATGATTTAATTGTCTTCTGTAGTTATAACAGAATCTGTATTTACTTCTGTAGCTTTTGTTTTAATATTTTCAGAAGGTGCATCTTTATCAACCCAAATATCGCCATCTGGTGCTTTAGGTTCAGCAGGAGTGGTGCCTTCAAATTTTAGGACGTAACTTGCTACTTGAGCTATTTCTGCAGGTTTTAAACTTTGTTTCCATGCAATCATACCTTTTCCGTCACGACCACCTTCAGATATTGTTTTAAATATATTTTTGATTCCTCCACCTAAAATCCAATGTTTGTCGGTTAGGTTAGGACCAATTCCACCACCACCATCTGCTTTATGACAAGCCACACAATTGGTTTCAAAAATTGCTTTTCCAGCATTTAAATCACTTGCTTCAGTTAAAGCAATTACTGTATTAAAATCGACCAAGTCTTTAGCAGTTTTTTTGTATTCTTCAATATCAATTTTTGCCTGAGCTATATCTGCTTCCAGTTCATCAATTTGGTTATCACCATTAAATACATGATATTTTGTCAAATAAAATACCCCAAAAACTATAGATGCGTAAAATCCATATTTCCACCAAGGTGGTAAATCGTTATCTAATTCTTTAATGCCATCATAGTTATGATCCAGAATAATGACATGTTCTTGCTCTATAGGTTTTTGTCCTAAAGATTTAGTATATGTTTTATTAATCCATTGCATTATTTTAGAAGGCGCATTACGATTTGCATCGTATCTAGCTTTTGCTTCAGCATCTAAACTTTGATATAGAACATTGTCTAAAGCACCAATAATACTTTCTATAGCAATGATTATAAGTAAAACAAGTAATAAAAATAATGCAACTAAAGGCTGTTCTATAAATGCAGGTTTATCTCCAGAATCAATAATAAATTCTGTTAGTGCTACAATGATAAAGAATACAACAGGTATTCTTACCCATGATGGTATATTTCTCATAGTTCTGATGGATTTTGGTTGTCTAAAGGAATATTACTCACTGTCGTGATGTAGTCTTTTTTAGCAGTAATAACCCACCAAAATAAGATGACAAAAAAAGTGAAGAATATGATTAAGGAAATCATAGGATATATCTCTATTCCTGTGATACTTTCCATGTGGTTTTTTACAAATTTTAACATGATTAATTAGTTTTGAGTTGTTGTAACGTCTTCATCTTTAACCTTAATATCTGTACCAAGACGTTGTAAATAAGCAATTACTGCTACTATTTCTCTATTTCGCATTTCAATAAAAGCTTCTCCACCTGCAGCTTTATCAGCTTCGTATGATGATGCAAAATCTGGATCTGTATAAAGATTTTTCTCAATTTGAGTACCTTGTTCAGTCATAGAGTTTTGTGCATTAGCAATCTCCTCATCAGTATATGGTACTCCAAGAGTAACCATGACTTTCATTTTAGCTTCGATTTGCGTTTTGTCAAGCTCATTTCTCACTAACCACTGATATGAAGGCATTATAGAACCAGATGAAGTACTTTGTGGATCATACATATGGTTTAGGTGCCAATTGTCTGAATATTTACCACCAACACGATGTAAATCTGGTCCTGTACGTTTACTTCCCCAAAGGAATGGATGATCATAAACAAATTCACCAGCTTTAGAATATTCGCCATAACGTTCTACCTCATTTCTAAATGGTCTTACCATTTGTGAGTGACAACCAACACAACCTTCTCTTATGTAAATATCTCTACCTTCTAGTTCTAAAGGTGTATATGGTTTAACACTGGTAATTGTAGGAATATTAGATTTAACTAATATAGTTGGTACGATTTGAACAATACCACCAATTAATATAGCGATTGTTGCAAAAATGGTTAATTTAACAGGCTTACGTTCTAACCAAGTGTGCCATCCTTCACCAGCAACACGTTTTTTTGATACACGTTGAAGTGCAGGAGCTTCTGCAAGTTCATCTGTTACTTTGCTACCTTTTATAATAGTGATAATCACATTGACTACCATAATTATCATACCTGTAATAAATAATGTTCCTCCAATTGCACGCATCCAATATAATGGCATGATAGCAGTTACAGTTTCAAGGAAATTACCATAAACCAATGTTCCATCTGGATTAAATTGTTTCCACATAGCCCATTGTGTAAATCCTGCGACATACATAGGTAATGCATAAAAGATGATTCCTAAAGTGCCAATCCAAAAGTGAAGATTTGCTAAACCAATAGAATACATTTTTGTTTTAAATAGTTTTGGTACTAGGTAGTAGATCATTCCGAAGGTTAAAAACCCATTCCAAGCCAAAGCACCAACATGAACGTGCGCAATAATCCAATCTGTGAAATGCGCCATGGCATTTACACTTTTTAGAGATAACATTGGACCTTCAAAAGTTGCCATACCATAACCGGTAATGGCGACTACCATAAATTTTAAAACAGGATCTGTACGCACTTTATCCCATGCACCACGTAGTGTCAATAGACCGTTTATCATTCCTCCCCAAGATGGCATTAAGAGCATGATTGAGAATGCAACACCAAGGTTTTGAGCCCATTCTGGTAATGCAGTGTATAATAAATGGTGAGGTCCAGCCCAAATGTAAATGAATATTAAGGACCAGAAGTGTACAATAGATAATCTGTATGAGTATACTGGTCTATTTGCAGCTTTTGGTACAAAATAGTACATCAAACCTAAAAATGGTGTGGTTAAGAAAAATGCTACTGCATTATGTCCATACCACCATTGTACTAAAGCATCTTGAACACCTGCGTAAACAGAATAACTTTTCATTCCTGTTAATGAAACGGGTAATGATAAACTATTAAAAATATGAAGTACTGCTACAGTTACAAATGTTGCTAAATAAAACCAAATAGCGACATATAAATGACGTTGACGACGTCTTAGTAAGGTACCAATTAAATTCCATCCAAATACAACCCAAATAACAGCAATGGCGATATCAAAAGGCCACTCTAATTCGGCATATTCTTTTGATGATGTATAACCAAGAGGAAGAGTAATAGCTGCTCCAACAATGATTAATTGCCAACCCCAAAAATTAATTTTACTCAAGGTATCATTAAACATTCTTGCTTTTAGCAAACGTTGAGTAGAATAATAAACACCAGCAAAAATGGCATTTCCTACAAATGCAAAAATAACAGCATTGGTATGTAAAGGTCTTAAACGACCAAAGCTTAACCAGGAAATCCCGCTGGTCATATTAGGGAATAAAAACATGAATGCTAGTAGTAAACCTACTGACATACCTACAACTCCCCAAAGCATGGTTGCATAGAGAAAATTTTTAACGATTTTATTATCGTAGTGAAACTGTTGAACTTCCATAGTAAATTAATTAGTCTTTTTGATTTTTATAGTTGGTTTTGGTTCCTCTTTGACGAGTTCGTCTTCAAATAGCATTCTAACAGAAGGTGTATAACTATCATCAAACTGTCCTTTTCTTACTGCAGTTAGAAATGCAATAAAAAACACAATAGCAACAATAATGCTGATACTCAATAAAATATATATAACACTCATACCTATTAGAAGTTATGGTTCAAAATTACGCTTGAACAAGTTTTTAAAACATGATTTTTATCATGTTTGGTTATTTTTAATCATTCTAATTTCTTTCCTAAAAGATTTGTTGCTATCGTAGTAAAGACAACAATACTAATAGAGCTTAAAGGCATTAAAATGGCAGCAATTACAGGAGCTAATTGTCCAGTGACTGCGAAATAAAGCCCAATAATATTATAGATAAAAGACAAAACAAAACTCCATTTTATAATTTTGATAGCACTTTTTGAGGCACCAATAAATTTGTTAAGTTGGTTAAATTTTGATGCATCTAAAATAGCATCACAAGCTGGAGAGAAGACGTTTACATTTTCAGATAGGGCAATACCAACATTACTCTGTGCTAAAGCGCCTGCGTCATTTAATCCGTCACCAATCATTAAGACTTTTGCGCCTTCGGTTTGGTGGTATTTGATGTAGTCTAGTTTGTCGTCTGGTTTTTGATTGAATATCAGTTTTGTTTTAGAAGGCAATATTTTTTTGAGATTCTCAAATTCTCCTTCATTATCACCAGAAAGAATGACTAAATCATAATTCTTTTTTAGATTGTTAAAGAGCTTTGATAGTCCTTTTCTGTAACTATTATAAAATGTATATTTTCCTTTATATTCATTATTAGCACTTATATGTACTTGAGTATTTAAAACCGAAGTTTCTTGTGCGCCAACAAAACTTGCTGAGCCAATTTTAATATGATCTGAGTTATATGTTGCTTCAATTCCTTTTCCTAAGTGTTCTTCAAAATTATTTAGCGAAATGATATTGTGTTCATCTAAAATATCATAAAGCGTTCTGCTTAACGGATGATTAGAACCACGAAGTGTGTTTTTTAGTAAAATTTCTTCGGAAGGGTTTAGAGCTAAGCCATCGTATTGCGCTGTACTTTTTTTATTAGACGTTATGGTTCCAGTTTTGTCAAAAATGATGGTATTAATTGATGCAAGCTGTTCTATGACAGAAGCGTTTTTAACGTAAAATTTTAACTTTCCGAAGATGCGTAACAAATTTCCGAAGGTAAAAGGTGCCGAAAGTGCAATCGCACAAGGGCAAGCAATAATCAATACAGCAGTGAACACATTCATCGCTTTTGAAGCGTCTACGAAGAGCCAAAAAGTTGTTGCAATAGCTGCAATACTTAACACAGCAATTGTAAATTTCTTGCTAATTTTATTGGTTAAGGTTGTGAATCCATCTTCTTTGTTTTTACTGAATACATCATTACTCCATAATTGAGTGAGGTAACTTTGTTCTACAGATTTGATGGCTTCCATTTCGATAACACCAGAGGTTTGCTTACCACCAGCAAAGAGTTTGTCGCCAGAAATCTTACTAACAGTTTCAGATTCTCCTGTAACAAAACTGTAATCAATTCGTGCTTTTCCGTTGATTAAGATACCGTCAACTGGGATGAGCTCTTCATTTCTAATGAGTAATCGATCTCCCTTTTTAATATCGTACACTTGGATAGGAGTTTCAATACCTTCCGAAGAAATAATGGTTATCGCAATAGGGAAATAGGATTTGTAATCGCGCTCAAAAGATAAAAAGGAATATGTTTTTTGCTGAAAGAATTTCCCCAATAATAAAAAGAATACTAGACCTGTTAAGCTGTCAAAAAATCCTGAACCTAAATCAAAAATGATTTCAGCTGTACTTCTAATGAATAATACAGCGATTCCTAATGCAATTGGGACATCAATATTTAATAATTTGGATCGTAGACCTTTAAATGCAGAGATAAAATAATCTGCTCCAGAATAAAAAACGACTGGTAAAGAGAAGACAAACATCAGCCAACGGAACAAGTGTTTGTATTGCTCTAACCAAAATTCGCCTACTTGAAAATATTCTGGAAAAGACAAAAACATGACATTACCAAATGCGAAACCTGCAATTCCTAATTTGTAAATAAGACTTCTATTGACATTTTGTTGTCCGGTTTTAAAATCATCTAATGAAATATAAGGTTCATAACCAATAGTACTTAATAATATGACAACGTCTTTTAATGATGTACTCTCAGGATTATATGTGACACGAATATTCTTTTTACCGAAGTTAACTTGAGACGACGATATGTTTGGATTTAATTTGTTGAGGTTTTCTAAAATCCAAATGCAAGAGCTACAGTGAATATGCGGAATATATAAAGTTGCAATTTGAGTCTTACCATCGTTAAATTCGGTGAGTTTTTCAATGATATTATCTTGAGAAAGAAAATCGTATTTACCTTCTATATCTTTTGGGATAGCACCAGGAGAAGCTTGTAAATCATAGTAACATGTTAAGTCGTTTTCTGAGAAAATCTCATAAACCGTCTTACAGCCATTACAACAGAAGTTTTTTTCATCATAGAGAATAATTGCTGCATTACAATCATCACCACAGTGGAAACAAGTAGTTTGTTCCATAATATTTGCTCATTTATACCTGTAACAAAAGTCACATAAAGAGAGGTTTTAAAATATGATATTTGTCATGTTTTAATTATTTTTACAAAAGGACAAAAACTAGGTATGAGTAAGTGTGAACATTGTATTGCCAGGCAGTTAAACTCCATGAAGTCTTTAACTAAAGAAGAGTTAAAACGAGTGTCAGATTGTAAAACGACCAAATTTTATAAAAAAGGCGAGATTATTTTTGAAGAAGGCGAGTCTTTAAATGGTGTATTTTGTGTTCGTCATGGAGTTGCGAAATTGACTAAACTAAGTGCTAATGGTAATGACCAAACTGTAAAATTGTTAGGAAAAGGTGAGCTTCTTGGCCAACGATCCATAATATCTGATGAACGTACTAACCTAAGTGCAATAGCACTAAATGATATTGAATTATGCTATGTGCCAAAAGATCAAATTGTTGAGCCTCTACAGCAAAATCAAGTCTTTTCTTTTGATGTACTCCAGAATTTAGCAAAAGATTTAAGAGGTGCTGAAGGAGATTTGATTGATATGGCTCAAAAAAGTGTAAAACAACGAGTTGCACAGGCACTAATATATGTTGAGAAAGAATTTGGTGTAGATGAAAAGGGCTATTTAAATCTAGTTTTATCTAGAGAGGATTATGCTAATATGGCTGGTACAGCTACTGAGTCTGCAATTAGAATATTATCTCAATTTAAGAAAGATGGTTTGATTTCTACAAAAGGAAAACAGATAAAAATAGAAAATCTTCAAAAATTAAAACTAGTCGACTAGTTTTATAAAAACTTTATAATAATTGAGTTGAAATAGTCGTATTTTTATACTGCTATGAAAGAAACTAATAATTTAAAAAAAGGCTTCGTATTTAAACCTTACGAAGCACCTAATCAATCCCCTTTTGATAAACTTTTTGAGATTTTTAAAGAATTAATTACACATACGTCTGGAGATTTTGACGAAGCTATTTCTTGGCTTCGAGAATTAGATAAAGAGTATGAATTAACGACTGCAGAATATACAATTGACGATTTTATCGAAGATTTAAAAATGAAAGGCTATATCAAAGAAGACATTGATCCAGATGGAAATGGAGGTATGGCTATTACTGCAAAAACTGAACGTGCTATTCGTCAACAAGCTTTAGAGCATATCTTCGGAAATATTAAACGAAGCGGTCAAGGAAATCATAAGAGCAAGGGAATAGGTTTAGGAGACGAACATACTGGAGATTTTAGAAACTACCAATTTGGTGATGCTTTAGATAAAGTCTCAATGACCGAAAGTATTCGTAACGCTCAAATTAATCATGGGATTGGTGATTTTAGTATAACCGAAGATGATTTGGTAGTTGAAGAAACGCTTCATAAATCTCAAATGAGTACGGTTTTGATGATTGATATTAGCCACAGTATGATTTTATACGGAGAAGATCGTATCACACCAGCAAAACGTGTTGCGATGGCATTGGCAGAATTGATAACAACGCGTTATCCAAAAGATACATTGGATATTATTGTCTTCGGAAATGACTCTTGGCAAATAGAAATTAAAGATTTACCATACCTTAAAGTCGGACCATATCATACAAATACCGTTGCAGGTTTGCAATTAGCAATGGACTTACTCCGAAGAAAGCGTAACACCAATAAACAAATTTTCATGATTACCGATGGAAAACCAAGTTGTTTAAAATTACCAGATGGTCAATATTATAAAGATAGTAATGGTCTCAACCCTTATATAACCAATAAATGTTATGCAATGGCACAACAAGCTCGAAAATTGCATATCCCAATTACAACCTTTATGATTGCCCAAGATCGTTATTTGATGCAATTTGTTGAAGAATTTACGAGAGCTAATCAAGGCAAGGCATTTTATACTGGCTTAAAAGGATTGGGTGAAATGATTTTTGAAGATTATGAAACCAATAGAAAAAAAAGAATTAAAGGATAATTAAAAAAGAAGAAAGAGTATAGAGAAAAGAAGAAAGCTATGATTTGCTCAGTTGTGAGTGAGTCTATTTTCTTTTATCTATAATCTCTTTTTTAAAAAAGTAATATGAAAATAGAAACTATAAAGAACTTAGGTGAACTAAAAAAAGCAGGTTATCAATCAAAATCTATTAAAGATGAATTGCGTGATAATTTGATTCAGAAAATAAAAAATGGCGACACTGCTTTTGAAGGTGTTCATGGTTACGAAAATACAGTAATACCAGAATTAGAAAGAGCAATTTTATCAAGACATAATATTAATTTACTCGGTCTTCGCGGACAAGCAAAAACACGTTTAGCACGTTTGATGCTTAATTTATTGGATGAATATATTCCTGTGGTTGAAGGTTCAGAAATTAATGATGACCCTTTAAACCCAATATCTCGTTTTGCTAGAGAATTAATTACTGAAAAAGGCGATGATACTCCAATTTCATGGTTGCATAGAAGTGAACGCTTTGCTGAAAAGTTAGCAACTCCAGATGTAACAGTTGCAGATCTTATTGGAGATGTAGATCCGATTAAAGCAGCCAATTTAAAATTGAGTTATGCAGATGATCGTGTGATTCACTACGGAATGATACCAAGAGCCAACCGTTGTATTTTTGTGATTAATGAATTACCAGATTTACAAGCGAGAATTCAAGTGGCATTATTTAATATTTTGCAAGAAGGTGATATTCAAATTCGCGGATTCATATTGAGACTACCTTTAGATGTTCAGTTTATTTTTACAGCAAACCCTGAAGATTATACCAATAGAGGTAGTATTGTCACGCCTTTGAAAGATAGAATTGGTAGTCAGATTTTAACACATTACCCAACAGATATTGAAACTGCTCGTTTAATTACAGAGCAGGAAGCGAAATTGGTTGTGAGTCAAAAGGAAACAGTAATAATTCCAGATTTAGCTAGAGACTTACTAGAACAAATTGTGTTTGAAGCAAGAGATAGTGAATACATTGATGAAAAAAGTGGTGTAAGTGCACGTTTGAGTATTACAGCCTTAGAGAATTTGTTGAGTACTGCAGAACGTCGTGCTTTAAGAGCAGGAGATGATAAAACAATGGTACGTTTAAGTGATTTTGTTGGCATCATTCCGTCAATTACGGGTAAGGTGGAACTCGTTTATGAAGGTGAACAGGAAGGCGCAGCTATGGTGGCATTTAATTTAATTGGCGAAGCAGTTAAAAGTTTGTTTTCAGAGTTTTTTCCGAAGATAGAAAAGTTAAAGAAAGAAGATGAAGAGACACCTTATGATGATATCATATCTTGGTTTTTTAACCAACAAGATGGATTTGAAATCCTTGACGGTTTGAGAGATAAAGAGTATAAAGCATTGTTAGATAGTGTATCTCCTATAGATGATTTGTTAGCAGAATATCAACCTAAGTTATCAAAAGAAGATAGCTATTTTGTTAAAGAATTTGTGCTTTGGGCTTTGGTTGAATTTAAGCAATTGAGTAAATATCGTTTTACTGAAGGGATTCAATTTAAAGATCCTTATGGAAGTTATATAAGTGGGATTTAATCATTGAACTCATCTTGTATCTCTACTTTTAATATTAGCATCGCAGAGTTTGATAATCTCTGCGATTCTTTTTTGTCTTGTTTCTTCGCGTTTAGCTTGATTTAACCAATAGAGATAGCTTTTTCTGTAAGAAGGCGCAAAGTTATTATAGTTCTCAAAAGCTATTGGGTTATTGTCAAATGCTTGTTGTAATTCTACAGGAATAATGCCTTTTTCAACATTGTCTAAAGCAGTCCAACTGCCATTTTGTTTGGCTGTTTTAATAGATTGATGTCCACTTTGATGAACAAGATTCTCTTTCATAAGTGCTTTTAGGTGCTTTTTATTTAATGCACTCCAAACACTTTTAGGTTTCCTTGGACAGAAATATTGTTTACGTTTACCATTACCTAAGCTTTTTACTGTAGAATCAATCCAGCCATAACACAAAGCAACTTTGACAGCATCTTCCCACCGCATAGAGGTTTCTACATTTTCTACTTTATAGAATATTAAATAGATTCCGTTTATTTTAGTATGGTTTACATGAAGCCATTGCCTCCATTCATTATCAGTTTTAAAGTAGAGTTCCATAAAGGGTTTCTTCTATTTTTTAAAATTTATATATGCAAATTACTTTTAATTTATTGAATTTCTAAGACTTAAATTAGTAGAAAGTTAAGAATTAATATTTGATTTTAATCCATAAACTTAACATTTTAGTGTATTTGGTCGAATATTTTGTACATTTTATCGGATATTTCTTTGTAGGCAATTAAAACTAATCTACATTTACCAAGTTATTGAAGTTGTGTATATATCGCACTTAAATATTTGGTCCCAAGCCTATGAAACAAATTTACCTACTTAAAAGCAGAAATTTCTGCGACGTTATGTTATTTCATTCCTTACCTCTGTTTATACAGAATTTCAAGAATTTTATAGCTCAATTACGTTTTGCCAAGTGGTAAGAAGTTTTCATATTATTTTTTCAATATCTAATTAATCCAAAAATACATTCGTAATAACGAAGTATTTCCCCTCATTGTGTTTAAAGCTAAGTTTATACTTGGTATTTGCACTTCATTTATTAATAAAAAAGTAAGGGAATTTACTTAACCAATGATGAGACACATCATTAAAAACTATTATTATGAAACACAATTATATTTTTGGAAAACCTACGCTTTCAAAATTATTTTTGCTAATTGTATTTTTTGTTTTCAATACGATTGCAGTATTCGCACAAAAATCTGGTACATGGACTGCTAGTGGTAGTGGAGCCACAACAACCTGGAGTTCAACTGCAGGTGGAATAAATATTACCGCATCTGCAACCGATTATGGTTCAGGTACTGGTTTCACACTAAATGATTTTGTTAATGATAATATGGGTTGTAATAATAGTGCCTATAGTGATAATACAATTGTAGGAAATCCTTCATTAAGTGTTAGACACACTTTTCCAAAAACGGCTCAAATAACTTTTAATTTTAGTAAAGCTGTAGAGAGTCCTGTAATGCATCTTGATAGACTTGGTGGTGGAGAAGTTAGTTCATTAACATCTTCAACGTTAATTAAAGTAATTACTCCTGGGATAACATTTACTGAATTGTCAGGAAACGATTCACATTTTGTAACAACTTCAACAACAGTTGGAAGAGATCCAGGCCAAATATATAATTCATTACCATCTGAATGTGGACCACCATTGGATGGTACAGCATCAGGAAGTATTAGATTAAATGGAGTATTTAATACTGTAACTTTTGAGTTATCAATGGATGCGGTTGGTACAACGACTATAGTAAACGATAGATTTGAAATAGCTTTTAGTGAAGTACAATCTTTAACACTAGATTTTGATGGTGATAATGATTATATAAATAGAGACGCTTTTTTAGGAGGTAAGACAGAAGTTACAATGATGACTTGGTTTAAACTAGATAGCTCATTTGATGGTGGAGATATCATGGGTCAAAGAAACTTTAGAATATATTTAGATAATAATAAACACTTAAGAACACAAATTAAAACAAATGGTGGGTTGTTGAGTTATACTTATACACCATCTCTTTCTGCACCTATTCTAGCTACAGAAATGTGGTATCATGTTTCTGCAGTTTATGATGGACCAAAAGATAGTGTTAAGATGTATCTCAATGGAGATTTAATATGGGAATACAATTTACTTGACGGAAATGCCCTAAATAACACAAATTCTTGGAACTCAAATCATGATTTTGAAATAGGACGAAATAGTGAAAATGATAATAATTATTTTGAAGGTTCAATATATGAAACAAGAGTTTATAATAAAGCTTTAACTACAAATCAACTTGAACGACAAATTTATCAAGAAATTGAAAATAACGGAGGAGTTGTTAGAGGTGTTATTATACCTAAAGATATTGATGATTTATTATGGAGTGATTTAGAATTGTATTATAAAATGGACATTCTTGATACTGTTGGTCAAACATCAGATTTTTCATCAGGAAGTACTAATGGTAACCTTCATGGTATGCGTACATATCAAGATTACACAGCACCATTACCATATGTTACAAAACCTGGAGGTACAGGAAACTGGGAAGACAGTAATAATTGGCTACATGGTGATGTTTGGGATATTCCAATTAAACATACAGATTGTGCAATTATTAAGATTTCAGAAGATTTAAAAACAGATGAAGATCATAATACTGTGGGATTGATTATAGACAATGGAGTTAAATTAGAAATAAATGGAGACACTGGATTATCTAATTCATGGTATTTAAAATTAGATGGTATTATAGATTTACAAGGCGAGTCTCAATTGGTTCAAACTAAAGATAGTGAACTTGCAGTAACGAGTTCTGGTAGTGTGGAGAAAGATCAGCAAGGGACTAGAGATATGTACACATACAATTATTGGTCGTCACCAGTAGGTAACACGAGCACAATAACAAATAATACGACTTATTCTGTAAATTCAGTTTTCAAAGATGGGACAAACACAGCATCACCGCAAAACATTAATTTTATAACTAATGGTTATAATGGTAGTACTGGTAACCCAATAAGTATTGCAGATTACTGGATTTGGAAATTTGCTAATCAACCTGATGATACGTATTCTGCATGGCAACATGTTAAAAGCAATGGAATAATTAGACCTGGAGAAGGTTTTACCATGAAAGGTGTAACTAATACCTCTGGAAATGTATCATTAGAACAAAATTATACCTTAAGAGGAAAACCTAACAATGGAGATATCTCATTGCCTTTATCGGCAGGAAATGATTACTTGATTGGAAACCCTTATGCTTCTGCAATTGATGCTCATGAGTTTATCATGGATAATGCTCCAACAATAGAAGGATCAGGTAATACAACAGGAACCTTATATTTCTGGGAACATTGGGGAGGAGGATCTCACAATTTAGCAGAATATCAAGGAGGTTATGCTACCTACAATTTATCTGGAGCAGTGCCAGCCGTAGCTTATGGAACTGCAGATCCAGATGTAGATCAAAGTTCTGCTGTAGGAACAAAATTACCAGGAAGATATATACCAGTAGGACAAGGATTTTTTGTTGTAGGAGAAAATACTGGAACTATTAAATTTAAAAATAGCCAACGTGTATTTAAAACTGAAGCAACAAGTGCTTCTACATTTATGAGAAATGATAGTTCATCAACTACTTCAGAAGATGCTGAAGAAGGAGAAGAAGAAGTCGTGGATACTAGAATGAAGATAAGATTGAAGTTTAATTCTGTTAATACCTATACAAGAAAAATATTAATAACCGCAGATGAACAAGCGACAATGGGATATGATTGGGGTTACGATGCAGAATTATATGATAATCAATCTGAAGATATGTACTGGTTGATTGATGAAGGTAAATATGTTATTCAAGGTATTAATGACATTACAATTGAAACTTCACTTCCATTAGGTTTTCATACAACAGAAGATGGTTCTAATAAGATATCCATTGATAAGTTAGAAAACATACCTAATACGATGGACATCTATGTACATGATTTGGAATTAGAATTATTTCATAACCTAAAAGAAGGAGACTATAATTTTACATCTCAAGCAGGTACACATTTAGAGCGTTTTAAAATTGTATTTAGTAATGAAGATACTTTAAGTGTAGAAACAGCAGAGTTAGAATCAGATATCTTAGAAATATTATATGATAAAGATAATGAACACATAACAATTTTAAATCATCAAAACTTAAGTATAGAAGGCTATGAGGTGATAACTTTATTAGGCCAAAGTGTATTGATCTCAAATGATTCTACTACAGCGAGTGAAATAAAGCTAGATACAAAATTATTAAGTAGTGGTGTTTATGTTGTCAATGTAAAAACCGATAGAGAAGAAATCTCAAAGAAAATTATAGTTAATTAGTTAGTTTTTAAATTTATGTCAGCAAAAGGCTGCCTCTTAGAGGTAGCCTTTTTGTGTTTTTAGCTTTTTTTTAAATAATAGTATTATTGAATAGGTGGCATGATATGTTAAATTACTGGAAATCAATAGTGTTTTTAGACATATTGAACGCTTACATAAAGTTCACATAATCGATAATATTAACCGTTTTACTCTTTTTAACGAGAATTTTAAGCAAATTACCGAGTATATAACCCGCTAATTCCTAATTGGTTATACATTTGGACTTGTATTGATATTGTAGTATTTACAATTAGATATTTGGCCCCAAGCCTTTGAGATTTATTATCCATTTAAGTTTCAAAATATTTTTCAATACTAGATTAATCCAAATACTTTTCATAACGCAAAGTATTCTCCCTCAAGTGTTCAGGTTAAGAAATAAACCATAAGGAACACAAAACCATTTTAAAGAAGAGAATTTAACTAAGCATTGATGTTAATCATCATTAATAACCTACAATTATGAAAACTATGGAAAGATTTTTACACAAAACTATTACCAAATCATTCGCAACTACATTTATTTTAATTCTAAGTACAGCATGTTTATTTGCAACTAACCCTTCAGATTCTGATGATTCAGATGAAAGAATGAAGATTAGTTTAATGCTTAACTCTGCAGGAACTTATGAACGAGAATTATTTGTTATGGCAGATGAAAATGCAACTTCAGGATATGATTCTGATTTTGATACTGAAATTGATAATATCCAAGACGAGGATATGTATTGGTTAATTAATTCAGGAAAGTTTATAGATCAAGGTATTAAAAAAATTGTTGAAGAAACAGTTATTAAACTAGGATTACATACTGACACCAATGGTTATAATACAATTTCAATTCACAAACTTGAGAACATACCTAGTACAATGAAAATATTTGTTCATGATAAAGTTCTTGGTGAATATTATAATATTAAAAATGAATCTTTTGAGGTGTATTTAGAAGCTGGTGTTTATTTAAACAGATTTGAAATCGTGTTTTCTCAACCAGAAACATTAAGTGTATCTCAATTTCAAACAAATGAAAATCAATTAGATATTCGTTTTGATTATGCTACTGATACTATCGAAATTGTAAATAATTCTAATGTAAATATTGAAAGTATAGATGTGTATTCTCTTTTAGGACAATCAGTTTATAAGTCAAATACTTCACAGGTAAATAATAAAATAAGTATCAATACTAATTCAATCAGTACTGGAACATATGTAGTTATTATAAATACTGAAAACGGTATTAATTCAAAGAAGATTTTAGTTAATTAGTTAGTTTTTTTTTGTTAGTCTAAAGACTGCTTTCGAGCAGTCTTTTTTTTTATCTCATAATTTCATTTGGAAAAACGACAACACTTTCAAAACCGTCTTTACCTACAGACGCAATTCCGAAGTAAAAATTATCAATCACAATACCTTCTAATGTGAATTCGGTAACATTTTCAACATATCTGCTATGATCCCAAGTTGGTGATGTAGTATCTCTCCAATAAATTTTATAGCCTTTTGCACCATCTACAGCATTCCATTTTAATTTTGCAGATGCTTCGACAATACCACCAATTGCAACCGTAGTTGGAGCAGGAGGAGAAGAAGCTAAACTTGCCATATTAATAGCATTTACTGCTGTCAATTTTTTTGCATATCCAAAATTTACATGCTTAAAAGTATCTCCATAGTTGATTCCGTTTTCGGTTCTAATATCTTGGTGTTGTTGCGTGTAATTTTCGTGTGCTTCCATAATTCTAATACCTGGAAATCCTAGATCGTTAAATGGTCTGTGATGTCCACCACGACCAAAACGGTCTAATCGATAGACCATCATGGGATTCATTTCTGGCATATATGTTTTTACAGTTTTATGAACGTAGCGTGCTAACTGACGAGAAATACCATCGACCTCACCACCATAAAAACGTCTAGCATTTCTTTGACGTTCAGTTTCATTAGGAGGTACAGGTTCAGAGAAAATTCTGAATGTACGATTATCAATAACACCATCTACACCTTCAATATTTCCTATCATATCGTTGTTTAAAATACCAATAATGTCCCAACCTTTATCTTGCGCATATTTTGCTAATCCTGCTCCACCAAATAGGCCTTGCTCTTCACCAGATAAACCAACATAAATAATACTACTTTCAAATGTATACTTAGATAAAACTCTGGCAGCTTCAATAGCTCCAGCCATACCAGATGCATTGTCGTTTGCTCCAGGAGCATCAGTTGTGAAATCCATCGTATCACTAGCACGAGAATCAATATCACCACTCATAATGATATAACGATTTGGATATTTCGTTCCTTTTTGGATTGCAACAACATTAACTACCCAAGCATCATGAGGTACACGACGATTACCTTCTTTGGTTACAAAATCCTTTTGGTAAAATACATTGAGGCAATTATTACAATCTTTAGAAATGGTCTCAAATTCAGATTTTATCCAGCGTCTTGCAGCTCCAATTCCATGTGTTGTACTCACAGTATCACTAAACGTGTTTCTGGTGCCAAATTCTGTGAGCGTTTTTACATCTTGTCGTATTCTTTCTTCGGAAACATTATCAATAATATCATATATTTTCTGATTGGTTTGAGCAATTGCAAACACCGTAAATGTGAAAAAAGTTAATGTAAATAAATGTTTCATGTTGTGTCTTTATAATGTTATTCTATCAATAATAAAGTTCCGAAGATATTCGCATCTATGTATCCTTGATTTTTGTCTTCACCTTCAACAGCTATAGAACCAATGAAATTTTCTCGTTCATTACTTTGATCATTATCGCAGTAAGCTAAAGCAAAACCGATACGTTTATTTGGTTGTAATTTAACGGTTGAGTTTGCTTCATCGTCTATATAAGTATCATCAAACAATGAGATTTTTATTTCCCAAGTTGAGGTGTTACCATTGGTGATGCGTTTAGATTTAAGATGAGAATTGTACAGTTTGCCTTTTTTTTCTGTTGACATATCTACAACATTCCCATCTAATGCAATGTGATATGCAAAAGCGTTATGTGTGAATTGGTGATTGCCACCACTGTTATCTTCATCAATAAAAATTTCTAGACAATCATCGTCCCACCAAAACTTTAAGGGATCTGTTTCTTTATCCATAAGGATATCGTCCTTAATTTCTGCAAGAAGATATAGTGCGTCATTAGACCATGTGAGTTTATATCTACCAGAGAAATCTGTTGCTGTATACGGATGACCTAACCATAATTGATCTAAAGCATGCCAGTTTGAAGATTTCCAACCGTTTTCTTCTGCTATACCATCAATTACAATGATTGTTTTTGTTTTATTAACTTTTATGAGTTGTTTTTCTTGTTTTGAAATTTTAGATGAAACAGTAGTTGAATTTTCTTTACACCCAAAGCAAATAATAAAAATTGATGTGATGTATAAGATGTTCTTCATTTAGGATTATTTCGTATACTTAAATTTCACAATTTCAATTTCGCCTTCTTCGTTTTCAAGGTCAACATAAACATTCATTTCGTTTTCACTTACTTTTTCAAAGCTCATACCTTCAAAAATAACTTGAGTTGCTGTAATCTTTTTCAATGGGAAATCAACAGTTTCATTTTTAGTTTCCCATCCTTTTAGATCGTTATCAAAATGTTTTAACTGAAGCACTAACGAGTTTCCAACCTCTCTAATAATTTCTATTTCATAAAATGAAACTTTACCATCATTAATAAGTTTGAAAGTTGCCATCATAGAGCCAGCAGAAGGTTCGCTCCAATTTTCCTCGGTTTGACCTCCAAATGCTTCACCTTTCCAGTTACCTGAAATCCACTTGATGTTTTCTAATTTTGGAGCAAGTGAATCTTTAATTTCTAAATTATTTTCAGTTTGAGCAGATATAGTTAAACTGAATAAAAAGATAAATAATAGCTTCATTATTAAGTAATATTTTTGTTATTATACAATAAGATTGATGAGTTTAATATAAAAATAATATAATAAGTCATATTACCAAAAGACTAATTGTAAGTTTAATATTTTTAAATTTACAATCTGAAATATTTTTTTCATTTACAATTATTCTATAACCTGATAAATAGTAACTGGATTGGCTTTGTTCTTTAATGTTATACTGCCTACTTTTTCACATTTAAAAGATTCCTTTACTTGGTTATAACAATCTTCTGAAATAATAATCTGATTTTCTTTTGCAGCATCTTGCAATCGAGCAGCTGTGTTTACAGTATCTCCAATGACTGTATAGTCTAATCGTTTAAGACTAACAGATCCAATATTTCCAGAAATCATTTCACCACTTTTTATGCCAATAGACACTTTAGGTTTATACTCTAAGTTGCCTTCTATAGCTGGTAAATTATTTATTTTTTCACAAACTGCAAGTGAAGCATCAATAGCTCTATCTAAATGATATTCATCTTTAAAAACGGCCATAATAGCATCACCAATAAATTTATCGATATAACCTTTTTGCTGCATTATTTCTTTTACCATTTCATCAAAATATGAATTAAGTAATTTAACAACTTTATCAGCATCAACATTTTCACTGATTTTGGTAAAACCACATATGTCAATGAATACTACAGTAGCTTCAATAGATTCATTTGCCATAATAGTGGATTCGTATTCACGATTACCCATAAAGTTAAGGACGTTTTCATCTACATACATCTTCAGGATGTTATTTTCCTTAATGGCTTGTAGTGTATCTTTAATATGTTGTGCATGTTTGATGGTTTTTTCCATCGTAAGAGTTAAATCCTCAAAATTGATGGGTTTGGTTATAAAATCAAACGCACCTCTATTCATTGCAGTTCTTATATTTTCCATATCACCATAAGCCGAAACAATTACTGATTTTATTAACGGACTCGATTGATGGAGCTCAGATAGCAATGTAAGACCATCCATTTCTGGCATGTTGATATCGCTCAAAACAATATCTACCTCAGGATTTTGAACGATTTTCTCTAGAGCGTCTTTTCCATTAATAGCAAATAGAAATTCATACTCTTGGGCTCTGATTTTTTTTCGGAACTTCTGCTTTATAAGCACTTCTAAATCCGTTTCGTCATCAACTACTAGTATCTTTGCCATTATATTTGTTGGATTAGTTTTTCTTTTAATAATTTAAAATCGACAGGTTTTGTAAGAAAATCATCTGCTCCCAATGCTTTGGCTGTGTTAAAGTTTTCTTCGTCACCATAAGCTGTTACCATCATTACTACTGGTGGTGGAGCAATATAATCTTTCTTTATTTTTTCTAAAAGCTGAAGTCCGCTCATACCTGGCATATTAATATCAGACAATATTAAAACGGCTTCTTGTGCCATATTGCTTAGTGCTTCTAAGGCTTCTTCACCCGAAAATGCAAACACAAAGTTGAGTTCACCTTTTCTTATTTCTTTTCTAAAGCGTTGCTGAAATAATATTTTTACATCCTGCTCGTCGTCTACTACTAAAATTTTCATTGTACTAAGTTTTTAAATTAATCCCCCTTTTTAATTTATAATATTGGAAGGCTCACTATAAAAGTGGTCCCTTCTTTGTCTTTGCTTTCTACTCGTAATTCTCCTCCATGCGCTTTAATAATATCAAAGCTCATAGACAATCCTAAACCTGTTCCTTTTCCTGTTGGTTTTGTAGTGAAAAAGGGTTGGAATATTTTATCTTGAATGGCTTTCGGAATCCCATTACCATTATCTTTTACTGAAATTAATATATGTTCATTTATTGTTTTAGTTGAAACGAAAACCGTTGGCTTAAATTCTGAATCTTTCGAAGTCTGTTTTTTTTCATTCACAGCATAAAAGGCATTTGTGAATAAATTTAATATCACACGACCTATATCTTGACTTACTACTTTTATTTCTACCAAATTAGAATCAAAATCGGTTTCTAAAGTCGCATTAAAACTTTTGTCTTTTGCTCGTAAACCATGATAAGCTAACCTTAAATATTCATCAGTCAATTTATTGAGATCAACGAGTTCTTTTTCTCCTGAATTTTTTCTACTATGTTGTAACATTCCTTTTACAATATCATCTGCGCGTTTACCATGATGATTGATTTTTTCAAGGTTTTGTTTTATGTCATTAGAAATGGCTTTTACCTCTTCCATATCACCATTATCTAGTTCTTCGTGCATTTCATCAATTAACTCAGCACTTACTTCCGAAAAATTATTGACAAAGTTTAATGGGTTCTGTATCTCGTGAGCAATTCCAGCAGTCAGCTCACCTAAACTTGCCATTTTTTCAGCTTGTATTAACTGACTTTGAGTGGCTTTTAAATCGATCAAACTTTTTTGTAAATCTTCAGTACGTTCGGCAACTTGATGTTCCAATAGTTTTTGCTGTCCTTCTGCCATTTCTCTTTTTTCTTCGGAAAGCGTTAGGATTTCTTCAGCTTTCAATACAACATTTTTATTTATCTCTTGAAAACGTAGTACAACGTAAATTAATAAAGCAATAGGAAAACAGAAATAGAGTGCTGATATCAAATTATAAGCAATAGTAGATCCTAAATACATATTGAATACACTAACAGCGATGAGAAAAATAACACACAATAACACAAATAAAATGATGCCAAAGGCTATTACTTTCTGAGGTAAACTTAAATGCCTAAATGAAACAATAGTCCAGTAAATTATGATCAAGATAAAGACAAGTACAACTATAAGTGAAAATAAAGATATTACATCGTCATATTTACTGGTATATACACTTATAAAGTTACCAACTATGTTAGTAATTATTAAGATGAGGTACGTGTAATGAATCCAACGATTTAGTCCAGTAAACTTGATGGCAAAAATTTTGAAGATAGAAAAGTATAACAATATAAATATCAAACTGAAAGTTAAACCGCTTGCTAAGGACAGACAGAGTATCGTGGATGGTTGAAAATCTAAAAAACCTGCAAAGTTGAAAAGGTAAGTTGTTATACCATTTACACCTAAACTAAAGCAAACACCTGAGTAAATTAATATGTTTTTTTCTTTTTTATTGAGTGTAAATAAAAATAGGAATAAAAAACCAATGATGAGATTAATGGCAGCCCAAAGCGTAAAATAAATAGTACTTCTTGACTTGTTTAATAAGCCTAGATAATGTTCATTATCTGTTTGAAGTATTAAGAAAAAACATTTACTCCATCCCGTTTGAAACCCAATCATTGAGCCAGATATTTGTGTCGGATAGATTAATTTATCTTTAATATGAATGGCAATGGTGTGCGTTTCGTTAAGGGATAAATCAATTCTAGATGACGGATCGTTTTCGCTAAAAAATCGAAAATCTTGAGTTTCAGAACCCAAATTTCCATAAGTGCCATATAGTTTTCCATCAACAAAAACTTCGGCAGCTGCCATACCGCTATATCTTAAACGTAAAGGTTCATTTTTAAAACTATCGTCTAGTTTAATTTTAATACGAAACCAACCTTCAATAATTCCGTTTTTATCTGCGTAGGTTTCATTTAAATCTTTAGGACTAAAATTTTTCCATCCTTCTAAATCTATATTTGGCTGCGACCAAGCTTTATTAGTTCCATTATGGTAAAGCCAAGGTGTTTCGCTATTAAAGTAATAGAGGTGCCGGTTTTGGGCATCTTGATTAGAAATTGTAACCACACTATCTTGAGTTTTGGTGTTTTGTCCAAAACCTGTAGTGATGCATACCATTGAAAATAATAGTGCAATTATTAAATTTAAGGTATTGATTTGTTTCATATTATTCATTTATAGGTAATTGGATTAAAAATAGTGTACCTTCTCCTTCTTTTGTTTCCACTTTTAATTCGCCACCATGACCTTTAGTAACAATATCATAACTCATACTTAGGCCAAGACCAGTTCCTTGTCCTGTAGGTTTGGTGGTGAAAAATGGTTGAAATATCTTTTCTTTTACTGAAATTGGAATGCCATTACCATTGTCTTTTACTGAAATTATGATTTGGTCATTTTCTTTTTTAGTTGAAACTGAAACCGTTGGCTTATATTCTGAATTTTTCGAAGTCTGCTTTTTTTCATTCACAGCATAGAAGGCATTTGTGATTAAGTTTAAAATTACCCTTCCCATATCCTGTGGAATTACTTCAATTTTTCCAATAGAATCATCAAAATCTGTTTCCAAAGTCGCATTAAAACTTTTGTCCTTGGCTCTTAAACCATGATAAGCTAACCTTAAGTATTCATCTGCCAAATCATTAATATCTGTAGGTTCTTTTTTGTTACCACTTGTGCGACTGTGTTGTAACATCCCTTTTACAATATCATCTGCGCGTTTACCATGATGATTAATTTTTTCAAGATTTTGTTTGATGTCATTAGAAATGGCTTTTACCTCTTCCATATCGCCTTTATCTAATTCTTCATGCATTTCATCAATAAGTTCGCTACTTACTTCACTAAAATTATTGACAAAATTTAACGGATTCTGAATTTCATGAGCAATACCAGCAGTCAACTCTCCTAAACTTGCCATTTTCTCAGATTGAATTAATTGTGATTGCGTGGCTTTTAGTTCTTCTATAGATTGATTTAGTTCAGTAGTACGTTCTGTTACTTTTAATTCTAATTTTTCATTTTGATCTTGTAGAAATTTCTTTTTTTCTTCGGTTAAAGCAATAACTTTTTTCGATTTTTCTTTTTCATTGGATACGGATTCTCTTAACCACAAAATGATATATAACATTAAGCAAAAAGGTAGAAACATAAACGCTATTACATAAAAGTTAGCAAAATTATATCCATCAATAATCTCAAAAGCTCCCAGCAGAAGTGCTAAAAACAGTATTAATGGTGCTCCAAAAACACCTATGGCGATAGCCCATTTGGGTGTGGTAATAGTCTTACGAGTTTTATAGATTATTACAAATCCACAAAAAACAGAAATAGCAATTATAATATATAATAGAAAAATACTTTCAGGATCTATAAAATAACCTAGCACATATAAGCCAAATAATGCGATAGTACTAATTTTTACCCATCTTGGGATACGGTCGTAAAACACTTGAGCACACAAAAGCGGAAGAAGAATAATTGGAACAGTACCAAAAATATGAGTATAAACAAAATCAGCAATTGCTCTTAGAATGAGATTACTAGAAGTACTAATAACTAAAAGAGCAGAAACCGAAATCCAAATGATTAATGTGTATACTAAAATATATTTGAGATGTTTTTCTGCAGGATTTAAAAAGGTAACAATTGAGATAAATATAATAAAAACACCTATAATAAAAACAGTTAAAAATAACATTGTTTCCGCTTGTATAAAATCCTTAACAAAACTATTTGAGGTAACTGCATCTGTAAAATAGTAGCGAGAATTTTCAAGAATCGAATCGTCGGAGTCTTTCCATTTTAATGGTGGCGATTTAGCAAGAAAATGTATGGTAACTTGATGCGTTTTTCCTAATTGCATTTGTAGATACACAAAATCTGGAATAAAATTACCCTGATAATCACTGCGGTTTGCTTTAGATTTTCCAAAACTGCCAACATAGTTCCCATCTAAATAGATTTCTTGTGCAGCGGTACTATAAGCCGTAAGGAAAAATGGTTGCTTGGTTAACGTTGTATCCATTTTTAATTTTATACGAAACCAAGCTTCAAAATAACCATCATCGTCATATTTAAATTTAGAAATGGCTGTAGAATCCAGTTTAGTCCAGCTTTTATCATTTATATCAGACTTTGCCCAAGACGCGTCATTTCCTTTTTTAAATTCCCATTCAGTGAGTTCAGGTATTTTGTAATACCCATTTTTATCTATATCTGAAGCTTTTAAAACATACAGTGAATCTTGTCCATGGGCTATTCCTAAGAAAAAAAGTATGATGATAAGTACACTATTATGAAATAGTTTTGTCATAGTTATTGGTTTTTGATAGGTATTTTTATCATAAATGTAGTGCTTTCTCCTTCGTTAGTTTCAACTTCGAATTCGCCACCATGGGCTTTTATAATATCATAACTCATGGATAAGCCTAAACCAGTTCCTTTTCCTGTTGGTTTGGTGGTGAAAAAGGGTTGAAAGATTTTATCAATGACATGTTTTGGAATGCCATTTCCATTATCCTTAACTGAAATTACAATTTTATTTTTTAATTTCTTGGTAATGACAGATACGGTTGGTTTATAATCTTCTGCTTCTAAACTCGTCTTTTTTTCATCTACAGCATAAAATGCGTTTGTAAATAGATTAAGAATTACGCGACCAATATCTTGAGAAATCACATTTATAGTTTTAATATTTTTATCATAATCAGTTTCTAAAGTTGCATTAAAAGATTTGTCTTTGGCTCTTAATCCATGATAAGCTAACCTTAGATATTCATCTACCAAAGCATTTATATCTGTTGATTCTTTTTTGTCACCACTAGCACGACTATGTTGTAACATACCTTTTACAATACCATCAGCACGTTTACCATGATGATTTATTTTTTCTAGATTCTGAATGACATCTACCATAATTGCTTTAGCTTCTTCTATATCACCATTTTCAATTTCTTCGATCATTTCATCTAACAACTCTTTACTTACTTCAGAAAAATTATTGACAAAGTTTAATGGATTTTGAATCTCATGAGCAATGCCTGCGGTAAGTTCGCCCAACGACGCCATTTTTTCAGACTGAATTAATTGTTTTTGAGTTTGTTGTAAATCTGATAATGATTTTTCTGCACTTTTTTTCGCAAGCTGTAGGTTTATCAAATCTTCCTTTGCTTTAAAGGCTTGTGCTTCAGCAACTTTTAAATCCTTAAATCGAGTGTATGTTAAATTAAAAACGCTAGCAAATCGTTCTAGTAATTGTATGGTTTCTTTTGGTTGATCTTCTGGTGATGCCATACCAATAAAACCACCAGAAAAATAGGCTACGGTTTGAACACGTCGTTTTTGTTCTAAACCATGAATAAAAGGAATGTTCATTTCGCTACTTAAATACTCGAAATAATCTTTTAATTCCTTACCTATAAGGTCTATGGTTAGCGATTGATTATTCTGTTTCCAACCCTCAAGCATTCTTTTTATAGTTTTGCTTTTTGAAGCATCCGCCATAAATTCATTCGCCAATTTACTGCCATCTTCATTAGTCGCCCAACATTCAATTTTACTGGTTTTACCTTTAACAAGACCTATAAACAAACGGTTGGGTGCAATGCCTAATTCTAAGAGTTGTTTAAAAACAATAACTGAAGTTTCAGCTAACTCATGAGATTTTTGCATTGCCAAGGTTCGCGATCTAACTTTTTCTAAAGCCATTTCAATTTGCGCTTCTCTGGCTTGTCCTTCTGCTTTTTTAAGGTCTAGAAAACGAGTGTAAGATTGCTCAAAAACTTTTCCAAAACGTGCAATGATTTTGTTTTCTTCTTCCGAATATGGAATAGACGCGTAGTTGGCAAGAATCAACATTATATTGGGATTAATAGCAATAGATCGAGAAAGTCCTCTGCTCATTGTAAACTCATTCTCTTCTTTTGTAAATATTTTAGATCCACCATGTTTAAGTAAATGCTGGTGCCATTGCTTATGTTCTTTTATCGTAAGAATGTCCGTGTGAAATGGAATAGATTTTTTTTGAGCAGTTCTCACGTTAATCATCATAGGGATATCTAAATAAGGAATTGTAAAGCGCATTGGTTTAGGTTGACCTTTTGCAGAAACCCAAAATTTATAATTTAGGCTTCGATCATTATTGGCAAAACTCACGTGTGCAAATTTGAAATCTAATATTTGTAATTGTTCAGAAACTACAGAAATCACATCTAATAGTTCTTCACTACTATGCATTGCCATACTTCGTGATCTCACGCGCTCTAAAGCAATATCTATTTGTGTTTCTCGTGCACGCTCTTCAGCTTTTTGTAAATCCATAAAACGGATATATGCTTGCTCAAATACCTTGGCAAACCGTTTCATTATTTCGGCATCGCTTTCCGAAGGAATAGCTCCAGATAAAGAAGGTATTATAATTGCCGAATTTTTTGACCAAGCGGCTGAAAGATTGTGTTGATCAGATTTGAGGACATATTGTTTATAGTCTTCTGGCATGTGTTTGTAATCACTATTTTCAAATGCATATTCAAAAAAGTGATTTTTTGCTTCTACAGGGAATTCTTTAAAGAAAAATTCATCACCTCGAATTTTAGATTCCCAAGCTTCACTAAAAATTGGATTATCAAAATAAGGTAAAAAATACCGACCCGAAGTTGAAAAATCTTCAACAGCAATCCAATGTACGACATCTTTATTATCTGGAAAATAAGTACAAAGAATTACGCCTCCTGCATCATATATAACTCCCAATTCCTGCAATTTTTCGGCAACAACTGCAACCACTTCTTGTAATTCATCTGGTTTGTGCATGGCCAAAGAACGTGAGCGTACTTTTTCTAAAGCAACTTCAATCTGTGATTCTCTTGACTGCGCTTCTGCTTTCTGTAAGTCTTCAAAACGTTTATAAGCCAAATCAAACGCAGCTCCCATTTTAGTTAAAATGGTTTCCATTTCTTCGGAAGGTTTATTTAAAAGGTCAATTACCAATTTTCCATTATTCAGTTTTTTTACCGCATGATGTAGTCGTTCTAATTTTGTGGATTCAGTATATTCTTCAACTTCATTAGCAATTTGGTTTTGATTATTTTCTCGTAACCATGCGACTATTCTCTTAAAATCTTTTGCTTCTTGTACTTCCAAAAAGTAATCTTCTGGATTTTCCCAAACTCGTTTTACATATAAATTTGGATCTTTTTTCTTAAGTTTAAACGTAATGTCAAATGGTATTTCGTAACCATTGTTGTTTTCTTCAAGCGTTGATAAATCCCACATTCTTACTTTATCCTCTCCTTCTTTTAAGAAAATAGTTGCAGCAATCACATCTGGAATTTCTAAGGACATTACTTCTTCTTTAAGTTTGGCAACCACTTCCATAATCTCTTCAGATTTATGCATGGCTAATGCTTTTGCTCTTACGCGCTCTACAGCTAAATTTATTTGCGCTTCACGTGTTTGTGCTTCTGCTTTTTCTAGGTCTAAGAAACGTGCATAGGTTTGTTCAAAAACCTTGGTGAATCTCGCTAATAATAATTCTTCTTCTTTTGAAAGGCGCGCACCACAAACTAAGTGAAGGTATCCATGTGAAAAATTAAAGCAATAAAATACTGTTGGATCAGGAAACTGATTTAGCACCATTTCTTCAGCCTCTTTTGAGTTGAAGGTTGTAATGGCATATTCGAGATGTGTTCGTCGTTCTTTACCAGCAACTGTTTGATGAAACACTGTTTGTTGCTTTTTCCATGCCTCATAACGTGCATCAAAATGAACATCTCCAGTTAAAGGCAGATGAAATAAGCCTAGAGAATCTCCACCAGGACTTGTAACCCAAGTTGCTTGTCTGTTGGTTTCCTCATTAATCTCTACATAACCACAAGTTGCAAAGTTGGTAACTCCAAGTGTTATTAGTTCTTTATATAAAAGCACTACAACATCTTGAAGTTCTATGCCTTTTTGCATTGCCATAGTTCGGCTTCTTACTTTTTCTAAAGCCGCTTCTATTTGTGCTTCTCTAGCTTGCGCTTCGGCTTTCTGAAGATCTAAAAACCGTGTGTAGGCCTGATTGAATGCTGAAGCTATTTTAGTTACAATCTTTTTTGTGTCTTCATTTGGTGGTGCTAAAAGATCAATAGAAAAAAGACCATTATTATGTCGAGCAAACGGGTTCCATTGCTGTGAAAGTTTACCTGTTGTTATGGCATCTTTTATATCATTGCCAACAGCCTTGTCAGCCAAAAACCATTCTTTTACTGCTTTATGTAATTTTTCTAAAGGATAATCTAATTCAAAATAATCTTCCTTTAAATTTTTTAGAATTCGTATAGGTTCACCAAGTATATCATATTTTGACGCATCGTAAGCAACACTATAGCTATTGGGATTACCCATATTCCCTGGACTAGAGAGGTCCCAAATTTTTACGTAATCATTTTTATCGACCAACCAAATACTGACACCTGTTAAGCCGTTAATATCTAAAAGTTGTAATTGCTTATAAATTTCAGAATTTACATTTTTGAGATCATCTGGATGATGCATTGCCATAGATTGCGCTCTAATACGCTCAACCGCAACTTCAATTTGAGATTCTCTTGCCTGTGCTTCTGCTTTTTGAAGGTCAAGAAAACGTGTGTAAGTTTGCTCAAAGACTTTAGCGAAACGTTTGAAAATATCATGTGATTCAGGAACATCTTCTCTTGTAATAAATAGTAAATAGCCGTATTTGTAAAAAGCGACATGGTCTATTTGGTAGGTAGGAAATCCATTATTTGTTTCTTTTAGGGTTTTTAATACATCTCCAATCACTGGAAGCGAACTCATATATTCGTAATGTTCCACACATGCATCACCTGAAAATTCTTTTATAACTAATGATTTTCCTTTCTGACCTTGTTGATAATATTCTTTAAATACACCTTCTCTTGGAACGGTATACGTATGTAAAACACCTGCTTCATTGCCAAACCATTCGTTAGAATCATTTTCTCCATAAATATTGAATGCGCAACCCCAAGTTTTAATGCCTAATGCTCTTACTTGTTGATCTAATAAGAAGGATGCTTCTTGCAATTCATCACTATGTTGCATAGACATGGTACGAGCACGAACACGTTCTAATGCTAATTCAATCTCTGATTCTCTGGCTTGCGCTTCTGCTTTTTGTAAATCTAAAAACCGGGTATAGGTTTGTTCGAAGACTTTAGCGAAACGTATAAAAATATCGTGTGCATCTGTGACAGGTTCATGTGTAATAAACATAAGATACCCTTCGTTAAAATAGGCACAATGAATAATTTGAAAAGTCGGAAACGAAAGTCCATCGTTAGCTAATGCTTTCACCTCTGGAATAGAAACCAAATACTTGTAATGATCTTCTAGTGCTTTACCTTCCTGCTCTAAAACAAATAAAGCGTCTCCTCTTTTTTCTGCTTCGCGAAAAAGTAGATACACGTCTTCACTAGAATTTGTTCTAAATGGTGGTTGAAGTCTATCTTTACCTGCCATCCAAGCAGTAGCAAATTTCTTGTCTTTATCCCAAATATTAAAACCACAAGCAAAGGAATTTATGCCTAGTTCTTCAACTTGTTGAAATAGAAGCAAAGCGGTATCTCTTAATTCATCGCTTCGCTGCATACCCATTGTTCGGCTTCTTACTTTTTCTAAAGCCAATTCTATCTGAACTTCTCTAGCTTGTTTTTCTGCTTTTTGTAAGTCCAAGAAACGTCGGTGTGCTAAATCAAAAGCACTAGCAAATTGTATTAAAATATCTATATCTTCAGCTGGTGGGTTTTTTACAATTCCAGGTAAACTATACCCAATTTCGCCGTGTGTAGTTCTTGCCATAATGAAGGTTAATCCACCAATGTGATTAATGTCATCGTGTGTTGGAGCTTGAGGATCAATATTTTTAAAATTACCCAAATGGACCATTTTGTCAATATAATTTATGGCTGCTTCGACATCCATAGCATATACAACGGTAGGTTTTTTACTCTTTTCCCATGTTGCTAATAATGGAATATCACCATGCATATGTCTAGGTAATTCCATTACAAAACCGATTTTGGTACCATCGCCAGAAGTCATGGCTTTTTCGTATTTATTTGGTAACCACATCATGTGCCAAAAATAATGCGCTTCATGTCCTAGTTTGATAAATTCGTTACGCATAGAAACTACAATCTCGAGTAGGTCAGTGGATTGTTTCATGGCAACAGCCTGTGCTCTAATGCGTTCTAAAGCGCCTTCAATTTCTAATTCTCTATTCTTTTCTTCAAGTTCAAAAGTTCTACGTTTTATAGCTTCTCGAAGTTTTTGGTTTTCTAAATTTACTTTATCAAAACCAATAGATTCTCCATCGTCAGTTTTAGAATCTGTGGTAGAAAAATGTTGATAGATAAATTTCCAATGGTTTTCTTTTTCCTGCATAACTGACGAAAATCGAAATCGTCCATAATAAGTCCAATCATTACCGGTTAAAAACCAAGCATCAAAAGCATGAGTTATAAAAACGAGTTTATCAAATAGCTCTACTGTTTTAATTTCGTTTCTTAAATCGGTTTTACCTGAGAATTGTTCTGCGGTTTCTTTAAAGAAATTTGTGGTGTCTTTTCGGTTTAAAAATTCCTCATTATCAGTAGATCCTATAAAATGATAACAATCATCAAAATAAGAATCGTAGGTTTTTACATCACCATTAAGGTAACTGTGCAACCATGTATTGTAGCTCTCTAGAATTTCTTTTTCTAATGTTTTGGTGAGTTGCATAATTTAATTATTTGTGGGAATGTTGATGGTGAAACTTGTGCCTTTGCCTGTTTCGGAATGTACGTTTAAAGTGCCTCCATGTGCTTTAATAATATCATAACTTAAGCTTAAACCAAGTCCAGTGCCTTGGCCAGTAGGTTTTGTGGTGAAAAAAGGTTGAAATATTTTATCGATAATATGTTTTGGTATGCCATTACCGTTGTCACTAATTTTTATCTCAATTTGGTTGTTTTCTTTTTTAGTGGTTATATTGACTGATGGTTGATATGTATCTAGACTTGACTGGTCCTTCTCCATAACAGTTTTCTGTTCAACAACTGCATAAAATGCATTATTAATGAGATTTAAAACCACACGACCAATATCTTGTGGGATTATATTTATTTTGCCAATTGCATCGTCATAAATGGTTTCTAAACTAGCATTGAAAGTTTTGTCTTTGGCTCTTATGCCGTGATATGCCAGACGTAAATATTCGTCTACTAATAGATTAATATCTGTAGCTTCTTTTTCTCCGGAATTTTTTCTACTGTGTTGTAGCATTCCTTTTACAATACCATCTGCACGTTGACCATGATGTAATATTTTTTCGAGATTCTGAATGACATCATTTGCTATAGCATTAACTTCTTCGGTATCGCCTTTTTGTAATTCTTCTAGCATTTCTTCTAATAATTCTTTACTTACTTCGGAAAAATTATTGACGAAGTTGAGTGGATTCTGAATTTCATGTGCAATTCCAGCAGTCAATTCACCAAGACTTGCCATTTTTTCTGCTTGTATTAACTGAGCTTGTGCAGATTGTAATTCTTTTAAAGATTTATTTAAAGCGATATTTGTTTCTTCTATTGCAGCACGTTTTTGTTCGAGTTCTTCAATGGTTTCTTCTAATAGAATTGCTGTGGTTCGTTTGACTTTATTAGTGCGTTCTAACATAAAGTCAGAAATTACCAAATCCTTATCTGCTTTTTTAATGGAAGCTATCAAACTCACTTTATCATCTTCTGTTAATTGCGTAGATTGATTTACAAAATCTAATATGGTTTGTAGGTTTTGGTTCATGCTTTTTCTTTAAGTGCTACACAACAAGTTGTTAAATTGTGCATTTCTAAATTACCGCCTGTTGCTCTTGCTAATTCTCCATTAGAGAACATACCTACCATTGGAACATTCCAAACGGTTTTGATACCTTCTATTTCTTGATTCATGAGTGGTCCAAGTGATAAAATCCTACCTGCACAACTAAAAACAACTAAAGCATCTGCCTCTGGCATTTCGGTGTTTTTTAAAGTTTGAACTCCTTTGATTACTTTGTCCATCACATCAAAATCAGGAGGTAATGAAAAACGAATTTTAGAGCCTTGAGGTACTGTGCCACTGCAATAAAAAGAATGATCATCCCAGTCTACAAGCAATCCAGGACGCATGACAGGATCTCCTTTTTCTCTTTGTAGTTGTAATGGGAAATTGGCAGCTATTTCAAGTAATAACTCTTCATTTTCTGGCGTAACATTTTCTAAACCACCATATTTTGTGGTAATATCTAGTACAGGAACATTATCTATAGTATAAACATGATTGCCTTCGCTTCTAGTGACTGTTTTTTCTGTCCCTACTGCTTTCCAACCACAAGTGGCTACTCCTTTAATTTTTATGTTATCTTCATCTAATGCTAATACTAAGGTGCCTTTATTACTTTCATTTTTATTTGTAAAAACAAACTGATTAGAAAAGGTGTAATCATCTCCAGCCATTCCACCAAAAACGTTAACATGCTTTCCTATTATGTCTTCAAACCCAAAAAGCAATTGTTCGGCATCAGTTTCTAGATGACTTGCAGCAATAAAAAATGCAGGTTCATTAAATTCTTTTTTTGCTTTTAAAGCTATGTGTTGTGCAATTTCTCGATAGTTTTTTTCAGGATATTCTTCAAGATAAATTTTAAAATGTTCTTGCTTTATATCTAGCAACAAAATAGCAGTCGATTGCTTTTCTGTTTCTTCATCAATAAACTCACCGTTAGAGGTAACTCCAAATACGGTTATGTTTTTTAAATCTAAAAATTGAGTAATGGCTTTTCGATCTTGAGTTATCGAAAGAAAAACAATAGCTAAAGTTGGTTTAAAACCGTCTAGCAAACTATGTTCAATGGCTTCTTGAATAGCTTTTGGTGATTTCCCTTTTATGGATTTTGCTTTCATATATATTTGAGTAATTCATTTAGTTTTAATATTAAATGTTATTAATCAACTTAGGACAAAAGGGAATGCTAAATTTAGTAAAAAATCGCGTCAGTACGTCTAATAAAAATCTATAAGTTATTAGAAATCAAAATTGTAGGTAATTGAGATTTGTTCTGTTAAAACAAAACTGTAAGACACCTTTATTACTTGCTTAAAATTAGTAAAATTTATAGAAAATCTCTATCACATCTTAATGTGATATTGATAACCTACTTAGTGTAGGATTTGAGAGTGTGAATTTTACCTTTTAGAAGTTAACGTATCGTTTTTAATAAATAAATCAGCCTATTTTGCCATCATCATTTATATCTAGTCCAGAACTTTTCTCAAGTATGTGAAGTGTTTTTAGTAATAATGCTTTTGAAGAAGACAATTCAGTTTCAAGATCAGTAACACGTTGTTCTAATGATTCTGCTTTACCTTTTTGATCTTCTAGTTCGCTTTGTTGTATTAAATCCCAAAATAATCCCATTGTGGTTAGTTTTTTAAAAGCAGGAAGAGTAAGTAGATGAGGGTTATATACTTATAGGTCTGTAAATGTTTACAATTGTTACATTATTGAATAAATGTCACTTTAGTTATTTTGCCGTTTTCTACTTCATATATAGCTACAGCATTAAAAATTTTACCATTTGCAGTTACTTGTTCTTCATCAATAACTTTATTTCCTATAACGATACGTTTTTTTATAAAAGCTCTTAAATCTTTTACATTTTCAAACCATTCACTATATCCTTTTCTCATAGCCTTTTTACCATCTGTTCGTAAAGTGTTTGGATACGCATATGTTTTTACATCATCTGCATAATCTGCCATAAAAGCATCTATATCTCTAGCATTATAAGCATCAAGGTTTCTTTGAACGATGGTTTCAATTTGAGAAGTTTCAGTTGAAGTCTGAGTTGTTGATTCTTCAGTTTCTGTAGTTTGATTTTGGGTTGTGTCTTGTGTCTCTTCGGAAACTTGAGTTTCAACATTTATATCGCCAGCAATTAACAGCTTTGTTCCTTCAGGATTAGTCGCCAGACGTGTGATTTTAATAATGCCTTCTGAAGAAAAATCGGCAATTTGTTTCCAATCATGATCTCTCTTCAACCTTAATTTATAGAGTAGGTTATCTTTTCCGCTGAACATAGTATGAGCATCTAACCAGCAAATATCTTCAACACCTGACATGGTATTTGCAATAATTTTAGTTGCGCCTGTTTTAGGATTAAGAGATTTGATTTGCCATTGATTTTCATTTTCTTTTGAAATAAAACTCAAGAGATTAGAATCTGGAATTCTATGAAATGAACGTCCAACTTTAGAAGCCAGTTTTTGATTCGTACCATCCTGTAAATTGCTAACATACAAGTTTAAATCGTCTCCTTCGATCACTGCAGATACGATTGTGTTTTCATCAAACCAAGAATAATAGGCAACAACCAAATTGTCTATAAGCTCAGTAGAGCTGCCATTACTCATGTTATAAGCATACAAACGTTGTTTGCCATCAGTATCTAATCTTACAGCTGAAATTTCATTTTTATTCGGAATTTTTAAAGGTGTGTATTCACCTCCTTCGCTAAAATTTAGCCATGATTTAGAATCATAACGCGTATCGTATTTAGCAATATCTGTTTGTCCGTTTCTTGTAGAAGCAAATAGAATATAACGATCATTTAAAAATGAAGGTTGATTGTCATATCCTTCATTATTAGATAGATTTTTAGGGTTTTTTAATTCAATTTTTGAAGTATTAGTTACTATATCGTATAAGAAAACTTCTGTATTGGCTTGAGCATTAATCAAAATACAACCAATAAAAAAAGAGAATAGGGTAGTAATGAATTTCATGTGTGATGATTTATGATAAAGATATGAAAGTTTTAATTTGATTTTTTACAAATATTTGGTCAATTAAATTATATTACTACATTTGTAGTATTAAAACTATAATTGTGGATATAAAACAGTTAAATAAAACCGAATTACAAATCATGAAATATCTATGGATTCTTAAAAAAGGATTTATGAAAGATATTGTTGAGCAATTTCCGGAACCTAGACCAGCTTACACGACAATTTCAACATTGCTTAAACGCATGTGTGACAAGGATTACATAAGTTTTGAGAGGTTAGGAAGAGATAAGCAATATTATCCTGTATTAAAGAAAAACGATTATTTTTCAAAGCAAGTTAATGGGATGATAACGCACTTTTTTAATGATTCTAAATCTCAATTTGCTTCGTTTTTCACAAAAAACGCTGATTTATCAATGCAAGAATTAGAAGAGCTTCAAGAGCTTTTGCAAGAGAAAATTAACAATAAAAAGAAGTAAATGATCGATTACATTTTTTATACCGTTATAAGTTTAGGGTGTTCGTTCTTGGTTTATTTTTTTCTTCTGAAAAACCAAAAAACATTTCAGTTTAATCGCTTCTTCCTCTTAACAAGTGTGTCGCTTTGTTTGTTAGCACCAATCCTAGAGATTAATACTTTTGAAGCTGTACCTAGCATAACTGATATTTCTTTGCAAGTTTCCGAAGAGCAAACTATTTCCAAAGAGATAATAACTCTAGGTACACAAGTCCAAACCGAAACTTCTAATTTTACATTTTCTAGCATACTTTGGTATTTGTATCTCGTGATTTCTATGGGCTTCCTTTTTAGATTTTTCAAGAATTTAATTGACATTATAAAACTCACAAAGCAAAAGCATTCGCAAATTGGGAATTTAAAATTAGTAGAGACCAACGATCATAAAAATGCGTCAAGTTTTTTTAATTATCTGTTTGTTAATTCTGAAAGTTTAAATGATGAAACGTATTCTAAAAGTGTGATTCAACATGAACTTGTGCATTGCAATGAGTGGCATACAATAGATGTGATTTTTGTTGAATTGTTACTTTGTGTATTCTGGTTTAATCCATTTATATGGTTGTACAAACAAGCCATAATTCAAAATCATGAGTTTATTGCAGATAGCAAAACCGTTAATTCTGGAATTGATATAGAAGACTATTCTCAAACCATCATAAAATCGGGTCTCAAGGAATACCGCGTTCCTTTAACTAGCGGATTTAATTTCATTCAAATCAAAAATCGAATCATTATGTTACATCAATCAAAATCATCTCTTTTAAAACGAACTTTAAAAATCTCATCAGTTGTATTACTTTTTACATGCATTTTCGTCTTAAGTTGCACGTATAATGACATGAATAAAGATTCATTAATTGTTGTTATAGATGCTGCCCATGGTGGAAAAGATTCTGGCAATTCTAACGAAAAAGAAATTGTTTTAGAACTTACAAATACGTTAGCTTCATTGAGTGACGAACACGTTGAAATCATTCTCACGAGAAGCCAAGACGAATTTTTAACTTTAAAAGAACGTGTAGAATTTATTAATACTAAAAAACCAGACTTATTTTTAAGTTTGCACTGTAATGCTGCTAATAATAAGTCTGTTAGTGGAGTAGAAGCGTATTATAACTCAATTAATGAGCATAATAAATTAAGTCTTAATTATGCTGAAATTTTAGTTGAACATCAATTAGATCGTTTTTCAAACAGAGGTGTAAAGACAGCAAGTCTCTATATCTTGAAAAATACAACTGTACCAGGAATTGTTTTAGAACTAGGCTTTTTAACTAATGAAAACGATAGAGCAGTGCTAACTGATAAAGAAAAGCAGTTAGAAATAGCTAAGTCTTTATATGAAAGTTTACTAGAGATTAGAGAATTACAATAAAAGTTTAAATTAAAAAAGCCAATTCAATCCAAATTTTATTTTGGAAGAATTGGCTTTATAATTAGAATTATTTGAGAGTTAGTCTAATTATTGAATCATTAGAAGCAGTATTTGTTTTCTGCTTTTACTTTTTCGGCAATTTCAATACGTAAGTCTACGATATCTGGATAGTTAGCGTATTTTGTAAAGCGCTTAAGACCCATTAACATCATGCGTTGTTCGTCGCCTTCAGCAAAAGAAATAATACTTTCTTTTCCTTTTTCTTCAACGATATCTACTGCATGATATAAATATAATTTCGCCATAGCAATTTGAGCAGATTGAGCTTCTTCGCCAAAACGTTTAACATTTTTTTCTGTTCTTAAAATTGCAGATTCAGCCATATAGATTTCAATTAATATATCTGCAGCAGCAATCAATAATTGTTGATGGTCTTCTAATTGAGGTCCATATTTTTGAACTGCTCCACCAGCAACCATTAAGAACGTTTTTTTCAACTTCTTAATCATTTCTTTTTCTTCGGAAAATAATTCAGAATAATCTGGAGTTTCAAACGAAGGAATTCCCATTAATTCTTCTTGAACTTTTTGAGCAGGTCCTAAAAGATCAACATGACCTTTCATGGCTTTTTTGACTAGCATACCAACAGATAACATTCTGTTGATTTCATTTGTTCCTTCATATATACGAGCAATACGTGCATCTCTCCAAGCCGACTCCATTGGAGTTTCTTCAGAGAATCCCATACCACCAAAAATCTGAATCCCTTCATCTGCAGCATTTTGTACATCTTCTGATACTGCTACTTTTAGAATAGAACATTCAATGGCATATTCTTCAACACCTTTAAGTTCTGCTTCTTGATGTGTATTTCCTGCAGCTTCACGCATTGCGATACGATCTTCAATATTTTTTGAAGCTCTATACGTTGCAGATTCACCAGCATAAGCACTTGCAGCCATTTCAGCTAATTTGGTTTTAATAGCACCAAAATCTGAGATACGTGTTTTAAATTGTTTACGCTCATTAGCATAATTTACAGCAGTAGATAAAATTCTTCTTTGAGAATCTAAACATGCAGCAGCCAATTTAATACGACCAACATTTAGAGCATTCATTGCAATTTTAAAACCTTCACCACGACCAGCAAGCATGTTTTCTACAGGAACTACAGTGTCATTAAAAAATACTTGACGAGTAGATGAAGCACGAATACCTAATTTGTGTTCTTCTTCACCTAAAACAATACCATTTGGATTTTTACCATCATATTCTACGATGAAACCCGTAATATTTTTATCATCTTCAATACGAGCAAAAACAATCATCAAACTACAGAAACCTGCATTTGAAATCCACATTTTTTGTCCGTTGATTTTGTATGATTTTCCATCTGCAGACAATTCAGCAGTTGTTTTACCAGAGTTCGCATCAGATCCTGCTCCAGGTTCAGTCAAGCAATATGCTCCAAACCATTCTCCAGAAGCTAATTTTGGTACATATTTTTGTTTTTGTTCTTCTGTACCATATAATGTAATTGGCATAGTACCAATTCCTGTATGAGCACCAAAAGCAGTACTAAATGAACCAGTTCCAGAAGAAATGTAATCACAAGTTAATACTGTAGAAACAAATCCCATTCCCATTCCACCATAAGCTTCAGGAACAGCGACGCTTAAAAAGCCCATATCTCCAGCTTTACGCATAACTTCTTCAGTTAGTGCATAATCTTTAGCTTCAAAACGAGGTTTATGAGGAATGATCTCACGATCATTAAATTCCATTACGGATTCTTTCATCATCGTCTGTTCTTCCGAAAAATCTTCAGGAGTAAAAACGTCTTCGCAGTTAGTTTCCTTTACTAGGAATTGTCCGCCTCTTAATAATTCTTTGTCTTTAGTTTCCATTTTTTATTAATAGATTAAAGAAGATAGAAAATAGAGAATAGACTCTAATTGAGACTATTTTGGAATCCCATTGTCATTCTTTGGAATTTTTCTATTTTTTCTTCGAGTATTTTTAAATTGTTTTCGTTTATATAGTTTCTATGTTTTACTACTAATAGCTGAGTTCCTAATTCAAAGGAAGAGCCTAAGGAGATATCTAAAAAATGACTAAAGGATTTATCTGTTCTAGCGGATCCTTCAGCAATATTACTTGGCATTGAAACTGAACATCTACTAATTTGTGAACTTAAATCAAATCTTTCGTGCTTTGGAAAATCTAATAACACATCAGAAATATCATTGGTAATCTCTAAACCGAGTTTCCAAATTTTTAAATTTTTATAATTATGTCTTTGTTTAGCACACATTGTCTTTTATCTCTTTTCTATACTCTTTTCTCTGATTAATTCAGAAATTCAAATATCCCACAAGCACCTTGACCAGTACCAACACACATCGTTACAGCACCATATTTACCTTGCATATTTTGCTTACGCATTTCGTCAAATAATTGTACAGATAATTTTGATCCAGTACAACCTAATGGGTGACCAAGTGCAATTGCTCCTCCATTAACATTAATAATATCTGGATTTAAATCTAATTCTCTGATTACTGCTATGGATTGAGAAGCAAATGCTTCATTCAATTCTATTAGTGATAAATCAGACTGTTTTAAACCTGCTTGTTTTAATGCCTTCGGAATAGCCTTCACAGGACCAATTCCCATGATACGAGGCTCAACACCTGCAGCTGCATAATTGACTAAACGTGCAATTGGTTCTAAATTTAATTCTTTAACCATGTCTTCGCTCATAATCATAACAAAGGCAGCTCCATCACTCATTTGTGATGAGTTACCAGCTGTAACACTTCCACCAGCAGCAAATACTGCTCTAAGTTTTGCTAAAGCTTCTTTACTCGTTCCTGCACGAGGTCCTTCATCTTTAGTAACTGTATAAGATTTTGTTGCTTTTTTTCCGTTAGCATCTACATAAGTTTCATCAACTGTAATAGGTACAATTTGATCTTGAAAACGATTTTCAGCTTGCGCTCGTAATGCTTTCATATGAGAATTGTATGCGAATTCATCTTGATCTTCACGAGATACTTTGAACTGTTTAGCTACGGCTTCTGCAGTATTTCCCATTCCCCAATAATAATCTTCATGACCAGCTTTAACTGTGTCATAATTTAATTCTGGTTTAAAACCTGTCATTGGAACAGAACTCATACTTTCTGCTCCACCAGCAATGATACAATCTGCCATTCCTGCTTGAATTTTTGCAGTTGCAATTCCGATAGTTTCAATTCCAGAGGCACAAAAACGATTAACAGTAACACCAGGAACATCCACACTATCTAATCCAATTAATGAAATAAATCGTGCCATGTTTAATCCTTGAGAACCTTCAGGCATTGCGTTACCAACAATAACATCGTCAATTCGCTTTTTGTCTAAATTAGGTAGCTCTTTCATCATGTGCTGAATGGTTTCAGCAGCTAACTCGTCTGTTCGCTTAAATCTAAAAACTCCTTTTGGTGCTTTACCAACTGCAGTTCTATATGCTTTTACTATATATGCTGTTTTCATTTTTCTTAGTTTCTTAAAGGTTTTCCTTTTGTTAACATGTGTTGAATTCTTTCCAACGTTTTTCTTTCAGTACATAAAGAAAGAAATGCTTCACGTTCTAAATCCAATAAATACTGTTCGCTTACTAATGTTGGTTCAGATAAATCACCACCAGCCATAACGTAAGCTAGTTTATTAGCAATTTTCATATCGTGTTCAGAAATGTAGTTACTATCTTCCATAGCATCAGTTCCAACTAAAAACATTCCTAAGGCTTGTTTACCAAGTACCAACACATCTTTTCTGTGTACGGGTTGTGTATAACCCATATTTGCCATAAGCATTGCATGTTGTTTTGCAACAGCAATTTGTCTGTCTTTATTTACAACGACAACATCTTTTCCTTTTTGAAGAATTCCTAAGTCAAAAGCTTCATAAGCAGACGTTGCTACTTTTGCCATACCTATCGTTAAGAAATATTCTTGAAGCGTATTTAATTGTACATCTCCTTTTTTGAAAGTGTCTGAAGCCCTTAAGGCCATTTCTTTAGAACCGCCTCCTCCAGGAATCACACCAACACCAAACTCTACAAGTCCAATGTAAGTTTCTGCTGCTGCAACGACTTTATCTGCGTGCATTGATAATTCACAACCACCACCAAGCGCCATTCCGTGAGGAGCTGCTATTGTTGGGATTGCTGAATATCGCATACGCATCATTGTATCTTGGAAATATTTAATAGCCATATTAAGCTCGTCATATTCTTGCTCTGCAGCCATCATGAAAATCATGCCTATGTTTGCTCCAACTGAGAAGTTTGCTGCTTGGTTACCAACAACTAATCCTTCGAAATCTTTTTCGGCAATATCAATGGCTTTATTTAATCCAGCTAGTACATCGCCTCCAATCGTATTCATTTTAGATTGAAATTCTAGGTTAAGAATACCATCTCCTAAATCTTCAACAACAACTCCTGAGTTTTTAAATACTTCAGATGTTTTACGAATATTATCTAAAATTATAAATGAATCTTGACCAGGAATTTTTTCTTGTTTTTTCTTCGGAATATCATACGCATAAGTTGCTCCTTCTTTAACGGTATAGAAAGATGAACTTCCTGATGCTAACATCTCATTGACCCAAGCATTAGGTTCTAGACCTTCAGCTTTCATCATTTCAATTCCTTTTTCAACACCAATGGCATCCCAAATTTGAAAAGGACCATGTTCCCATCCAAATCCAGCTTTCATTGCATCATCAATTTTATATAAATCATCTGTGATTTCTGGAATACGGTTTGAAACGTAAGCAAATAATGCAGCGAAACTCTTTCTGTAAAATTCACCTGCTTTATCCTTTCCTTTAACTAAAATCTTAAAACGGTCTACAACTTTGTCAACTGTTTTAGTCAATTCTAAAGTGGCAAATTTGGCACGTTTAGCTGCTCTATATTCAAGAGAATTTAAGTCTAGTGATAAAATTTCCGAAGACCCATCCTCTTTTCTAACTTTTTTATAAAATCCTTGTCCGGTTTTACTACCCAACCATTTGTTTTCCATCATTTTATTGATAAAATCGGGTAAGACAAACAATTCATTACGCTCGTCATTAGGACAGTTTTCTTTAATTCCGTTGGCAACGTGAACCAAAGTATCTAAACCAACAACATCTACAGTTCTAAAGGTTGCCGATTTTGGACGACCTATAACTGGACCTGATAATTTATCAACTTCTTCTATCGTTAAATCTAAATCCTTTACAGCGTGAAATAAACTCTGAATACTGAAAATCCCAATTCGGTTTCCAATAAAAGCAGGTGTATCTTTAGCAACAACAGATGTTTTTCCTAAGAATTTTTCACCATAGTCATTTAGGAAGTCTAATACTGATTTGTCAGTTTTAGGACCAGGAATGATTTCAAATAATTTTAAATAACGTGCTGGATTAAAGAAGTGAGTTCCGCAGAAATGCTTCTGAAAATCTTCACTACGACCTTCACTCATAAATTTAATAGGAATTCCAGACGTGTTTGACGTAATCAAAGTTCCTGGAGTTCTATATTTTTCTAGCTTTTCAAAAACTTGTTGTTTAATATCTAATCGTTCAACAACAACTTCCATAATCCAATCTACATCTTTGACTTTCGCAATATCATCATCTAAGTTTCCAGTAGTGATGCGGTTTGCAAAAGAATTATGATAGAGTGGTGCAGGTTTAGATTTTATAGATGCAGTTAGCGCCTCATTTACTAATCTGTTTCTAACAACTTTGTCTTCTAACGTTAAGCCTTTAGCTTTTTCTTTGTCGTTAAGTTCTCTAGGTACGATGTCTAATAATAAAACATCAACACCAATATTGGCGAAATGGCAAGCAATACCGCTTCCCATAATTCCGGATCCAATAATCGCTATTTTTTTAATTCTACGTTTGCTCATCTTATTTTATAATGTGTTCTTTTTGATTATATATTTTTTTGTTTGAAATCATGTTATTTATAACTTCGGAAACTTTATAGAAGTTCATTAGTTCTTCTAGAGATACATTGGCTTTAATTGTTTCATTAAATGTCAACACTTTTTCTTTTGAATAAGCTCTTTTTTTTCTTCCGAAGTCGGTTAAGAAAATAAGAACACCACGACCATCTTCAGGATTAGGTTTACGTTCAATCAACCCTTTTTCTTCCATCATTTTTAAAGTTCTTGAAAGACTAGTGGCTTCCATTCCCATTTTAGGTCCTAAAGAGGTTGACGGTGTGCCATTTTCTGGATCAATACTTAATAAAGCAAATCCAGTTGCCATGGTGACACCAAATTGTGAAGCTTCTTCATTATACATCTTATTGACTGCTAACCACGTGGTTCTTAAGACGTAATCAATGGTTTTATCTTTCATATAAAAGTTTAAGAAATTCAAATATACAAAAATTTGTTATGCATGCATAATAAAATTTTAAAAAGATGTACGTATTTTTTGAGATTTGGATAGAGATTTTTATTAAAATAAATACTTTAAATTTACCACTTAATTTTATGAATGGCATTTCGCCACCAATTACTTTTCATATTGAACGATTCAGTTTATAGATTACAAGAATACAAAGTGTTTTTTTACAGACTTTTGTTAGCCTATATATTTTACTTTGTTGCTAGGGTCTTATTTTTACTTTATAATTTTGACTTGTTGCATGTTGAATCATTGACTGAATTTCTCAAAATTCAATATCATGGTTTAGCATTTGATACGACTGCTATTTTATATGTCAACAGCCTTTTCATGTTGATGTCATTATTGCCTTTATTTATAAATACAAAAAAGCGTTATCAAACGGTATTATTTTATGTTTACTTCATAACAAACCTTATCGCTTACGCTATCAATTTTATAGATTTTATTTATTATAAATACACCTTTAGCCGTACAACAATTGTAGTTTTTAATACACTTGAAAATGAAACTAATAAAGGGAGTATGATGTTCAGGTTTTTGATAGAATATTGGCACGTTGTTGTGTTATTTATTATAGCTGCTTCACTTTGGGTTTATTTGTATAAAAAAGTAAAAATAATCCCATCTCAAATTTCAAAACTCTCCTTAAAAATTGGTGCAAAATATGTTGTACTGTCTTTGGTTGTTTTTTGTGTCATTGCTGTATTAGCAATTGGAGGTATTAGAGGTGGAGATTTTGCAAAAAGTACTAGACCTATTAATCTTGTGGATGCAAATAGGCATGTCACAAAAATAGAGCAGGCAGATCTGGTTTTGAACTCACCATTTGCTTTTATAAGAACGTTTAATGCTAATTCATTTAAAAAGGTGGATTATGAAATGGACGAGTCTCTAGTGGATGCCTATGCACAACCTATAAAACAGTATTCCAACAACCCTAAATCAAAACCAAATATCGTATTGATTATTACAGAAAGCCTTGGTCGTGAATATCTAGGTGCTTTTAATACTGAATATGATATACCTGATTATGTAGGATATACACCTTTTTTGGATTCTCTTGCTGGAAATAGTTTGATTTTTCCTAATGCTTTTGCAAATGGAAGTAAATCCATACATGGTATGTCGTCTGTTTTGGCTGGTATTCCATCTTTTAAAGATGCCTTTACGTCTTCGGCATATTCAAAACAAGACATTCAATCTCTGGTTTCAGTATTAAATGATGAAGGTTATAATACATCATTTTTTCATGGTGCAGCAAGAGGCTCAATGGGTTTTTTAGGCTTTAGTAATATTTTAGGTTTTGATTCATATTTTGGTCGCGAAGATTATAAGAATGATGCAGATTTTGATGGGTTTTGGGGAATTTGGGATGAACCTTTTTTGCAATATATGAAGACGAATCTTGATGACATGGAAACTCCTTTTTTTTCAACAGTATTTACGGTGTCGTCTCATGACCCTTATGTGATTCCAGAAAAATATGAAGGTCAATTTCCTGTCGGAAATGTGCCAATGCACCAATGTGTTGGCTATACAGATTATGCATTTAAACAATTTTTTGAAGCAGCTAAAAAAGAACCATGGTTTGATAACACCATTTTTATAATTACTGCAGATCATGGGAACCAAGTCTATTATATGGATACATATTACAAATTGATTAATCGATTTACTGTACCAATTATGATCTATAAACCAGACAATTCTTTGAAAGCTGTTGATATGGAGTTAGCGCAGCAAATTGATATTTATCCAACGATATTGGATATGATTGGGTATGAAAAACCGTTTAGAAGTTGGGGACGAAGTCTGGTTGATACAACAGATTCAACAACACCTTTTGCTGTAAATTACAGTGGTTCTTACTATCAATTTCAGATGGGAAATTATATTTGTATTTTTGATGGTGATAAAGCAGTTGGATTTTACGATATTTATGACAAAGGTTTAAAGGTAAATCTCATAGAAAACAAAAATTCGGAAATGACTCAAATCGAAGATATATGTAAAGCTTATATCAAAGATTATTATGATAGAATTGTCGATAAAAAATTAAGTTTATGAAAAAAAAAGTAGGATTACTCGTTTTAGTTATCGTCATTATTGGAGTTGTAAAATTTTGTTATGATGTGCACATAAACTACAATTTTAAGTCAATTGCAGAGAATAAGGTTTATAAATCTGGAGTTATACCACCAGGTGAAATAGAAAATTATGTCAACATGTATAATATTAAAAGTATTGTTGATTTAAGATTTCCAGGTACAGATGATCTTGAAAACAATCCAGAAATTCCTGAAGAATTAACATTAGAAAAAAATGCTGTTGAAAAAATAGGAAACATTAATTATTATAACGTTGGAGCAGAGCAAGTGCCTAGTCAGGAAGCAGTAGATAAGTTTCTTAAAATTATGGATAATAATGATAATTATCCAGTATTGATTCATTGCCATCATGGTGACGGAAGAGCACCATTGTTTTCTGCAATCTATAGAATGGAATATGAAAATATGCCAAACGAAGAAGCTAGAGATGAAACTCGAGTTTTAGTCAAATGGAGTTCATTTGATGATGGTAAACCTAAAGGTGAATTTCTTAAAAACTATAAGAAACGTAGTTAATAACTTATTTTACTTCTTCTTTAAAATTTAGAATATCTTTTCTTGAGTTCACATTGAGTTTTGAGTAAATATTACTGACATGAGATTTAGTGGTACTGACTCCAATATTTAATTTTTCGGAAATTTCCTTATTGGACTTACCGTCTTTTAGTAGTGAGAAAATTCTGCGTTCTTGTACGCTAAGATCTTTTATAGGGTTTATTTCTTTTGTAATATTTTGTTTCAAAAGGCGATTCAAAAATAGTCCTATAAAAAATGAGATTAGAGCAATTAACGGAATTAAGATTATGGAACTAGTCTTACCTTTTTGTTTTGGTATTTTCTCTCTAAACGATTTGAAGTAAATTGAATTTTGATTATCCCATTTTTCTGAGAATTTTTGATAATATGCCGTGTTATTCATAATATCATTTTCATAACTACTTTTTTGTAACGCATACAATGATACTAATGGGTAAGAACAAGTGTCTGCAATTTGACGTAATTGTTCATTAAAAGCGTTAGTTACAAATTCACTTTTAATTCTCGTGGAAATATAATTTGTACTGTCTATATACCTTACTATATCATCAATTTTTCTTAGAATTTTATTCTTATCATCGTTTATGACTGATATATCATTAAATCTTCTATTTCTATTATTCACTAAGATATTTGATGAGTTATTTGCAATCACAAAAAAATGGTTTTCGTCTTTGCCACCTATAATAATTGAAGCTTCTGAAGAGCCTTTTTTTGAAACATGAATTCTATAGAGGTTATCGTTTTTAGGTAAAAAGCCTAAATTAAACTTAAAATATCCTGAGCTGTCAATTTTAGATTCAGCAATAATCATACTTTTTGACATGGTATACATTTTGCTAAATTCAGGAATAAGAGATAAGTAAATTTTCGGATTCCAAATACTATCTAGTTTAATAGTACCTTCAATAGTCTGGTTTACTTTGCTTGTTTGCGCATGCGAAATCGTTAAACTTAAAGATAATAGCACTAAAATAATTAAAACGTATTTCAATTTTTTTTGAGATAAAATTAAATGATTAATTACTTTCAAGCTGATTAGTTTGTAGTTGTAAAACGAGAATTTATTTCAACCTCGGCATAAGTTTTTATAGGAATAAGTTTAACAATCCAATCTCCTCTCATAGGGTTTTTTAAGAATTTTTCTATTTGACCTTCAACGGTTTCTTTTTCATAAAAATTATCTTTAGTACCATTTGATTTATCTAAAATTTGACTTTCAACAGCAAACTCACCCTGTTTATTACCATTAGGATCATAGATTTCAACTTTTAAATTACCCAAAATTACTTTACAACTTATATTGAGTCCGACAAAAGATGTTTTTTCATAAACAGATAATTTGATGTTTTGTGCTTCAATATCTTCAGGAGTTAATTTTATAGATCTTTTTAAGTCAAAAGTTGATGTTTCCTGTGCAATTGAAGTTTGAAAAGAAAATAATACAAATAGTAAAATTGAAATAGATAATAAAGGTTTCATATAGATTAAATTTAAAGTTAATACTACAAAACTATCTTAACAATACATACTCTAGAGATTATATGAGGATGAAAAAGGTTGTAATAAAGTTCTAAAAACGTGTAAAACCATTAAAAACATTATGATCTATATATCTTATCATATAAATCTTGGTAAATATTTTTAATAATAGCGCGTTTCATTTTCATGGTAGGCGTTAAATGGCCACCATCAATTGACCAAACATCTGGTGTGAGTTCAAAACGTTTGATTTGTTCCCATTTTCCGAAGTTTTTATTGTACTTAGTTACTTCTTTTTGAATTCGTTCTATAACAATATTAGAGCTTGCAATCTCAGCATCTGAAGTGCCAATATTAAGTTTATTATCCTCTATCCAACTACGAATAAAGTCAAAATTAGGTTGTATAATAGCTGCTGGCATTTTTTCACCTTCACCAATCACCATAATTTGTTCTATGAATAGCGATTGTTTCATATCGTTTTCTAAAAGTGGTGGTATTACATATTTTCCACCTGAGGTTTTAAACATTTCTTTTTTACGACCAGTAATTTTTAAAAATCCATCTTCATCAATCATTCCTTTATCTCCAGTATGGAAATAATCACCCGTCATTACCTCTGCGGTTTTTTTAGGATCTTTATAATACCCTAGCATAACGTTTGGTCCCTTTATTAAGAGTTCACCATCTTCAGCAATTTTAACTTCTACATTTTTGATTGGTTTCCCTACAGAGCCAACTCTAAAATGATGATTGGCATACATTTCTACTGATACTACAGGTGACGTTTCTGTGAGTCCGTAGCCTTGCATAACTTGCATGCCTGCAGCCGAAAACATTCGTGTTAATCTTGGTTGTAAAGCTGCGCTACCAGACACCATAGTGTGTAATTCTCCACCTAGAGCTTCTCTCCATTTACTAAAAATAAGTTTATTGGCTATTTTAAGTTTGAATTCGTACCAAGCACCATTTGCTCCATATGGTTCCCATTTTTCTCCTAAACGAACAGCCCAAAAGAACAATGATTTTTTTAAACCAGTTAAATCTTCGCCTTTAGCAATAATTTTGTCAAATACCTTTTCTAATAATCGTGGTACTACGCTCATCAAGTTTGGCTTAATTTCTTTAGCATTGTCGCCAATTTTATCTATGCCTTCAGCAAAATAAATAGTGGCTCCAGCATACTGATATAAATAAATGAGTACACGTTCAAATACATGACAAATAGGTAAGAAACTTAATATTCGTTTGTCTGTATTTTTTAAAAGTGGTAAACGCTCAGAAGCATCTAAAGCATTACTTGTTATATTGTTATGTGATAGCATCACGCCTTTTGGCTTTCCTGTGGTGCCAGAAGTGTAAATTATTGTTGCTAAATCATGTGGCAAAACTGCATTTTTTCTAGCTTCTACTTCAGGTTGTGTGCTTTCATCTTTTCCAAGTTCAAATAATTCAGAGTAGTGTTTGCAACCTTCAATATGATTAAAAGAATATACTTCTTTAATCTTTGTATTGGCTTGTACTTTTCTAACTTTTGCTAAAACATCTACATCAGAAACAAAGCAATAAATTGATTCGCTATGGTTTAATACATATTCATAATCTTCAGCGCAAATGGTTGGATATATTGGGATATTTTGAGCACCTATTTGAAGAATACCAATATCCATGATATTCCATTCGGTTCTATTTGTTGTAGAAATTACAGCAATTTTATCATTTTTTTGAATTCCTAGTTTTAATAAAGCACGACTCATGGCATTAGCTTTATCTAAATATTCTTTGGTAGACGTTTTAACCCACTTACCATCATACTTGGTAACTAAAGCAGCATCTAAATTATATTTTTCTAGTTGATAATATGGAAAATCAAAAAGTCTAGTTATTTCTGTCATTAAATAGAGTGATAAGATTGTAGTATTGCAAAATATGAAATTAAAAGTGAATTTCATATATGAAGATAAAAAAAGGAGCTACAATGACATAGCTCCTAGTTTATTAAATTCTAACTAAAATTGAAATCGTAATACTAAATAAATATCTAAAAACTAATAAACCCTTTTATATTGTTTTTTTGATTTCACTTTAGACTCAAAACTAAAACTTATTATTGGTTAAATGGTGTAAATAATCGTAATAGCTAACTATTTTTTATAAACTGCTTTTATTAATGGATAATCCTTTTTAAAATAAGATTGAGGTGTTTCATTCATAAATAATTTGAAATCTTTTGAAAAGTGTGACCTGTCATAATAATCAAACAAATAAATAAGATCATTGATTGCGATTTCTTGGCTTTCATATTTACGCATCAATTTTATAAATCTATACAATCTTACATATTTCCCTGGAGTTAGACCAACAATTTTTTTGAACTGTATTTCTAAAGTTTTTTGAGAAATATCTAAGTGGTCTAAAATTTCATTTATGCTTATTAAACCTTCTTTCTCTTTAATCAAATCAATCACTTTGTCAATATTACTAGTAGAATTATTTGTTGCTAAATCAAGATTTGAAAGACATTTATTTAAGTTTTTGACAATGTCCTCAGGTTTTGAATAATTCTCAAAAACAGGTTTAATTCTTTTATAAAATACTGGGTGAAATGACTCTAAGGAAGTGTGTTTGTTGTCTAATTTGGAAATATCTGTATTTAAAATTTTGAATAATGCGGTAGGATGAAAGCTAATACCAAAAGATAGGGACTTAGTCTGACCAAGAAATTGGTAAGATCTAAAAAATTGACCACTAATAGTAGTGCCTTTGATAGGCATCTCTTTTTTATTTAAAACAGCTTTTTGTTTACCATAAAATACATGTGTTACATGTGTGAAACCAAGAGGTAATATAGCTGAATTAAAAGGTGCAGACTCTTCAGTGATTTTTAACTGATAGTACTCTTCAACTAAATTAGGAACATTATTGTCAAAATAAGTAAGGGTCATGTATATTATTTGTAGGTAAAAAGATACAAATTGGATTAACAATATCTAATAAATTTAAGAATTTATATTTATATTTTTGAATAAATGATTTAATAGAGTAGATTAAAATAATGATAAGACTTCTTGCAAACTTTTTGCCTTTTATCATCTATTCTATATAAACAAAATAATTATTAAGAAAAAAACTAAAACTATTATTATGAAAAAAATTGCTTTACTACTCGTTTTTTCTATCTGTGTATTTAATTGTAGTGATGATGAAACTAATTTATTTAACATTCAAGATAAAGCTTACGTTTTAACTCATTATATTATAGAGAACAATGTAGACTTAAATGCTGACGGGATTTTTTCAAATGACCTATTAACTGAGAAAAATTGTTTTGTGAATTTAATGTATTTCCGTGAAGATTTTCAAATAGGAAGTCCAGCGAGCCACTTTCTTGCTGCTTATGTAGATGTTGAAAGTGAAGATGCGCCAATTCAAAAAACAAATTGCTTTCATTGGGATGGAGCATATTTAAATTATACACAAAATGAAACTCGTTTACGTTTAACTTATGGTGAAGAACTTTTATTTTCGGGTGATCTTTCAGAAAACAATACTATCCTTACATTAATTCTACCTAATGAACAGCTCTTTACAGATGAATTTTTATATGAAGATGGTACGATCGGAGATTATACAGGTGATGTTACAGCTATTTACGAGCTTGTTGAATAAGTAATAAGTTTTGTATTCTTAAACCTTAGAATTTAGTGAATTTAAGTTTTCTTCAAACTCCTTTTTATGAAGCTTCCAACGTTTTCCTTTAATTAAATCTTTAAATATCTTACCATTATTATCATTGTAGTTTTTACAATAAAAACTACCATCTGGATGAATTACAATAGTGAAGAACCGACTATAGGAGTCTCTAAATAACTTATCAATTAATCCATAGTAATCCTCATACCACTTGGCTTTTTTAAATTCTAAAGGATGGCCATTGTTTACTTTAAAATAATGATAAACGTTAGATTTGTTTCGTTTTGATAGTTTTCTAACACAATCTTTATGTTTTACAACAAATGTCTTATGACTCATAACATGGCGATGAGTTGTGCTGTCTTTGTTGTAAGCTATGCCTGTTTTTTTAGCAAATTCATTTATTGGTTTAAGTGAGTCTTGATAATGAATTATCATCACTTTAGTAGTATCTACATTATTTCGAGAATTTAATAAACTAAATAATTGATGTTTTTGAGAAATTTTTAATTTACCAAAAAGATGAGAAAATCTTAATTTATATAAAACTAATGTGTCATTTTCAAATCTTAGACTAGAAAACAAAGGGCTATCAAGTTTAAGGTTAAAAGATTTTTTAATAATAGGTTGGTTAGTCTCATTAAGAAATAAGGTGTCTTTTTGATACTTGTAAATGACTTGAGGTTTATCATTCTGAGCAGAACAAAAAATCCATCCTAACAAAAAAAAGGTATAAACTATTATTTTCATTGTCTTACAATCCATAATCTAGCATTCACAAAAGCCTCTAGCCAAGGTGATACTTCATCTTTTCTTCCATTAGGATAGTTTGCCCAATTCCATTGAAACGTTGATCGCTCAATATGTGGCATCATTACTAAATGACGTCCAGTCTTGTCACACATCATAGCAGTGTTAAAGTCAGATCCATTTGGATTTGCAGGATAACTATCGTAACCATATTTTGCGACGATATTGTATTCGTTTTCTTTCTCAGGAAGATTAAATTTTCCTTCGCCATGAGAAATCCAAACACCTAAAGTTGCATCTTTTAATGTAGATAACATAATTGAGTTATTCTCTTGAACAGTTACAGAAGTAAACGCGCTCTCATGCTTTTTAGAATCGTTATGTAGCATTTTTCCATGTACATCATGATCTGGATTTATAAGCTCTAATTCCATGAATAACTGACATCCATTACAAATCCCAACCGATAAAGTATCTTCTCTTTCAAAGAAATTCTTAATCGCTTTATTGGCATTGTCATTATACTTAATTGCTCCAGCCCAACCTTTTGCAGATCCTAAAACATCACTATTAGAAAACCCACCTACAGCTCCTAAAAACTGTATGTCTTCAAGCGTTTCACGACCAGAAATTAAATCTGTCATGTGCACATCCTTAACATCAAAACCAGCTAGATACATTGCATTTGCCATTTCGCGTTCAGAATTGCTCCCTTTTTCACGAAGTATAGCAGCTTTAGGTCGTGTTGTCTCATTGAGTGCAGTCGATTGGTTGTCAAGAGGTCTCATCTGTGCTCGACCTGACAACATATCTTCTAATTTTCCTGTGAAATGCTTCGGAAATTTATAAACTAGAGGTAATTGTGCATAATTTTCATATCGTGCTTTAGCCAACCCATTCGAAGTTTGCTTATCGTCTAATAAGTAAGACGTTTTATACCAAATAGCTCTCATTTCAGAAACATCAAAAGAAAAATTATCATCGTTGTTTTTGATAGTTACTTTTTCTGAAGTATTTACAGTTCCTATATTGAAAAATTCAACATCGTTTTCTGATAAGATTGTTTCTACTGAACTGTCTGCTTGAAAAACTAATCCAGCATTTTCAGCAAATAATACTTTTATAGAATCTTCTTCATTTAAAGCTGAAATATTAAAATCAGCACCTAAATTTCTATCAGCAAAACAGAGTTCTAATAACGACGTAATCAATCCACCTGAAGCAACATCGTGTCCTGCAGAAATTTTATCAGTCTTAATTAAATTTTGAATGGTGTTAAAAGTGTTCTTTACAAAGCTAGCATTTTTGACATCTGGAGCTTCATTACCAATCGTATTTAAAGTTTGATGAAAAGAACTTCCTCCTAATTTAAAATCATCTTGAGACATATTAATGTAGTAGATGTTTTCACCATTCTGTTGTAAAACGGGTTCTACAACTTTAGAAATTTCATTACAATTTCCAGCTGCAGAAATGATAACCGTTCCTGGAGAAATAACTTCACCATCAGGATATTTTTGCTTCATAGATAAGGAATCTTTTCCTGTTGGAACATTGATACCTAAATCTATTGAGAACTCTGAAATAGCTTTCACAGCTTGATACAAACGAGCGTCTTCACCTTCATTTTTACAAGGCCACATCCAGTTTGCAGATAATGACACAGATTGTAAATTATCTTTTAAAGGTGCCCAAATAATATTTGTTAAAGCTTCAGTAATAGAATTTCTACTTCCAGCTTCTGGATGAATTAAGCCAGAAATAGGAGAGTGGCCAATTGCCGTTGCGATACCTTCTTTTCCGTTGTAATCTAATGCCATAACGCCAACATTATTCAACGGAATTTGCAAAGGACCAACACACTGTTGTTTTGCAACTTTTCCACCAACACAACGATCTACTTTATTTGTTAACCAATCTTTACAAGCTACAGCTTCTAATTGTAAAACTTGCTCTAAATAGATTTTTAAATTCTTCGTTTTGTAACGCGAATTTTTATAATTTCTAGCAATAGTTTTATCTGTTAAAATCGTTTTTGGAGAAGAACCAAACATATCTTCTAGAGCTAAATCCATTGGTTTATCTCCTTTGGTTTTAGATTCAAAAGTAAACCTATGATCTCCTGTAACGTCACCAACAGTATACATTGGAGAGCGTTCTCGATCTGCAATTTTTTGTAAGGTATCTAAATGTTTTTCGGCAATCACTAATCCCATTCGTTCTTGAGACTCATTGCCAATAATTTCTTTAGCAGATAATGTTGGGTCACCAACTGGTAATTTATCTAAATCTATTTTTCCACCTGTATCTTCAACTAATTCTGATAAACAATTTAAATGTCCACCAGCACCATGATCGTGAATAGAAACTATAAAGTTCTCATCACTTTCTACCATACCACGAACAGCGTTTGCAGCTCGTTTTTGCATTTCAGGATTAGAACGTTGTACAGCATTTAATTCAATTCCAGATGCGAATTCTCCAGTATCTGCAGAGGAAACTGCAGCTCCACCCATTCCGATTCTATAGTTTTCTCCACCAAGAATTACAATTTTATCGCCTTTTTTGGGAGTGTCTTTTAGTGCCTGATTAGATTTTCCGTAACCAATGCCTCCTGCTTGCATAATCACTTTGTCGTAACCTAATTTTCTAGCTTGAGAGGTGCTAGAAGATGCATTTTCTTCATGCTCAAAAGTTAACACAGAACCACAAATTAGAGGTTGTCCAAATTTATTTCCGAAGTCAGAAGCACCATTAGACGCTTTAATTAAAATATCCATTGGAGTTTGATATAACCAATCTCTAGCTTCAAATTTTTGTTCCCAAGGTCTGTTGTCTTCTAAACGAGAGTAAGAGGTCATGTAAACTGCTGTTCCTGCTAAAGGTAATGAGCCTTTTCCTCCTGCTAATCGATCACGAATTTCTCCTCCAGATCCAGTTGCTGCTCCATTAAAGGGCTCAACGGTTGTTGGGAAATTGTGCGTTTCTGCTTTTAATGAAATTACAGATTCGAATTCTTTAGTCGTGTAAAAATCAGGAATATCGGCACGTTTTGGTGCAAATTGTTCAACTTTTGGGCCTTTTATAAATGCGACATTATCTTTATAAGCAGACACAATAGTATTTGGGTTTTGCTTAGACGTTTCTTTAATCATTTTGAAAAGCGAGTTAGGCTTTTCTTCTCCATCAATAACAAATGTGCCATTAAAAATTTTATGACGACAATGCTCACTATTAACTTGTGAGAATCCAAATACTTCAGAGTCGGTTAATGGTCTACCAATTTTTTTAGCAACACTTTCTAAATACTCAATCTCTTCATCATTAAGCGCTAAACCTTCTTGTTGATTATATGCTGAAATATCTTCTATATTAAGAATCTCTTCTGGTTGAATATCAATATTGAATGATTCTTGATTTAAACTGTTATATTTTTCAGAAATCATAGGGTCAAATCCTATGAACTCTTTTTTACAGCTTTCAAATTCTTCAATTCGGATAATACCATCAATTCCCATGTTTTGAGTAATCTCAACAGCATTAGTACTCCAAGGCGTTATCATAGCTGCACGTGGACCAACAAAAAAAGCATCGAGAGATGCTTGTTCTAGTTTTGGTTGGTTGCCAAATAACCATGTCAATTTAGCTATGGTTTCCGTTGATAATTCTTTTGTTGCTTGAACAGCAAATAGTTTACTGTTTTGGTTTCCGAAGAAATGAATCATTATATCGTATTTTGTAGTGATTTTTTGAAAGTGTAAATTTACTTTTTTTCAATTTGATTTCATCTAAATTTCATGATGAAAATTTAGAGTTATTCACGAGGTTTTAAACATAAAAAAAAGCGACTCGAAAGCCGCTTTAGATTTAATTTTTAATTAATTTTCTACTAATTGTAGAATTGTCTTGTGTTAATCTAACAATATATATTCCGCTATTTAAATGTTCTACATTTATATTTTCAGAAGTGTTAATTACTTTAGAAATCACTTTCTTTCCTAAAATGTCATAGATATTAACAAGTGTTGTTTTTTGTGTGTTTAAATCAATATACAAGTTGTCATTAACAGGATTTGGATACAATTTAACACTAGAAGAATTAAACTCATCAACACTTAAAAGTGAGTAACATGTCCAAGAAATATCATCTATTGCGACTCTTGCACTTCCTCCAGATGTGTTATCATCTTGTATCACGACAGTTACAGGACCTTCAATGTTAATATTATTAATAGTCGTTGTTTGTGGTGATGTACTAAATGGTATGTCACCTTTGAGGACACCATTTACGTAAAGGTTAAGAGAGCCAGCTGTACCTGTAAAAACTTGTAATGTAGTTATTGTAAAGTTACCAATACCACCATTTATAGTAGATGACGTTAAGGTACCATTTGTTGTGTTCCTAAAATCTATAGCTATTGCTCTATTATTTATTGTTTGATCAGTTCTTGCTTCTGTGGCATCCCATTGTAACCCATTGTCACCAATCCAAGTTCTATCTGTATAACTACCATTGGAAGCAGGAATGTTTTCAAATGTTTCTGTTGTGCAAATTGATCCAGTTCCATTATTTGTTGTGGTTTCACAATCTTGGTTACTAAAATCAGACGTATTACCTGCAGCATCCTTTGCTTTAATTGTAAAACAGTAATTTGTATCTGGTGATAAACCATTAGCTGTAAAAGAAGATGTGTTTGTTGTATTGAAAGTTAAAACGGCATCCACATAAATATCATAAGACACAACTCCAACATTATCAGTAGAAGATGTCCAGTTTAAGTCTATAGAATTATCTGTTGGGTTTGAAGCCACTAGATTGGTTGGTTTAGATGGGTTCTCATTATCTGGAGTTGGGTTCCAAATTAAGTTAGCGTATTCTGGTTGGTCAATAAAAGGATTTCTGTTGCCTTGATGAATATATGAAGCATTATTTCTATTAATTTCTCGGTTATTTACAGGGTCACCATTATGCCAATCTAGTAACATATCAATAAACCAATCTTCATAAACTTGATTACTTGTGTTATTAAGCATTGGATGATCCCAAGCGGCTACTTGATTCTCATATCTAACAGCAAAATAAAGTAGGCATCGTGCAATATCACCTTTGAATTCGTCAATGGGTTCAAATACAGTTCCTGTATAACCATTAATACTGCTTGTCCCTCGTTTGGACCCATTTAAATAAGTTGTAGAAGGTGAGTTAGTTTCACCAAAGGCTAAACTACCTCTTCCATTATTTACATAACCATCCGTTGGAATAACTTGATGAATATCACCAACCATAGGCATGCTGCTACCATAAACACTTTGAGGCATTAGATGTTCTCCATTATAACAATCCATTTCACTGTCATAATTACCACATTTGTCACTTGGATTTGCATAATAGCTATAGTTGTAAGGGTCTGAAGCAGTTGGGTTTTCAGAATACATATCCATTACAGAACCATCATTTTCATAAAAATCGTCCGTATCTGTAGCTTTATAACCTGTATCAAGGTCAAATAATTGATCATAAGATTTTGGGCTATGACCATTTGTTATAATATTTCTTAATTGAGTTTTTAAAACATAGCCAGATCCTGTTGCAGAATCGTAATATCCTGCAGGAATTTGTGCAGAAGTAGTAATTGTAAATAGAATAGTAAATAAAATGTATATGTGTTTCATTATATTGTTTTTTATCGAACAGACATTAGCCTAAATGTTTCCAGTTTCCGAAGAAATGAATCATGTTATCAAGTTTGTTTTAAAAAATTGAGAGTGCTAATTTACACTTTTTAGATATATTAGGAGCAGTTATTAAATTTGAAAACATATAGTTATTCACGCTTTATTAACCAAAAAAAGAACAATTCTATTCACTGAGCTAGTCACAGTGAATAGAATTGTTCTTTTTTTTTTAAAGCTTCTAAAAATTATTGCTTTATCAACTTTTTTGTGATACTTCCATTTTCCGAAGTAAGTTTAACTAAATAAACACCTTTAGATAAACCAGAAATATGTAATTGTTTCTGATTAGCATTTATAGTTTGAACTTTTACCTTTTTACCTAAAAGATCATAAATTTCTACAACAAGGTCGTTATTAGAATCTATGTTTACAAAATTTCCTTTTGCAGGATTTGGATACATTTTTACAATATTCTGATTTTGAAATTCATCTACAGATAAAGCACTTTGCCAAATTTCAAAAACAAATTGTGGGTTGTCAATAAATGGATTTCTATTGTCTTGTCTCGTGAAAATTGCATTGTTTCTATCAATTTCTCTTTGAGACACAGGATCGTTTTGATGCCAATTATATAGAAGATCTAAGAACGGTTGGTCAATTGCTTGGTTCACTGAGCCGTCAAACATGACATAATTAAATCCACCTATTTGGTCTTCGTAACGCGTTGCAAAGAAGAAAAACATTCTAGCAATATCACCTTTAAATTCATCTATAGGTTCAAAAACATCGCCATTATAACTAGAACCAATACCAGTAATTGTGTTTTCTCCTCTTTTAGTGCCGTTAGAATATTCATCAAATTGGGTTGTAGTATCTACAAACCCGTAAGGTAAATTACCTCTTTGTCCATTTACATATTTATCTGATGGGATTACAAAATGCGCATCATTTCTCATAGGAGAACCACTATTGAAAGACGATTGCGGAATGGTATGCTCTCTATTATAGCGTTGCCCTTCTGCTGTTCCCATGGTACCATCATCTTGATTTATACCATATGTATATTCATAAGCATCTGGTAAATTTGTATTGGTATTATCTGGATTTTGCATTACACCTTCAGAATACATATCTAATAAAGTGCCATTATTTTCATAATATAAATCTACATCAGACAATTGGTAAGTGACATACAGAGCAGAATATCCTAAATCTTGAGCAATAAACTCTGTGGTTAAACCATCATCATCATTGTCAATAATATTTTTTAATTGCGTTTTAAGCGCAAACCCTGTTCCTGTAGCAGAATCGTAGTATCCAGCAGGAATTTGCGAAAAAGCAACAGTTGAGATTAATAAAGTAAGTATAAAGTAAAAGTGTTTCATGTGTTTATTTTTTTTTCTTTTCTAGTAATGCCATGTAAAAACCATCAAATCCAGTTTTGTGAGACAAAATGCTTTTGTCTTTTACAAATGTAAAATCTTTCCCTAAATCTGATGCTAAAAACGTATCTACTTGAGCTTTGTTTTCCGAAGGAAGAATAGAACACGTCGCATATACTAATTGTCCGCCTGCTTTTACTATTCTAGAATATTGTTGTAAAATCTCTTGTTGCGTTACTTTTATTTTGTCAATAAATTCTGGTTGTAATTTCCATTTGGCATCAGGATTACGACGTAAAACACCTAATCCAGAACAAGGCGCATCAATTAAAACACGATCTGCTTTGTCGTATAATTTCTTAATGACCTTCGTAGATTCTATTGCTCGAGTTTCAATATTCCAAGCACCATTACGTTTTGCTCTTCGTTTAAGTTCATTTAATTTATTAGCATAAATATCTAGAGCAATAACCTGACCTTTATTTTCCATTAATGTGGCAAGGTGAAGTGCTTTACCACCAGCACCAGCACATGTGTCAACAACACGCATTCCTGGTTTTACATCTAAAAATTCTGCGACTAATTGTGATGAAGCATCTTGCACTTCAAAGAACCCTTTTTTGAAAGCTTCAGTTTGAAATACATTAGCTCTTTCTTTAAGTTTAAGTGCGCTTGCGTAGCCTTTGATGCTTTCTGTTTCTATACCATCATCAAATAATAAAGCCTGTAAATTATCTTTTGTAGTATTAAGCGTGTTGACTCTTAAAATTACATCTGCTTGTTCGTTTAAAGCAGCAATTTCTTTAGTCCAAACAGATTCTCCTAATTCTTTAACGCCTAATTCGTCTAACCAATCTGGAATAGATTCTTTAAATTTTCGAGTATTAGACAATTCATCAAAACGACCTTTTATTTTTCTAGTTGGAGTATTTTCAAAATAACTCCAATCTGGTAATTTAATACCTCTTAAGGTTGCCCAAACTGCAAAAATGCGCCAAATATTCTCACGATCATAAGGTGCTTTGACTTCAGCAATTTCAGTATATAATCGTTTCCATCTCACAATATCGTAAGTGGTCTCTGCAACAAAACCACGATCTCGACTTCCCCAACGCTTGTCGCGCTTAAGGAGTTGCTGGATGACTTTATCTGCATATTTGCCTTCGTTAAGGATTAAAGTTAATCCATCGATGACTGCAAAACATAAATTTCTGTGTAAACGCATTATAAAAAATTAAGCATGCAAAGGTACATTAAAAGTTGATATATAGAAGACTCTAAAAAATGTTATATTGAACTTATCTTTACTTTTCCTTTTGCCTGCAAAATTTACATTATACACCATAATTTTATCGATTTTTATAACCGTAGCTAATGCTATGCTAATAAAAACTGTTTTTATTATGGCACAAAAGCTAAACTTTTCGGTTTAAAACAAAATGTAAAGATGAGTTTATTCAGAAAAAATAAATATAAATTTAGCGCAAGTTTTTATTTTAAACTGCATCTAAATACAATTATGGAATAACTAACTACCCATTTTTTTGACTGAAACCGAATTTATAGAAGAATTAAAACACAAAAGCACTGCTGCTTATAGCAAGCTTGTGGATGATTTTCAGCAAAAAGTATTTAGTACGTGTATTTCATTTGTGCCAAATAGAGAAGATGCTGAAGACATTGCACAAGAGGTTTTTGTTGAAGTTTTTAATTCTATAAAAAAATTTAAAGGCGATTCTAAATTGTCAACTTGGATTTATAGGATTACTACAAATAAGTGTTTAGAATTTATTAGGAAGAGAAATACTAAAAAACGATTTGCTTTTTTGCAATCCATTACTGGTAATGTCATCCCTTTTGATAAGACAGATTACTTTACGGAAATGAACCATCCTGGAATATTGTTAGAAAACAAAGAACTTAATGCTACTTTATTTAAAGCTATTAATGGTTTGCCTGAAAGTCAGTCTGTTGTGTTTACACTACATAAAATAGACGGAAAGAGTTATCAAGAAGTTGCTGAGATTACAAATAAGAGTTTGTCATCTGTAGAATCTATAATGTTTAGAGCAAAAAAGAATCTACAAAACGTATTAGAGAATTATTATAAAAAGGAACATTAGCGCAAGTTTTTTAAAACTTTTGCATCTAATATATTAGAATATGAAACGAGCATGTTCAAAATTTCACTGCTGATATAGAATGATTAATAGCGAACAGCATGTGTCCATAAAAAAACAATAAACATAAACACATGAAAACAAATGATGAAATGAATAAAAAAGTGAAAGCTACTTTAGATTCTATTGAGTCCATAAGTGAAGTTAAGGTGTCTCCTTTTTTTAAGGAAAATGTCATGCATAGAATTCGTAATGCTTCTGAAGACATTCAGGATGCAACTTGGTCATGGTTTACACCAAAATTACAAATGGCTACCTTAGTTTGTGTTGTCGTTTTAAATTTTATGGCATTTAATAATATACAAGAAACAACTTACGATACCAATGTGAGCAATTTTGCAGAGTCTTATGGATTATCTACAAGTACTGAATCCTCAATATTAAATTAATTATGAAAAGAAATAACATTTTATACCTCTTACTTATTGTTCTAATTATAATGAATGGGTTTTTCTTATTTAATTATTTAGGAAGACCTGGTCATAAAGGACCAAAAGAATCTGGGCATTTTATTGTAAAAGAATTAGGTTTCAACGCTACTCAGTTGCTACAATTTGAAGAATTAGAAACAAAGCATCATAATAAAATGAGAGGTGTTGGCGATGATATAAAAGTGGTTAAAGACGCGTTATTCAAAAAAATCACCGAAACCTCTATAAGCCAATCTACTGTTGATAGTTTAATTGTTGTGATTTCTGAAAAAGAACAACAGAAAGAGAAAGAGTTGTTTTCTAGATTGAGAAGTATATATGAGCTCTGCGATGAAGAACAGAAAGAACAATTTAGTGCAATAATTAAGAAGGCAAGAGAGTTTAATGATAGAGGACCAGAAATGCCGCCAAGACCTTAATAATAGAATTATATATTCTTTAAAATTTAAAAAGACCTTCAAAAAATGAAGGTCTTTTTTTGTGTTTTATTTAACAAAGATGACCACAAGTTCTTTCTTTTTATAACATCTAAAAGTATATAACATAAAATTTAAGAAGATGAAAAGTAACACATTAAAAACAGTAGTATTAATATTTGGTTTAGGATTATTTATGTCAAATTATTCTTTTGGGCAACAAGGTCGTCAAGAAAGAAAAGAACCTCCAACTTTTGAGCAGTTATTAAAAGAGATGGATAAAAACGAAGATGGTAAGCTTGCAAAAGATGAAGTTAAAGGACCTCTTAAAGATAGTTTTACTGAGATAGACACAAATGAAGATGGTTTTATTTCAGAAAAAGAACTGAAGGATGCTCCAAAGCCAGAACGTAAAAAAAGAAATAAATAAAATTTGATTGATTGGTTGATAGTTTGTTTGTTAAAGGCTTTGTGAGAAATCATGAAGCTTTTAATTAGCAAATGTTTCAAAATAATACAACTCACGAATAGCATTGATTATTAAAATAAAAATTTCAATATGAAAACAATTAAAAACAACATCAATACATTTTTTATCCTACTAGTTTTTGGTACATCATTATTAACTTTTAATGCATGTGCAAATGATGATGATTCTATTACCACTGAAGACGAAATTGAAGAAATTCTTGACACAGACTTTGAAGCTACAGATTGGACTTCGGAAACACACAGTAAAGATGCAGATCCAAATTTTGATGAAGTCTTTGAAGATAATGCAGTAAAAAGACTCGATATAGTTATAACAGAAGCACGTTGGCAAAATATGCTAGATGATATGACTGAGTTATATGGAACATTTGGAGTTGGTGGACAACCTGGCGGATTAACAGAAACTGACGATAACCCGATTTTTGTGCCTGCAGAAGTGTTTTATAATGGAGTAGAATGGTACAGAGTAGGTGTGCGTTTTAAAGGAAATTCTAGTTTACAAACAAGTTGGCAAAATGGGATTTTAAAATTATCATTCAAATTAGATTTTGATGAGTTTGAAGATGATTACCCTCAAATAGATAATCAGCGTTTTTACGGTTTTAAAAAATTAAGTCTTAAAAATAATTTTGACGATAAATCAATGTTACGCGAAAAAGTAGCGACAGATGTATTTAGAAATGCAGGATTAGCAGCTTCTCATACCGCTTTTTATACATTATATGTTGATCATGGTGATGGACCTCAATATTTTGGTTTATATACTTTAGTAGAAGAAGTTGATGATACAGTAATAGACGAACAGTTTTCAAGTGACGATGGTAATTTATACAAGCCAGATGGAGATGCAGCAAGTTTTGCAGCAGGTACTTATGATGAAGATGAATACGTAAAGAAAACGAATGAAGATGAGGCAGATTTTAGTGATGTGTCTAATTTATTAGCAATTATTAATGACGAAACAAGAATAACAGATGCTGCAGCTTGGAGAACAAGTTTAGATGCTGTTTTAGATACAGATGTGTTTTTAAAATATTTAGCTGTAAACACAGTAATTCAAAATTGGGATACCTATGGTAAAATGACGCATAATTATTTTCTATATAATAATCCTGAAACGAGCAAGTTAACTTGGATTCCTTGGGATAATAATGAAGCATTACAACTAGGGAAAATGGGTGGATCACTTCCTTTAGATTTTTCTGGGTTAAATGCTACGGAATGGCCTTTAATAGGACATGTGTATCAAGATGAGGTATACAAAACACAATACGATTTGTATGTTCAAGACGTGGTGGATGATACATTTAATGTTAGTACAATTCAGTCTTTATTTGCCACATATTCGTCTTTAATAGAACCTTATGCAACATCCGAAATTGATGGTTATACCTTTTTAAATAATAGTTCAGAATTTCAAATTGCTGTAAGCGAATTAAACTCGCACGTTGTCTCTCGTGCAGCTGAAGTAAGTGATTATTTAAATTAATAAAAAGAAGTTTTTTTTGATTGGTTAGTAATTAAAGGCTTCGTGAGCGATTGCAAAGCTTTTTTTTTAATCAGAATAGAAGCATTAAATGCTTTAAATGTTGTTAAGTATGAAAATATTCAGAAAAATTAGAAGAACATTACTAGCTTCAGGAAAAACTAAAAGCTATTGTATATATGCTTTTGGTGAAATTCTTTTAATTGTGATTGGAATCTTGATTGCTTGGAAGATTAATAGTTTAAATGAAATTAGAAAAAATAAAATAGTTGAATTAAAAATATATCAAACCTTAATACAAGAATTAGATGCAAATTCAAAAGTTTTAGACTCTTCAATAGTTAATTACACTAACAACTTGAAAACCATACGAACAACGATTAAAAGTATTGGTTTGATGCCTGAGGAATTTACTGATAAAATTAAAGTAGGCATTGTTAACGTTAATTATAAACCAATACAATTGCATAATGGAGCAATTAATTCAATTAACAGCACTAACAAATTTGAATTTATAGAAAGCGTTCTGTTAAAAGACTTGATTGCATCTTACCCAAATGAATTAGATAATTTTGAAACTCAAGAGACAAAAATTAAAGATATCGTAATTAATAGATTGCAGCCAGCAATAGAAAAACATGTGTCATTAATTGATATTCTTTCAGGTCGTGATTTGGAATATAAGAGAATTCAAAATTTTTTAGAAGAATCAAATTATGAGGAGCTGCTTAATAGTAGAGACTACCAAAATGCTTTAGTAGATAGACTTTTGCAAACCGAAACTCAATTAGCAATTGCCAAAAGTTTGAAAGAGAAAACACAAATTATGGCAGAAAAACTAAACAAGGAGTTAGGGAGTTAATTGTAGAAATATTGAAAAAATAAAAAACAAACAACAAGTTTTTAAATAATAACACATCTAAAGATGAAACACAAAACAATGAAAAATAATAACTTAAAAACTTCAATCACTATTTTTTCAATGCTACTATGCTTCGGTCTTTTTGCACAAGGACCTCCAGGAGGTGGACAAGGAGGAAGAGGCGGACAAGATAGATCTCAAAGAGAAAAACCGAGCGTTTCTAAAATCATGGAATTATTAGATACAAATAATGATAATAAAATTGATAAAGACGAGGCCTCACAAGATAAACGAGGGAAAATTTCAGAAGATTTTGATGAAATTGATGCTAATGCAGACGGTTTTGTTGATTATGAAGAACTTGATGCTTCATTAAATAATAGAAAACCAAAAGAAATTTCCGCAGAAAAAATAATTAAGCAAGTAGATGATAATGGTGATGGCACATTAAATGAATTAGAAGTTGCAGCAAAGGATAAACGACAACTTTTAAAAGAGTTTGAAAATATTGATACCAATAAGGATAATGAACTTGATTTAGAAGAGTTAAAAGCTTTTTATTCTAAAATGAATAATAAGAAAAGAAAACAAAGAGATTAGACTTAATAACTAAGATGTAAAATGAAAAATTTAAAACATATTATTGGTTTTGTAGCTTTAACAATAGTGCTAAGTTGCAATAGTCAGAAAAACACAACAGAGCATAGTCATGAAGAGCATTCACATGATGGTGAAATTTCGCACAGTCATAACGACTATTTTGGGTCATATGCTTTAAATGATAATGTTTATGGCACTAAAACCACTGTAACGGTTAAAGGAAATACTAGAACGATGGTAACAAACGCGTTGCCAAATCATAAAACTGGCGATTTTCCAAACCCAGGGAATCCCAATACTATTTTTGCTCAAAATAAAACCTATACGTTTCCTGTAACTCCAAAATATACAGGACAAGCGCAATGGATTAGAGAACCAGGAATCGCATTAAACGGGATTAAGTTTGAGCCAGGAACAGCTGAGGTCGTTATTTGTGACACAGGAGAAAATTATAGGGTAGAAGCTTTTCAAGACGTGATTGATTTAGGATTAGATTTTAATCATGCACATGTTCAGCCAACAGGAGCGTATCATTATCATGGTACACCAACTTCTGTAATTGAAAAATTTGATACTGGAGAAGATTTAATTCATGTTGGTTTTGCTCATGATGGTTTCCCTATGTATTACTCTAAAAGCGGAAAATACAAACCAAGCTACAAGTTGTTAGATGGAGACAGAGAAGGAGAAGATTGTACGTATACAACTCATAAAACCATAGATATTTCTGTTGGAGGACATCATGATGGTACTTATGGTTCAGATTTTGAATTTGTAGAAGGTTCTGGAGATTTAGATGAGTGCAACGGAATTACATTAAATGGAAATTACATGTATCTAGTAACTGCAGAGTTCCCTTATGTAAGTCGTTGTTTAATGGGTGAAGTTTCACAAGAACAACAAGGTCCACCAAGAGGAGAGCAAGAGCAAGGAGGTCGTCCAAATATTGATCAACTATTTGAACAAATGGATGAGAATAACGATGGTAAATTGTCACCAAAAGAAGTCAAAGGACCATTAGCTGATAATTTTTCAAAAGTTGATGCTAACAATGATGGGTACCTTACAAAAGAAGAATTAAAAAATACACCAAGACAACAAGGTCAAAGACCAGGTAGAAAAAAATAATTTTTAATCCTGCGCAAGTTTTTTTTAAAAACCACATCTATAGATATAACAATAACTAATTAATATAATAATAAATGAAAAACTATTTTAAAATTCTATTAGTGATTTTATCACTATCAACAGCATTTTATGCGTGTTCAAGTGACGATGATTCTGGTAATGGAGATACAGAGAATCAAGCACCTTCAACTTTTGCAGTTGTTGTGAGTTCAACTTCAGAAACTGGAGCTACTATAAACTGGACGCAAGCCACAGATGATGATGGAGATATAGTAACTTATACCGTAAATTTAGATGGATCAGAATTAGCTGCTAATTTATCCACTCAAACTTATACATTCTCTGGTTTAGATGCTTTGACATTATATTCAGGAACTGTTATAGCTTCAGATGGTAATGGAGGAAATACAACAGTATCTTTCAGTTTTACTACAAGTGACGAAACTATTCCAGCGACGCTACATTTAGCTTTTGCAGAATTCGATACTGATAACACAGATATCATGTTAAGCGGTTCTAATGTTGTGATAGAAACTAACGGTTTACCAAATCACACATCACCATACTGGTCTAATACAGTCTCAAGATCTATAACTGGTCCTAATGGCAATACAATGACAACAGTTTCAGATGCTAACCATCCTTTATGGGTAGAACCTACTGTAACATCATATGATCAAATGGCACCAGGAAATATAGACGATTTTAATGGTTCATATACATTGACAGTGTCTGCAAACCCTCAATTGGCTGCAAATTCTACTTCAACCGGTTTAGGCGCAATTGGTATTGCAATTTCTGGTTCTATGATTTATAATGATGAAGAAGGACCAAATGTACCTTTGGATAATGCAGTAGGTTCTTTAGATTATACAGCAGCTCATACAGGTCCACAAAGTTATCATTACCATTTAGAAACTAAAGCGTGGTCTAACGATGATGAGGAATTAATTGGGATTATTGCTGACGGATTTTTTATCTACGGAAGAAAATGTAACTCAACAGCTACATATCCAACAGATTTAGATGCGTCTGGAGGTCACACAAGTACAACACAACATAGTGATGGTGCATCAGAATATCACTACCACATTCAAAACGAATTATATTTAAACGCATATTATATTTTATTCCCAGGTGATTATCAAGGAACTCCAAGTAATATTCAATAATACATTCTTTTGTATAAGTATGTTGATCATTGTTTCCTGTCAAAAGGAAACACAGCAACCTATGGAGCTTGCAGAAGCTGCAATAAATACAACAGATTTTATAATAATTAATAAGAGTGCGTTAGAGTTGAAACCAAATTTAGGGTTGATGTTTTATAATAATCAACCCTTTACGGGTGTTTCTGAAATGTTTTATTCTGAAATGGTAAAAGCCGAAACCGTCGAGTATAAAAATGGCAAACGTCATGGACTCTACAGAAAATGGTTTAAAGATGGAACACTAAGTTTTGAAGCAACTTATAAAAACGGACTTCGAGAAGGTAGAGCAAGATCTTGGTGGAAAAACGGAAAATTACGTTCCGAAGCAAACTATAATAATGGTATCGTTAATGGCATCCAATTGCAATGGTATAAATCAGGAAACTTGTTTAAACAAATGACCATCCTTAATGGGAAAGAAGAAGGTTTACAAAAAGCTTGGAGAGATAACGGAAAAATTTATAATAACTACGAAGCAAAAAACGGACGCATTTTTGGATTAAAACGCGCGAGTCTATGCTTTCAATTAGAAGATGAAATTGTACAGAATAATTAGTTGTTTATTGGTTCTAATTTTGGTGTCTTGCAATGAGGCTCCAAAAAACGAAAAAAGTAGTCGAGTAGATACCTTACCGTATTATGCTGAGGCTACATTTACACCAAATTGGTTAGATGGAGAATCTAAAGAAATTAATGATTTTCATAAGATTCCATCATTTCGTTTAACAAATCAATTAGGAGAGACAGTCACTGAAAAAACATTTGAGGATAAAATCTATATAGCAGATTTCTTTTTTACAACATGTCCAGGCATTTGTCCTAAAATGACAGCAAATATGAAAGTGTTACAAGATGAGTTTTTAAAAGATAAAGACATTTTGTTGTTGTCACACTCGGTAACTCCAGAAACTGATTCTGTGCCAGCTCTAAAACAATACGCAGATAATAAAGGCATCATCAATAGTAAATGGCATTTGGTAACAGGAGATCGTAAACAAATTTATGATTTAGGTAGACAATCTTATTTTGCTGAAGAAGATTTAGGTCTTGAAAAAACAGATGATGACTTTCTTCATACCGAAAACTTTGTACTCATAGACCAAAATAGACACATAAGAGGAATTTACAACGGGTTAAACAAAACAGCTGTTCAACAATTAATAGCAGATGTAAAAACCCTTCAAAGAAAGATTGATTGATAGTATGTTTTTGATTTTTATGAAAAGCTTCATGATTATGTCATGGAGCTTTTCTATTTTTTTCCATTCTTACCACAAGTTTTTATAATAATGAGCATCTAAAGAAATAAGCAAATAATTAAAACCAATAATCAAATGAAAAAAATAATTACAATTTCACTTTTTCTACTTGCCATCTCAAAATTGTTTTCCCAAGATTTATATGATGTTAATACGATTCAAACTATTGAGATCGTTTTTGCACAAAGCAATTGGGATGCGCTTCTAGATGCAGAAAAAGCAGGAGATAATAATTACACAGAAGCTCAATCGGTAACGATTAACGGAACGATTTATAACCAAGTAGGTGTTAAGTATAAAGGAAACAGTTCTTATAATGCGAATCAAACAAAAAATCCATTTCATATAGAGTTAGATACTTATGTAGATCAGGATTATCAAGGTTATACAGATATCAAGCTGGCAAATGTGATGTTTGATCCTTCTTTTGTGAGAGAGACTGTTGCCTATAGTATTGTAAATCAGTATATGGATGCACCACAAGCAAACTATGCTAATGTTTATGTAAATGGGACTTTAATTGGGTTATATACAAACACAGAGTCTATCTCTAAAAAGTTTGTAAACAAACACTTTAACTCTAATGACAATGCTTTTTTTAGTTGTAGTCCGCCAGATGGTGCAGGACCTCAATCTACTAATTTGCCAAATTTAGCTTATTTAGGAACTAATAGTGCGAGTTATGATGATGCTTATGAAATTAAATCTGATGATGACACAGACCCAGCAGTTGCGGTTGCTCATTGGAATGATTTAATAGAGTTAACGAATATTTTAAACAACGATATCACAAATATCGAAACTGTTTTAGATGTGGATATGGCAATTTGGATGTTAGCATTTGATAATGTTATGGTGAATCTAGATAGCTATATTGGGCAATTTAAACAAAACTACTATTTGTATAAAGACAATAACGGTCAATTTAAACCTGTAGTGTGGGATTTGAATATGTCCTTCGGAACTTTCGCTATGACAGGTGAAGGTGGAGGTGGTCCTGGTCCTGGTGGAGGAGGTAATCTAAATACAACTACACAAAAAGCGCAATTAGATCATTTATTGCATGATACAAGTAGCGATTTTCCTTTAGTGTCTAAGTTGTTGACAGTGCCTAAGTACAAAAGAATGTATTTAGCACATTTTAAAACCATTTTAACTGAGAACATTAGTAATTCAAACTACTTAACTTTAGCTAACGATTATCAGGCTATAATTTCAGCAGCTGTTACTGCAGATACTAATAAGTTTTATACAGACGCTCAATTTACTGGAAATATAGATACAGATTATAGTTTAGGGATGAATACAGCTTCTGGTTTAACTAATTTGATGAATGAAAGAAGTTCATACTTATTAGCGCAATCAGATTTTACAAATACGCAGCCTTCTATAACTAATTTAGGGTCTTCTATTGCAGTACCAACTATTGGTGAAAATATTACAATGACTGCTAATGTTACAGATACAAATGATGTGTATTTAGGTTATAGAACAGACGAAACTGTTCCTTTTACAAAAGTTTTAATGTTTGATGATGGAGCACATAATGATGGAGCAGCAGGTGATAATATATACGGTGTTGAGGTAACTATAAATGATGCTTATATGCAATATTATATTTATGCTGAAAATAATAATATTGGAGCATTTTCGCCTGCAAGAGCAGAATATGAATTTTATACAATAGATGCCACTTACGCTACATTAAACGTTGGTGATTTAGTAATTAATGAAATTTTAGCATCTAACGATACTGGTGAAACAGATGAAGAAGGTGAATATGAAGATTGGATTGAATTGTATAATACAACTGATGCAACAATTAGTTTGGATAACTTGTATTTATCTGATGATGCAACAGATCCATTGGTTTATCAATTTCCTGCTGGAACAACTTTAGATGCTGATAGTTATTTAATTGTTTGGTGTGATAAAGATCCAGAACAAGGTGATTTTCATGCAGATTTTAAATTCTCCTCTGGTGGTGAAACAGCAATTTTATCGTATGCAGATGGAACCATTTTACAAAACATAACATTTGGAGAGCAAACTACAGATATGGCTTATGCTAGAAACCCTAATGGTACAGGAGATTTTGTAATTCAAACACCAACTTTTGGGTTTAATAATGAAACACTTTCTGTAGATGAGGTGCTTTTTAATAGCGGATTAAAATATTATCCAAATCCAACATCTAACTACCTTGAAATAGAAAATTCAAATTATGCAATTGAGTCTGTTGAAGTTTATAATTTACAAGGACAGCTATTGTATGACAATAATTTCTCTAACGAAAATGCAATAACTCTTGACTTTACCTCTTTTTCTAAGGGGTTATATATGGTTGTGGTGAATAATATTTCAGTATTGAAAATTGCAAAAAATTAACTAAAAATAATATTAAAAGATATTTTAATTTCTAAAACCTAAAAGACTTTTATATGGATAATTCAAAATTTTTTAGAATAGTTCTACTCTCATTTATATGTACTATGATAATGGTGAGTTGTAAACAGGTTACAAAATCTAGTGAAAATAATAATACTAATGAGTTTGAAGAAGAAAGACCTAGTGTTGCAGGATTATTATCTGAGATGGATACTAATAATGACGAGAAATTATCAAAGTCAGAGGTACATGGACCGTTGTTAAATGACTTTTCTAAAATAGATAAAAATGATGATGGTTTTCTTACTAAAGAAGAATTAGAAAGTGCACCTAGACTAGAAAGAATAGCGTCTGGAAATACGAATAGTAATAATAACGTTCAAAAAGATTTTGAAATTACTGTAAATGTTGATCCTTCGCTTTTTATAAAGGAGAGTATGTTAGAAGATATAACAAAAGAAGAACTTACACTTCCAAACGGTACCAAAGCGCTTTGTTATATCATTACAACAGCTTCTCGTCCTTTTGAGCATTCAATGGGACCTTGGTGTCCAACACATATAGAAGACGGTAAAGATCTAGGAGGTATTTGGTTTAACGATGGAAAAGTCTATGATGTAGATGGGCATTTTATTGCTAATCTAAAAGAGTTTTATTCTGATGATGAATGGGCTCTGTTTAGAGAAGATGGTACAGTAAAAGTTACAAAAACTCAAGAAGAATGTGAAGGTGCAGCTAAACCAGATGTTGATGAAGAATATCAAAACTATTGTGTAGAATGTTTGCCAGATTATTATAGAGAGAAAGTATCAACTTATGTTATACCAGTAAAACCTATGTATTTAGAAAATTCAAATGCTTTAGGTAGAAATGGAATTGGTATTGCATTTAATGGAGTTAATTTTGAAGCACCAGCACCAACGCACGCTATTCTTGCAGCTCATACACTTGCACCTTTAGATGATGCAGGAGGTCATGTTAATCCTCATGCAGGCTATCACTATCATGCAGTAACAGGTTCTACAAAAGAGATCGAACAAAAAGATATACATGCCGCAATGGTTGGCTATGCAATGGATGGCTTTGGAATCTATGCACACCAGGACAAAAACGGTAAGACTTATAATGATTTAGATGAATGTAATGGCCATTATGACGATGTTAGAGGTTATCATTACCATGCAGGAGATGCAGGAAGTAATCAGGTTTTGGGTTGTTTACATGGTGTTAGTGGATCAATGTCTGTTAAGGGATAAAAAATAATAATTTGAAATACTTTATTTTATAATTTGAAAGCTTTGTGATTATATCATGAAGCTTTTCTATTTTTATAGAAATTAGAAAATCATGAAAAAGATACTTGTAATTTTATTAGGACCAATGCTTCTTATCGGTTTAGGGAGTTGCGGATTGTTTAGAGCTAATACATTTAAGTATGAACCTGTTGTTAATGAGATTCCTACACTAGAAATAAAAATCTTAATGCAAGACTCTACTTTAAATGTGAGAGCTTTAGAGGTTGATCAAGCAGATACAGCTGTTTTTGCCACTTCAAATGGTGAGGTAGGTTTTATTTATACATCTAAATATTTAAGTTTAGATTATACAAATACAGAAACTTTAGAATGTCAAATTTTTTATGATTTTAATTATTCTAAAGATTCTGTACCCAATTTTAGGTCTGTTGCTAAAACTAAGAAACAATTTTTTGCATTAGCTATTGGTAGTCCAGCTACAATGTTTACTGCAGTAAATGATTCGATTTGGCCAATAGTTTATAGAGAAAACCATCCAAAAGCATTCTATGATTCTATGGAATTCTGGAACGACGATGAAGGCATCGCTATTGGTGATAGTACAGAGGGTTGTTTATCTGTGATTATTACAAGAGATGGTGGTAACACATGGACTAAATTAACTTGCGATCAATTACCAAAAGGAATTGAAGGAGAAGGTGCGTTTGCTGCTAGTGATACTAATATTGCAATTGTAGGAGACAAAACTTGGGTCGCTACCACTGCAGGAAGAATCTATTACTCAGATGATAAAGGAGTTACGTGGACAACTGTAAATACACCAATAGTTAAAGATAAAGAGACCGAAGGTATTTATTCTATAGATTTTTATGATGAGTATAATGGTTTTGGTATTGGTGGAGATTATACCAAACCAGCAGATAGCTCAGCAAATAAAATAAGAACCAAAGATGGTGGTAAAACATGGCAACTTGTTGCTCAAAACCAATCTCCAGGTTATAGAAGTTGTGTGCAATATGTACCAAACTCTAATGCTAAAGAATTAGTCGCTATTGGTTTTAAAGGCATTGATTACTCTAATGATGCTGGAAACTCTTGGACACATTTAAGTGATGAAGATTTTTATACTATCAGGTTTTTAAATGATAGTGTGGCTTATGCTGCAGGAAATAAGCGTATTGCTAAACTCTCATTTAAAAAATAAAAAAAGAAGCCAAATTGGCTTCTTTATATTTTAGGTTTAATTTTTCTTGTATTTTTCTTTTCGTTTTTGAAACTCTTCAAGCATTTGCTTCTTAAATTCATCTTCAGCAATTTTAAGCAAGATGATTTTTTTTGCAGGTATAGCTGTGAGTAGGCTTTCAATTAAATCTGCTTTAAGATTTTGTTGTTCTTTTTCAAAAGCTAAATAATCTATAAGTGCTTTTTTTGCTTCAGCTTCTGTAAGAGATTCTAATTTTAAGTTGTGTCGCTTTTCTCTAGCAGTATGACGCAGCATATCTTTTTCTTTGTCATAAGCATTGTAAATAGGCCAAAATTTTTGAGCCTCAGTCTCACTAAGTTCTAAACGCTCTGTAATAAAGGCTACTTTTAAAGCCTTAAAGCGCTCTCGCTTATCTTTATCTTGAGAATAAGATGTTAAGGTTATTATACAGACTAAAAGGGTTAATATTGTTTTTTTCATGTGTTATTCTATTAAGAGATCTTCTAGATTAGAGCTATTAAGTAAATAGTCTTCCAGTTGTTCTTGAGTAATTTTAGTTTCTATAAAATTATCATTGCTTAGTTCTTCATAAGTTAAAAGCTCAGATAATTCATAACTTGTGTAATTTTCATCTGCTAAATAATCTTCAATGGATGCAGTGTCTATTGAGCTAAAAGTTAATTCTTCCGAAGCATTATAAAACACATTAAACATCAACACTAAAGATGCAGCTATGGCAGATACATAAAGTGTTTTTTTCCAATTAAACAATGGGATGATTTTTGTTTCACTCTTGATATCTAGTCTTTCGAAGATTTGGTCTTCTAATGTTTCAAAATAAGAATCAGGAACATCAAAACCAGAATTTTTAACTTTGTTTTTTAAATGCACATCATTTAGAATTTGCTCTTCAACTTGTGAAAAGTAATCTTTAGGCACTTTAAATCCTGAAGCGTTAATATTATCTAATTTTTTATGTTTCATATATATAAGACTAAAAAGTTTTACATTAGTTTAATCTTGCTTTAAATAGGTTTCAATTTTTTTTGCTGCAATATGATATGATGCTTTCAATGCACCTTCACTTGTCTCTAAAATATCTGACATGTCTTTGTATTTAATATCTTGAAAATATCTCATATTAAACACGATTTGTTGTTTTTCTGGTAAAGTAGCAATAGCTTTTTGTAATTTAAGTTGAATATCATCACCTTCAAAATAAACATCTGCTTTAAGATTGTTTATGACGTTTTGCTGTAATTCTTCCGAAGAAAATTTTAGACGCTTAGCATTTTTATTGAGATGTGTGAGTGATTCATTGGTTGCAATGCGATACATCCAAGAAAATAATTTACTATCTCCTTTAAAGTTGTCTAGGTTTTTATAAACCTTAATAAACGTATTTTGTAACACATCATCTGCATCGTCATGAGATTTTACTATATGACGAATATGCCAATATAAGCGCTCCTTATACAACGTTAAGAGTTCTTTGTAGGCTGCTTCTTTTGTAGCTGGATGCGTAAGTTGTTGTATAAACTGATGTTCGTTATCCAATAAAAACGTTTTTATTTTAGACTCAACAATTTACAGAAAGTTTAATTGAAAATAACTTTTTATATAAAGTGTTGAATATTAGTTATTTGCATTTAAAAACATCGATAAAGTGTAAATTAAAAGGGGTGAAATGCAGTTTTTTCTTGTTTTGTACGTTTATTTCATTTATGTTTGTCTGAGTCTAACCTACTTTTTATTACCATTTTCCCCAAATATGGTAATTAACTGAAAAGGATGCCACCAAACGGAGCATCCTTTTCTTTTTTCTATTTACTTCGGAAATATTATATTTTAACAAGCTCAGTCACCTTATTTTGATTATTTTCAATAAGCTGAATTTAAGCTTTAGCCTTTTTACTCAAAGCTCTGCATATCAACTAATTTTTTATAGACACCATTTTTTGCCATGAGCTCATTATGAGTTCCTTGCTCTGCAATTTCTCCTTTATGCATTACAATAATCTCATCTGCATTTTGAATAGTAGATAATCTGTGTGCGATAATGATAGAAGTTCTATTTTTCATCATCTTTTCTAATGCATCTTGAACTAAGCGTTCACTTTCTGTATCAAGTGCAGATGTTGCTTCATCCAAAATCATTATTGGTGGATTTTTAAGAACTGCTCTTGCAATACTTAAACGTTGTTGTTGTCCACCAGAAAGTTTACCTCCAGAATCTCCAATATTAGTTTCAATGCCTTTAGGTAAATCCTTTACAAATTCCCATGCATTGGCAATTTTTAAAGCTTCAACGATTTCCTCGTCTGTGGCATTTTCCTTTCCAATGAGAATATTGTTTCTTACTGTATCATTAAAGAGAATAGAGTCTTGTGTGACTAATCCCATTAAGCTACGTAATGAATGTTTCGTAATGGTTCTAATATCATGTCCATCAATAGATATATCACCTTCGTTGACATCATAAAAACGAGTGACGAGGTTTGCTATGGTTGATTTTCCACTACCAGATTGTCCAACAAGAGCAACACTTTTTCCTTTAGGTACTTTAATAGAAAAGTTTTTAAGGACTAAGTTGTCTTCATACTTAAATGAGATGTTGTTGATGCCAATTTCCGAAGTAAAATCAGTTTTTACAAGCGCATCTATACTATCTTCTAAAGTACTTTTAGTTTCTATAATTTCAAGTACACGATTTGCAGCTGCATTTCCTCGTTTTACACTATAAGATGCTTTACTAATAGCTTTTGCAGGTGTAAGGATTTGATAAGCTAAGGCCATAAAACCAATAAATGCACCTCCAGATAAGGTTTTGTCAATTAATACCATACTACCACCATACCAAAGTAAGGTTGCAATGGTGACAATGCCTAAAAACTCACTCGTTGGTGATGCTAAATTTTGTCGATTGAATAATTGGTTTGAAAATCCAAAAAACCGTTGTGTAGATTCTTTGAATTTTGAGACGAAACTAGATTCAGCATTAAAGCCTTTAATAACTTTTAAGCCACCAAGAGTTTCTTCTAAAGTAGATAAAAATATGCCTTGTTCTCGTTGAACGTTTTCAGAATGTTTTTTCAACTTTTTACCAATAATTGAGATAATAAAACCTGAAATAGGAATAAACAAGAATACAAAAATAGTAAGTTTAACACTTGTTAAAAACATAGCTACAATTGCAAATATGATTGTTAGCGGTTCTTTTACAATCAATTCTAAAATGGATAATAAAGAGGTTTGTACTTCATTGACATCTCCCGAAATTCTTGCAATAATATCTCCTTTTTTCTTTTCAGAAAAAAATGAAATAGGGAGTCTTAGTGTTTTTTCATAAATCTCATTTCTTAAATCTTTTAAAACACCATTTCGTAAAAATGTGATATAATAAAGCCCTAGATAATTAAAAAAGTTTTTGAGTAGGAAAAGAGAAATGATGATGATGATCATAAACGTTAATGTCGCTTTAGGACCATCAACTTCTAATTTATTGGTTACAAAAAAATTGAAGTAATCAACAATATTATCTTTTACAAAATAATCTCCAAAGCTTGAGAACTCAGGTTTAATGTATTCTTTTTCAGTTTCGCCAAATAAAATGTTTATAATCGGCATTAGAGAAACCATTGCCAAAGTTCCAAAAAGTGCATAAAAAACATTACAAATGATATTTAATATTGCAAAGCGTTTATACGGAACAATGAATCTTGTAAGTTTTTTAATATAATCCATTAACTAAGTTTCATGTCTTTTAAAATGTTGTCAATCTTAGCTTCCAATTGTTGTTCCGTTTCTTTAAATGCAGACACATTGTCTAAAGTTGTATTTACGCTAATATAGAATTTGATTTTTGGTTCTGTCCCACTTGGTCGTAATGCAATTTTACTACCATCTTCTGTATGATAAATTAAAACATTAGATTTTGGGATGTCTATTGTTGTCGTTTCTCCAGTAACTGTATTTTTAGAAATTGATAATTGATAATCTTCAATTAAAACCACCTTAGAATAATTTACAGTTTGTAATGGATTTTCTCGAGCATCAATCATCATTTGCTTAATTTCTTGAGCACCTTCAATTCCTTTTTTAGTTATAGATACTAAGCGTTCTTTATAAAAGCCATGCGCAACATATAAATCAATTAAAGTCTCATACATTGTTGTGTTATTTGCTTTTGCTTGTGCAGCAATTTCGCAAGCTAGTAGCGTAGAGGTTACAGCATCTTTATCTCTTACGAAGTCACCAACCATAAACCCAAAACTTTCTTCTCCACCACCAATAAAATCCATAGTAGGAAAGTCTTTTATCATTTTAGCAATCCATTTAAAACCTGTCAATCCAATTTTACATTCTACGTTATATGCAGCTGCTAAAACAGACATCATTGGTGTAGAAACAATTGTAGATCCAATAAATTGATTACCATTAATTTTATTGGCGTTTTTCCATTGTTTTAATAGAAAATCGGTCATTAATAACATCGTTTGATTACCATTTAGAATCACTAAGTGGTTTTCTAAATTACGAACTACTACACCCAAACGATCACAATCTGGATCTGTACCAATGACGATATCGCCATCAACTTTATCAGCTAATTCCATAGCCATTTTTAAAGCTTCAGGTTCTTCTGGATTTGGTGATACCACAGTTGGGAAGTCTCCATTTGGTTCGCGTTGCTCTTCAACGATATTAACATTGGAGTAGCCAGCACGTTTTAAGGTCTCTGGAATTGCGGTAATTGATGTTCCGTGGAGCGAAGTGAATACGATATTTAAATTTTCTTTTGCTTCGGAAGAGGTATCAAAACTCCCATTTTTTATAGATTCATTTATAAATACGTCATCAACTTCTTTACCAATGTATTCAATCAAATCTTCATTAGCTTTAAATTTAATTTCATCATAAGCCAATCTATTTATTTCTGCAATGATTTCAGCATCTTCTGGTGGTACTAATTGTCCGCCATCTTGCCAGTACACTTTATAACCGTTGTATTCTGGTGGATTGTGTGATGCTGTTAGTACAATACCACAATGGCAATTTAAATGTTTCAAAGCAAACGATAATTCTGGTGTTGGACGTAAATCTTCAAAGAGATAAACGTGAATTCCGTTAGCTGAAAACACATCTGCAACCACTTTTGCTAATGATTTACTATTGTGTCTACAATCATATGCAATCGCAACTTTTAAAGTTTCCGAAGGAAATTGAGTTTTCATATAATTACTCAATCCTTGGGTGTTTTTTCCTAGCGTATATTTGTTAATTCGGTTGGTTCCAACTCCCATAACACCACGCATACCACCAGTTCCAAACTCAAGATTTTTATAAAAACTCTCTTTAAGATTATCTTTATTGTTGGCAATTAAATCTTTTATTTGATTTTGAGTGTCTTGATCAAAAGTTGGTGTTAACCAAGAGTTTACACGCTCTAATAGTTGTGGTTCAATATGTGTCATGTGATGTGTTTATAATGTAAAAATACGTAATTCAATAATTTTGAAGCGTTAAGCTAGTAATAAATCAGTTGGATATTAAAAATTAAGTTCTTGCTTGATTAAATAGCGACTACTATCACGTTTTGACCGTAGAATGAGTTCACCTAAAAATCCAGCTACAAAAAACTGAGATCCTAATATCATTGTTGTTAATGCAATATAGAATTGCGGACGTTCAGTAATTAATCGTCCTGTTTGATTTAAAAATAATTTGTCTATTCCTAGATACATTGCGAATACAAGACCTATAGCAAACATAATAACGCCTAAAGCGCCAAATAGGTGCATTGGACGTTTTCCGAAGCGTGATAAAAACCAAATCGTAATTAAATCTAAAAATCCGTTGATGAAGCGGTCCATTCCAAATTTAGTTTCACCATATTTTCTAGCTTGATGTTGTACGACTTTCTCACCAATTTTAGTGAAGCCAGCATTTTTTGCAAGCACAGGAATATAACGATGCATTTCGCCATTAACATCAATGTTTTTAACCACATTGTTGTTATAAGCTTTAAGACCACAATTAAAGTCATTGAGTTTAACTCCAGACGTTCGTCGAGCAGCCCAATTAAATAATTTAGATGGCATGTTTTTAGAAATTACAGAATCATAGCGTTTCTTTTTCCATCCAGAAACCAGATCAAATTTATCAACGACAATCATGTTGTAGAGTTCTGGGATTTCTTCTGGATTATCTTGTAAATCTGCATCCATGGTTATGATCACATCACCTTCTGCTTTAGCAAAACCAGCGTGTAAGGCTTGCGATTTTCCGAAGTTTTTAAGAAAACGAATCCCTTTTACACTTTCGTTTTTTTGTGATAATGCCATTATTGTAGCCCAAGAATCATCAGTACTACCATCATCAATAAAAATGATTTCATACGAAAAACGATTGGACTGCATAACTTTTGCAATCCAATCGTGTAATTCTGTTATAGATTCTTGTTCGTTAAGTAGTGGTATGACTACTGATATATTCATTTAGTGATTTTGAAAATTTAATAATTCAAAAATACTGAATTTATTTAAGCTCTATAGATTATTTACTTTTCATTACTAGTCCAGCAATTAGTGACCATATTAGTCCAAAAAGAGCACTCATACCTATCCAAAAAGCACTAATAATTCCTGGGCTTTGAAACATTTCCATAAATTTCAAGCTTTGGTCTATTTGATCTTGTGTCATATCAGGATTTTGAGTTAGCATGTTTTCTTCTGCAACTTCCATCAATTGAGACATAAATTCTGGATCAATAACATAAGTAAATATTAAAAAGTAAACAATGTAAACTATAGCGCTAATCACACCAATAATGACGCCTAATTTAATAGCATTTCCAAGCGTTAACACATTTGCATTATGCGATTTGTATTTGCTAATAGCATAAAATATAACCACAGGAAATATAATGTAATACAAGTAATTTGGCCATTGCACGCCTTCTAAGGCCATGCCTGTTACATAAGTGATCACTGAAATGGCAATCATAACGACACCTAGTATAATGCCATAATTAATTCCAAATTTTCCTGCTGTAATTGGTTGAGTTTCCATAATTTTAATTGAATAATTAGTTAATATGATTGGTTAGTATATATTTGTTTTAAAACGTTACAATTTTCTTCTTAGAATAAGTTTAAATTAATTCTCAACAAAAAAAGAAATAATTTATTGGTAATTTACAAAAATTACTTAAATTTGCACCTCCAAAATAGTAAGGAATTTTAAAGCATAAAGAGATGAGAAAAGGAATACATCCAGAAAATTATAGATTAGTAGCATTTAAAGATATGTCTAATGAAGACGTGTTTTTAACTAAATCTACTGCTGAGACTAGTGAAACAATTGACGTTGATGGTGTTGAATACCCAGTAGTTAAATTGGAAATCTCTAGAACATCTCACCCATTTTACACTGGTAAGTCTAAATTAGTAGATACAGCTGGTCGTATTGATAAGTTCAAAAACAAATACGCTAAGTTTAAAAAATAAGCTTAGAATCAAAATAGTTATAAAGCCTTCAGGATTTTTTCCGAAGGCTTTTTTGTTTTCTATAATTAATCTACTTTTGATATATATAATTGAATTATAAGCAGGAGTGAAAAACTTCTAACTTCAAACATCTAACTTTGATATGAATTACATTCTTTTTGATGGACCATCACGTAATAACCTTTTGCCTTTTACGTTTACAAGACCAGTAGCAGATATTAGAGTAGGTATTCTTACCATTAGAGAAAAATGGGAACACCATTTAGGGTCTACAACTACAACAATCACCGAAGAGTATTTATCTGAGAAATATCCAATGGTAGAGTTAGATGAAAATGTTATGATTAACGCTTCATTTTTGCCAAATGCCAAACTAGTTAGCATTATAAAAGGATTGAAAGAAAATCAAGCTGTATTTTCTGGAGAAGATGTGATTGCATTTTATACAAAAGATTCTCAAGAAGAAGTAAATTTTGAGACTTATGATGCTATTGAATGTAATGAGACAGTTTCAAAAATAGAGCATACTTGGGATATTTTTGCAATTAATGGAGAAGCTATCCAGGCAGATTTTGATTTACTTACACAAGACAGAATATCACAACCAATTTCAAGCACTTGCAACGTTCTTGGAGCTGAACATATATTTATAGAAGAAGGTGCCAAACTAGAATTTGCAACACTAAACGCTAATACTGGTCCAATATATATTGGTAAAGACGCAGAGGTTATGGAAGGTAGTATCATTAGAGGTCCTTTTGCGCTTTGTGAACACGCAACTGTAAAATTAGGTGCTAAAATTTATGGACCAACCACTGTTGGACCTCATAGTAAAGTTGGAGGAGAAGTTAATAATTCGGTCATTTTTGGATATTCTAATAAAGGTCATGATGGCTTTTTAGGAAACTCTGTAATAGGTGAATGGTGTAACCTTGGAGCAGATACCAATAACTCAAATTTAAAGAACAATTATGCCGAAGTCAGACTTTGGGATTACCAAACAGAAGGTTTTGCTAGAACAGGACTGCAATTTTGCGGACTCATGATGGGAGATCACAGCAAATGTGGAATTAACACCATGTTTAATACTGGTACAGTTGTTGGAGTTAGTGCTAATATCTTTGGAAGTGGATTTCCTAGAAATTTTATACCAAGTTTTTCTTGGGGAGGAAACTCAGGTTTTACAACATATCTAACTAATAAAGCGTTTGAAGTTGCTGAAGTAGTTATGAAACGTCGAGATATAGAATTTACTGAAGTAGATAAAACCATTTTAGAACACGTCTTTGAAGAGACCAAAAAATGGAGAAAAAGTTAACCTTAAATTATAAAAACATGAAGTTTATTAGCCCTTTTATTTTACTATTGGCATTAAATTTTGGGTTTGCCCAAACCTACACTATCAAAAACCTAGAACTTAACGACGATAAAAGTCAGTATGGTGTTGTTTTCTATAAAGGTGATAAAGTCTATTATACCTCTTATATGCTTGATAATAGAAATAAAGCAAGACGTGATAATGATAAGCGATTGATTTTTACCATGTTCGAAGCTCAAATGACTGAAGACGGTGAAATTATTAACCCTAAGCAATTTAATAAATCTGAAAAATTTGTATTTAACACTTCAAGTGCTGGTTTTAGCAATGATGGTAAATACATGTACATTACTACTAATTTTATGAAACGTGGTAAATCGTATAAGCGAAAACTAAAATCTATAAACCTTAATATTCAAAGAGGTGAATATGTTGAAGGTATTGGTTGGACTAATTTTGAGCCATTACCTTTTTGTAAACCAAATTATAATTACGGTCACGCAACATTGAGTCCAGATGGTTCTACAATATATTTTACGTCTAATGCTGATGGAGCACATGGTCAAACCGATTTATTTAAGGTGAAAATTATTGGAAATGGTGAATACGGAAAAGTAGAAAATTTAGGTAAAAAAATCAATTCGCCTAGAAAAGACATGTTTCCTTTTGTGAGCAAAAACAATGTATTATACTTTGCTTCAGATCGAGTTGGAGGTGTTGGAGGATTAGATATCTACAGCTATGATCTAAATGGTGATCCAGAAACCACAAAGCCTATAAACTTACCACAACCAATTAATAGCAGAAGCGATGATTTTTGTTATATTATAAATGACGATGGAACAAAAGGTTACTTCTCGTCTAGACGACCAAAAGGTAAAGGTGATGATGATATTTACTATTTTACTTTAGAGTAGATTTTTTAACACGTTTTAAATCCAACATATTAATTGGATTTATTCCTAAACCATTTACATTTTTACGTGTGAAACGAACAACCTCGTCATAAAATAAGGTGACAACAGGTGTTTGTGACATGATTAAACTATCCATTTTTGTATAGAGTGCTTCACGTTGCTTCGTATCTGTAATTGTAAATGCTTCTTGGTACCAAGCATCAAATTGTTCACTTTTAAAATGCGTATAATTTGGACCATTAGGCGCAAAATTTTTGCTTGAGTATAAGGATAAGTAATTTTCGGCATCTGGATAATCTGCGACCCAACTTGCTCTAAACATATCTAGTTTACCATTAGCTTTTGCATCTTTTAATGTGGCAGCAGGAATCACATCTACATTTACTATGATTCCAATTTTTTGAAGTTCTCGTTGGATGTATTCACAAAAACTCAAATAGTTACTTGTTGTGGTAATGGTAATTTCAGGGTTTGAAATACCAGTTTCTGTTTTAAATTGCTGTACTAACTGCTTCGCTTTTTCTGGCTGAAATGTAAAACCTATGGATTCGTCGTAACCAGGTAGTCCCTTTGGGATAAAACCACCATAAGCAGGAATCCCAATTCCATTACGTAAATAAGTCATCATTTTTTGCTTATCAAAGCCGTAATTGATGGCTTGTCGTAATAGCTGTGATTGCATTTCTGAAACTTGAGAGTCCATGAAAAACGCCAAATACTCTGTGTTGAGATAAGGACCTCTAATCATTTTAACATCTTTTGCATATTGCGCTCTCAAGTTCCCTGTTGCTGTGAGAATTTCATCTTTGTAAGACGCATCTAATCCAGAAACAAAATCAATATTACCTTGAGCAAATTGTAAAAACTCACTTTGCTTATCTGGTAAAAATGTGATGGCAACAGTTTCTAGATATGGTAGCTTTTCACCTATATCATCAGTTTCAAAATACGTATTATTTCTTCGGAAAACGAGCTTCAAATTTTCTTCCCATCGTTTAAATTGAAATGGTCCTGTACCAATAGGATGAGATCTAAAATCACTATTATAATGCTCTACAATTTCTTTTGGCACAACCGAACAATATTTCATGGTCAATAATCCCAAAAAAGCAGGAAATGGTTGCTTCAACTTAACTTGAAATAAAGTATCGTTTACAGCTTCAAAGGTGTCAACTTTGTTGAGAGTCCATCGTCCAGGTGATGCTATTTTTTTATCTAATAATCGGTTGAGACTATATACAAAATCTGAGGCTACAACTGTTCTAGTTGAGTCATTTCCGAAGAGAGTGTGCTTATGAAATTTCACATCATCACGAAGTGAAAACGAGTAGGTGAGTGCATCTTCAGAAATAGTCCATTCTTTTGCAATACAAGGTTGCACATTAAGATCTTCATCCATTTGCACTAAACCGTTAAACAGTTGGTTAATTGCCCAATTGTCTGCATTGTCTTTGGCAAACGCAGGATCTAAAGAGCCAATATTTTTGTGTTCGTTATATCTAAAAACAAGATGATCTTTTTGGGTTGTTGTTTCATTTCCGCAGGACAACAAAACGAGAACCAAAAATAATAGTAATATGTGTTTATAATTGTTGTTCATAGATTAACCTTCGGGAAGTGATTTCCAGTTTTTAATGATTTTGGTGTAGAAAAATATGAAAATAATTCCGCAGAAAAATAAAATCCAACTCCAACCAAACTCAAAAAGATCAAATATTGTGTTACAGTGATAATTTATATCTCTATAATACTTATTACAAGCATCTAATTGATGCATGTTAATTATGACCAGTATTAACAATATATATAGTGGAAACGCAACGATAGAAATATTTAAACAAATAGCAACTACTAACTTTTTTATGCGTTTATAAAAGACAATTGGGATTAATAAAATGAGGGTTGCGATTACAAGTATCAAATAGACCATGAAATACTCTGCAGCATCACCATTTCCAGCAAGATAAAATATTAAAGCAGCAACTAGAGAAATGGTCAACGTGAGTACACCAACGGTAATAATGCTAAATAGTAATTGTTTGAGACCTGTAACTCTAAAAACAAATATAATGGCTGCGAAAAAGAAGGCTATCCACATAAATACATGAATACTCTCTAATGGATCACTTGCTTTTATGCTTTCAATGTTTTCAAATACATTACGAAGCGCACTGTTTTCATAATGATAGTCTGTTAAGTGATTGTAATAAAACTCTTCTGTTTTTGTTCTATCTACGGCAATAACTTCTGGGTAATCATATTCACTTTTTGCTTCGTCTCTAATAAAGTTTTTGACTTCAAAATTATTAGGATGATACACTAAATTTAACCAGCCAACTGTGGTTAGGCTGTGATCAATTTTATAGTAGTTTGAGAACTTTAAAAAGTCTTCTAAAAGTTGCTTGATTTCTTGTTTGTCATTACGCTCTAGAAGTTCGTAGTTACGCTTGTTTCTTAAACGATCTCTTAATGAAAAGGACGTTTTGTAATTATAATCATAATCTAAATAATCATTGTAGTTATAATCATTGTAGCTATAATCATATTTGTAATCATCATCATCATTAAGTGTGTCGTTTCTAGAAACAAAAAATGTAGAAGACATATTGTAATAACTAGGAAAAGCTGTTTTAACTAGACCTTGAACATTAACAACAGAGTCCTTAAAATAGTAAGTTCTAATAGAATCTGTGGTTTTGTTAAATACATATCCTGTGTTTTGGTAAGAGTCACTAGAGCCCTCAATTATGGTATTGTTAAAAGGCTCATCGATTGGAGTTTCAATGGTACGAAGCGAATAGTATTGGTAGTCATCTTCTTCAAAAGAAAGGTATGACTTATCATAGTCTATAAACTTAGAGTTATCCTCACAATATAATTCGTAAAATGGTTTTGGGAACCTACGTTTGTTTAAGGTGTAATCTGCAATATCTTCAGATAGAAACAATGCTGCATCATTAGCAATTTCAATTTCTTTATTGACTTGTTCATCAGGATATGTCGCAATAATTTGAGTTTTCATTCCATATTGATAAGAGATATAAAATGTTGTACAACTAAATATAATGATGATATAAGAGATAAACTGCCCAAATAACTTTAGTCTCGTTGATGGATAAAAGTTTTTAAAAGCATTGTTTTTAAACATGTAAATGACCCAAGCTACAAGTAGTAAAATAGAAATGACTATGGACAAAAAGATGCTCCCGTTTTCAAAAAATATACTTTGAACATTACGTTCTTGTAGCATCTTAGGATTAGCAAGTGTAAATAAGCCAAACACAAAAAACACAATGTGAAGTAAAATAGCTATCGAGAGCATCCAAACCAGCTTTGTATTCCAAATCGTAGGATAACGCTCCAATAAATATTGATTAGTTTTAAAAATAAATTTTTTCATTTTGAAGCGAGATTAAGAAACGAAGAATCGTCTTGTAGATTTAGTAATATTTCTAGTATAGGTAACATCTACTTTATGTTTACCAAGCGATTCTAAAACAGATGAAAATGCAGTGTTTTGGTTAAAGTATGCCACATAAATTCCACCATTATAAATTAGTTTTTCGAGATTTAAATTCTCAAAAATCGTCATGAGCTCATCACGTTTAGCTTCACAATCAATTTCTACAATAAGTTGGTTGTCTTCGTCAGTAACCACCTGTTTGTTGTCTTTGTATTGTCCGTCTTTTAGGTAAATAACTTTATCAGAAATTTTCTCAACCTCATACAATTGCTGTGAACTCAAGATGAGTGCAATAGGATTATTAATAGAGTTGCACATGGACTTTAAGTCTTCGAGAATCACTTGTTGTGCCAATACATCTAGATTCGCTAAAGGCTCATCTAGCAGTAATAATTCTGGTTGACGTAATAATGTTCTCGCCAATTCAAAACGCATTTTATAACCAGATGAGAGTTCACTCCATTTGAGGTGTTTGTAATTCCATAAACCAAAACGAGCAATCATCATTAAGACTCTAGTTTCATTTTCTTCTGGTGGAATCCCATAATTAGACAACACAAATTTGAGGTTGTCTTTTAAGCTACCATACCATTTTTGAGTACGTTGAGGGATATATACCAAATTTGTTCTCAAATCATATTCTGAATTATAGGTCGTGTCAAATTTAAAATCAAGCAGACCTTCATTATGTTTGATTTCTTTAGCTAACACACGAAGCAATGTTGTTTTACCATTTCCATTTTCGCCAACCAAACCATACACTTCGCCTTTATGAATTTTTACAGAAATAGGTCCAAGTTTAAACCGATTATAACCATAGCTTTTAATCAAATCGCTACCAATAACCACTGGATTTTTAGTGTTATATTCTGAAATTGGAATGGTTGCAACCCGTTCTAAAATAGCAAGAGATCGCTCAATTAACTCCTCTTCTTTCTCTGGGAATTGTTCTTTCCAGTCGGTCAATGCTATGACTTCCCTAAACAAATCTAAATCCTGAGTATCAATCACACAATCCATGAGTTTTCGATATCCAAGAACCGTATCTTTATTATTAAGAAAAGAAATAACCTCTTTTATTCTAGCTTCTGCTTGAGACATACATGTATAAATTATTGATTTTTAAATGTAGAGAAGGCGAATAGATTGTAAAATGGTTAAGTATTACGTAAATTTACCAACTCTAAATTAGAAACAAGTAAATATAATAGATTTCTAAGCCTACAGAAATTCTAAACAGATTTAATGGATAAAAAAGTCGCATTTTACACGTTGGGTTGCAAACTCAATTTTTCTGAAACATCTACAATCGCTCGAAATTTTTCTTCGGAAGGTTTTGAACGCGTAGACTTCAAGGATAAAGCAGATATCTATGTCATCAACACATGCTCTGTTACAGAAAATGCAGATAAACGTTTTAAATCTATTGTTAAACAAGCCCAAAAGGTAAATCCGGAAGCTTTTGTTGCAGCAGTTGGGTGTTATGCGCAATTAAAACCACAAGAATTAGCAGATGTTGATGGTGTTGATTTAGTACTTGGTGCCACAGAGAAATTTAAAATAACAGACTACCTCAATGATCTCTCAAAAAATGACATGGGAGAAGTGTATAGTTGCGAAATTGAAGAAGCCGATTTTTATGTTGGGAGTTACTCGATTGGTGATCGCACACGTGCTTTTCTAAAAGTACAAGATGGTTGTGATTATAAATGTACCTATTGTACGATTCCTTTAGCTAGAGGGATTTCTAGAAGTGATACCTTAGAGAATGTTCTTGAAAATGCCAGAGCAATTTCAGCAAAAAACATTAAAGAAATTGTGCTTACAGGTGTTAATATTGGTGACTACGGAAAAGGAGAATTTGGGAATAAAAAGCATGAGCATACATTTTATGAACTTGTGAAAGCTCTAGATAAAGTAGAAGGTATTGAGCGTTTAAGGATTTCATCAATAGAACCAAATTTGCTTAAAAACGAAACCATAGAATTTGTATCTCAAAGTGACGCCTTTGTGCCTCATTTTCATATTCCATTACAAAGTGGAAATAACGAAATACTTAAGCTAATGCGTCGTCGTTACATGAAAGAGTTATATGTAGATCGTGTCTCAAAAATTAAAGAAGTCATGCCTCATGCTTGTATTGGTGTTGATGTGATAGTAGGTTTTCCTGGAGAAACAGATGAGTTGTTTTTAGAGACTTATAATTTTCTCAATGAATTAGATATTTCTTATTTGCATGTGTTTACGTATTCAGAACGTGATAATACAGTAGCAGCTTCTCTTGAAGGTGTTGTTCCAAAAAATATTAGAGCTAAACGTAGTAAGATGTTGCGAGGACTTTCAGTAAAAAAGAGACGTTCATTTTATGAAAGTCAGTTAGAAAGTTCCAGAACTGTACTTTTTGAAAGTGAGAACAAAGAAGGTTATATTCATGGGTTCACAGAAAATTATGTAAAAGTTAAAGCACCTTGGAACCCAGAGTTGGTAAATACACTACAAGCTGTTAAACTCACTGAAATTGATGACGATGGTTTGGTTAGATTTAATTTTCAAGAAGAATATGCGGTTTAAATTGTATACAATTTGGTGTAATGTTGCGTTGTCGATTATATGTTAATCTTGTCTAACTTATTAGGAAGACATTGAATGTCAACTATCTTTACATTTCAAATGAATAATTCATTATGTTTAAAAAAATATCCCTCATACTTACAATTAGCTTCGTTTTATTAAGCTCCTGTGCTAAAGAAGAAGTTGTAAATCAATCGCAAGTTATTGGAGAATGGAAATTAACTAGTTATAGTATTGGAACTTCTTTTGATATTGATAAAGATGGAACGAGTCATCTTAACTTGTTAAATGAGATTGATTGCGTCAATAATGAAATTTTAAAGTTTGAAACTTCTAGCATTGTATCTTCAAATGAAACTTATAACCCAACTATAAATATTACAAAATCTGAAATTGATACAACTTATGATGTTAATATAGAATGTGCAGAAGGTGTGATTAGTTTTGCTACAGGCTTTAGTCAAGTTGATGTTAATACATTTCAGTTTAATGATAATGTTTTTACAATTAGCAATAATTTATTTGATATTATATTAGTTGATGAAGTTGAAATTTATAATGAAGATTTTACGACAATTATAGAAACAAGAGATTTAGTATTGTCGTATACCAAGTTATAATCTAACATCACATAAATAGTTTAATTCCGGAGATAATTTCTTCGGAATTTTTTGTTTCAACGTTAAAAAATAGTGTTATATCGTTTTATTTCCGAAGACATGAAATAATATTTGTGCAGTTCAAATCTTGAATTATATTTGCTCGATTTTAATAAAAACCTATTAAACAAGAAAATGAGAAAATTATTAATTGCATCCTTAATTACTGTAGTATTATTGTTTTTAACAGCAAGTGGTAGTTAAGAAAACAACCAACCTTTCAAGATATTACTTTTTTATATAACAACCCATAGATTTTAGATTGATAGCGAAAAAAAATCCGAAACTTAAAACGTTTCGGATTTTTTTGTGTTTTATATTCTAATGCCAACAGGTAGCATTTTTTTGTATTTTCTATGTCGCCTAATAAATTTTGCAATTTCAGGACTTGTAGGTACAACGCTCAAACTGCTTTCTGCAATATGATCAAAAACTAAGGTAAGAAATTCTTCCTCAAAATTTTCGTCGGTTACACATTCTGGAATAATAAGTTTGGTTAAAAAGATTTTCCGATCTTGACTAGAATATTCAATTATTGCTAGTTCATCTTGTACTTTCAACTCAAATTGACGTAGAAAGTCGTTGTCTGTTAATTCAGCAGCATCAATCATAATAATTTGTATTTAATTCAATGGTCGGTAGGGTGGAACTATACTTTTGCATAGTTTTGTATTACAAATTTACGAAAAATATCACAGATATTACATATCGTTAATTTAATCACTTATGCAACAAGAAATTATACATGTTTACCTTATGCCAGGAATGGCAGCAAACCCTATCATATTTGAGCATATTAAGTTGCCAGAAGATCAATTTGAAATTCATTGGTTAGAGTGGATGATTCCTAATAAAAGTGAAACTTTAGAGGCTTACGCAAAGCGAATGATAGAAACACATATCAAGCATGAAAACATCGTTTTGTTAGGGGTTTCATTTGGAGGAATTTTAGTTCAAGAAATGAGTAAATATATCTCACTTAGAAAGTTATTTGTCGTATCGAGTGTCAAATCTAAACATGAGTTGCCTAAACGAATGAAAGTTATGAAATACACTAAGGCATACAAGATATTACCTACTCAATTGGTCTCAAATATTGATTTTTTAGCAAAATATGCTTTTGGTGAAACGATAACGAAACGTATTGAATTATATAAAAAATACTTATCGGTTAATGATAAGTATTATTTAGATTGGTCAATTAAAAATATCATAGAATGGAATCAAGAAACTCCTAATAAAGATGCTATTTATATTCATGGTGAAAAAGATGCTGTATTTCCTCATTCTTGCGTAGGAAATTGTATTGTTATCAAAGGAGGAACTCACATCATGATCATCAATAAATATAAATGGTTTAACGAAAATTTACCAAAACTAATTTTAGACTAACTACAAACACATCATTTAATTTTATACATTTGAAATGCAACCAATTAATGGTTGTCCCTAAATAAAAGTGTTATGAAAATTATTAAAAATATTTTAGCTGCTATTGGCTTAATATGTGTGTCTTGTTTATTCATTTTTGCAGTACAGACTGATAAAACCGATTCAGATAATACAGTTTCAGATAAAGAAGTTATAGAAGCACCAAAACTAATTAATGATTATAACGTCTATGCTTTATCTGTACCAGATCATTTAGATTTTGCAGGAGAAGCTATGCCATTAGAAGATCCAGATATTTTAGAGCGAATGGACAGAGAATTGTTAGTAAATACCTATTGGCAATCAAACGGTTTATTAATGTTTAAACGTGCCGAAAAGTATTTTCCAATTATAGAACCAATATTGAAAAAACATGGTATTCCAGAAGATTTTAAATATCTAGCCGTTATAGAAAGTGGATTAACAAACGCAGTATCTCCAGCTGGAGCAAGAGGCGTTTGGCAAATTATGCCAGCAACAGGACGCGAGAATGGTTTAGAAGTTAATAAAAATGTAGATGAACGTTATCATTTAGAGATGGCAACAGAAGTTGCTTGTAAGTACTTATTAAAATCTAAAGAAAATTTAGGGTCTTGGACGCTTGCAGCCGCAGCTTATAATGCAGGTAATGCAGGAGTTTCTAATCGATTAAGAGATCAAGCAGTAGATGATTACTATGATTTACTTTTAGGAGAAGAAACAGGACGTTATTTATTTAGAATTGTGGCTTTAAAAGAGATTTTAAGTCATCCAAAAAAATATGGTTTTAATTTCACAGCTCAAGATTTATACAAACCAATTCCAACTTACAAAGTTGAAGTTGATACTGCAGTTACAGATTTTACAAAATTTGCCCAACGATATGGTATTAATTATAAAATTCTAAAGATTCATAATCCTTGGTTAAGAGAGCCAAAGCTTAATAATTCTTCAAGAAAAAAATATGTGATTGAAATCCCAAAAGAAGGGTATTATTCAACTAAGCCTTAAATGATTGACTTTCTAAAAGAACATTATTTTTCAGTTTTGATTATTGTCAATTATTTATTGGCGATATCTGCAATTATTACGGTTCTTTTAAAAAATATAAATCCAACAAAAACAGTGTCTTATATTATTATTTTGGCACTGTTTCCTTTTTTTGGGCTTGTCATTTATTATCTATTTGGCCAACAATATCGCAAAACCAAAATTTTTAATAGAAAGCATATTATTAACTCACATGTTATTCAGTCTGCAGGTAAAAGTTTATCAGCTGAAAAACAGGATTTAAGAGTTTTAAATGAAAAGTTAGATGATAAGATTAAACTGGTGAAACTTCTAAAAGCCAGTGAGCGGTCTCCTTTAACAATTAGAAATGAGGTTGATATACTTTTTAATGGTGAAAAGAAATTTGAGCGCTTACTCAAAGATTTACAAAATGCTAAAAATCATATTCATATAGAATATTACATTATTAAAGATGATACCATAGGTACAAAACTATTAGATATTATATGCAATAAAGCTAAAGAAGGAATTGAAGTAAAAATGTCTTACGATGATGTTGGTAGTAAATTGTCTTCAAAAATGAAACGTCAATTGAATGATAGTGGTGTTTTACATTATCCATTTATGCCAGTTGTTTTTTCTAGCTTAACAGGTAAGTCTAATTATAGGAATCATAGAAAAATTGTAGTTATTGATGGTGAAATAGGTTACATAGGAGGTATAAATATTTCTGATAATTATGTAAATACTGAAGATTCTAGTGTGTATTGGAGAGATACACATTTACGAATTTATGGAGAAGCAGTTAAAGTATTACAATTTCACTTTTTAACCACTTGGGATTTTGTAACAGAAGATTCTATTGAAATAAAGCAAAGTTATTTTCCAGTAACAGATTGTAAAAAGGATGTTGCCATACAAATTGCAGCCAGTGGTCCAGATACTGATTGGGCAAATATCATGGAAGCAATATTAACAGCTATAAATAATGCCGAAAGTTATATTTACATAACCACACCTTATTTCATCCCAAACGATCAAGTGGTTACCGCTTTGCAAATTGCAGCTAAGATAGGTGTTGATGTTAAATTGATAATCCCTAAACGTTCTGATAGTTGGGTAGCAGAGAGTGCAACAAATTCTTATATAGAGCCATTATTGGAGGCAGGAGTTGAGGTGTATCGTTATTGTAAAGGTTTTGTTCATGCAAAAACGATGGTTGTAGATGATATATTCGCAACAATTGGAACTTGTAATTTAGATAACAGAAGTTTCAATATTAATTTCGAAATTAATGCCTTGATGTATGATTCCGAAGAAAGTAAAATTTTAAAAACTCAATTTATCAAAGATATTGAAGATTGTGAGGTCATTGATTTTGAACGTTGGAAAACCAGACCTAGATTTAATAAATTGAAAGAGTCATTTAGCAGGCTTTGGGCTCCTTTATTATAATTATTGTAAAGTTGTAATAATCCCACTATTTGTTGGCTCATCACTAAAAAGCATCCATTTAATATTTTCATGAATTACATTAAAAGCAACATCAGATCTGTTATCTGCATTTGAGATTGTGAATTTTTTATCAATTTTCAAAAGTTGTTTCTCTTCGGAAAAAAAGAAACAAGCTGGTGCTCCAAATGAATGCTTAAATGGTTTAATAATATGATTTGCGTTATTATCACGCTCATCTATATAAGTAACAGTAACGTTTGAGTTGTAGTTTTTAGAATGTTGTTTTGCTTTGTCTTTAGAATCCCAAAATAAAATGATGATTTCAATTTGCCCTTTATACATTTTAGACATTCTATTAATTTCATCAACTTCTTCTTTTTTAATTTGTTCCCAAGAAGATTTGGTAATTAAAAGGAATGGTTTATCAATAGATGATGTTTTTAAAGTGCCGCCTTTAACTTTGTTAAGCGAAAAATCCCTAATATGACTAAATTTTAAATGATTTTCAAAAAGGGAATCAAAAAGAAACTTAGCCTGTTCTTTATCACCATTTTGCATAGCAATTTCTGACTTAGTTTTATAAGCTTTCAAATGTAGGGCGATTTGAGAATCAAAGTAGGTTTTTTGCTGTTGAGGGAACGCTAAAAACATACAACCTAACATAAGTATTGTAATATATATCCTCATGTCTAATTATTTGTTGTTTAACTGGCTGCAAATGTAGACGTAATAGTAAAATTGCGTATAAAAACTCGTTGAAAAGCTCTATTTACTAGAGAAATGAACACTAGATGAATAATAAATCGATAAAAAGACGTTGAAAAGAGGAGTGTTAACGTCTTCCCATATTACGATTTCCGTAATGTTGCTTTGGTCCTTGAGACTTTTTCATCCCATCTTTCATCATCTTAATTTGCTCTGTTAAAATACCTCGTTTATCTAATTTTTGAGCTTCATTTAAAAGCTGTTTAGCTTCAATAGGTCTGCGTTTGCTAAAAGCAATTCCAGCAAGATTTAATTTAGCCATTGCCACATCATGATCCATAGAAAGACCAAGGTTTAGTGCTTTTTTAAAGTATTTTTCGGCTTCGTTCATATTGGTTTGAGAAACCATAACACCATGAAGATAATTGTAGTAACCTTCTTGTTTTTTAACAAGAGCACTTGGTGGATTCTTAATTTTATTTAACCAAAGTTTAGCACCTTCAAAATCTTGTTTTCTAAGTTTTAAAAATGCAAGTAGTATAAATTCATTTTTGAAGTATAAGAAAATAAATATAAGAGATAATAAAATGTACATGATGCCATTACCAATATAACCTTCGGTAAATTGATAAACAGCATAAGCTATTATTAATCCAGCTATGACTAATTTGATATTTTTATTGAACATGTTTTTCTATTTTATATGTAATATTTGATGTAATTGTTGTAGGTACTTTTAAATCATTCATTTTGTGCATGATTGAATTTCCTTCAACTGCAGAGGTTGTAGTCATTGTTTTTACAAAACCAGTTTCTTTTGAAATAATAAGATTAGAAGTCATATCACCATTTAGATTCATTTCAACATCAGCATCCTTATTTAGAAAGATAACGCTACTTTTGCCAGTAATAATAATTTCATCATCAGTGATGTTATCTAGGGTCCAAGTGTTTTTTGAAGATAAATCGCCTTCAAAATCATTTTCCCAACTATCTCCAATGTTTACAGTTGTGTTAGGATAGATATACGTCATTTGTTCAAAGCTCTTTGAAAGACTTTCGTTACTAAACTCACCTTTCATAGATTCTTTCATGACCTCTTTTGTAAACTCATCTATATCTCCAACAGCATTAACCATTTTTGAAATTAATTCATTAGAACCTTCAATAGATTTAATCTTACCATTTTTATACATGTCCATTGCCAAATCTACTGTAACTAATTGAGCGAAAATTTTTCCTTCAATATCATCATCAGCAATACTATCATTTGTATTAACCGAAATAATCTCACCAATTAAATTCGAAGACGATACCATTTTAAAACGGTCAAATTTAAATTTTAAACCATATAAACTATCATTGACTTCTTCAACAATAAATGTAAAATCACCTTCAAGTAGATTTTTCATTTCGTGCTTTTGACCATTCATGTCTTGAACAATGTCTTGATTGGCAACTTGTTTTATTTTAAATTGATCACCAACCTGTAAGTTGTAAGTTAGGCTTGTTTGTGCGTTCAATACGCTTGTAGTCGCAATAAATGCAACGAGAATTGTTGTAAAAAAGGGTTTCATTTAGTTATTAAATTTTCAATTTACAAAGAAACTAATTTTTTGTCAATTAGTAGCTAGTTATGGGATTGTTATATTTAACACAAAATATTTTTAAATTTTGGTTTGGCAAAGTAAAAACTCTTTGTATATTTGCACGCAGTTTTGAGAAGAGTTCAAAACCATAAAAAGAATTTAAGTTTTTTAAAAAGATACGACAATGCCAAAAAGAACGTTTCAACCGTCAAAAAGAAAGAGAAGAAATAAACACGGTTTTAGAGAAAGAATGGCTTCTGTAAATGGAAGAAAAGTTTTAGCACGTAGAAGAGCTAAAGGAAGAAAGAAATTGTCTGTGTCAACTGAAACTAGACATAAAAGATAATGATTAACAATTGTTAATATTTAAAAGGCGTTACTTAGGTGTAACGCCTTTTTTTGTACCCATTCGTTACTTATTTTTGCAACCATAAAAAAAACTCGATCATGCCAAAAAATGAAAAATTAAAATCTATCCTTATCATTGGCTCAGGTCCAATAGTTATTGGACAAGCCTGCGAATTTGATTATTCTGGAACACAAGCTTTACGTTCACTTCGTGAAGATGGAATTGAAACAATATTAATCAATTCTAATCCTGCAACAATAATGACAGATCCTACCATGGCAGACCATGTGTATCTGTTGCCTTTAACCACAAAGTCTATCATTAAAATATTAAAAGAGCATCCTCATATTGATGCTGTTTTACCAACAATGGGTGGACAAACTGCATTAAATCTTTGTATTGAAGCAGATGAAAAAGGCATATGGAAAGATTTCAACGTAGATATTATAGGTGTTGATATTGATGCTATTAATATTACTGAAGATAGAGAAAAGTTTAGAGAGCTTATGCTTAAAATTGGTGTTGGTATGGCACCACAAGCAACAGCTACATCTTATTTAAAAGGAAAAGAAATTGCTCAGGAGTTTGGCTTTCCTTTAGTCATTAGAGCATCATTTACTTTAGGTGGTGATGGTGCAGCTATCGTTTATAAAGAAGAAGATTTTGATGAATTATTAACTCGTGGTTTAGAAGTCTCTCCAATTCACGAAGTCATGATAGATAAAGCCTTAATTGGCTGGAAAGAATATGAATTAGAGTTATTACGTGACTCTAATGATAATGTTGTTATTATTTGTACTATTGAAAATATGGATCCTATGGGAATTCATACAGGAGACTCTATTACTGTAGCTCCTGCAATGACCTTGTCTGATAAAACATTTCAAAAAATGCGTGATATGGCAATCCATATGATGCGTAGTATTGGTGATTTTGCAGGTGGTTGTAATGTGCAATTTGCTGTTAGTCCTGATGAAAAAGAAGAAATAATTGCAATTGAGATTAATCCTCGTGTGTCTCGATCGTCAGCATTAGCAAGTAAAGCAACAGGTTACCCAATTGCAAAAATTGCAGCAAAACTAGCAATAGGTTACACCTTAGATGAGTTAAATAATCAAATTACAGGATCTACTTCTGCTTTATTTGAACCTACTTTAGACTATGTGGTTGTGAAGATTCCTCGTTGGAATTTCGATAAATTTGAAGGCTCAGATAGAACTTTAGGCCTACAAATGAAAGCAGTAGGTGAAGTGATGGCAATTGGACGTTCATTTCAGGAAGCACTACATAAAGCAACTCAATCACTTGAAATTAAACGTAATGGTTTAGGAGCAGATGGTAAAGGATACAAAGATTATCAGCAAATAATTGATAAACTCACATTTGCTAGTTGGGATCGTGTGTTTGCAATTTATGATGCGATTCAAATGGGAATTCCATTGAGTAGAATCCACGAAATCACTAAAATTGATATGTGGTTCTTAAAACAATATGAAGAACTTCATCAACTAGAAATAGAAATTTCGACATTTACAATTGAGACTATTGAGCGTGATTTATTATTAGAAGCAAAGCAGAAAGGTTATGGAGACAGACAAATTGCTCATATGCTTAAATGCTTAGAAAGCCAAGTGTATAATAAACGTGACGAATTAAAAATTAATCGTGTCTATAAATTAGTAGATACGTGTGCTGCGGAATTTAAAGCGCAAACGCCATATTACTATTCTACGTTTGAAAATGAAGTAGAAACTTCCGAAGGAAACATATTTCCAGCCAATGAAAGTGTTGTTTCAGATAAAAAGAAAATTATCGTTTTAGGATCTGGTCCAAATAGAATTGGTCAAGGTATAGAGTTTGATTACTGTTGTGTACATGGTGTATTAGCAGCTGCGGAATGTGGCTACGAAACCATTATGATCAATTGTAATCCTGAAACGGTGTCTACCGATTTTGATATTGCAGATAAATTATATTTCGAACCTGTGTTTTGGGAACATATTTATGATATTATTCGTCATGAAAAGCCCGAAGGTGTCATTGTTCAACTAGGTGGACAAACCGCTTTAAAGTTAGCTGAAAAATTAGATCGCTACGGAATAAAAATTATTGGTACAACTTATCAATCTCTAGATTTAGCTGAAGATAGAGGCTTGTTCTCAAATCTTTTAAAGGAAAATAATATTCCTTATCCACAATTTGATATCGCAACAACAGCAGATGAAGCAGCTGCAATTGCAGATGTTTTAGATTTTCCAATTTTGGTAAGACCATCTTACGTTCTTGGAGGTCAAGGGATGAAAATTGTAATAAATAAACAAGAGCTAGAAGAGCATGTTGTTGATTTATTACGACGAATGCCAGGAAATCAATTGCTCTTAGATCATTATCTTGATGGAGCAATAGAGGCTGAAGCTGATGCCATTTGTGATGGAGAAAATGTGTACATCATTGGTATCATGGAACATATTGAACCTTGCGGAATTCACTCTGGTGATAGTAACGCAACGTTACCACCTTTTAATTTAGGTGAGTTTGTAATGCAACAAATTAAAGATCATACAAAAAAGATTGCACTAGCATTAAATACCGTTGGTTTAATAAATATTCAATTCGCTATAAAAGATGATATTGTATATATTATTGAAGCTAATCCAAGAGCATCACGTACAGTGCCATTTATTTCTAAAGCGTATGGAGAACCTTATGTGAATTATGCAACTAAAGTCATGTTAGGTGAAAAGAAAGTGACTGATTTTGATTTTAATCCACAATTAGAAGGTTATGCGATTAAGCAACCAGTATTCTCGTTTAATAAGTTTCCAAATGTGAATAAAAAACTAGGTCCAGAAATGAAAAGTACTGGAGAAAGCATCTTATTTATTGATAGTTTAAAGGATGATGAGTTCTATAATTTGTATTCTAGACGTAAAATGTATTTGAGCAAATAGCCAATTTATTCGTTAAACGACTCTTTAAAAGAGTTTTTAATTTATTAAATTGCAAAACATTTCTGATAACCTATAATTTTGAATATCAAACAATTCTGTTTAATCAACTGCCTACTGGTAACATTTATTTCTTTTGCCCAAAAAGATATTTTTGATGTTGCTCGTACTGGTACAATAGAAGAGGTTAAAGCGTTAATGAAAATTAACTCTGATACGATTAATACAGCAAATAAAGAAGGTTATGTTCCTTTAACATTAGCATGTTATAAAGGAAATACTGAGGTTGCTTTGTTTTTAGCTTCCGAAGTAAATGATATTGATGGAAATAGTGATTACGGTACACCACTAATGGCTGCTGTTTATAAAAACAGACCCGTAATTATTGAGCGTTTACTTGAGTTAAATGCTAATCCGAATATAGCAGATGTAAATGGTACAACGCCTTTGCATTATGCTATTATTTTTAGAAATGAAAAAATAATTAAATTACTCATGGATGCTAAAGCAGATGTGGATTTCAAAGATAAGAGAGGGAATTCAGCAAAAGAATATGCAGCTATGACTAATAACAAATCGATAATTGATCTTATCAATAAAAAATAATTACTATGAAAAAAATTACTTTAGCCTTAATTGGTGTTTTTTGCTTTACTATGGCTTTTTCTCAAAGCTATACTACAGGTGTAATGAGTTTTGCCAATAATACTGGCACACCATATACTGTACAAATAGATGTTGATGCAACCACGACTACATTAACAATGACTGGTCCAGATTTGAGATGGTTTGGTGTTGGGTTTGGAGTGCAGAGTATGACCTCAGGAGGAGATGTTGTAATATTTGATAATACATCTGTAACAGATAGGTATTATGGCTTTGAAGGTCAAGATCCAGGACAAGATGCAACAGGAATTACGCCAACAGAAGATAGAGAAGGTGAGCGTGATTGGACTACAGTTTCAAATACGTTAGATGTACCATCTGGTGTTAGAACAGTAGTTTCAACTAGATTAAATAATACTGGTAACCCTAACGATTATGTGTTTTCTGCAAGTGCAACGACCTTAGAACTTGTTTGGGCTTTAGCGAGATTTGATAACGATCCATTAGTGTGGCATGGTAATAACAGAGGAATTACTATGCAAGGTTTAACTTTAAGTAATGATACTTTTGAAGTTAATGATTTTAAAATATCTCCTAATCCAGCTAAAAACAATTTTACTTTAGAATTGGGAACGTTTAATAATAATGCAGTTGTTGAAATTTATGACGTTTTAGGTAAAAAAGTTTTAAATAGAAAGATAAATGCAATTGTAACCACTTTTGATATTTCTAAATGGAATAGTGGTTTATATATTATTAAAATTTCTTCGGAAACATCTGTTGTAATGAAACGTTTCATGAAGCAATAGACAAATAGATTAAAAATAAAAGAAAGGCTACAAACATTGTTTGTAGCCTTTCTTATTTTGGATTCAACAAGTTTTTTTAAAGGAGGTCTTAATTAATTTACCTTTTATCACTAAATTAGATGAAAATTTGAAAATTGCTAAATTGGAATCATTTTTGCTATACTTTTAAAGTATTATAACAGATTTCAATAGAATAATATAGGCTATGAAAACAATATTACTTTTTTTATCATTGTTATTAACCTCTTTAGTTGCACTGTCGCAGGTGTCTGCCAATCAGATAGACGATTTTGAGGATGGTACAACTCAAGATTGGATTATTGGAAGCCCAAGTTCTGCGGTTTCACCACCTGCAAATGTTACTACAGATGGACCAGATGGTGTAGACGATAATTATTTAACATATACGTCAACTCCTCCTGAATCTGGTGGTGCAGGCAGCAAAATGGTTATATTTAATGCTGGTGCACAGTGGTCTTCAAACTATATAAGTGAAGGTATTGTAGCTATTAAATTTGATGTTAGAGTTTTAACCAATGATTTAAACTTAAGAATAGCATTTCAAGGTCCTAACGGTAAAAGAATATGTACAACCAATGCTGTTAATGTTATAGCAGGTTCTGGTTGGCAACCGGTTACTATTCCAATTTCTGCCTCAGATTTTACATCTGTTGGAGGATCAGGAGCTGTTTCAATTAGCGACGCATTAGCAGCCGTTAATACAATGAGAATATTGAGTAGTAATTCTCCAACATGGGCAAATCCAGATGTAGTAGTGTCAACAATTAATTTAGATAATATTACAGCATCAACAACGTTGAGTACTCAAGAATTACAGGTTCAGAACGAATTTGAAATCTCTCCAAATCCAGCAACTTCAAAATTAAACATCAATTTATCTCAAAATTTAGATAATGCAACTATTACTGTTTATGATATTTTAGGTAAAAAAGTATACTTCAAAGAGGTCAATGGTTTGAATTCATCAATTGATGTCTCAAGATGGAATTCGGGAGTATATCTTGTAAGAATCTCAACAAGTCAACAAACACTTACAAAGCGTTTTGTGAAGCAATAAATAAAATAATCATTCTAATATTAAAACCCATTAATGAACAATTAGTGGGTTTTTTATTTTTAGTTACACTCATAATTTAATTAAAATTTCACTAAATTGTAGGAGACTTCAATTTGTTAAACAAGATATTATGAGAAAAAAATACACATTTTATAGTCTTTTACTCATTTTTTGTTTTGGGTTTTCTATTCAAAATGCCAATGCACAATTAAGAATCACTGAAGTTGATCCTTCTACTGAGCGTATTAAAATCAAAAATTTTGGAGCTACAACTATAAATATTACAAGCTATAGATTATGCTCAAAATTTAAATATGGGACTTTGAGTGATATGGCATTAATTGATGGTTTTTTAAATTTGATGCCTAATGCAACAGTTGAAGTAACAGTTGCATTATCAGGAGGTAATGCAATTGATGATGCTGCAGATTTAGGTTTGTATTTACCAACGGGTAACTTTGGTACTCCTGCAAGCATGATAGATTTTACTCAATGGGGAAGTGGAGGCAATGGTAGAGAATCTGTAGCTGTCACAAATAATTTTTGGACTGCAGGAACATTTATAAATGTAGCAGCTCCTTATGAATTTATTGGAGGCGCTAATGATAGAGGTGTTGCATTTTGGGATACTTTACTAAATACCGAAAATTTTGAAGAGATTACCAAATTTAATATTTCGCCAAATCCTGCATCATTAAATCTAAACGTTAGTATTCCTAGTAGTATTGAGAATGCTACACTTAGAGTTTTTGACTTGTTAGGTAAAAAAGTAATAGAGGAAGAAGTAGGAAGTCTTCAAACAATATCTGTTGATGTTAGTAAATGGAATACTGGTGTTTACATCGTAAGAGTCTCTAGTGATGATGTCACACAAACAAAACGTTTTATTAAGCAATAAGATATTAAATCATATATATAGTAAAAGCCATCTTTTAAAGATGGCTTTTTGCATTATTAATTTAAAATATAATTTGATACTAACTAAAATCACTATGTTTAATGCTTTACAAAGCGTTTAGTTTCAGTGTTATCTCCATTTGAAATTTTAATAAGATATAAACCATTGTTCCAGTTAGAAACATCAATTTTAGATGAATTTCCAGGTTCTAATATTTCCGAAGTTATTAGTTTTCCAAGAACATCGTAAATGTCATAAGTTACATCTACTTGATTGTTATTTAGTTCAATATGTAATATTGAATTTGTAGGATTTGGATACAAACTAAAACTTGAAATTGCGTCAAAGTCATTAACACTTAAAAGTGTATCCCAAAAGTTTACACCAAAATCTGATACATTACCATTAAAATGGTAAGGTGGTGCTACGTTTATAAATGTGCCTGCAGTCCAAATCCCTTTGGCTACTGCTACATTTTCACGTCCATTTCCACCACTTCCCCATTGTGTGAAGTCTACCATATTGGCAGCAGTCCCAAAATTACCTGTAGGTAGATAAAGACCTAAATCTGCAGCAGTATCATTCAAGTAATTACCGCTAATAGATACTGTGACTTCTTCATTTGGAGCAAGATTGAATGAACCACTAACTAAGGTTGTCTGTGAAGAGAGCGTCTTATATCCAAATAGTGAGCATAGTCTGTAATTTCCAACATTTGCTGTTGTGGTACCAAAATTCTTGATGGTAACTGTATCTGCTGCTGGATCAACAACTAATAGCTTAAATTCTTGAGCATTGGTTTGTTGACCTAAGAAAGCTGTAAATAAAAGTGTAAACGCGATTTTAAATAAGTAATTTGTTTTCATAGTTTTTTGTTTATGTAATAGTTAATTTATTTTTGATTTATAAACTGCTTCAACTTTTTTATGTTAAAGCAGTTCATGTATTTGCAATTTTGGACAACTACTAAACAATTAATTCCTTAATTTTTCTTTTTCAAAAGTGAGTTATTTTCAATTGCAAGTATTTCGATATCTCAGTCTATCTTCATCATCAATTCTCAAATCAATTTTTGTTAAGTTATTAGTATTTATTTCTTGGAGATTCCAAGTATTATTACAATACGACAGTCCTGGAATATTTATGTTTACAGTTATATTATTTGCTATACCTGAGGTGGACCATGTGCCAGTTGCTGATGTAGAATTCCAGTAAGCGGTTACTGTGCCATCTGTAGCGAAATTAAAATCGTAACCATCATAAATATCATCATAATTGAAGTTATTTCGTCTAGCTTTATCAACATACCAATTTTGACAACCGGTTAAGTAGTTGGCTAGTAATTCTTGAGTACAATCATCACAATCATCATCATTGTAATCAAAATCATCATCTTCATCACAAACGTTTTGTTCGTTTTCTATTGTTGTTTCAAGTTCGCTGAGTGAATTAATTTCTAATGATGTGCCGTTTGATAATAGAACAGATATTGGAAAGTTTATACTCGTTATATCATCTGTCGAAATGTCTTCAATAAAACTGTACAAATCTTGATCGTTAGTAAACGTTTCCGTAGAAATTATTTCATTAGTTATATTAAATTTTGATGCTGAAAACGGATATATAAAATCAATACATTCAATATCATCATCACTAGTGTTTTCTCCATTACAATTGCTTGCTTTAGTATTAAGTTCACTCATATTATTTATAATATCTTCGGAAAAATCTGAATTCACAATTGTGACAGGAAATGTAATATCTAGAGCATCTGTATCATCTATGAATTCATCAAAAATGGATTCTACGGCATAATAATCCTCACTAGTATTTATGTTGACAGGAATTGAGTTTGCAGTAACATTTATAGGTAGTTTAATATTGAAACAATTGGCTAAATCTAAAATATTATCATTAGATCCATCATTAGTTACAGTACGTTGAATCAAACTTGCTATAGTAGAATTACTTTCTATAGTGTCTTCTGGAGGAGTATTTATGAATTCGGTCTCCTCAGTTCTACATGATGTAAACACCATAAGAGATAAGAAAAGTAAAATTAAAGTTGATTTAATTGTTGTTTTCATGATTTTGCATTTGAATATTTCTAATGCTGTTTAATATATAACAACTCAACTTTTAAAACTCCTGAAAATAAAATAAAAATATATTTACCTTTAGATTCTAAAAATAAACAACTTGCCAAAAGATTTAAACGAAAATATATGTGAAGCCAAAGTTTTTGAACATGTGTATAATACATATTCTAAAGACGTTCATAATTTTTTATATTATAAATATGGCGAACAGTTTAACCCAAAAGATAAAGTGCAAGACGCGTTTATTAAACTTTGGGATAATTGTAAAAAGGTTACATTAAGTAAAGCCAAATCATTTTTGTTTACTGTTGCAAATAATATGGTGCTCAATGATATTAAACACCATAAAGTGGTTCTTAATCATCAAAAAATGGCTCCTAGATCTCATACAAATGAAACACCAGAGTTTATTTTAGAGCAAGAGCAGTTTTTTGAACGTTATAAAAAAGTACTAGAAAGTTTGACTGAAGATCAACGTGTCGCATTTTTGTTAAGTAAGGCAGAAGGTAAGACTCATCGTGAGATAGCCGATTTTTTAGGAGTTACTAATAAAGTTGTTGAGTATCGTATTTATAGTGCATTTAATATTTTAAAGAAAGAATTAGAAGGATTTAAAATAAAATAATCAGGAGAAATAGGAGTGAGGTTGTTATATTAATAGGAATATATTTATGAGTAAAGAAGACCAAATCAAAAAATGGTTGAATAATGAGTTATCTGCTGCCGAAATGGACACTTTTGAGCAAGGAGAAGATTTTGCATTATATAAAGCTATTGTTAGAAGCGGAAAACAATTTAAAGCCTCAAATTTTTCTAAACCAGAATCATTTAATGAGTTTAAAACGGCATACCAAAATAAGAGTAGTAGATCAAAAAGAATCAAATGGTTAAAACCAGTTCTGAGAATTGCTAGTGTTATAGTTATTGCTTTAGGTGTTTATTTTACAATGTTCTATGATACACTTAGTCAAGTACAAACATTAGCTACTCAACATACTACAGTTGAACTTCCAGATGCTTCAAAAGTGACATTAAATGCAGGTTCAATAATTAATTACAGTAAAAAAGATTGGGAAAACAATAGAAGTTTGAATCTAAATGGTGAAGCTTATTTTGAAGTTTCCAAAGGTGAAACTTTTGATGTAATCACCTCTCAAGGTATTGTTACAGTTGTAGGTACAGCATTTAATGTAAAACAACGAGATCATTATTTTGAAGTACAGTGTTTTGAAGGCATAGTAAGTGTAACCTCAGGATCTCACACAAAACAGTTATTAGCAGGAGATACGTTTAGAATTTTGGAAGATTCTTTTTCTGTAGACAAGACGACATCTTCAAAACCAGAATGGACATCCAATAAAAGTACATTTAAAGCACTTCCTTATAAAGCTGTTCTAGCAGAAGTTGAACGTCAATATGATATCAAAATTAGACTTTCAAATGTAAATGAAGATCGTTTATTTACAGGAGGATTTATGCATGATAATATTGAAAATGCCCTTATATCTATTACACAGCCCATGGGTTTGACCTATAAAATTAATGCTTCAAATGATGTAGTGATTTATGGCAATAAAAAATAAAGTATATTTTTTATGTTTTCTATTTTTTGCGCTATCGTTTGTAACTATTGCTCAAAATACACAAAAAAAACAGCCATTAACTCAAGTTTTAACTACATTACAGCACCAGTATAATATTCAGTTTAATTATGCTGAGGCTAGCCTAAAAGGAGTTTTAATTATTCCTCCTTCGGAAACTTTAACCTTAAATCAGGCTTTATCTTATCTAGAGTTAAATACTAAATTTTCATTTAAAAATTTAGATGGTACTTTTATTTTGGTTAGTATTAAAAACACCGCTTTTAATCTTCAGCAATTATCTCCCGTTGTCGTTTCTCAATACATTGTAAAAGGAATTAATAAATTAAATAATGGGTCTTATAAAATTGATTTCTCTCAATTAGATATTTTACCAGGTTTAATAGAACCAGATGTATTGCAGGCAGTACAAGCATTTCCTGGAGTTCAAAGTATTAACGAAACTGTTTCAAATATTAATATTAGAGGTGGAACCCACGACCAGAATTTAATACTTTGGGACGGCATTAAGATGTATCAATCTGGTCATTTCTTTGGTTTGATATCTATGTTTAATCCGCAGATAACACAACAGGTCAATGTATTAAAAAATGGGACTAACACAACACTTACAGATGGTGTCTCAGGAACTATCGCTATGGAAACTAGCACTAAAATTAATGATACTTTAAAAGGAAGTCTAGGTGTCAATTTTATTGATGCAAATGGTTTTGCAGATGTTCCCTTAAGTGAAAAGTCATCGTTGCAAATCGCAGCTAGAAAATCGATTAGTGATTTTACTGAAACTCCAACATATTCTAACTTTTTTGAGCGTATATCTCAAAATACGGAAGTTGAATCTAACGCTAACGATATTGTGAATTCTGACCAAGAATTTGATTTCTATGATATGTCGTTAAGATGGCTTTATGAGATTTCAGATAAAGATCAATTACAAGTTAATTTTTTAACTGCAAATAACGAATTGCGATTTAATGAAAACTCCTTAATTGATAATGTAGAAACGTCTCGTCAAAGCAGTTTAAGTCAAAATAGTATTGCTGGTGCATTACATTATAGTAGAGTTTGGAATGATACTTGGCAAACCACTTTTGAAGCCTATGAAACCGATTATAAACTAAAAGCTATAAATGCTAATATACTTGATGCACAAAGGTTTCAGCAAGAAAATATAGTATCTGAAACTAGTTTAAAATTTCTAGCTAATTATAAGCTTAATGATCATCTACAAATTTTAAATGGGTATCATTTTGTAGAAACTGAAATCACAAATTTAGATGATGTTGATTCACCTCGTTTTAAATCTTTAATTTCTGAAGTTGTTAGAACTCACGGACTCTTTTCTCAATTATATTACACGTCGTTAAATAAAAAAACAAGCTTAAGTTTTGGTTTGCGACATAATTATATAGATAAGTTTAAAAAGCATATTTTAGAACCAAGATTGTCAATTACCTATCAATTTTTAAGCAATTTTGCTGTAGAATTTTTGGGAGAGTTTAAACATCAAAATACGTCTCAAGTGATTAATTTTCAGAATGACTTTTTAGGTATAGAAAAGCGTCGATGGCAATTATCTAATAATGAGGACATTCCTGTGATTAAGAGTAAACAAGTCTCATTAGGATTAAGTTTTAATAAAAAAGGATGGCTTATTAGCTTAGATTCATTTTATAAATATGTAAGCGGAATTACGACACAAAGCCAAGGGTTTCAAAATCAATATGAGTTTGTGAAAACAAGTGGCAGTTATGACACGTTTGGCGTAGATTTTATTTTAAGAAAACAAATTAAAGAATTTACAACGTGGTTAAGCTATTCGTATTTAAATAGTGATTATACTTTTGATGCTCTACAAGAAAAAATGTTTCCTAATAATTTTGATATCACTCATACTGTTTCATTTGGAGCTAATTATACGTTAAGAGATTTAAAACTATCTACGGGATTGAATTGGCATTCTGGACGTCCAACAACACAACCAATTGTTGGAAATGAAATTGTAGATGATGCTATCAATTTTGAGACTACAAACTCTAGAATGCTTAAAGATTACTTGAGAGTTGATGTTTCCGCAGTATATAATATTAAGCTTTTTAAAAACACGAAAGCAGATCTTGGTGTTTCTATTTGGAATCTATTTAATACGAATAATGAAATTAATAAGTTTTATAGAATTAGTGATGATAGCGTGAGTGAAACGTCACAAAATTCATTAGGTATCACACCAAATGCCGTATTTAGAGTTCATTTCTAATCACAAAAAAACCTCAAAGCTATACCTCGAGGTTTTCATTAAAACTATCTTTATGATGAGTACAAATTTCTAATTATCTGGAAGCTCAATTTTTACACGGTATTTTTTTAAATCATCAAGGTAGTGTGTATGCGAAAAATCTGCATGTTCAAATTCTTTTTTTCTAAGTTTTTTAGTTTCAGTTCGTTTTATGGATTTTAAAAAACGCTTTACTTCGGTTTTATCATTGATTATGAGTCCAGGCACTTCTACAGAGTTACCATTATCATCTTTTGCAACCATTGTAAAATAAGACGAGTTACAGTGTTTGATTTCTCCGGTTCTAATGTTTTCAGATTCTACTCTAATCCCAACAACCATTGAGGTGCGGCCAACAAAATTTATAGATGCTTTCATAGTGACTAATTCGCCAATTTCAATAGGATTTAAAAAATCAACCGTATCAACAGAGGCAGTAACACAATACGTTTCAGAATGTTTAGAGGCACAAGCAAAAGCAATTTGATCCATTAAGTTCAAAATATATCCACCATGAATTTTACCTCCAAAATTGGAGTTTGATGGTTGCATAAGTTGAGAAATGCTAATTCTTGTCGAGTCTATCTTTTTATAAGTCATTGTTTTTATTTCTAAAATGAGGGGAAGATTCTTGTTCAACTTTAGTAACAAAATATTTACTATCACCTAACCAAAAGAAAGTCCCATAACGTTCAATATAAGTGAGTTTAACGTATTCTCCTTGAAACTTTTTTAAATCTGCTATAACTTCTTCGTCTTTATCTAATACTGAAAAAGAGAAAATTTGTGCGCCAGAGATTCCTTGGCTTATTTCACCTTCCCAAGTTTTAGCAACAAAACCTTTACTGCTAAATTTAATGAGTTCTCCAGAGCGATACCCTTCACTATAGGGTACAAAATAAATTACAGCATAGTATAAAGCGAGAACAACAATAACTCCTATGACCAGAAAGCTCAATATTTTTTTCATGTTTTTTCAACTTTTAAATTTGTTAATTCTTTGCTTTTGAATGACGTCACAAATAGGTAAATGGGATTATTCTTCATCATCTTTGGCTCTTTTTATGATAGCCTCTGGCAATGATTTTTTAGCTTTAGCTCCTAATTTTTTGATTTTTTCAACACTTGTTATAAGATTTCCTTTTCCTTCTACTAATTTATTCATCGCAGAAGAATAGTCTTTTTTAGCATCGTCAATCTTTTTACCAACACCTGTTAAGTCTTTTACTAAACCTTCAAATTTATCATATAATGCTCCAGCTTGTCTGGCTATTTCTATGGCATTTCGTTGTTGCTTTTCATTATTCCACATACTATCAACAGTTCTTAATGTTGCTAACAGCGTAGAAGGTGTAACGATGACAATATTTTTCTCAAAGGCTTTATTATAGATTGAGTTATCTGCATTAATGGCTACTGCAAACGCTGGCTCTATTGGAATAAAAAGTAATACAAAATCCGGACTTTCTATATCGTACAAATCTTCGTATTTTTTTTCAGACAACTGATCAACATGCTTTTTTATAGAATTGATGTGTGCTTTTAAATAAAAGTCTCGTTCATCTTCATCTGCATTAACATAACGTTCATAATCTGTTAAAGACACCTTACTATCAATAATCATTTTTTTATTGTCTGGTAGGTGTAAAACAATATCAGGTAATACTCTAGTACCATCTTCTCTAGTAAAGTTTTGTTGTACAAAATACTCTCTATCTTTTTCTAGACCAGATTTTTCTAGCACACGCTCTAAAACTAATTCTCCCCAATTACCTTGCATTTTACTATCACCTTTTAAAGCTCTAGTTAAATTGGTAGCCTCTTTTGTCATTTGTTGGTTCAAATCTTTTAAACCTAATAATTGTTCTTTCAAAGCAGAGTGCATGCTTATACTTTCCTTTTGAGTATCATCTACTTTTTTCTCGAAAATTTGAATTTTTTCCTGTAACGGATTCAAGATATTCTTGATGTTTTCTTTATTCTGAAGTGTGAATTTCTCAGATTTTTCATCTAAGATTTTCGTGGCTAGTAACTCAAAATCTTTACGCAACTGTTCTTGACGTAATTCAATTTCTTCATCACGTTTATCGCTTAATTGTTGAAGGTTCTCATATTCACTATTGCGTCTAGCTAGCTCAGTATTTAAAAATTCTTTTTCTCTTCTTATCTCTTCGCGTTCACTCTCAATTTTTGAAATCGTCTGAGAAAGCTCTCCCAACTTAGTATTGAAATAAGAATCTTGTTTCTCGTTCTCAGTTTGATGAAATATTTTTAACTCTTGAAGTTGTTGTGCTAAATTTGAGTTGCGTTCTTCTAAAGTACTCTGTTCACTTTTACTTTTCAGTTTAATAAAAAGCATACCTAGATAGGCACCAATGGCTGCAGATAAAATAATAGCTAAAATGAGAATAAGACTGTCGTTCATAAAGAGTATGGAAATTTACTCAAAGATAACGGATTTGTTGAAAATTTTAGGATTGTAATAAAAAGATATAATCTAGTTTTCTAAAACATAGATATCTTCAATAATACGTTTGATGTCATCGACATTTGTGCCATCATAAATACCTCGAATTTGTTTGTCCTTATCAATTAATATGAAGTTTGGTGTGTGAATAAAATCTTGGAGATCACCATCACCTTGTTCTACAACAGCAAAGTAGCTTTGACGTGCTAAATTGTAGATGTGCTTTTTTTCTCCTGTAGTGACATTCCACTTTTTATCAATAACGCCTTTTTGATTTGCATAGTTTCGTAAAACTGAAACACTATCTATTTCTGGAGTAACAGAAAGTGACAAGAACATAATATCATCATTGTTTAAAAACTCCTTTTGAATTTTTGCCATATTATCTGTCATAATAGGACAAATAGTGGCACAACTTGTAAAAAAGAAATCGGTGACATAAATTTTGTTCTTGTAATTGTCTTGCGTGATAATTTGTCCGTTTTGATTGATGAGTTTAAAATCTGAAACGGTATGATTTGAGTTTTTATTTCTAAGGCTTTTATCAACCAGTTCTGATTTAAAATCTGCTGGATTATAGATTGGTAATACTTTTTGCGTATTTGTGTTACATGATACATTTCCGAAGAAAATATATAAGACAATATAACCTAAATACCGCTTTTTACTATTCATTATGATGGATTAAATAGATGTGTTATTAAGATAATTAGTTGCTTCTAGTAATTCTGGTCTATCACTGTTAGAATCTTTTACAAGCTCTAGAAGTTGTTTAAAATACAAAGTTGCTTTTTCAGTATTTCCTAATTGTTTTGAAGCAATTGCAGCACCATAAATCCCATTAAATCTATTAGGATGTCCTTTTAAGTTTATTTCGTAGGCTTCTAAAGCGTCTTGAGGTTTCTTTAAAATTAAGAACATATCTCCTAGGAGTTCATCGGCAGGCAGGACTTCTCCTGGAGTAACAGGATGCTTAGAAGTTTCGCTCTCCAATTTTACTGCATGCTTCATTAATGTGAGTGCCTCCTCAGTATTTCCTTTTGCTAGTTGAATCCAAGCTTCAGTGGTTTTGATTTCAACTAATACTTGGCCAGCTTTATAAGTGGATTGAGCGTTATTCATTTCAAGGAGTTCTTTGTTTAAAGATCTAATGATTTCAAGTTCATATTCTGCAGATGTGATATCACCTGATCGTGCAGAACCTAAAGCTTTTGCAAAATGTAATATTGATTTTGTCCAAGGAAATTTGTCCCAATTAAGTTCCATTGTAGGTTGTTCAAGTTGAGCAGCTTTTTCCCATTGTCTGTTTTCTAATGCAATGCGAGCAGGAATTGCGTTTGCTGGATAAGCAATTCCAAAGTCATCAATAGGAAAAATCTTTTTTATGGTTTTTAGATAGGCATATTGTGCATTAGCTTCTTTATTGTTTCCTTGTTGTAAATAAGCATAGACCAGATAATCCATAGCATGTATTTCTGCTACCCAATTAGCATCAGGATTAACACTTTCTGCATAACATACAGCAGATGCTGCTGAGTTTATATTAGTTTCAATAGATTCTTGCCATAGTCCTAAACGTGTAAAAATATGAGAAGGCATATGTTGCGCATGAGCAGATGCTGGAGCAATCTCTGCATAGCGTCTAGCTGTTTGCAAAGCATTTTCTGCTATTTCTGGATAATCATACGTGTGAATGACATAATGAGCAATTCCTGGATGATTAGGTTGTTCTTTGAACAGTTTCTTTAAAATAGCTCCTGCTTTTTTCTGACTAACATATGTTTTGTCATTTGGATCTGCAGCAGAAGTGATGGCTAAAGCGTAAAATATTCCAGCTTCAATATCATCTTTTTCAGTGTTATAGATGTGCTCCATTTTCTTTTCATATAATAGCTCTCTAGTTTTATGATCTATAGTGTCCCAATCTGTATAAAATGCTTTTAAGGCATCTAAGTACAATTCTGCACGTTTTGATTTTGGTAAAGATTCTGCTATGTTTATGAGTGTGGCCCCTTTTTTTAGTTCTTTTGGTCCAGGAGGAGCCCAAAGTTCATGATATGTACTCATGGCAATTCCCCAATATGCCATAGCACATTCTGGATCTGCATCAATAACTTTTACAAATGCTTTTTCTGCTTCATCATATTCAAAAGAATGAAGTAATGAAATAGCCAAATCAAACGTTTCTCGAACATCATATTTACATTCTAACCCAAAACTGACATCGCCAAACTCAGGGCTACCACAAAGTAAGATGTCACCACGAAGTAAATCGAGAGATGCTAATGCAGGATTTGGTTTTGGAGATTTGTCCTTACATGCAAAAATGAATAGTAATAATAAAATACAATGCAGTTTTAATAATTTCATCTTTTATTGGTTTTGAAGAATGCCTTAAGATGAAAAACAAATTATTAAAAAGTGGGGATTGAAATGTTTTTAAAAATCTGATTTTCAATCATCTAAAAATAGCTTAAAATAATAAGACTAGCGACATTAATTGTCATTTTTAACCTTAAAACTCCCCGTATTTTTATCAAATCCAATCAAATCTTTCGGAAAGAGAGTTTCAAATGTTCCTTTCATAATTAGATTACAAGGCGAATCTGTAACCACATCATCAGGAGTCATCACAATCATCGTGTCACACAATTGTATCGCTAAATCAATCTCATGCGACGAAAATAGTATCGTTTTATTAGTCTCTTTTGCAAGGTTTTGAAGCAGTTTCAAAATATAAGCTTTGTGATACATGTCTAAATGTGTCGTAGGTTCATCTAGAATAATCAAATGAGTATCTTGAGACAATGCTCTTGCAATCATGACTTTTTGAAGTTGACCATCACTTAACTCAAAACATTTACGATGTTGTATGTCTGTAATGTTTGTAAGCTCTATAGCTTTTTTTACTTCGGAAATATCTCTCTCAGATAAATTTCCAACCCAATTAGTATACGGCTGACGACCCAAAGCCACCAACTCAAAAACCGACAAGTTTTTAGACATCAATTGCTCAGTTAGCACCAAACTCATCGTTTTAGCTAAATCTAGAGCAGTATGATTTTCAATTAGAATGTCATTTATTTCAATACTACCATCCAACGGTTCTTGGATAGTCGCTAAAGTTCTTAAAAGTGTAGATTTTCCAATTCCATTGGCACCAACAAGACCAATGAGTTCTCCTTGTTTGAGCTCTAGGTTGATGTTGTCTGCAATAACAGATGTGCCTTTCTTGGTTTTATAGCCAATGGAAAGGTGTTTGGTTTTTAGGATGGTATGTTTGCTGCTTTTTGTCATTTAAAACACCATTTTACGTTGTCGTACCAATAACCAGACCACCACAGGAGCTCCAATTAAAGAGGTAATAGCATTAATTGGTAGCGTATAATCACTTGATGGTAATTGTGCAATACTATCACAAATAAGCATCACAATAGCTCCAAATAAAAATACAGCTGGTAACAATAGTTTATGATTAGAAGTATTGAAAATTTGTCTTGTCATATGCGGAATTGCCAACCCGATAAACGCAATAGGTCCTGCAAAAGCAGTTATGGTTCCTGCTAATAAACTGGTAGCGATGATGATAATAAATCTGCTTGTTTTGACATCTAAACCTAAGCTTTTAGCATAATTTTCTCCTAATAAAAATGTATTTAATGCTTTAATTGAGAAGATGGCTAATAGAATTCCTAGGAGATATATTCCGAAGAAAATAAACAATTCATTCCATGAGAGATTTCCTAAACTTCCAAAGCCCCAAAATATATATTGTTGCAATTGTTCCGCAGAACTAAAATAGGAGAGAACACTCACTATTGCTGCTGTAATGCTACCAAACATCAATCCAATAATTAAAATGGCCATTGTGTCTCTCACTTTTGAGGAAACGAGTAATACTGCTAATAAGACTAGAAAACTTCCTAAACTTGCTGCAATTACAATACTCCACTTAGAAATGAGTACACTTGCAAAAATACCTCCAAATAATCCAGAACCTAAAATAACTAAAGCAACGCCTAAACTTGCTCCAGAACTTATTCCTAAAACAAATGGTCCAGCCAACGGATTACGAAATAACGTTTGCATCAACAATCCTGAAATACCTAAACCAGAACCAACCAAAATCGCTGTAAATGCCTTTGGTAATCTATAATCCTGAATGATATATTGCCAAGATTCATTGTTAGAATTTCCAAAAACACTTGCAATTACTTCGGAAAATGGAATACTCACAGATCCTAAACTAATATTCACAACAAAGCATAGCAATAATACAATTGCTAAGATAAAGAATGAATATGTGTGCTTGGTTTTCATATTTTGTTGTCATTCACATTTGTCATTCCGAGGAACGAGGAATCTCATTATTTAATTTGAATTTTATTAAAAAGATTCTTCGACTCCGACTGTCGTCGGAATGCTCTGAATGACATTAGTCTATTTTATTAGTTAATTTCAAAGGCTTAAAAAATGTCGTTTCATAATCTTGTAATAATTCAGGATGACAAATTTTTATCATGTCCTTGAGTACTAAATCTGGTCGAGCCATTCCTAATTCATAATAGGTAACTCCTCCAGTTTTACCTGTGGTATTAGAAAACGTATAAACATTTTTATTTTGAAATGCGCTAAACTGCTTATAATGAGGATTCGATTTTTCTAGTGCTTCGTAACTAGAATAATACGACGGACTTAACCATAAATCTGTAGTTTTAGCTTTATCAAAAACGGCTTCGAAACTTAAAGCGATGCTTCCTGTTTCTTTTGTGTCACTCCATAAATAATTTGCATTGGCATCATTTAAAAATTGTGCTTCTGCACTTGTACCATTTGGTAAATACCAAACATCTTTATACATCGCTCCACATAAAACAGTTGGACGTGTTGTAGAATTTGAAGCAATTTTTTTTGCGTCTAAATAATCCTGTTCTATTTGGTTAAAAATAGAATCTGCTACTTTTTCTTTATTGTAGAGTGCACCAAAAAACTTGATCCATTCTGCTTTTGCTAAAGGTGATTTTTCAACCCAATCTCCATTATAAATCACAGGGATTCTAGCTTTTTGAATTGTTTCCATACTTTTATTGGTACCATCAACACCAAAAGCGACTACAACGTCTGGACGTAATTCTAATAAAACTTCGGTATTGATCCCTTCATTTTTTCCTAATTCTCTTACGTTTCCGTTATCTATTCTAGCTCTTGTTTTTTCTGAAGACACATAATCTGTTCCAGGAAATCCTATTAGAGTTTCTTCAACTTCTAAAAGTTCTAACGCTGGAATATGAGTTGTTGAGGTTACTACAATTTTTTGAACAGGTGTTATGATAATACCATCAAATTCATCTTTCAAAAATGTTGTTTTAGCAGCTTCTTCCGCAGAAATTAATACATATTTAAAAACTTTTTCACTCTTAGGCCAAGGACTTTTAATTGTTAGTAGTTTATAGTTTTTAGCATTTGTAACTAAAAAGCCTTCGGCATATTTTAACTCTTGGTGTTGAGTTGTAGGAGTTGTAATTAGATCTTGTTTTGTCTCATTTTTACATGAACTTATAATTAAAAGAAGTAATAATATTCTAAAATATTTCATTGGTAACATTTGTAACTTTTAGATTGATGATTTATCATTAATTTTGATAAAAATTATACCATGAGAGGCGATTCAAATTTAACATTATATATTGTTGCAGGTATTATTATTGCCCATTTTTTAATTGGATTCATTTATCTTATCTATAAAATGAATAAGAAAAAGTAACAATTTGTCTTATCGAGTTACTTTAATATACTACTTTTGCATTTGAATTTTGGTTTGACTAAATCGCTAATCACATACTTAAAAGTATGATGAGATTCTGAAATAAATTCAGAATGACGACAAAGTCAATTAAAAGGGAATCTGGTGAGAAATAATTTTCAATTCCAGAACTGTTCCCGCAACTGTAAGCTATAAAGCTTGTTATTACCTTCAAGTCACTGGAAAATAATTTTTCTGGGAAGACCAATAACAAGACGCAAGTCAGGAGACCTGCCAAATTCTTAAATCAAAAATGACTTTCGGGAGAAAAGTCTTTGAGGTATGAGACAGATAACACTATTTTCTTTATTTCTGCTTTTTAGCAGTTTAACTTGGTCGCAAACAACTTTGGATTCTATTCAAAAGCTGGATGAGGTGGTGTTGAGTGACGTCAAGTTAAAACGATACGCTAAAGGTTACAAACTAACTGTATTGAGTGATTCTATTTTGAGAAAATATAAATCTTCATTAACAGATATTCTACGTTTCAATTCCAATATTTACTTTAAAGAAAATGGTTATGGTATGGTGTCATCTCCATCGTTTAGAGGAACAAATGCATCTCAAACAGCTGTGATTTGGAACGGAATTAATATTAATTCTCAGCTCAACGGACAAGTAGATTTCAACACTATTTCAACCGTAAATTACGATAATATAAGCATAAGAAGTGGAGGAGGGAGCGTGCAATATGGTAGTGGAGCGATTGGTGGTACAATTCATTTGTCTAATGATTTAGATTTTAAAAAACACTTTGATAATCGCATTCTAGTTGCTTTCGGGAGTTTTGATACGCAAAATATGAGTTATAATGCGTCCTTCGGAAATGGAACATGGTCAGCAAATATTGGTGCTGCTTATGTGAATTCTGAAAATGATTACCGCTTTCTTGGAACAGACTTAAAAAATGAAAATGGTGCCTTTCATAATCTTGATTTAAGCGTTAATGTTGGTTATGTTTTGTCTAAAAATAATGTACTAAAATTGTACCATCAAAATTATAGTAGTGATCGTCAATTATCTGGCACTACAAATTCACCTTCAAATAGTAAATACGAAGATTTTAATTTGAGAACATTGTTGGAGTGGACGCGACGTAGCGCGAGTTTGACTTCGAAATTTAAGATAGCGCATCTTCAAGAGCATTTTAAATATTTTGGTAACCAGGATTCTGATGCGTATTCCTTCGGAAAAGTAAATACGTTCATTGCAAATTATAATGCTGATGTACATTTATCACAAAAACTAAAACTTAACACAACAGTAGATTATAACTATTATAAAGGAGAAGGAAGTAGTTTTGGGAATCCTAACAGACAAGCATTTTCTACTACAGCAATTTTAGATTATAAAGCTAACAATAAGTGGAATTATGGTTTTAGTCTAAGACAGGATTTTACTTCTGGTTTTGATAGTCCGTTGGTATTTGCTTTTGATGTTGCTCATACTATTTCAAAATCTTATAAAATAACCGTCAATACCTCTAAAAATTATAGAGTGCCAACATTTAATGATTTGTATTGGCAACCAGGCGGTAACCTTAATTTAAAATCCGAAACATCTTACCAAATAGATTTAGGCCAAAATTTTAAAACTAAATCAATTGAATTAAATCTAAATACGTTTTATATAAAAACGAAAGATTTGATTCAATGGATGCCAAATACTTCAGGATTATGGAGTCCAGATAATGTTGCAGAAACTCAAAATTACGGATTAGAAGTAAGTGCAGCACTTGAGAAATCTATAAAAGCACATCAATTTAAGTTGAGACTAAATTATGCTTATACAGTTTCCGAAGACATTGAAACTAAAAATCAACTCATTTATGTGCCATTTCATACTGCTAATATTAATCTAGCATATCGTTTTAAACGCTATTCTATGTATTATCAACAGATATACAATGGAGACGTATTTACTACAGCAGATAATTTATCTAGTGCGTTATATAGTGTAGACGCTTTTAATGTTGCTAATGTTGGTTGCAACTACGAGATTTTAGAAAAAGAGAATCATCAAATAGATCTTGGTTTTAAACTCAGTAATCTATATAACCAAAAGTATCAAAACGTGGCTTTTAGACCAATGCCAAACCGAAATTTTAATATTCAAATACTCTATAAATTTTAAATTAATTACAATGAAAAAAGTTTTTTTATCAATTATTGCAATGTCATTATTAGTGGTTTCGTGCTCAAATGATGATGATTTTAATCCAGAACCTCTTGGAGCTTACGAGAATGGGATTTTAGTAAGTGGAGAAGGAGGTCCTGCAGGATCGGTTTCATTTATTTCTTCAGATTTTACAACTACAGAAAATCAAATTTATTTTAATGTTAACAATGAAGCTTTAGGTGTGTATTTACAGTCTATTGGTTTTAATGGTGATTTAGCTTACATCATTACTGATACAGCTAATTCAATTACAGTTGTAGATCGTTATACTTTTGAAAAAGTGACAACTATCACAACAGGATTAAGTGCTCCTCGTTATATAAGTTTTGCGAATGGAAAAGCTTATGTTTCAAATTGGGGAGATCCTAATGTGGCAACAGATGATTTTATTGCAGTTCTTGATTTAACAAGTAATACTGTTGAATCTACAGTTTTGGTAGGAGAAGGACCAGAACAGTTAATTTCTAATAATGAAACGTTATTTGTATCTCATAAAGGTGGATATAATACCAATAATATTATTTCCGCTATGGATTTATCTACTAATACAGTTGAAACAATCACAGTTAATGATGTACCAGATGAAATGGCTTTTGATGCAGCAGGTAATTTAGTCGTATTAAGTACAGGTGCTAATATTGTTTGGGCAGATCCACCTTTAGAAACAGAAGGAGCAATAACTAGAATTAATGTTAATGATAATACTGTAACATCTTCTTTAGAATTTCCTGTAGGTGCACATCCTGAATTAATGACTTATAGTAATGGTATGACGTACTATGTTTTAAATAATTCGGTGTATGGTTTAGCAGATGCAGATACAACATTGCCAAGTACTCCAGTTTTTGATATAACAGCAAATTATGCATACGGAATGGCAATTAATAATGGTTTATTGTATGTAACAGATGCTAGTTTTACAGAGCAAAGTGAACTTTTAATTTATGATTTAAGCTCAGGAAGTGAACTCAATAGTTTTAATGTAGGTTTAGGAGCATCTAAAATTTACTTCAACTAAGTACAGTCTATTTAGATTAAAATAAACAATAAAAAAGCCACTCAAAGGAGTGGCTTTTTTATATCTAAAATGATAGTTATTATTTTAATTCTAGTCTGTTTAATATCGTTGTATTAGTATCGATATACATATCTGTTGAAAATTGTTTAAAATCTTTAGAACTTTTAAATGATTTGATATCATAATTATTTTGATTGCTTATCCTTCCTGTACCTTCAATGTCTGCTATTGCTGCAGCTAATAATGGTTCATCTACGGATCCTAAAACGCCAAGATTACCAAAGTTTTCATTAACAATAATGTTTGGAACTAGACCAGAATCAAAATCAGTAAATCCAACAGAATTTACCGTTTTAAATATTAAAGGTTGCATAGCATAAGTATGATTTGGATTTGCATCTGCTCTTCCAAGATTTGGAGAATCGTAAATTGTAATCGATGCTTGATATTTTCCTCTAGACGTACTTCCTATTTGTATAACGTCTATATATGGATTTAGACCATTTATAACCAGTTCACTTGCAGATGCTGTTCCTCTAGTCGTTAAGATATACACCTTATTTAGATTAAGATGATTGATGCTTTCTTGAAATACCACATCACCATCAGTATTAAACTTTCTCATTTCATCAACAAAAGGGTTTAATAGACTTTGCGGATTATTATTTTCAATTTGTGCTTGTAGTTCACTATTCCATTGTTCACTTACTAATAAGTCTCCTGTAAATTGTCCTGTAATCATTGAAGATAACCATATGGCAGTATTTACCGATCCACCACCATTATATCTTAAATCGATAACTAAATCTGTAACTCCAGCAGCATTGAAATCTGCAAAAACAGCATTAAGTTGAGAATCAAAAGCATCTGTACCTGTAAATCCATTATACATTAAATAGCCAACTGTATTAGCATTTAGATTTAAAACGTTACTAATTAGAATTGGATTTTCAGTATAAGGTTGTTTCGTTAACTCAATTGAATTTGTAGTTTCTAATACACTATCATCATTTGGATCATCGTTGGTTCCGTTATCATCATAATTTCCTATATTAATAGTATAACTACTGTTAGAACTAAAAAGTAAATTAATATAATTATCTACTGTGAGTTGGACTCCATCAACACCATAAAATATATCACCTCGTGTTACACCTTGAGTTTCGGCAGATGTATTTGGCATCACATATTGTACATAACCATAAAGTTCAGTATCAGTTTCATTGAATCTAAATAAGCCAAATTCCATTCCGTTGCTTGTAGAGATACCATTAAATTGTTGTTCGAGAGCAATATAGTCATCAACAATTACACTAAAGCGATCAACCGTTGCTCTTTGATAAATAAGACTTTCAAATAAGTTTTCGGGTGCAGTAAAGCCACTTAAATAATTACCATACTGCTCATTGGTCGTAAAACGATCATTTGCTAAATCTGGTACATCGTCTTTATATAAATACACTGCATTCATACCTTTCCAAACAAAATCGTTAATCTCACTTGCAGCAATTGCATTATCGTCTCTATCTTCAAAACAACTTGTCATTGACAGTGTTAGAATTAATAACAGACTAATTTTAAATACGTTCATGTAGTTTTTGTGTTTTAAAATTTCCGAAGAGAAAAAGAGATCATAGCGTTGTCCTACTTTTATTCTGAAATTTTAGATTAATTTTCCTTTTCAACTTCTATTACTAAGTTAGTCTAGTAAACTCTAAATTTACTTACATTATTGTAAATTAAAAAATATATTGCGAATGATATTTATTAGTAATGCTAAGCATTTCGATTACGCTCAATGTGACAGGTCTAATTAATATAAATTATAGATTGTAACAAAACTGAAACATGTTCGTCGTAATAATAAGAAGCGGAATTAATCACTCGTTTTTTAACTAACAAACCACAAATGACACAAACTGATTTTACAAAATTGGTATTGCCTTTTAAGGATAAAGTCTTTCGTTTAGCAAAAAGACTTCTAGTTTCTCGTGAAGAAGCAGAAGACGCAACGCAAGAGATTTTATTGAAATTATGGAATAAGAAACAAAATATTAAAGAGTATCGCAATATTGAAGCTTTTGCGATGACAATGACAAAGAATTTTTGTTTAGACAGATTAAAATCAAAACAGGCACAAAATTTGAAAATAGTTCATAGTAATTACGAAGAGAATAACACCTCATTAGAAAAACAAGTTGAAGCTAGAGATAGTGTAGATTGGGTGTCTAAAATAATTGAAGAGTTACCAGAACAACAGAAAATAATATTACAGCTTAGAGATATAGAAGAGTATGACTTTGATGAGATTGCAAAAGTAGTAGATATGAATCCTACAGCAATTAGAGTCGCGTTATCAAGAGCTAGAAAAACAATAAGAGAAAAATTAACTAATACACATCGCTATGGTATTAAATAGTATAGAAAAATTACTGGAAAAGTACGACAATGGTGAGACAACCATTAAAGAAGAGCAGCAACTCAAAGCGTATTTTGCTCAAGATGAGGTTGCACCACATTTGGAGTCTTACAAAACCATGTTTCAATACTTTAACACAACAAAACAAGAGGATTTATATACAAAAGACGTTCCGTTAAAAACTAAAAAGAGTTACATCTATCAATGGATTTCTGTCGCTGCATTATTAGTACTCTCGTTAGGGATTTTCACCACCCAATTTGGTGATAAGAAAAAGACAATTGGTGATCTCACAGTAGAACAGCAAATAGCATACAACCAAGCTGTAGAAGTTTTTGACCTTGTAGGTTCAAAATTTGAACAAGGTGAAAGCAATATGGCAGCGTTTGGCTTAATGTCTAATAAATTATCTCAAGGTGCAGAGAACTTTGAACATGTTGCAGAGTTTTCAAAAGCAACCAACAAGATTTTAAAATCAAAAAAGAAAAAACAAAACAAAAACAAGTAAAAATTAAAACAAGAAATTATGAAAAAATTTATATTAATATTCGCAATAGCTTTAGTAAGTTCAGTCTCATTTGGTCAAAGTATGTTTGATAAATATGAGGACATGAAAGATGTAAGCTCAGGAGTTATCAATCAAAAAATGTTTAGCATGCTTGCTACCATAGACATTGATTTAGATGATCCAGATGCACAGAAATTTATGGAGATGGTAAAGAAAATTGAAAGTGTCAAAATTTTAAGTACTGGTAATTCTAAAATTTCTGCAAATATGAAAGCAGATGCCGAAGGTCATATCAACAAAGCAAACTTAAGTGAATTAATGCGTTTTAAAGATGGTGATCAAACCGTGAAATTCTATGTGAAAGAAGGTAAAGATGAGAACCATGTAAAAGAATTGTTCATGCTTATTAGTGGTTTACAAGAGCTTACTAAAGATAAGAGTATCACAATTAATGGCGAAAAACGTGAGTTTGAAACTGTAGTAGTTTCGATAACTGGAGATATCGATTTAAGAGAAATCTCTAAAATCACAAGTACAATGAATGTACCTGGAGGAAAGAATTTAGAGAAAGTAGGTAAAAGAAACTAAGATGAACACATCAATCAAATCAATAATCACTATGTTAATTTTGGTTGTGACTTTACAAAGTTGCAACCAAGATTTAACATTGCAAACGTACTACGTTGACAATGAATTAGCACCAGGATTTACATCTCTAGATGTGCCTGTTAGTATATTAGATATAGATGAAGATTCCCTTACTGAGGAGCAATTGGAAGCCTATGAATCTATTGAGAAATTAAGCTTAATTGCTTTTGTTTTAGATGACAATAACCAAGAACAAATGGATATTGAGTATGCTAAAGTAAATACGATTCTTAAAAATCCTAAATATGAAGAATTGATGCGTGGTGGAAATTCAACCGACGGAAAATTCGTCATCAAATGTATAGGAGAAGGAGATGATATTGAGGAGTTTATTCTCTTCGGAAATTCTAACACTGCAGGATTTGGAGTTATTAGAGTTTTAGGAGACGATATGAATTTCAATAAAATTGCAGAATTAGCTAAAGTATTACAAGAGTCTGATATTGAAAACTCACCATTAGAAAAGTTTTCAGGATTTTTTAAATAAGCCTTTAAAGCTTATCACATAGAGAAGTGATTTTAAATGACTTCTTGATTTAAACCAATATTTAATATTGATTTAAATGTTAATACCAAATGAATATTGAAATGATAGTTAATAAATTTGAAATATTCTTTCTTTTTAGGAAATAGAAAATCTAAGCATAGCCTTAGTTAAGGTTCTATTTTATATTTAAATAAAAAGGAAAAAGAAACAAATTTAATCGATTATTTAGAAATTTATTTGGTAGCATATGCCACTTCAGGTCTGACCACTTGAAGTGGTTTTTTTGTAAGCGATTTTCCGAAGGGAAAAATAAATTTATTGAGAGTTGCTGTGTTCTTCAGTCTCAGAATCTTTAAGCACAATACGTATTAAATAAGCCGCTAATAGTGCAAATGAAGAAAACAAGATGATTTTTACAATGACATAATCTAGAATATCTAAAATACCAAAAATTAAAAAACAAAGCACAATAAGTCCAGAAGACAACAATGTTAATGTATTTCTAGTTGGCATTTTCATACTATTAGATTCCTGTATAGTTGCTTGGGTTAATGGCTTTTAATTCTGTTTTAATAGCTTCGGAAACATCTAAGGTATCAATAAATTCTGAAATTGAACGTTCGTTAATCGTTTCATTAGTTCTCGTTAAGCCTTTTAATGCTTCATAAGGATTAGGATATGCTTCACGACGTAAAATAGTTTGAATCGCCTCAGCAACCACAGCCCAATTGTTTTCAAGATCTTGAGCAAACTTAGGCTCATTAAGTAATAACTTGTTTAAGCCTTTCAGCGTAGATTTAAAACCAATGATGGTATGTCCAAAAGGTACACCAACGTTTCTAAGTACAGTACTATCTGTTAAATCACGTTGTAATCTAGAAATAGGTAGTTTTGCAGATAAGTGCTCAAAAATAGCATTTGCAAGACCTAAGTTACCTTCAGAGTTTTCAAAATCTATCGGATTTACTTTATGTGGCATTGCGCTACTTCCAACTTCACCTGCTTTGATTTTTTGTTTAAAATATTCCATTGACACATAGGTCCAAATATCACGATCTAAATCAATAAGAATCGTATTGATACGTTTTAAAGCATCAAATAATGCAGCCATATGATCGTAATGTTCAATTTGAGTCGTTGGGAATGAGTGTTGTAAACCCAATTTTTCTTGAACAAATTTTGAACCAAACGCTTTCCAATCCATTTTTGGGTAGGCTACTTTATGAGCATTGAAATTTCCTGTAGCACCACCAAATTTTGCAGCACTTGGAATATCATTTAACAAATTAAACTGCTCTTCCAAACGTACTACGAAAACTTCTATTTCTTTTCCTAAACGTGTTGGCGAAGCAGGTTGACCATGCGTTCTTGCTAGCATTGGGATGTCTGCCCAATCCTTAGCAAGTGCTTTTAGTTTATTAAGCACTTCAAAATATTCAGGGACATAAACATCATTCATAGCCTCTTTAATACTTAATGGGATGGCTGTGTTGTTGATGTCTTGAGAGGTTAATCCAAAATGGATAAACTCTTTATATTTTTCTAATTTTAAAGCGTCAAACTTTTCTTTTATGAAATACTCAACCGCTTTTACATCATGGTTTGTAATCGCTTCAATATCTTTTATAGCTTGTGCATCTTCCGAAGAAAACGACGTGTAAATAGCTCTCAAATCATCAAATACTGTTTTGTTAATTCCTGCTAGTTGTGGTAAATCTGCTTCGCAAAGCGCAATGAAATACTCAATTTCTACAAGTACTCTATATTTTATTAGAGCTTCTTCAGAAAAATAAGGTGCAAGATTACTAACTTTACTTCTATAGCGACCATCAATAGGAGAGATGGCATTAAGTGATGATATTGACATTGGTTGTGTGTTTTGTATCAAAAATTAAAAGGGGTAAAGATAGTTTTTTTAGACCGAAGATAGAAGCTTGTACTTACAACTTTTACTTATTAATTTTCTTTAAAATTTGTCTTGCTCTAGCTTTAAATGCTGCGCTTTGAGTTTGAAAATCACGCTCCAAAATAATTTTTAATTCTGGGTAAATCCAGTCTATATCTTTTCCGAAGAGAAATAATGTACTCATGCTGTAGGCTTTTGGAGCCACTTTTTCATCGTTTATCATCCAATCAAAACAAGCTTCTACAATTTTTTCTTTGTGTTTTGGGAGCAATGCAGATTTTATAAGTGTTTCATAATTTCCGTAATAAGCTTTAGCAAGATACTCGCAAACTTTAGCAACTGGTCTCACTGCTGGGTCTAAATGAACACGATGCATTTGCTCAGTAAATTGATCTAAATATAGGATGATCGTTTCTAGTTTTTCGCCACACATAAATTCAAAAACCCAAGCTGCTCGACAAGAAATTTTATCATCAACCATAAATAATATATCTAATAACTTCGGAATCAAATCTGGATTGTCAATCACTAAATTTGCATAATACAAACGTTTTTCTCGTGAGTGATTCACATAATTTAATTCTTCATAAAGTTCTTTGGTAGTCACGTTGATTTCGTATTTTTATATCATTAAAATTAACAAAAATGAAAATTATAAAAAAAATTCTGGTTGTTCTATTAGTTGTATTTATAATTATGCAATTTTTTGGGCCAGAAAGAAATGAAGGTGATATTGTAACTGTAGATGCTTTTATTGCTGAGACAAATCCGCCAAGTGATGTTAAACATATTTTAGAAACGACCTGTTATGACTGTCATACTGATGTCACAACATATCCTTGGTACAACAAAATAACACCTGTAAATTATTGGTTGGCAGATCATGTTAAAGATGGTAAAAAGCATTTTAATATCTCTGCTTGGGATGGTTACAATTTAAAGAAGAAGGAGCATAAAATACATGAGCTTATAGAAGAGGTTGAAGAAAAAAATATGCCTCTAGAGTCATATACTTACACACATGGTGATGCAAATCTTACCGATGAGCAAATCGCAGCAGTTGTTGCTTGGGGAAAAGGAGTGAGAGCAAATTATCAAGAGCAACTAAAAGCTGAATAGACAACCCTTGGATAAAAAACTATTAATCATTGGTTTCCTTTGGCCAGAGCCCAAGAGTTCTGCAGCAGGAAGCAGGATGATGCAACTGATTTCGTTTTTTCAATCTCAAAAGTATCAAATAACCTTTGCAAGTGCTTGTGCTAAAAGTGATAATGCCTTTGATTTATCCACAATAGACGTAGAAAAAGTAACGATAGAGCTCAACCATTCTAGTTTTAATGATTTTATTTTAAAACAGAAACCAGACATCGTTCTTTTTGATCGATTTATGACAGAGGAGCAATTTGGTTGGCGCGTTTCTCAACATTGTCCCAATGCTATTAAAATCCTAGATACAGAAGATCTTCACTTTTTAAGACGTGCGAGACAGCAAGCGTTTAAAGACAAAGTAGAGGTTACAAATGATGATTTATTTAACGATACATCAAAACGCGAAATTGCAAGTATCTATCGTTGTGATTTGAGTTTAATTATTTCTACTGCGGAAATGAGCCTACTCCAAAACACGTTTAAAATAGAGAGCTCGTTATTATTTTACCTGCCATTTCTTGTTGAGGCGATTTCCGAAGCACAAAAGAAAACCTTACCTAGTTATGACCAACGACAGCATTTTATTTCTATTGGTAATTTTCTCCATGAACCTAATTACAATGCATTACTCTATTTAAAAGAAACTATTTGGAAAGGCATTAGAGCCAAATTGCCAAATGCTCAATTACATAACTATGGATCGTATGCATCGCAAAAAGTGAATCAGTTGCACAACGAAAAAGAAGGGTTTTTTATCAAAGGTTTTGCTGAGGATGTGAATAAAGTGATGCAACACTCTAAAGTGCTTTTGGCTCCAATTCGTTTTGGTGCAGGATTGAAAGGGAAACTTTTTGATGCTATGCAAAACGGAACGCCTTTTGTATCAACGTCTGTTGGAGTAGAAGGGATCGTTGATGATGTAAATCTGGATTTTGTTTGTGATGCTTCGGAAGAATTTATCAATTATTCTATAAAATTATATACAGATACTTCTACTTGGAGGCAACAACAAAATTTAGGTTTTGAGATTTTAGAAGAGCAATTTTCTAAGTCTCATTTTGAAAGTGAGTTTAAAAAGCGATTATTAGATATAGTAGCTAATTTGAAAGCACACAGACAACACAATTTTATCGGTCAAATATTACAGCATCACACCTTACAAAGTACGAAATATATGAGTAAGTGGATTGAGGCAAAGAATTCCTGAGATTTCTGTCATTCATAGCAAAGCGAAGAATCTAGTTTTTAATTAAAGATTCTTCAGTCTCCCGATAGTTATCGGGATCCTTTAGAATGACAAAATAAGATTTTAGCAAAAACTACTCCTCAGTAGATTCTTCCATCGTATGATATACATTTTGTACATCATCATCTTCTTCTAATTTTTCGAGTAGTTTTTCAACGTCCTGAGCTTCTTCTGGAGATAGTGGTTTTGTAACTTGTGGTATACGTTCAAAGCCAGATGAGATGATTTCTAAATTATTAGATTCTAAATAGGATTGTATGTTTCCAAAACTTTCAAATGGTGCATAAATCATGACGCTTTTTTCTTCATTACCATCTGCATCTTCGTCAATGTCTTCAAAAATTTCTTCTACACCAAAATCTATAAGTTCTAATTCTAAGTCCTCTAAATCTAAATCTTCTCCTTTAATTTTGAAATTACACGTATGATCAAACATAAAAACAACTGAACCTGAGGTTCCTAAACTACCATCAGTTTTGTTAAAATAAGAACGTACGTTTGCTACTGTACGCGTGTTATTATCTGTTGCTGTTTCTATAAGAACTGCAATACCATGCTGTGCATACCCTTCAAAAAGAACTTCTTTATAATCGCCTTGATCTTTTTCGCTAGCCTTTTTAATAGCACGCTCTACATTATCTTTAGGCATATTTACTGCCTTGGCATTTTGAATTACAGCACGTAAACGAGAGTTAGAATCTGGATCTGGTCCACCTTCTTTTACTGCCATTACAATGTCTTTACCTATACGAGTAAAGGCTTTGCTCATTGCAGACCATCGTTTCATTTTTCTTGCTTTACGAAATTCAAAAGCTCTTCCCATCTAAATTTTATTTTTTAGTTCCCATGAAAATGGGAATCAGTTGTTATGTAGTTGTAATTAATTTCAAAATTATCGAAATTATATGGAATTGACAATAATTGTGGTTGGCATATTTCCGAATTAATAACTGAATTAATCTTTTGGAATATGCTTAGACAAAAAGTTAGCATTCGTGTTATTTAAACCATTGATTGCGTTTTGACGATTGGTGTTAAGTTGCGTATTGACTTTGTTGTAAGTATCTGCACCTTTATTTACTTCTTTAACTTTTTTATTGTAATTGTCTATTTGCTCCTTTGTACGTTTACGCTCATTAGTTTGTTCTAGTGTCGTTTTTATTTTCTCAAAGTCTTCGTTGATAATTAAAAACTCAGTGATTTTTGGGATTTGGTTTTCACCTTCATCAATAAAGAATTCAAAAGCCTTTTTTGTCGCTTCAATAATAGATTTATCCTTTTTGTAAGTGTCTTTCGTTTTTAAAATCTCTAAACCTTCTTTTGCAGCCGCTGCAAGTGCATTTGCATTTTGTTGAATAGCGCTTACATCATTTTTTTCAATAGCATCCATAAGGTAAACCTCGTTGATGTATACTTTGAAATACGTAAGATACATATCATGATAGTGTTCAAAAACCTCATTGGAGATTTTCATTTTTTTACCTAAATCAGACTCGCTTTCTATAATTTGAATATTGTGTTTAGCAGCATATTCATAAAAGTTTCTCTCGTATTCTTGTTGAGATTCTTCCATTTTTTGATCTGCTAATTCTTGAGCTAATATGTATGCTTCCATGGCATCATATGATTGTTCTGCTACTTGTTTCATATCAATGATTTTAGCATAATCTTGATTCAATAAATCTTTATTGAAGGTCATGTGTCTCAATACTTTATTCTTGTAGTCATCGTCTTCAAAACCATCTGCTTTTGTGATTTTAGCAATGGCTTCATCTATTGTTTTAAGTAGTTTTTTTCGTTTACCATCAATACTTCTATCACTTTTACTGTGTGCTACTGCTTTGGTATATCTCCACATGTTTTTTGTGATTTCTTCCTGCTCTTCAGCCACAAAATCTAAATATTCTGAGGCATTATTAAAGTTTTGAGCAGTGATTGAAGTCGCTAGAAATAAAAAGGCTAAGGTTAATTTTAAAGTAGTAGTTTTCATATTTAATTTAGAGGAATTAGGTTAAGTAAATCTTGAAGTATAGCTTGGGCTTCTTCAATATAAAGATCATTTTTAAGATCTTTTAGAATGGCTTGATTTATTGTTTTTTTGTCGTCATTATAACTTATAACTTCTTTTGAGTATACAGTATTTTCAATTGTAAAACCCGAACTATGATTTTTAAGAGGTGAATTTATAGTTTCAAATTCATTTCTGTATGTAGTCATTTCGCGATATACATTATCTAATGTTATTGGATATTCTGTTTCCAATTCAAAATAATTTTTTATGATCAATTGGTTAAGTTTCTTAACCGCTTCAAAAGTCGAATTGTTATTAACTCGAGCAAGACTCTGTTTTTTTAATTGATTTATTGGTAGTTGCTTAAGCTTTGGATAATTTTTACCAGCAATAGAATCATTTTTAAGTGCATAATCTGAAAATTCTTCTTGAGTATTAAATCCATCATACAGATTAGGCAATATAATATCTGGTACAACACCTTGTGCTTGATGGCTTTTACCAGTCACGCGATAAAATTTCTCTACAGTAAGTTTAGAAAATCCTAAACTACCATCTATATCTAAAGGTAAAATTACTTGTGCAGAAGCTTTACCATGTGTTGTAGAACCAACTATAACAGCTCTATTGTAATCTTGCATTGAGGCTGCAAAAAACTCAGATGCTGATGCACTATAATTATTTACTAAAACTACAATTGGTTTTGTGAATAAAGCACCTCTATTCATATCCTTAATCGTGTAGGTTTCTCCATTAGGATACCGCAAAATAGATAAAGGACCTTTATTAATAAACATACCAGACAAATCTGCCGCTTCTTTCATAGATCCACCTCCATTAAAACGTAAGTCAAGGATTAGGCCTTCTATGCTTTCTTTTTGTAGCTTGTATAATTCTTTAGCAACATCATTTGCTAATCCGAGTCCATTAGGAGATTCTAAATCAGAATAAAAACTAGGAATACTAATATATCCAACTTTAGATTTATCTTCTATAATATAACCTGAGACTGTGTTTTCCTCTGTTTTTGTTTTGGTTTTTGTGAGCTCAATACTTTGAAGTGTTCCGTTTTGCTTCTTAATTTTAAACGTCACTGTATTGTGGTTTTGATCGCTTGTAAAAGACATCACGTCTTGATTAGATACACAATACGTTTCTAATGTTTCAGAATTTGAATGCAGTGATTTTATAACATCATTAACTTCAAAATTACCATTGTTAAAAGCAGAACTTCCTGGAGTTATGTGTACAATGGTAATATCTCCATCATCATTTTTAGCAGTAATAATACCAAATGACAATTGATCATTAGACAACGAGTTTTCAAATAGTTCCTTTTCCGAAGCATTAAAAAATGAAGAGTTAGGATCATGATAATGCACATACGCATTTAAAAAGGCTTCTTTTACAAAATGGTCAACGCTTCCTAATCTATTTTGAAGTTCTTCAAGTTTGCATAATTCCTTCTGAATGAGTTTAGGCTTTAATTCGCTTTCAAGTGTTTTGAAATCACTTTGAATATGCGCTAAAACAGAATCATTTTCTACAAGTGTATATAAAATATTATAGCGCAATCGTTTACTCCAGTAGCGTTTTATAGCGTCTTCATTTTTAAAATAAATAAACTTTGCTTGAGGAGTAAAACGTAATGTGTCTTTACCCGAATAGTCGAAATTTTCGGACTCTAAACTCGTTATGATTTTTTTTGATTTTTCTATGCGTTCATTTAGAACCGTAGCGTATTTATCTATGAAATCGCAACTATTGTTATTGATGTAATCATCAATTGAAAAACGGTCATTCTCAAAAATCGTCACATCACTTATTGTTAGTAAACGCTTGTCTTCATCTAGATTGTGTACAAATAAATCAAACACATGTGTTGATAAGCTATCATCAATAATTTTGGGTTGATAATGATTTTGCTCTACAACTGTTTTCAAAGCTTTGACTTGATCGCAAAAAACAGCTTCATTTTGGCTATAACCAAAAAAAGAAATGAAAGAAAATAATAAAAACGGACGTATATTTTTTAGCATATATGTTTTAAATAGAGTGTCTTGAAGTGAGAACAACAAATATTGAACCAATTTAATCTTCAACTTCAACTATGGCTTCAATAGCATCTGCCAATTTAAAGTCTTTTTCTGTGACACCATTTGCATCATGTGTTGATAATGAAATCTTAAGTACGTTGTAAACATTAGTCCATTCTGGATGATGGTGTTGCGCTTCACACTCAAATGCAATTCTACTCATTGCGCTAAAGCAATCTTTAAAATTATCAAACTCAAACTCTGCGTATAATGCATTATTTCTATATTCCCAATCTGGAAAGCGAAGTAATCGTTTTTCTATATTTTCGTCTGTTAACAAACCCATAACTCTATTTTTTACTTAAAAGTAGCATATTTTTGCTGTAAAATAGGTGTAATTAAGTTTTCAATCTATAAAAAAAGATAAACAGATAAGTTTTTACTGTAAACTGTTATTTAGTTAAGTCTTCTAGCACTTCTGCACTGGTGATATCTAAATGTTTTGGAAGCTTATTGAATTTTGGTAAAACTGCTAAATAGCGATCTTCATTAGTCGTGTACACATGTTTATAAATGACACCATTTTTTGAAGAAATTTGTGTAACAATATCTTTGAAATAATCATCATGATGCACTAAATCTGTACTTCCTAAATGGAATATCCCATATTTGTTTTGGTTGATGATGTAATGTATTTGTTGCGTTAATTTTGAGTCTGTGGTGACATTCATTATGATATTCGGGAATATCTCTATCGCAGTTTTATCCTCCAAATGTTGTTTTAATTCTTTAAGTCTTGGAGATTGAGAACCCAAAACCATTGGTAATCTAAGGATTGCTACTTTTTTCTTCGGAAGACGTAGCAACATGTTTTCAATCTTAATCTTAAAATGACCATAAACGCTTCCGCTTAAGGTTTTGTCTAATTCGTAACTTGGATATTTACTGTAAGCATCAAATACATTAGCAGACGATAAGAATATGAGTTTGCATTCGTTGACTAGAAGATATTCTGCAATATGTTGATGAGCTATCGTTTGCGCTCTAAATTCGCCACGTAGACAAGAAATGATAATGGTAGGTTTTGTTGCTTCAAGAATTTCATACACATCATCTTCTTCAACGTTATATTGAAAAAACTGATGGTTATCTTCATATATTTTCTTCGGAATCCTATACGTACCAAACGTCCTAAAGTAACCCAACAGTTCTTTGTAAATGGCATTACCTATAAATCCGCTAGCACCTAAAATTAAGATGCGATGTTTGTTAGAAAACTCCTTCATTAATCCCTCAGCTATGTAAACTTACCCTTTATAAAAAGGCAATTTAACTACAGTTGCAGGCACTGAGTTTTTTCGAATTTGGATATGAATTTTACTACCAACATCTGTAAAAATTGTTGGAACATAACCCAAACCAATACCTTTACCTAAACTTGGTGACATCGTTCCAGATGTGACTTCTCCAATTTTTTTTCCGCTAGAATCAACAATATCATATCCTTGACGTGGAATACCACGCTCATCAATTTCAAAAGCAACTAATTTACGTTCTGGTCCACGACGTTTTTCATGTTCTAAAGCTTCAGAGTTTGTAAATTGTTTTGAGAATTTTGTAATCCATCCTAAACCAGCTTCAATAGGTGAAGTTGTGTCGTTTATATCATTTCCGTAGAGACAATATCCCATTTCTAAACGTAAGGTATCACGAGCCGCAAGTCCAATTGGTTTTGCGCCAGCTTCAACAACCTTATCCCAAATTTGCTTGACTTCAGAGTTTTTGCAATAGATTTCAAAACCACCACTTCCTGTATAACCAGTCGCAGAAATAATTACATTATCAATTCCAGCAAAATCGCCAACTACGAAGTTGTAAAATTTAATTTCAGAAAGATCATGAGTCGTTAAAGCTTGCATGGCTTCAACCGCTTTTGGACCTTGAATAGCAAGTAAAGAGTAATCTTCACTTAAATCTTTCATCTCAGCACCAACATCATTTTTAGACGAAATCCAGTTCCAATCTTTTTCAATATTACTTGCGTTAACGACCAAAAGGTACGTTTCTTCTTTAATTTTGTAAATGATGAGATCATCAACAATTCCACCATCATCATTAGGTAAACAGCTGTATTGTGCTTTACCTATTGTTAATTTTGACGCATCATTACTACTCACTTTTTGTATTAAATCTAAGGCATTTGGTCCTTCAATTAAAAACTCTCCCATATGCGATACATCAAACACACCAACACCAGTTCGTACCGCTTCATGTTCTACATTGACACCATCATATTGTACTGGCATATTATATCCTGCAAATGGTACCATTTTGGCACCAAGCGCTTCGTGAGTTGCTGTTAAGGCTGTATTTTTCATTACGATTATTTTTGAATTCAGTAAAAATTGTGACACAAATGTATCGAAAATTATCTGTTATGAAGAAGGTGTTTCAGTATAAAAACAGATTAAAAATATGTTAATATTAAAAAGTTTTCTTCGGAAGGATGAGATAATTCTTTATTTTCAATGCTTATTAAAAAACCATGAGACTTTTATTTACATTAATTTTTACGATTTTATTTTTCTTCGGAAGTTTTGCCCAAAACGGAACACCAGAAGATTATCTAAGTGCAGCATTTCATAAAGAACGACGCGACGCATTACGAGCAAAAATGCCAGCAAATAGTGTGGCTGTGTTTTTTGCTAATCCGGTAAGAAATCGTGCAAATGATGTGGATTATGTCTATCATCAAGATCCTAATTTTTATTACCTCACAGGTTATAAAGAACCGCATGCTGTTTTGGTGATCTTTTCTGAAACTCAGCACATTTCCGAAGAAAAACCCTATAACGAAAGACTTTACGTACAACAACGAAACGCTCAAGCAGAGCAGTGGACAGGTCGTAGACTTGGTACTGAAGGCGCAAAAACAGAACTTGGTTTTGATAATGCCTATAACGGAATCGAATTTTTAGAATCTGGTATTGATTTCACGTCTTTTGATAAGGTGATGTACGAAGATTTTAGGGATGATTATAGAGATACAAGAAATCCAGCAGATTTATATAGTTTGATTCAGTCATTTAAAACGCAAATTAAACTCATTGATAATTACACCATTGAAAATAAAACAGACGATGTTGAAGTCAATGCAAATGCAAATATACAAGCCGAAACTGTAAAAACAGATACCAGACGCTTGTCTACGTTAATGGCAAGTTTGCGAGAAATAAAAACTGCAGATGAATTGGTATTGCTTAAAAAAGCGGTTAGAATTTCTGCCATGGGACAACGTGAAATCATGAAAGCAATGCATCCTGGAATGTCTGAAACCGAAGTGCAAGGTGTCCACGAATACATCTACAAAAAATATGGCAGCGAGTATGAAGGTTACCCAAGTATTGTTGGTGCTGGTAATAATGGTTGTGTGCTTCATTACGTTGAGAATTCTAAAATGAAAGTAGAAAACGATCTCGTACTTATGGATTTAGGCGCAGAATATCATGGCTACACAGCAGATGTGACACGAACAATTCCTGCAAACGGAAAATTTAGTGACGAGCAAAAAGCCATTTATGATATTGTCTATGACGCACAAGAAGCTGGTATAAAGGCAACCGTTATTGGTAATACGATGCAATCTCCAGATACAGCTGCACGAAAAGTTGTGTATCAAGGTTTGATAGATTTAGGGATTGCAAAAAACGCAAGTGAAGCCAGACAGTATTTCCCTCATGGTACTTCACATCACATTGGTTTAGATGTTCATGATCCTGGAACTTATGGGCAATTACAAGTCAATATGGTGATTACCGTAGAGCCAGGAATTTATATTCCAATTGGGAGTGATTGCGATCCAAAATGGCATGGTATTGCTGTGAGAATTGAAGATGATATCTTAATCACAGAAAACGGACCAGTAAATTTATCTGCGGAAGCACCTCGAACCTCTTCGGAAATTGAAAAGTTGATGAAAGAGAAGAGTGCTTTGAATGGTTTAGAATTGCCAGATTTGGATTAATTAATTCTTGTGGAAATAGTAATCTCATTGTTTTTTTGTTAATCAAATATGCACTCGTACAAAAGAACACTAGTTTGAGGAGACTTACAGAAATGCATTAGGGAAAATTAATGAGTTTTACCAGCGAACATGTTATGCCTAGTTTTTATATTCCTTCTATTTTAAATATTTCCGTTCCACTTGTTAATTTAGCTTTCAGACTACTGGTTAATAATATTTTACCACTGAAATAGCTTTCGAATTCCATTGAAATATTTTCATTTTCGATATCACAAACAATATCTCCTTTTTTGACAATATCACCAGATTTAAAATACCACTTTGTCAGAATCAAACCTTTTTGATTTCCTAAATCAGGGGCAAAAATGGATTCAACTTTTCCTTTTTCCAACGTAACTTCCAAAATATGGTCAGATCCAGTTCCATGCTTTTGAATGTCTTCTTTTGTTCTGAAGTTAGGACTGTTACTCAAGTCTTTTATAATTTCATCTCTTTTTTTGTCAGACATAAAAAATAGTCGACGTATTAATGCTTTTATCATTTTTAGTCTAATTAGCTACATTGTCTTTGAATATCGATAGTTTCAATCGTCAATATTCTCAGTCAAACGAAGTTCGACTATTTATTTAAGAAAGTCAAATGCCACCCGTTTAGCATTTCGATATATGTTAAACATCACACCAAATTATCATAAAAAATGATTTTTAACAGTCATTAATCTCATTATTTTTTAATTTTAATGAAACTCAAAAATCATAGCTTTATGAAACAAAAATTACTCAATTTATTACTTGCATTTGGTGTCGTAGGAATCTTTTCTGCACAAGGTTATATTACACCAGATACTAATATGACCTACACTTTAGATGACCTTGTTGCGTTAAGTCCTTCAACAATTTCAGTGACAGGAACAACATATACTTTAGTAGATGATCTTACAATTTCTGCATCAGATGCTCTTATCATTAGTACTGACGTGACTCTAGAAATTGGCGCAGATAAAAGAATTACAGTTTTTGGGACATTTAACGTTACTGCCAACAATGCTATGTTTACTGCTATAAATACAGCAGCACCTTATGATGGTTTTCGTTTTGAGGAGTTTTCTGTTATTAATATTCAAAATGCTACAATACAATATGGTGGTGGTTTACGTGTACTAACTGAGACGTTTACAATTAATAATTGTTTAGTTACTAATAATGTATCAGGTGTAGCAACAGGTGGTGTTATCTCTCTCTCTAGAGGTATGCCACAAATCACAAATAACACCATCACCTTTAATCAAACCGCAGCAATAAGCTCTGGAGCAAATACAGCAGTATCTCCTTATATTTTTAATAATTATATAGAAGGAAATAATCAAGCCAATTCAAATAGACCTCAAATAAATATGGCTATAACTTTGGTTGATGAGCCTATTCAAATAATTCAGAATACCATAAAAGGTGATCGCAATTTAACTTTGGTAGGAGGAATTTCTGTTTCAGATTTATTGGGAGCAGGTGTTGTCAATGCGGTAATTGATGACAATATTATAACTGATAATCGTTACGGTATCGTAATGCAAAGTAACAATGTTTCTGCATTTGTTAGAAATAATGTAATTGAAGATAATAATACGCAAGATGTGCCCTTACAAGGTGGAAGTGGTATTTCATTGATTGCATCAATTGAAGGTAATAACATTATTGCAAGTGGTAATGAAATTCGTAGAAATTTATGGGGAATTACGCTTCAAGGAGAGTCTATGATAAACTTGGGTGACAATGTTGGCAATGTTGGGCAAAATGTGTTCTCTGAAAACGGAAATGGAGGAGCAACCTATGCGCTCTTTAACAATACTCCTAATCCATTAATGGCAATGCATAATTGTTGGGACGAAGCTAATGCGCCAAACACACTTGCAGATGCCGAAGCCGTTATTTCTCATCAAAATGATGATCCTTCATTAGGTTTAGTAACATTTGATCCTGTAGATTGTGCGTTTTTAAGTGTAGAAGATTTAGCTTTTGATCAATTGGCAATGTATCCTAATCCTACTTATGGTCAACTACATTTAGATCAAAACACCTCTTTTAATCATATGAATGTCTACAGTATTGAGGGCAAATTAATTATGACAAAACATCTTCAAGCAGGTTCTAATGAGATGAAATTAGAGTTAAATTCTGGGATTTATATTTTAGAATTTCATGGAGAATATAATAAAGCAATCAAGAAACTAGTAGTTAAATAGTGTATTGAGAAATAAAATATTCAAAAGCTTCATCTTTAGGTGGAGCTTTTTTATTAATTAAATAGTAGTAGAGCAGTTTTCTCCGGAAATGTTATGTTTTCAAGTAATACTTTTTCCGAAGCCAAAAAGATACTCTAACTAATAAAATTAAAGCTGGTACTTCAACTAAAGGTCCAATAACTCCTGCAAATGCTTGTCCAGAATTGAGCCCGAAAACAGCAATAGCAACAGCAATAGCTAATTCAAAATTGTTTCCAGCTGCAGTGAATGCCACAGCTGCAGTTTTGTCATAGTCTGCTCCCATAGCTTTGGTAAAGAAAAAGCCTATAATGAACATTACACTGAAATATATTAATAGTGGAACTGCAATAATTAGTACGTCCATTGGGATGTCAACAATCAATTCGCCTTTGAGCGAAAACATAATGACAATGGTAAATAACAATGCAATTAAGGTTAATGGCGAAATGGTTGGGATGAACGTTTTAGTGTACCATTCTTCGCCTTTGAGTTTTACTAAAATCAATCGACTTAAAATTCCCATCACAAACGGGATTCCTAAATAAATGGCAACACTTTCGGCAATTGTGCCTATTGAAATATCCACTATAGCGCCTTCAAATCCAAAATAGGGTGGAAGTACGGTTATAAAAAGCCATGCATAAAAACTGTATGCAAATACTTGAAAAACACTATTTAAAGCGACTAAACCTGCTCCATATTCGCTACTACCTTCAGCAAGATCGTTCCAAACTAAAACCATAGCGATACAGCGTGCCAGACCAATCAATATAAGTCCGACCATATATTCTGGATAATCACGTAAAAAAGTAATGGCTAAAATGAACATTAAAACAGGACCAATAATCCAGTTAAGAATCAATGAAATAGAAAGAATCTTTGTGTTTCTAAATACTTTTGGCAAGAGCGCATAATTCACTTTTGCCAAAGGTGGATACATCATTAAAATCAAGCCTATGGCAATTGGGATGTTGGTTGTGCCACTACTTAAAGAATTTATAAAGTCTGGAAATGATGGATTAAAATATCCAATTCCAACTCCAATTGCCATCGCAATAAAAATCCAAAGTGTTAAGTAGCTATCGAGGAAACTTAATTTTTTTGATGCCATTTTTTATGCATTTATTTTTGAGAAAATATAAAATAACTCTGTAGCAATTTGCAGACTACGTTCATTGTATTTTTCTGCTTGTTGTGGTGTATTGTCAAATGCTTTTGGGTCTTTAAACGTTATCGGAATACGTTTTTCAGCACCAGAAACAAACGGACAAGCTTCATTTGCAGAATCACAGGTCATAATTGCTGCAAATTCAGATTTCGGATTAAAATCATCATCCAATTTTTTAGAAAATCCAATTACAGGATGCTCGTTAGCTGCATATTTAATACTATATACTGGATTTTTTCCTTCGGAAATCTTCCTAACCTCAAACCCAGAATTTTCAAGTGTTTTTGCAGCCATCGGAAACAATGCTGTAGCTTCTGTTCCTCCCGAATAACAAAACACATTTTTAATATTAAAATGGTATGCCATGGTTTGTGCCCAAACTTGAGATAAATGACTTCTTCGAGAATTATGTGTGCAAATAAAATTGATTCTGATGTCTTGCTTACTAGAAACTTTTGACTGAATAAATTCAATTAATGGTTGCAAAACAGCTTTTCTTTCTTCGGAAATCGTCTCAGGTTGTAAACTTTTGATTAGGATTTCTATTCCTAAAAATAAGGTTGGTTTATTTGTGTTCATTTTTATAAAAGTTTGAATTAGCAACAACCACCTCCAGGAGTACAAGAGTTTTCTGATTGAATCTCAGAGAATTGTAATTTTGGTTTTTCCGCAGGTATTCCACATTGGTCTTTTGCTAAACAATCTGTTTGCTTTGAAGTTAATAGGAAGTTTGTACCGTCAAATTCTAATCCGAATTTTCCAATAGTATCAGCTTGATATTCGACTTCAATTTCTAAATCTCCAATCCCTAAGACTTTTTCAGAAAGCTCAATAATGTTCAGTAATTTCTCTGGATGTAATCTGTGATCATAGTCATTTGCATTCCAAAGTTGGAAGTTTGCAACTTCTTCGTTTCTTACGGTTCCTCCACAATCAATAAAGTGTTTTGTGATTTTACCAACTTCGGTAACATGAAAGTGGCTAGGAACTAATTCTCCGTTTGGTAACTTAAATGAGATGGTTTCCAATTCATGCAGTCTATTTTTTACATCTGAAAGTTTCATAATATTATTATTTGTTTATTGCGATTATACGATTAATGTGTTTAAATTTTTTTTAGCAACAATCTGATTTAGAAATGTCTTGATCTAAAAATTGGGTCATGACTTCTTTCATTTTTGTCCAATTTTCGGTGTTTATACAATAGCAAACACTTGTGCCTTCAACATTTCCTTTGATTAAACCTAAATGCTTTAATTCTTTAAGATGTTGTGAAATTGTGGGTTGTGCCAATCCTATTTCGTTTACCAAATCTCCACAAACACAACTGTTAATTTTAAATAGATGCTGTAAAATTGATACTCTCGCAGGATGTCCAAAGACTTTAGCGTATAAAGCAATTTCATTTTGTAGGTCTGTAAATATTTCGGTTTTGGCTAATCCCATGTTTGTTTCATTTGTTCATTGCAATATTACGATTAATAGTTAAAAAGACAAAATAAATTTATCTTTTTAACATCATTATTTTTTATTTTGAATACGCTCCAGATGAATACGTCAATTCATAACTGTGTGTGTAAATTTCAAACACAATCCCAAAAGGATCTTCTACATAGCACATTTTAAAGGGCTTATCTTCTGGATAATATTCTCTAATTGGCATTCTTTGCTTGCCACCATAAGCCAGGATTTTTTCAATAAGGTCTTCAATATTTGGGTCTTGTACGCAAAAATGAAAGAGACCTGTGTTAAATGGGTTGAATTCTGGAGCTTCTTTTATTCCATTCGGAAATGAGAATAATTCAATACCTATGCCATCTGAAGTTGATAAGTGCGCTATTTCAAATTCGGTCCAATCGTTTCCGAAGACATCAATACACATTTGACCAATAGCAGTTTCAGTTTCTTTTTTAACTGTAGATGGTTTCATAATAACGTACCAACCCATAACTTCTGAGTAGAATTTTACAGCCTTTTTTATATCTGGGACAGTAAGCCCAATATGAGAAAAGGACTTAGGGTAATTTTTAGAATTTTTCATGTGATTTTATTTAGAATGCAAAAATAATTTATATTTGCTTTATAGGCAATAACTTACTAAAAAGTAGTATAGTTACCTAAACGAGTAAAATAATGAATATCAATACATTAAAATTATAATTTTGAGTAAAGTAATTGATTGTCCGTTAAATTATACTATGAATTTAATAGGAACAAAATGGAAGCCTTTAATATTATTTCATTTGTTAGAAGGCGAGATGCGATCAGGAATCTTACAAAAGAAAATTCAAGGTATTTCTAATAAGATGTTCACCCAAACTGTGAGAGAGTTAGAGAAAGACGGACTCGTTTTAAGAAAAGTTTTTCCTGTTGTGCCTCCTAAAGTAGAATACAGTTTAAGTAAGCGAGGAAAATCTCTTGAGACCGTTTTACGAGGTTTGGATGCTTGGGGTATGGAGGATTTGGAGGTTTGATTAGGTAGGTTCGTTTAACGTGTTCTTGTATGGATAGTTGTGTTGGTTAGAACTAGGTTAGCAATAGAAAACGAACCAGAGGAAAATCCGTAGGATTTTCCGAGTACACACAGACTAGCAATTGATTATACACGTTGTTAGCTATTAGTACTTGGCCATAATTTATTAGCATATACAAAACTGGACTCTAGATTTTTAGAAAGATTAGCTTTTCTTGTATTTATTTTAAAATGCTTAATCAACATCTCAATGGTTATTGTTCCAATTAGAGCAGTAGTTGTATATGTTGTGGCTATGAAAGGAAGGATTTCATTTTCTTCTCTTGTAAAAATTGATAATCCTAAACCATGAGTGAATGAAGAATAATATTTTTGGAAAACAAAGGAATGATGTTCAGGGATTCTAGCAATTTGATATAAATCTATCCAATTATATCTATTCTTGTTCTGTTGTTTCCCATTATTTAAAATATCCTTGAATTTCCAATTGTTTTGAGTTAAAATATTCTTTGCTAATTGTTTATTATTCACAAATTTCTCTAAATCTAAATTGAATTTTCTTTTATTTCTTAAATCTTTTTCAATTGCCTTATTATTATCTTCAAGGTTGTATTTCTTTGGATCTTTTTCTGAATCTTTTTTGAATTTATTTACGACTTCATGTTTAGAATTAATAGCATCTAATAGAAATAATTTATATCTAATATCTTTTTCTAATAGTGTTCCCTTTTCAGTTATCAAATACAAAACTGAATAATTGTCAATAATAGTTCTATGCATTGATAGAATTGCTTGAAGGGAATGATTTTTTAGAAGATGTTCAAGTACACTAAAACATTCGATTAAATTTTTAGTTAACTTTAAAATTCCAATTTCTCTTGTAGTGAATTTTTCTTCTTTTCCGTGTATAAATTCAATTGTTTTTTCCAATTGCACATTAGAGAATTGAAAAAGTTCATTTGAAATTGAGATATATTTATTAATAAAATTGTCCAATTGAGTATAAGTAAAGTATTATAGCTAATGCCTTTGTATATCGACTGTTTTAATTGTAGATATCAGCAGTTAAACGAAGTTCGACTATTTTTTTTAGAAAGTCAAGCTTAGTTACCTAACAAAAAACCTTTTAACCCTTCATGGTCAGAAATTTGCAAAGCCACTTTCTTCTTACCCATTACGGCTTCAATTTGAGAAGGTAACTCAACTTTAGTTTCAATAACGTCTTCAACCACATCTAAAAACTTAGTTGGATGCGCTGTTTCTAAAAATACGCAATGCGCATTTGGATTCGTTTTTAAATAATCTTTACAGCCTAAATAACCAACAGCTCCATGAGGATCTGCTACGTAATTGTAAGTTTTATAAATCTCTAAAAGCGCTTCTTTCGTTTGTTCATCGGTATAGCTAAACGAAGATAAATTGGCTTGTAAACGCTTAAAATCGTTTTTGTAAATCTCTTGAATACGAATAAAATTACTAGGATTTCCAACATCCATCGCATTACTAATTGTTGCTACAGATGGTTTTGGATTGTAATGTTCTGTTTTTAGATATTCTGTGACCACATTATTGGCATTGTTAGACGCAATAAAATGTTTGATAGGTAATCCTATTTGTTGCGCTACCATTCCTGCACAGATATTTCCGAAGTTACCACTAGGAATAGAAAACACAATCTCATCATGTTGCTTATGCAATTGCTTGTATGCAAACATGAAATAGAATAGTTGCGGTAACCAGCGAGCCACATTGATAGAATTGGCAGACGTTAATTGCATTTTGCTCGTAATCGACTCGTCTAAAAATGCTTTTTTGACCATATCTTGACAGTCATCAAAAACACCATCAACCTCTAAAGCAGTAATATTTTGACCAAGCGTTGTAAATTGTTTTTCTTGAATATCACTCACTTTCCCAGAAGGATATAAAATCACAACATTCACGCCTTTGACGCCTAGAAATCCGTTAGCAACTGCACCTCCTGTGTCTCCAGAAGTGGCAACTAAAACCGTCACTTCATTCGTGTTGTTTTGATTAAAATAGCCCAAGCATCTCGCCATAAAACGTGCGCCAACATCTTTAAAAGCCATCGTTGGACCATGAAACAACTCCAACGTTGAGATATTCTCATCTAATTTTACAACCGGAAAATCAAACGACAACGTTTCTTCAATAATCGTTTTTAAAATGTCTTCAGGAATTTCCGGACTTACAAATTGTTTAATTGCTTCAAACGCAATTTCTGGATATGATTTGTTATCGATATCCTCAAAAAATGACTTTGGCAAAGGTTTTATTTCCTCTGGGAAGTATAAACCACTATCAGGTGCAAGTCCTTTGATGACTGCGTTTTCAAAAGTTGTATCTGGAGCTTTTCTGTTAAGACTGTAATATTTCATAGGAATAGGACCGAAGACGGAAGACCGAAGTTAAAAAGGTTTCGACATTAAGTTTTCGGATTTTTATTTTAAATTTTTTCTAAAAGCAATCATCATATTCATTAGTGAATGAGATTGTAAATAAAATGAATCGAATCGCTCGATTGTAATATAATTTCTTCGTTTTGCTTTGAATAAACAGGTGACAACTTCTGCTAATGATCTTATTGAATAACCAACAAATTTATGTTGTTCTGGATTGGATTGACCAATCGAACCTTCAGAAATATTTAAGGCAATAGAATCTGTTGCTCTCCTAATTTGAGATGATAAATTGAATTTTTCTTTAGCAGGAAAATTTTCAGTTATTTGATCTATTTCTTCTCCGAAATCCATTGCTTTCTGCCAAATAATTAACTTTTCAAACTTGAATTTATTCATGTTATTATCATTTTTAATTTAAAAGATAGGTCTTTCTAGTTCGACCTATGGTCTTCCGTCCTCTGTCTTCGGTCCTTTTTATCCAATAATCTTAATCCCTTCTGTGTTAATTTTCGAAACATAAACTTCAAAAGGAATTCCTGTCTTTGAATACACATTTCTAATGGCTTTAGCGACTTTTTGAGCGTTCTCATTTCCGTAGCATAAACTAAAAATTGATGGTCCAGATCCCGAAATTCCACAACCTAAAGCACCATTTTGAAGAGCAGCTTTTCTAACGTCTCCAAAGTGCGGAATTAATTGACTGCGATGAGGTTCTACAACGACATCCGTCAATGATCTACTCAACAATTCGTAATCATTGGTGTGCAATGCATGAACCAAACTCCCAACGTTTGACCATTGCGTAATGGCATCTTGTAATGCGATTTGCTTCGGAAGGATTGATCTAGACTCTGAAGTCTTTATTTCAATTTGTGGATGAATAATTACTGCAAATAAATCTTTTGGAGTAGGCAATTGTAATACCTCAAGAGGTGCAACAGATTTTACTAATGTGAATCCGCCAAAAATAGCAGGAGCAATATTATCTGCATGCTCACATTGACTCGCCAGTGCTTCACCTTTCATGGCGAAATTGGTGAGTTGTGTTTTGTTGTATGGTTTGCCTAAAAGCTCATTCATCCCAAAAACACTACCAACTGCACTTGCTGAGCTGCTGCCAACACCACTTCCTGGTTTTATGTTTTTGTAGATTTCGATTTCGAAACCAAAATCTGGATTTGCATCCTCTAGCATTGCTAAAGCAGAAACACCAGCCACATTTTTTTCTGCCTCAAATGGTAAATCGTAACCTTCAATTTTAGTGATATGAATTCCTTTTTTGTCAGTTTTTCTAATGATCATTTCATCTCCAATAGTGTCAAGGCAAAAGCCTAGCACGTCAAATCCGCAAGAAACATTAGCCACTGTTGCTGGAGAGAAAATTTTTATCTCGTTCATATCTTAATCTTCCGCAAATGCGAAATTTTTTAGTTTCTATTTTTCCGAAGAAAATTAGTTATTTATTAACTTTAGTTTCGTCTGAGTAAGTACTGCAAACTGCAAACTGAATACTACTTACTTTTTACTTTTTACTTATTACTTACACGAATAATGTCTGCAAATAATCCTGAAGCAGTAACTTCTGCGCCAGCTCCAGCGCCTTTAATTATCATAGGTTGTTCTGGATAACGTTGTGTATAAAACATGACGATATTATCTTTCCCTTCTAGATTGTAAAAAGGATGGCCTTTAGGGATTTCTTTTAATCCGACTTTGGCTTTACCATTGTTAAATTCAGCGACATATTTTAACTGACAATCATTAGATTTTGCTGATGCGTATAACTTCTGAAAATGGGCTTCTTCATCAATTAAAGTGTTATAAAAATCATCAACAGAGTCGCTCTCCAAATTAGCTTTGGTTAAAAACGAATCGTTTTCTATATCTTCGAGGTTCATTTTTGTGCCACTTTCACGAGCTAAAATTAGAATTTTTCTAGCCACATCAACACCACTCAAATCAATTCTTGGATCTGGTTCTGTGTAACCTTCTTTTTGTGCTTGCTTGACCACGTCATGAAACTTGGTTGTGTCATCAAAATTATTGAAAACAAAATTTAAACTACCAGATAATACGGCTTGGATAGATGTCACTTTATCTCCAGAAGCTATTAAATTGTTAAGTGTATCTATAACTGGTAATCCTGCTCCAACATTGGTTTCAAACAAAAATGGAGCATTATATTTAAGTGATAATTTTTTGAGTTCGCTATAGTTTTCAAAACTACTTGAACACGCAATTTTATTACAAGCAACAACTGCTATACTGTGTTTTAAATAGTCACCATATAATTTAGAAACATGTTCATTTGCAGTCACATCAACAAAAATACTATTACGTAAATTAAATGATTTGGCACGTTCTAGAAAGCCTTCTAATGATGCTTTTTCTCCAGTTGGTAATTGTTGTTTCCAGTCTTTTAAGTTAAGTCCAGAATCATTAAAAATCATGGTTCTAGAATTGGATAAGCCAACGACTTTAATATTGAGTTTTAATTGGTCTTTTAGATATTTTTTTTGTTGATGTATTTGATCTACCAAATGTTCTCCAACATTACCAACACCTGTTATAAACACATTGAGTTGTTTGTTTTTATCTTCAAAAAATCGCTCATGCAATGTGTTTAGAGCTTTTTTGACATCTTTTTCTACAATCACTGCTGAAATATTACGTTCTGAAGCACCTTGTGCTATTGCTCTTATATTAATATTGTTTTTACCTAATGTGCTAAACATTTTACCACTAATACCTTGATGGCTTTTCATACTATCACCTACCAATGCGATAATTGATAAACCAGTTTCTACTATTATAGGATCTATTTTGTGTAATGAAATTTCATTTTCAAAACTTGTATCAATTGCTGTTTTTGCGAGTTGAGAATCTTTTTCGTCAATACCAAAACAAATTGAATGTTCTGAAGAGGCTTGAGTGATAAAAATGATGTTAATTTTCTCTTGTGCTAAGGTCTCAAATAGACGTTTTGAAAACCCTGGAATTCCAACCATACCATTACCTTGAAGCGTTAATAAAGCAATGTTATTTATATTAGAAATTCCTTTAACAGGAGTTGTTGAATCTTCAATAATATCATTCGAAATTTTAGTGCCAATCGCATCTGGTTCTAAGGTGTTTTTTATATGAATTGGAATTTTTAAATCTAACACTGGTTGTACTGTTGGAGGATATAAAACTTTAGCTCCAAAATGAGATAATTCCATAGCTTCCTGATACGATAAGTTTTGAATAGGAAATGCTTGTTTTACCAATTTAGGATTAGTCGTAAACATACCACTCACATCTGTCCAAATTTCAAGAGAATTCACATTTAATGCTGCAGCAACGATGGCTGCTGTAAAATCAGAACCTCCACGACCTAAGGTAGTTATCTCTCCGAGTATTGATTTTGATATAAATCCTGGGAGAATTGTAATTTGTTGTTTAGCTTCGGAAAAGTAACTTTTTATGTTCGTATTGGTCTGTTGGTATTGTACTTCTGCCTTTGTGAAATTAGAGTTAGTGACAATCAATTCTTGACTGTTTTTTCTTGTACAATCCATGCCTCTGCTTTTCATTGTTTCGGCAATAATAAAAGAAGATAAAAGTTCTCCAAAACTGACTAATTTATCAGATGTTTTTGGAGATAATTCATTAATCAAAAATATGCCGTCCAAAAGACTTTTTAACTCTTGTAATTTATCAGTTAAATGTGTTGAAACTTCTGTGTTTTCCAAAGGTATTAATTCCTTTAAAATCTCATGATGCTTAGCTGAAATAGCATCAAATTCTGAAATGTAATCTTGATTCTTTGCTTGTGCTAATTCTGCAGCTTTTAATAACTTATCTGTTATTCCTCCAACAGCTGAAACCACGCAAATAACTCGGTCATTTTTTGAATAATTTCCGAGTATTGAAATGACTTTATTTATGTTTTTTGCAGATCCTACAGATGTTCCGCCAAATTTTAAAACATTCATTTTAAGAAGTTTAAGTGTGAGTTTTGTGTTTAAGTCTTTTTATGAAAAGACATTCAGTTTGTTGAAGATATATAGTTAAAAACCCCAAAGGGTAATCATACCTAAAGTCATCCCAAAAGATGTAGAGATGTCAATTTGAATAATATTTTGATTTAGGTTTGTCATTTTTTTAAGCCTATACATATCAAATGTATTATTTTTACAGTAATAAAAAAATTTTGAAAGATGTTTTGCGCATTTTTCACTTTTAATCGAATCTATTCAATAATTCTTCGTTTTTGTTTATAAAAACAAGGAATTCGTTATCAATATAAACAGTATTCATGAAGATATTTTCAAAAGAACAAATTTACGAAGGCGATCAACTTACAGCAAAAAAACAAAACATCACTTCAACCGAGTTAATGGAGCGTGCAGGAATTCAAATATTTAATTGGCTTCATGTACGCATGCAAGGTGCTCAAGTGCCAATTCATGTGTTTTGTGGAATTGGTAATAATGGAGGTGACGGGTTAGTAGTTGCAAGACATTTGATAACTCATGGTTATAACGTTAAAACTTATGTGGTGAATTGTAGCGATAAGAGAACCAAAGATTTTTTAATCAATTATGACCTTATAAAACAGACGACTAAAAAGTGGCCAGATATGCTTGCTTGTGAAGCAGATTTCCCTGAGTTTCATAAAGACGATATCATTGTCGATGCTGTGTTTGGAATTGGATTAAATAGACCAGTAAATGATTGGGTGAAATCTTTGTTTTTACACTTTAAAAAGAGTCAAGCATTTACACTATCTATTGATATTCCATCTGGCATTTATACAGATAAAGTTGTTGAAGATGAAAATGGAGTTGTTTGGGCAAATTATACACTTAGTTTTCAGTCGCCAAAACTCATATTCTTTCTGCCAGAAACTGCAAAGTTTTCTACGCAATGGGAAGTTTTAGATATTGGTATTGATAGAGAGTTTTTATTCACTACAGAAACTGAAAGCGAATTAATTGGTAAAAATGAAGTGCTACCAATTTATAAACCTAGAGAAAAGTTTTCTCATAAAGGTGATTATGGTCACAGTTTAATAATTGGTGGTAGCTACGGAAAAATAGGTTCTGCTTTGCTGTCTAGTCGTGCTACATTGTCAATTGGTGCCGGACTTGTAACAACTTTTATACCTAAATGTGGATACCAAATTATACAAACTGCATTTCCTGAAGGTATGGTTATTACTGATGACAATGAAACTATGATTTCTGATATTAAATTTGATATTGAACCAACTGTTATTGGTGTAGGTATTGGAATGGGTACAAATGCTGAAACCGTTTCTGCTCTTGAAAAGTTTCTAAAAACAAATAAAACACCTTTGGTCATCGATGCAGATGGACTCAATATATTATCAAAGAAAAAGACGCTCTTAAAACTGCTTCCAGAAATGTCTGTTTTAACACCTCATCCTAAAGAATTAGAACGTTTAATAGGGAAGTGGAAAGATGATTTTGATAAGCTTAAAAAAGCTAAAGCTTTTTCTAAAAAGTATAATGTAGTTCTGGTCATAAAAGGCGCAAATACAATTACTATTTACAATGAAAAACTATATGTAAATACAACAGGGAATCCAGGAATGGCGACTGCAGGAACTGGTGATGTTTTAACAGGTGTGATTACAGGATTAATTTCACAAGGTTATGATGCATTAGGAGCAACAGTTTTTGGTATCTATTTACATGGTAAAGCAGCAGATATTGCCATTGAAGATTTGGGTTATCAAAGTTTAACAGCAAGTCATATTATCGATGCTTTAGGTGAAGCATATATTGATCTGTTTCAGCAGCCTGAGCAGCAACCAGTTGAAGTACAAGAACCTGACGATAAAAAGCAATAAGAACTATATAGAACTAAAATAAAAAACCACTTCATTTGAAGTGGTTTTTGTTATGATAATTGAAAAGTGTTTAAGGTTGCATCTTAAGTTCTTTTTCTAATAATTCTACCAATTTAGGATCTGATGGTCTAGGTGCATCAGCACTAACAATATTTCCATTTGGATCTATTAAAATAAATCTTGGGATACCTTGGATTCCATAATCTTTTACAAACTTTGAAGACCAATCGTTATCTGCCATTAATTGTACACCACCTAAATCTTTATCTTTTACCATGCTTACCCATTTACTATGATCTTTTGCTTGGTCTATAGAAGTGCTTACAAATTCTATGTTTTCGCTATGGAATTTCTTTTCAACTTCTTTTAAAGAAGGAATTTCTCTAATACATGGACCACACCAAGTTGCCCAAACATCTACATAAACATATTTTCCTTTTAAATCTGTAAGTGATAGCTCACCACCTTTATGGTTTTCATAATTAACAAACTGAGGTGAAGGCTTTCCTTTTATTAGGTTTTTATTTTTTTCAAACGTTTTTGTTAGTTTTTCTTTTGTGTCTTCATTGGTAGAATGATTTATAAAGAAATTATAAACAGATTCCATGTTTTCATTACTAGGAGATACCAAAAAGCTTGACAAATAATCAATAACATCATTTTTTAATGCTGGAATCTTTATATCAGAAACATCTTTTAAATCGTCTGTAGTTACAGATGAAATATCATCACCTAAATTTTCAAACACACCAGTTAAGACCTTGCTAAAAGCAATATCCTTATATGAACTAGATGATTTGTATGCCTTAGAATCATCAAATACCATGTCTTTTAATTCGGTTGGGATAAAGTTTTCAGACACTTTAAAATCTTTCTGCTTAGTAAAATAAGCGTGTCCTTGTTCATATTTGTTCAACAAAGCATAATTGTCATAAACAAGATTTTGTTTTTCCGAAGAAATAAACGTTTCATCAGCATTGGTTAAGCCGTTTAAAAGCGTTTCGTTTGCTGTTTTTATTTCAGAAATTTTAGATTTAAAATCATCTTCTCCTAATGAGTATAATTCAGCTTCATTTGCAGTAGCTTTAACATTACTTAAGGTTTTTGCTGCCAGATAATTATTTTCAATAGCACCTTCACCTGTGTAGTTAATGGTTTCATCAAACTTATTTGCATCTAAAGAGATATTTAGAATGTCATTAAACCCTAAGTGAATAGGTGTAAACTCTCTACCAATTGACATTGTGTAAAAACCGTTTTCAGGTATACGAAGCGTGTCAGCAAATGTACCATCTTCATTAATTGCTATTTCAGCATTGAATTCAGCGTTTTTTACAATCGCTTTTTTAGCTTTAGAATTTTCAATTTTCCCTGTGATTACAGCGTAATCAACTTTTGGTTCTTGCTTACAAGCAAATATTGATAGTGCAACAAGAGCAATAATTAATCTTTTCATATTGTTTTAATTGTTTTAGTGCTGTAAAAATACAGATTATCAATTTTTTAGTGTCATATTTTATTAATTATTAACATTTGTTGCATAGTCTAAATGTTATTCTGAATTTTGAACCTATAAAATCTAATTATGAGTACAACGCATATTATCTCTTCGGAAATTTTAGAACTTTCAACTGTTGGAGATATCCTTTTTCAGAATAAAAAAATAGAGCTATCAGAAGGCTCAATTGAAAAAATAAAAGCTTGTCGAGAGTATTTAGATGAGAAAATAAAAAAGGAAAATGAACCTATTTACGGTATCAATACAGGTTTTGGGTCATTATGTGATGTAAAAATCTCTAATGATAAGCTTACCAAACTACAAGAAAACTTGGTAATGTCTCATGCGTGTGGAGTAGGTGAGCGTGTTCCTAATAAAGTTGTGAAACTAATGTTGCTCCTCAAAGTTCAATCCTTAAGCTATGGTCATAGTGGAGTTCAGCTTCAAACAGTACAGCGTCTCATAGATTTTTATAATAATGATATATTTCCAATAGTTTATACTCAAGGTTCGTTAGGAGCCTCTGGAGATTTAGCACCATTAGCGCATTTAGCTTTGCCACTAATTGCTGAAGGTGAGGTTATATATAAGGATGAAGTTTATGAATCACATGAAATCTTATCAAAGTTCAATTGGAAGTCTATTGAATTACAGTCAAAAGAAGGGCTTGCATTATTAAACGGCACTCAATTTATGAGTGCTTACGGAATTCATTTGCTTTTGAAATCATATAAACTTTCTTATTTCGCAGATTTAATTGGAAGTATTTCATTAGACGCTTTCGATGGAAGGATTGAACCTTTCAATGAATTAGTACATTTGGTTAGACCACATAACGGTCAATTAAAAACGGCAAAGCGTATTAGAGAATTTCTAGAGGGTAGTGAATTGATTACTCAAGAAAAAGCTCATGTGCAAGACCCATACTCTTTTCGATGTATGCCTCAAGTTCATGGAGCAACAAAAGACACGTTAGATTTTGTGCATAAAACTTTTAAAACCGAAATTAATGCAGTTACCGATAATCCAAACATCTTTGTTGGTGAAGATGAAATTATTTCTGGAGGTAATTTTCATGGTCAACCTTTAGCATTAGCTTTAGATTATTTGAAAATTGCAGTTGCTGAGTTAGGGAGTATATCTGAAAGAAGAACCTATCAGTTAATCTCAGGATTAAGAGGGCTTCCTGCCTTTTTGGTTGATAACCCAGGTTTGAATTCTGGTTTTATGATACCACAATATACAGCAGCAAGTATAGTGAGTGCTAACAAACAACTAGCAACATCTGCAAGTGTAGATAGTATAGTGTCTAGTAATGGTCAAGAAGATCATGTTAGTATGGGAGCAAATGCTGCGACACAATGTTATAGTCTTGTCAATAATGTTGAGCGTATTTTAGCAATTGAATTATTAAACGCTTCACAGGCACTTTATTTTAGAAAACCATTAAAATCTTCGGCTCTAATAAATTCTTTTCTAAAAAGTTATAGATCTGAAGTTCAATTCGTCGCAGAAGACAAAGTTTTTTATAAACTCATGATGAAAACACAGTTTTTTATCGATGATTTTTACATCGAAAATGACTTACTTTTCGATTAAATGCAGAAAAAAATGTTCAACGGTTTAATACTTAAAAAAAGGTTAAATTTATTTGGCAGACAGTATATTATAATCTATTTTTGATTTTAAGTAGAGGTGATTTATATTCATTTTGTACTTAATAATAGGTTAAATTAATAGCAAATTAATCTGTTATTCTTACCCAAAAATTGTTTGATAGCACAACAATTGATTATTAGCATTTATTGATTTAGAATGATTTCATTCTAGTTGGTGTTCTGTGTATTCAGTACGTCAATATTTGATTTTAAGCTTACACGCAAATTTTGTATTTGCGTTTTGCCGACAATACGTGTATTGTCAATATAAATGTTAAGATAATTTTAATTTAAACCAAATGTTATGTTTATGAGCAATTTTACCCGAAGCGGTGGACGCGCCAAAATTTGGCAATCCATCACGAATTTATCGTGTTGTAGCATTGATCTATTTACTAAACGAAATTTCAGCATGAAGGCTATGGCCTTTTTCATGCTTTTCGCGTTTAGTGTCAGTTCAATGATTGCACAACAATCAGCAAGAAGTACATTTATTAGTGGTTGTCTATCAGACGCGCCTAATGGATTTTCTGAAGGAGAAGTAGCCCTTCTTTATGCTAATGAATGTGGAGATTTAACTCCAGAAGTAGTTATTACAGTCTTACAGGATGGTAATGATTGTGATTGGACCAAAGAAATCACCTATGATATTAAATGTGGTGATTTTGAGGAGCAATTCAAAATCGATTACTTTGGAGGAGATAATACTCCACCAACTTTAAATGAAGGAGCGGAAGTTCCTGGAGGTGGTCAAAACCTTAATTTATGTTTTGACAATGTCCCTGTAGGTCCAACTGCTGCAAGTATTGCGGCTTTGTATACTGACAACTGTAGTGAAGTTATTGTTACTAAGTCAGGTACGCCTTCAGGAGGTAATTGTGAATGGTCTGTAGACTATATTTATTCTATTGTTGATGGATGTGGAAACATGGCATCAGATTTAATAGTTTCATATAATGGAGGAGATAGTCAAGCACCTTACCTTAATAAAGGAGCAACTATCCCAACAGGTGAAACAGGATTAAACTTATGTTTTTCTGATAAAGCTCAAGGACCAACAGTTGAAGATATTGCTGCATTGTTTTCTGATAATTGCGGAAATGTAATTGTTGAAAAACAATCTGTTTCTAAAGGAACTGATTGTAAATGGATGGCAGAATATACTTATACAATTAAAGATGATTGTAATAATTTTGCTGAATCTATTGTATTACAATATTATGGTGGAGATTTAGAAAACCCTGAATTATCTGGAGTACCAGGTGATATCACTGTTGATTGTGTTGATGAAATTCCATCACCTGGATCTAAAACTATTTTTGCGTCAGATAACTGTGCTTCAAAAGTATCAGTATCTTCATCTGATGATACTAGTGGATTAGGAGATGCTTGTGAAGGTGGTGTTATAATTAGAACTTATACAGCTACAGATGATTGTGGTAGATCAGTTTCTGAAACTCAAACAATCACTGTATTGCCAGCACCTGAATCTACTATTGTAGCTCCAGAATTACCAACAAATATTTCATGTGAAGAAGTAGCAGCTTTTCTAGCACCAGATGCTACATATAGTAATGGAGTTTCACAAGGAGCATGTTCTATTAATGGTTCTATTGAAGGAGAAGTAAGTGCACAATATACAGGATGTGGTGGTGAAATAACTATTACATATAATGGAGTTGATTCTTGTGGTCGTACATTAAGTGCAGGACCATATGTGATTACAGTTGATCCAGCACCAGCAGCAACATTTGATAATATAGTAGGAGATGATTTAACTTGTGAAGAAGCAAATGCTTTTGTGCCAGAACCATTATCTTATTCAAATGGCGCTTTAAATGAAGCTTGTTTAATTGCAGGTTCAGTTGAAGGTGTAATAATAGATCAATCTACAATTTGTGGAGGTGCCTTTTACGTAGATTACATATTTACTGATGATTGTGACAGAACAATCACTAAGAAGGTAACATACACAGTTAAGCCTGCACCTCCTGCAACCTTTGACGAAGTAGAGGACATGACAATCTCATGTGACGAAGCAGGATCATTTACAGCAGGTTCATTAGGTTATACAAACGGATCTTCAAGTGAAGCATGTTTAATCTCAGGATCAGTAGACGGAGAATTAAGTGGATCTTACACAGAATGTGGAGGAACGCTTACAGTAAACTGGACATACACTGATGAATGTGACAGAACAATTGAGGCTAGCCAAACTATTACAGTTGAGCCAGCACCAATGGCAGTATTTGACGAAGTAGAAGACATGACAATCTCATGTGACGAAGCAGGATCATATACAGCAAGTTCATTAGGTTACACGAATGGAGCTTCAAACGAAGCATGTCTAATTTCAGGATCAGTACCAGGAGAATTAAGTGGGTCATACACAGAATGTGGAGGAACACTTACAGTAAACTGGACATACACTGATGAATGTGAAAGAACAATTGAGGCTAGCCAAACTATTACAGTTGAGCCAGCACCAATAGCAATGTTTGACGAAGTAGAAGAAATAACAATTTCATGTGAAGAAGCTGGATCATTTACAGCAGGTTCATTAGGTTATTCAAACGAAGCTTCAAATGAAGCATGTTTAATCTCAGGATCAGTACCAGGAGAATTAAGTGGGTCTTACACAGAATGTGGAGGAACACTTACAGTAAACTGGACATATACTGATGAATGCCAAAGAACAATTGAGGCAAGCCAAACTATTACAGTAGAGCCAGCACCAATGGCAGCTTTTGATGAAGTAGAAGACATGACAATTTCATGTGACGAAGCTGGATCATTTACAGCAGGTTCTTTAGGGTATACAAATGGAGCTTCAAGTGAAGCATGTTTAATCTCTGGATCAGTAGACGGAGAATTAAGTGGATCTTACACAGAATGTGGAGGAACATTATACGTAGATTGGACTTACACTGATGATTGTGATAGAACAATCACAGCTAAGAAGACTATTACAGTTGAGCCAGCACCAATGGCAGCATTTGACGAAGTAGAAAACATGACAATTTCATGTGAGGAAGCTGGATCATTTACAGCTGGTTCATTAGGGTATACAAACGGAGCTTCAAGTGAAGCATGTTTAATCTCAGGAACAGTACCAGGAGAATTAAGTGGGTCTTACACAGAATGTGGAGGAACACTTACAGTAAACTGGACTTATACTGATGAGTGCCAAAGAACAATTGAGGCTAGCCAAACTATTACAGTTGAGCCAGCACCAATGGCAGCATTTGATGACGTAGAAGACATGACAATCTCATGTGACGAAGCAGGATCATTTACAGCAGGTTCATTAGGGTATACAAACGGAGCTTCAAATGAAGCATGTTTAATCTCAGGATCAGTACCAGGAGAATTAAGTGGATCTTACACAGAATGTGGAGGAACACTTACAGTAAACTGGACATATACTGATGAATGTGAAAGAACAATTGAGGCTAGCCAAACTATTACAGTAGAGCCAGCACCAATGGCAGCGTTTGACGAAGTAGAAAATATGACAATTTCATGTGAAGAAGCTGGATTATTCAAAGCAGATTCTTTAGCGTATACAAACGGAGCTTCAAATGAAGCATGTTTAATTTCAGGAACAGTACCAGGAGAATTAAGTGGATCATACACAGAATGTGGAGGAACACTTTACGTAGATTGGACTTACACTGATGATTGTGATAGAACAATCACAGCTAAGAAAGAGATTACAGTAGAGCCAGCACCAATGGCAGCATTTGACGAAGTAGAAGACATGACAATTTCATGTGACGAAGCTGGGTTATTTGCAGCAGGTTCATTAGGTTATACAAACGGAGCTTTAAATGAAGCATGTTTAATCTCAGGATCAGTAGACGGAGAATTAAGTGGATCTTACACAGAATGTGGAGGAACACTTACGGTAAACTGGACATATACTGATGAATGCCAAAGAACAATTGAGGCTAGCCAAACTATTACAGTTGAGCCAGCACCAATGGCAGCATTTGATGAAGTAGAAAACATTACAATATCATGTGATGAAGCTGGATCATTTGTAGCAGGTTCTTTATCTTATACAAACGGAGCTTCAAATGAAGCATGTTTAATCTCAGGATCAGTAGATGGTGAATTAAGTGGAGAGTATACTGAATGTGGAGGATTATTATTTGTAGACTGGACTTATACTGATGATTGTGAAAGAACAATTACAGCAAGACAGCAAATCAAAGTTAATCCAGCACCAATGGCAGCATTTGACGAAGTAGAAGACATGACAATCTCATGTGAAGAAGCAGGATCATTTACAGCAGGTTCATTAGGGTATACAAACGGAGCTTCAAACGAAGCATGTTTAATTTCAGGATCAGTAGACGGAGAATTAAGTGGATCTTATACAGAATGTGGAGGAACACTTACAGTAAACTGGACATACACTGATGATTGCCAAAGAACAATTGAGGCTAGTCAAACTATTACAGTTGAGCCAGCACCAATGGCAACATTTGACGAAGTAGAAGACATGACAATCTCATGTGAAGAAGCAAATTCATTTGTAGCAGGTTCTTTATCTTATACAAACGGAGCTTCAACTGAAGCATGTTTAATCTCAGGATCAGTAGACGGAGAATTAAGTGGATCTTATACAGAATGTGGAGGAACACTTACGGTAAACTGGACATATACTGATGAATGTGAAAGAACAATTGAGGCTAGCCAAACTATTACAGTAGAGCCAGCACCAATGGCAGTATTTGACGAAGTAGAAAACATGACAATCTCATGTGATGAAGCTGGATCATTTGTAGCAGGTTCTTTAGCTTATACTAATGGTGGAACTGGAGCATGTTTAATTTCAGGATCAGTAGACGGAGAATTAAGTGGATCTTACACAGAATGTGGAGGAACATTATACGTAGATTGGACTTACACTGATGATTGTGATAGAACAATCACAGCTAAGAAAGAGATTACTGTTGAGCCAGCACCAATGGCAACATTTGATCAAGTAGAAAACATGACAATATCATGTGAAGAAGCAAATTCATTTGAAGCAGATTCATTAGGTTATACAAACGGAGCTTCAAATGAAGCATGTTTAATCTCAGGATCAGTACCAGGAGAATTAAGTGGGTCTTACACAGAATGTGGAGGAACACTTACAGTAAACTGGACTTATACTGATGATTGCCAAAGAACAATTGAGGCTAGCCAAACTATTACAGTAGAGCCAGCACCAATGGCAGCATTTGATGAAGTAGAGAACATGACAATCTCATGTGACGAAGCTGGATCATTTACAGCAGGTTCTTTAGCTTATACTAATGGTGGAACTGGAGTATGTGAGATTTCAGGATCAGTAGACGGAGAATTAAGTGGGTCTTACACAGAATGTGGAGGAACATTATTCGTAGACTGGACTTACACTGATGATTGTGATAGAACAATCACAGCTAAGAAAGAGATTACAGTAGAGCCAGCACCAATGGCAGCATTTGATGACGTAGAAGACATGACAATATCATGTGAAGAAGCAAATTCATTTGCAGCAGGTTCATTAGGGTATACAAACGGAGCTTCAAGTGAAGCATGTTTAATCTCAGGATCAGTAGACGGAGAGTTAAGTGGATCATACACAGAATGTGGAGGAACACTTACAGTTAACTGGACATACACTGATGAATGTGAAAGAACAATTGAGGCTAGCCAAACTATTACAGTAGAGCCAGCACCAATGGCAGCGTTTGACGAAGTAGAAAACATGACAATTTCATGTGAAGAAGCTGGATCATTCGAAGCAGGTTCTTTAGCTTATACAAACGGTGGAACTGGAGCATGTGAGATTTCAGGATCAGTACTAGGAGAATTAAGTGGATCTTACACAGAATGTGGAGGAACACTTACAGTTGACTGGACTTACACTGATGATTGTGATAGAACAATTACAGCTAAGAAAGAGATTACAGTAGAGCCAGCACCAATGGCAGTATTTAATGATGTACAAGACATTACTATTGCTTGTTACTTAGCAAGTCAATATGAAGTTGGTTCATTAGGTTATACAAATGAAGCTTCAAATGAAGCATGTTTAATAGAAGGATCAGTGCCTGGAGAATTAAGTGGGTCTTACACGGAATGTGGAGGAACACTATATGTAGATTGGACTTATACTGATGATTGTGATAGAACAATTACAGCTAGAAAGACAATTACAGTATCACCAGCACCAATGGCAGTATTTGATGATGTAGAAGACATGACAATCTCATGTGACGAAGCGGGATCATTTACAGCAGGTTCATTAGGGTACACAAACGGTTCTTCAAGTGAAGCATGTTTAATCTCAGGATCAGTAGACGGAGAATTAAGTGGGTCTTACACAGAATGTGGAGGAACACTTACAGTAAACTGGACATATACTGATGAATGTGAAAGAACAATTGAGGCTAGCCAAACTATTACAGTAGAGCCAGCACCAATGGCAGCGTTTGACGAAGTAGTAAATATGACAATTTCATGTGAAGAAGCTGGATTATTCAAAGCAGATTCTTTAGGTTATACAAACGGAGCTTCAAATGAAGCATGTTTAATAGAAGGATCAGTACCAGGAGAATTAAGTGGATCTTACACAGAATGTGGAGGAACATTATACGTAGACTGGACTTACACTGATGATTGTGATAGAACAATCACAGCTAAGAAAGAGATTACAGTAGAGCCAGCACCAATGGCAGCATTTGATGACGTAGAAGACATGACAATTTCATGTGAAGAAGCTGGATCATTTACAGCAGGTTCATTAGGTTATACAAACGGAGCTTCAAATGAAGCATGTTTAATCTCAGGATTAGTACCAGGAGAATTAAGTGGATCTTACACAGAATGTGGAGGAACACTTACAGTAAACTGGACTTATACTGATGATTGTGAAAGAACAATTGAGGCTAGCCAAACTATTACAGTAGAGCCAGCACCAATGGCAGCATTTGATGAAGTAGAAAACATTACAATATCATGTGATGAAGCTGGATCATTTGTAGCAGGTTCTTTAGGGTATACAAACGGAGCTTCAAATGAAGCATGTTTAATCTCAGGATCAGTAGATGGTGAATTAAGTGGAGAGTATACTGAATGTGGAGGATTATTATTTGTAGACTGGACTTACACTGATGATTGTGAAAGAACAATTACAGCAAGACAGCAAATCAAAGTTAATCCAGCACCAATGGCAGCATTTGATGACGTAGAAGACATGACAATTTCATGTGAAGAAGCAAATTCATTTGTAGCAGGTTCATTAGGTTATACAAACGGAGCTTCAAACGAAGCATGTTTAATCTCAGGATCAGTTGACGGAGAATTAAGTGGGTCTTACACAGAATGTGGAGGAACACTTACAGTAAACTGGACTTATACTGATGATTGTGATAGAACAATTGAGGCTAGTCAAACTATTACAGTTGAGGCAGCACCAATGGCAGCATTTGATGACGTAGAAAACATGACAATTTCATGTGAAGAAGCAAATTCATTTGAAGCAGGTTCATTAGCTTATACTAATGGAGGAACTGGAGTATGTGAAATTTCAGGATCAGTACCAGGAGAATTAAGTGGATCTTACACAGAATGTGGAGGAACACTTTACGTAGACTGGACTTATACTGATGATTGTGATAGAACAATCACAGCTAAGAAAGAGATTACAGTAGAGCCAGCACCAATGGCAGCATTTGATGACGTAGAAGACATGACAATTTCATGTGAAGAAGCAAATTCATTTGTAGCAAGTTCATTAGGGTATACTAATGGAGGAACTGGAGTATGTGAGATTTCAGGATCAGTAGACGGTGAAGCAACTCCAGACTATACAGAGTGTGGTGGAACTATCACAGTAAACTGGACATATACTGATGATTGCCAAAGAACAATTGAGGCTAGCCAAACTATTACAGTTGAGCCAGCACCAATGGCAGCATTTGATGACGTAGAAAACATGACAATATCATGTGAAGAAGCAAATTCATTTGAAGCAGGTTCATTAGCTTATACTAATGGAGGAACTGGAGTATGTGAAATTTCAGGATCAGTACCAGGAGAATTAAGTGGATCTTACACAGAATGTGGAGGAACACTTTACTTAGACTGGACTTATACTGATGATTGTGATAGAACAATCACAGCTAAAAAAGAGATTACAGTAGAGCCAGCACCAATGGCAGCATTTGATGACGTAGAAGACATGACAATTTCATGTGAAGAAGCAAATTCATTTGTAGCAAGTTCATTAGGGTATACTAATGGAGGAACTGGAGTATGTGAGATTTCAGGATCAGTAGACGGTGAAGCAACTCCAGACTATACAGAGTGTGGTGGAACTATCACAGTAAATTGGACATATACTGATGATTGCCAAAGAACAATTGAGGCTAGCCAAACTATTACAGTTGAGCCAGCACCAATGGCAGCATTTGATGACGTAGAAAACATGACAATTTCATGTGAAGAAGCAAATTCATTTGAAGCAGGTTCATTAGGGTATACTAATGGAGGAACTGGAGCATGTGAAATTTCAGGATCAGTACCAGGAGAATTAAGTGGATCTTACACAGAATGTGGAGGAACACTTTACGTAGACTGGACTTATACTGATGATTGTGACAGAACTATCACAGCTAAGAAAGAGATTACAGTAGAGCCAGCACCAATGGCAGCATTTGATGACGTAGAAGGCATGACAATTTCATGTGAAGAAGCAAATTCATTCGTAGCAAGTTCATTAGGGTATACTAATGGTGGAACTGGAGCATGTGAGATTTCAGGATCAGTAGACGGTGAAGCAACTCCAAACTATACAGAGTGTGGTGGAACTATCACAGTAAACTGGACATACACTGATGATTGTGATAGAACAATTGAGGCTAGCCAAACTATTACAGTTGAGCCAGCACCAATGGCAGCATTTGATGACATCGAAGATGCAACAATAGCATGTGAAGATTTAGCATCTTATGAGGCAGAATTCTTATCATATACAAATGGTGGAACAGAAGCTTGTTTAATTGCAGGATCTGTTCAAGGTGAAGCTCAAGCTTTCGAAGGAAGCTGTGGAACTTTTGAAGTAGATTTTACTTTCACAGATGATTGTGGACGTACAATTACTGCTAAGCAATTAGTAACTGTAATTGATGAAACTGCTCCAGTATTAGTAGGAGAGTTACCAATGGGAGAATCTGATGTAAATGCATGTTTTGCTGATGCACCAGAAGGACCAAGTATAGAAGAAGTTGCTGCTTTATTTACTGATAACTGCGGAAATGTAAACGTGACTAAGACAGTATTCTCACCAGCTGAGAACACAGATTGTCTATGGGCAGTTGTAATTAGATACGATGTTCAAGATGATTGTGGTAATTATGCAACACCAGTTAAGATAGCTTACAATGGTGGTGATGCTTCTGCTCCAGTATTAGAAGGAGAATTACCAGAAGGTACAACAGGATTACAGTGTTTAAGCGAAAATCCAGGTGCTCCAGAAGCAGGTGCGATTAAAGCTCTTTATACTGATAACTGTGGTGAAGTAATAGTTACTGCATTAGAGCCTTCAATTGAAGGTGATGATTGTGAATGGACTGCTACTTATACTTTCAAAGTAAAAGATTCTTGTGGAAACTTTGCTGATGATGTAGTAATCGTTAATAGTGGTGCTGATACAATGGCTCCAGTATTAGTTGGTGAAACACCTCCTATAGTAGTTAATTCTATTAATGCTTGTAAAGATGGTGACTTAGGTGAGCCATCTGCAGAAGATATTGCAGCATTATATACAGATAATTGTAGCGTTGTTTCAGTTGTGAAAGTTGAGAAGTTATCTATAGGATCAGATTGTGAGTGGATCAAAGTATTTGAGTACACTGCAAAAGATGTTTGTGGTAACATGGCAGAATTAATCAAAATCACTTATTCAGGTGGTGATGATACTGCACCTCAGCCAACAGGTACTTGTGATAATGAAGTTATGACAATAGGAACAGAAATGGGTGCAACTTGTCCAGCAGATGCTTCAATCTCTCTAGAAATAGGAGATGAAATTACTGCAGGAGATAACTCATGGTCAGTAGCAGGTTTAACAATCGCTGATATGAACGGAACTTTAGTACCATGTTTCACAGATAACTGTGCAGATGTAAGTGAATTAACTTATAGAGTAACAGATAAAGGTGTGACAGGAGATGATTGTTCTAAAACGTTAACTATTACTTTTGAAGTAGAAGATAACTGTGAAAACATTTCTGAGCCATTTACATGTACATTTATCATCGTTGATGATACTGCACCTGTAATAGAGTGTCCAGAAGGTCAGGATTATGGTGTAGTAACAGAAACTCCATCAGGATTTGCTGATAAAGCGCCTTGGGCAGATAACTGTCAAGGATCTGGTTTGACTACAGATTACTCTGATAATTTGACTTCTGTGATTAATGAGGGTGGTAGTACTAATGGAATTACATTTGATTGCCTATTCCTTGGTAGTCCATTTATAATTAATTTTGAAGCTTCTACAGGAACGGATGAAAATGGATATAATTTGTACGATAATGTTCAACCTCAAACTGCAACTTACTCATTGATCTTCAATGCTATTAACAATAGATGGGAACTTCAAAACGTAGGAAGTCAAATCATTGCGGTGAGTAATGTGGCAACATTTGCACCATCTTGTGATATTGCAGATTGGACAGATATAAATCCTGATTGTGAAACGCTTGATATTTCTTGTGAGAGTTCAACAACTACTGAAGACTTTACTTTAGTACGTACTTTCACAGCTAATGATGGTTGTGGTAACACAGCTACATGTGATGTAACTTATACATGGTCTATTGAAGAGAACACAGATATTGCTTGTGGAGACGTTGTAAATGGTAACACTGATGATTCTGACGTTAATACTGGCCTACCTTACTGTGGTACTAGTTTATCAGATAGACAAGGTAATTTCTATACCTTTATTGGTACAGGAGATCTTGTTACAGTATCTACATGTAGTGCTAATACAACGTATGATACTAAGTTAGGTGTCTTTACAGATGAAGCTGCTACTTGCGTTACAGGTGATGACGATACTACAAATGCTACAAATTGTACGCATAGTAGCCTTCATTCTCAAGTTGAATTCGTATCTGTTATAGGACAAGAATATCAAGTCTATGTCACTGGATATAGTGGTTATACTGGTGATTATGAGTTATCTGTAACTTGTGAAGAAGCTTGTGACGAAGTTGCTCCAGTATTAGAGTGTCCAGAAGGTCAAGACTTTGGTATTGTGCAAGTAGCTCCAACAGCATTTGCAACTTCAGCACCTTATACAGATGAAGGAAATGCAGGAGGTCAAACACAAGTATTTACTGATAGTGATATTGCTGTTACAACTGGTGATTTTGTACAAACAGGAACTGAGTTTAGATTCATTTTTGAAGAAGGGTATATCTTAACTTTCGGTGAAGGACCAGATTATTCTTCAGGATATGTTACTGATTACTCAGGTAATTATTTAGAAGGTTATGGTAGCTTTGAAATGGTATACAACTTTCAATTTGAAGACTATGATATTCTACAAAATGGAGAATCAGTAGGTTATGGAGGAGCATCAGGAATCAACCCACCATCATGTGATGATTTCTGGCATTTCATAAGTGAAGATGGACATAACAAAGCGTTCACAGTAGAATGTGCACAATTTAGTTCATCAACTAATTACTCATTTACACGTACATTCTATGCGGAAGACGATTGTGGTAATGTTGGTGAGTGTTCTGTTGAGTATACTTGGAGTACTGAATCAAATGGTTCAGCAAGACAAGATACTACTAGGGATGAAGACTTTGCTTTCACAGTAGGTTCTAGAGACGTAGTAGCTAATGAAGATGTAAAAATCGACTTTACTGCTTATCCAGTACCATTTGATAACGAAGTAAACATTGCTTACTCATTTGAGTTTGATACAGATGTAACTATTGAGTTATTTGATACTAAAGGCTTACAAGTCTTTAGCACAACTAACAAGAATTATGTTGCAGGATCTAAGGATAAAACAACGTTTGATTTATCTAGATACTCAAGCCAGATGTTCTATGTAACGTTGACAACTAGTCAAGGTAAAGTAACTAAGAAAATTGTTGCTTCTGGAAAGAAGTAATAATAGATAAATAATTAGAGAGAAATTCTCTAAGGGTATATATTAAAGGCAGCTATTTATAGCTGCCTTTTTTTTGTGCCTTTTTATTACGCATTAATAATTAATCTTATTAATAAATAGATGATGTATGTTTAATATTTCCGAATAAAACATGGAAAAAGATTAGCGAAATGATAGTAAGATTTTGAAATGTGGTGAATTTTATAATTTCCGAAGAAAAGGAAATTTACTTCAATAAATTTTGAGCCCAATCAATAGCTTCTGGTAGAGTGTCAAAAATCTCAAAAGGTTTATCTAAGAACAGTTTTTCAATTTGTGCTGTACTCTTAGCCATAAAGTTTTTTGATACGACACTAAATCCTGCTAAATTATCAATCTTTGAAACTTCTTTATAGATTGCTGGATCTATAGAATACGAGTTTATTCTATGTGTTATGTAGACAAATTGCTTATTCTTAAAATATGAGTTTGCAATAGTTGTTAATGCATTGTTGTGAGATGAAGTAATGTTAACTCCAGTATTTATGTTAACGACCATGAAGTTATCATAAATGTGAATTTTGCAAAAATCAAGTAATAATTGATCTGTCATATCTAAAGTTACTCATTCTTAAGTATAGGAACAAAAAAAAAGCCTCTTAAATATTAAGAGGCTTTTTTTAAATGTATTATAATTTAGGATTCTGTTTTAGTTTCAGCTTTAACAATTTTAATCGTTAATTCATCTAATTTACTATCTAAATCCATATGTATAGTATCTCCTTCTTGTAACTGAGAATTAATAATTTCTTCTGCTAGAGCATCTTCTATATATTTTTGAATCGCTCTTTTTAAAGGTCTTGCACCATACTCTTTATCAAATCCTTTTTCGGCTATATAATCTTTAGCTTTTTTAGTTAACTTAAGTATATATCCTAAATCTTTGATTCGCTTCATAAGGTGAGCCAATTCTATATCAATAATTTTATTAATATCTTCTCGTTCTAAAGCATTAAAGACCATGACGTCATCAATTCTATTTAAGAACTCAGGAGCGAATGCTTTTTTGAGTGCATTTTCAATAATACTTTTTGTATTGTCATTGATTTGAGCAGATCTAGCAGATGTGCCAAAACCAACACCTTGACCAAAATCTTTAAGTTTTCTAGCACCAATATTAGAGGTCATAATTATGATTGTATTTCTAAAATCAATTTTACGTCCAAGACTATCGGTTAAATAGCCATCATCTAATACTTGTAATAACATATTAAAGACATCTGGATGTGCTTTTTCAATTTCATCTAGAAGAATTACAGCGTAAGGTTTACGACGTACTTTCTCTGTTAATTGACCACCTTCTTCATAACCTACGTATCCTGGAGGTGCTCCAACCAATCTAGAAATAGCAAATTTCTCCATGTACTCACTCATGTCAATTCTAACAAGTGCTTCTTCGCTATCAAATAACTCACGAGCTAATACTTTTGCTAATTGTGTTTTACCAACTCCTGTTTGACCTAAAAAGATAAATGAACCAATTGGCTTATTAGGATCTTTTAATCCTGCACGATTACGCTGAATAGCCTTAACGACCTTTGCAACAGCTTCATCTTGGCCAATAACTTTACCTTTAATTAATTCTGGTAATTGGGCTAATTTATTACTTTCGGTTTGAGCTATTCTATTTACAGGAATACCAGTCATCATGGAAACAACGTCTGCAACATTATCTTCAGACACTATTTCTCTATTCAGTTTGGTTTCTTCCTCCCATTTTTCTTGAGCAATTGCTAATTCTTTTTCAAGACGTTTTTCGTCATCTCTTAATTTAGCTGCCTCTTCGTATTTCTGCTTTTTGACAACAGTATTTTTAGTTTCTTTTACTTCTTCTAATTTTTGTTCTAATTCAAGAATTTGCTTAGGAACAGTAATGTTAGTAATATGAACACGAGAACCAGCTTCATCTAAAGCATCAATAGCTTTGTCTGGTAAAAAACGTTCAGTCATATATCTATTGGTCAATTTTACACAAGCCTCAATAGCTGCATCTGTATAATCGACATTGTGATGCTCCTCGTATTTGCCTTTTATATTATTTAGAATTTCAATAGTTTCTTCTACTGTAGTTGGCTCAACAATTACTTTTTGGAAACGACGCTCTAAAGCACCATCTTTTTCTATGTATTGTCTGTACTCGTCCAAAGTGGTAGCTCCTATACATTGAATTTCTCCTCTGGCTAATGCTGGTTTAAACATATTTGAGGCATCTAAGCTTCCTGTTGCTCCACCTGCACCTACAATGGTATGTATTTCATCAATAAAAAGAATAATATCATCATTCTTCTCAAGCTCATTCATGACCGCTTTCATACGTTCTTCAAACTGTCCACGATATTTTGTGCCAGCAACTAAACTTGCTAGATCTAAAGTAACAACGCGTTTATTGAAAAGTATTCTTGAAACTTTACGTTTTACAATTCTGAGTGCTAAGCCTTCAGCAATTGCAGATTTACCTACACCTGGTTCACCAATTAATAAAGGATTATTCTTTTTACGTCGACTCAAAATTTGTGAGACGCGTTGTATTTCTTTTTCTCGTCCAACAACAGGGTCTAATTTACCCTCTTCTGCCATTACGGTAAGATCTCTTCCGAAGTTATCTAAAACAGGAGTCTTAGATTTTTTGGTAGATTTACCTGTGGATTGTCCAAAAGGATTTTCTTTTGCTTCGTCTTCTTGATTAGGTTCGTCATCAGAAAATGACTCACTTTTTGGAATATCTAAATAATCGTCATCGTTTGTATTCATAAATTTGAATTGTTCTTTTACATTATCGTAATCTATCTTCAGCTTATTTAAAAGTTTAGTAGTTGGGTCGTTTTCATTTCTTAAAACACACAATAGTAAATGTGCAGTATTAATTGATGTACTTTGAAACAACTTAGCTTCTAAAAAAGTGGTTTTTAAAGCTCGTTCTGCTTGTCTTGTGAGATGTAAATTCTTTTTTTCGTTAGAAGACACAGTAGTATTTGGATTTGCAGGACTTAAAATCTCAACCTTTCTTCTTAAGTGGTTTAAGTCAACGTCCAACGCATTTAATATATCTATTGCTTTACCATTGCCATCACGAAGTAACCCTAACATTAAATGTTCGGTGCCAATAAAATCGTGACCTAATCGCAATGCTTCTTCTTTGCTATATGCAATTACATCTTTAACTCTTGGGGAAAAATTATCATCCATAGTAATCTCTTTCTGCATTAAAAATAATAAAATCTACCTATAAAAAGGCAAAAACTATTCCTTAAATAAAGGACTGCTACTAATAGAGTAAAAAAACTTTACAAATTCAAAGTTTTTAACAAAAGACTTATTAAAAATATACAAGAAATTTGTTAATAAATAGTTCTAAATTTAGAATGAATAAGACGCTTAAACACTATGAAAATCGTTATCTTAGCCTGATTTGAAAACCTACAAAAAATCTAATTTATATAATATATGGAAGAAGGAGAGAAATTGATCCCTATCAACATTGAGGATGAAATGAAATCAGCCTACATTGATTATTCAATGTCGGTCATTGTGTCACGTGCATTACCAGATGTGAGAGATGGTTTGAAACCAGTTCACAGACGCGTACTTTATGGAATGCATGAACTTGGTGTTAGATCAAATACTGCTCATAAGAAATCGGCAAGAATAGTTGGTGAAGTTTTAGGTAAGTATCATCCACATGGAGATACATCTGTTTATGACGCAATGGTTCGTATGGCTCAAGAATGGAGTTTGCGTTACATGCTAGTTGACGGACAAGGAAACTTTGGTTCTATTGATGGTGACAGTCCTGCAGCAATGCGTTATACTGAAGCTAGAATGAAGAAGATATCTGAAGAAATGTTAGCAGATATCGATAAAGAAACTGTAGATCATAAGTTGAATTTTGATGATACACTACAAGAACCTACAGTATTACCAACAAGAATTCCTGGATTATTAGTTAATGGAGCATCAGGTATTGCAGTAGGTATGGCAACTAATATGCCACCTCATAACTTGTCTGAAGTTATTGATGGTACTATTGCATACATAGAAAATAACGATATTGAGATTGATGAATTAATTCAGCATGTTAAAGCTCCAGATTTTCCAACAGGTGGAACAATCTATGGTTATGATGGTGTTCGTGAAGCTTTTAAAACAGGTCGCGGACGAATTGTCATTCGTGGTAAAGCGAGAATTGAAGAAGTACAAGGAAGAGAAAGTATTATTGTTACAGAAATTCCTTACCAAGTCAATAAGGCAGACATGATTAAAAAAACTGCCGATTTAATTAATGATAAGAAGATAGATGGTATTTCTCTTATAAGAGATGAATCTGATAGAAACGGGATGCGTATCGTTTATGTGTTAAAACGTGATTCGATTCCAAACATTGTATTGAACATGTTGTATAAGTATACAGCATTACAGTCTTCTTTTAGTGTAAATAATATTGCTTTAGTTAATGGACGTCCTCGTTTATTAAATCTTAAAGAAATGATTCATTATTTCGTTGAGCATAGACATGAAGTTATTGTTAGACGTACCAAATATGAATTACGCAAAGCGGAAGAAAGAGCACATATCTTAGAAGGTTTAATTATAGCATCTGATAATATTGATGAAGTAATTGCTCTTATTCGAGCATCATCTAATGCTGATGAAGCTAGAGCTAAATTAATTGAGCGTTTTCAACTATCAGAAATTCAAGCAAAAGCAATCGTTGAAATGCGATTACGTCAACTTACAGGTTTAGAACAAGACAAACTTCGTAATGAGTATGATGAGTTGATGAAAACCATTGAAGATTTAAAAGATATTCTTGATAAAGTAGATCGTCGTTATGAAATTATTAAAGAAGAACTTTTAGTCATTAAAGATAAATATGGTGATGATCGTCGATCTGTAATAGAATATGCTGGTGGTGATTTAAGTATTGAAGATATGATTCCTGACGAGCAAGTAGTCATTACTATTTCTCACGCAGGATATATTAAAAGAACGTCACTTACAGAATATAAAACACAACATAGAGGAGGTGTTGGTCAAAAAGCATCAACAACTCGTAACGAAGATTTCTTAGAACATCTATTTGTTGGTACAAATCACCAATATATGTTGTTCTTCACACAGAAAGGAAAATGTTTCTGGATGCGTGTCTATGAAATTCCAGAAGGAAGTAAAACTTCAAAAGGTAGAGCAATTCAAAATTTAATAAATATTGAGCAAGATGATAAAGTCATGGCTTTCATCTGTACTCAAGATTTAAAAGATGAAGAGTATATCAATAGTCACTATGTCATAATGGCTACTAAAAAAGGTCAAGTAAAGAAAACATCTTTAGAGCAATATTCTAGACCACGTACTAATGGTATTAATGCTATTACTATTAAGGAAGATGATGAATTACTAGAAGCAAAATTGACTACAGGGAATAGTCAGGTTATGCTTGCTTTAAAATCTGGTAAAGCCATTAGATTTGAAGAAGAGAAAACAAGACCAATGGGTAGAAATGCTTCTGGTGTAAGAGGAATTAGATTAGGCAGCGATAAAGATGAAGTTGTTGGTATGATTGCTATTGAGAATCCACAAGAAGAATCTGTTTTAGTTGTTTCTGAAAATGGCTACGGAAAACGAAGCTATATCGATGATCCAGAAGATGGAGAAGCAATTTATAGAATTACCAATCGTGGAGGAAAAGGAGTAAAAACAATTTCTGTTACCGAAAAAACAGGTCACTTAGTAGCTATTAAAACAGTAACAGATGAAGATGATTTAATGATTATCAATAAATCTGGTATAGCTATTAGAATGGCAGTAGCAGATTTGAGAGTTATGGGAAGAGCAACACAAGGTGTAAAACTCATTAACTTAAAAGGCAATGATTCTATCGCAGCAGTAGCAAAGGTGATGAAAGAAGATGAAGAAGAAGAAATTGATGATGAAAATACTGATATTCAGAACGTTAACGAAGATGGCACAACTCTTGATTCTAACGAAGAAGAATAAATACATTAACACTTAAAATAACTAATAATGAAAAAACAATTTATTGTTGCAATCGCACTGTTAGTAAGTACGCTTTCTTTTTCACAAAAGAGCGAGCTTAAATCAGCAGAGAAAGCAATTAAATCAGGTAATTTTGCAGATGCAAAATCAGCAATTCAATCTGCAGAGTCGCTAATAGCTAACGCAGATGACAAATTAAAAGCTAAATATTATTTTCTTAAAGGACAAGCATTATATGCTAATGGTACAGGTTCTAATTCAGATATTGATCAAGCAATTGAGAGTTTTAACATGGTGAAAGAAGTTGAAGGGTCTTCTAAAGGAAAGTATGGTTCAACAATTGAGGATTTAAAATCTCAAATGCTTAATAATTTCCTAACTAAAGCTAATGCGGCTTTACAAAGTAAAGATTATGCAGCATCATCTTCAGGTTTTGAAAAAGCATATCGTATGTCTCCGAAAGACACACTATATCTTTATTACGCAGCATCTACAGCAGTGACAGGTCAAGATTATAGTACGTCTTTAAAATACTATGAAGAACTTAAAGATTTAGGTTTTACAGGAATTGGAACAGAATATAATGCTGTTAATAAAGAATCTGGTGAAGTAGAAACTTTTAATAGTAAATCATTAAGAGACATTTCTGTAAGAGCTGGTACTCACACAGCACCTAAAGAAAAGAAAACTGATTCTAAGTCTGCAGAGATTGTAAAAAACATAGCATTAATTCATTTAAGTAATGGTGATAATGAAAAGGCAATTGAAGCAATGAAGTTGGCTAGAGAGCAAAATCCAGATGATTTAGGGTTATTGATTTCTGAAGCTAATGTTCAATTAAAAATGGGTAACAAAGATCGTTTTAGAGAATTAATGAAAGAAGCGACAGTTAAAGATCCTAATAACGCAGAATTACAATATAATTTGGGTGTTATTGCTGCAGAAGCAGGTGAGAAAGATGCTGCAATGAAGTACTATGAAAAAGCAATTGCTTTAGATCCATCATATGCTGATGCTTATAATAATATGGCAGTTTTAATTTTAGCTGAAGAAGGTGCTATTGTTGAAGAAATGAATTCTCTTGGAAATTCTAGCGCAGATAATAAGCGTTATGATGAATTAAGAGCAAAAAGAACTACCATATTTGAATCTGCTATACCTTACTTAGAAACAACTTTAAAGTTAAAACCTAAAGATATTAAAGCAGTACAAACTTTAATGAATATTTACAGAGGTAGTGGACAAACTGATAAATATAAAGAGATGAAGGCTAGATTAGAAACATTAGAAGCAGGAAACTAAAATAAAATAACTACTCAAAAAAAGCGATTAGAATTTCTAATCGCTTTTTTTTATATAATTTTTTTAATGACTCTTAATTTGTGAGTATGGATTCGTCTATCTGCATTATAAATTCCAGAGTGATCTAATCTGTCTATTCTTACCTGGCCATGAGCATGAATGATATAGTTATCTTCCATTATAATACCAACATGAACTATTTGCCCATCTTGATTATCAAAAAAAGCTAAATCTCCAGGCTCGCTTTCTTCAATAAAACTTAATGCTTGTCCTTGAGTCGCTTGTTGAGAAGCATCTCTTAAAATATGATAACCGTTTAATTTATAAACCATTTGTGTAAAACCAGAGCAATCTATACCAAAAGGCGTTTTTCCTCCCCAAAGATATGGTGCATTAAGATAAGTAAAAGCAGTATTTATAAGATTGGATTTGTCTTTTTTAGAATCGATCGAGTTGCCGTCAAAAGTATGATTTAGTATTTCTAATCCATTTAATGAAGATCCAATAGGAATTGTGTATAATTTATTATCAGCATCTTGAACGAACTCAATTAAATCTAGAGATAATCTATGATTTTGACTTTTTATATTCTTGTAATCGTCTTCAGTAATTTCTAAATATTGTTTGTTATCAATCCACCCTTCATATTTATCAAATGCTAAACGAATTTTACTCCAAGATTTACGCTGTTCTAAAACCTTAAAGATTTCACCATAAAGTATCTGAGAAACAAGCTCAGTAGGATCACTAGGTTCAATTCTAAGAGGTACAATGCTTAGATTACAAATTCCGTATTGCATTACTATATTTTAGTTGCGTTCAATTACAATAGCAGAAGCTCCACCACCACCATTACAAATAGCAGCAGCACCTATTTTGGCATCGTTTTGTTGTAAAACACTTAATAAGGTAATAATAATTCTAACTCCTGAGCAACCTAATGGATGTCCTAAAGAAACTGCACCACCATTAACATTGACATTGCTGTCATTTAAACCCAAGATTTTCATGTTAGCTAAACCAACAACAGCAAAAGCTTCATTAAATTCAAAATAATCAACATCATCTATTGTCATTCCAACTTTATCTAAAGCTTTTGGTAACGCTTTAGCTGGAGATGTTGTAAACCATTTTGGCTCTTGAGCAGCATCTGCATAACTTTTTATTATAGCTAAAGGTTTTAATCCTAATTCGTTAGCTTTTTCTCTACTCATCAAAACCATTGCGCCAGCTCCATCATTAATTGTAGAAGCGTTTGCAGCAGTAACAGTACCGTCTTTTGTAAATGCTGGTCGTAAAGCTGGGATTTTATCCATTCTTACATTGCTATATTCTTCATCTTTAGAGACTATAACAGGTTCACCTCGACGTTGAGGTACTTCAACAGAAACAACTTCGTCATCAAACTTCCCAGCATCCCAAGCAGCAGATGAACGGTTATATGATTGAATAGCAAAAGCATCTTGATCTTCTCTTGAGAATTTATATTCTGTAGCACAAGCATCTGCACAAACACCCATTGCATTTTCATCGTATGCATCTACTAATCCGTCTTTTTGCATACCATCAATTAATGTAGCTGGTCCAAATTTTGTACCAGTGCGTGCATGTAAGTAATGAGGAATTAAACTCATATTTTCCATACCACCTGCAACAACAATATCTGTATCACCTAAAGCGATAGATTGAGCAGCTTGCATAACAGCTTTCATTCCAGATGCACAAACCTTATTAATTGTAGTACAAGGAACAGAATCAGGAATGCCAGCATAAATTGCTGCTTGTCTAGCAGGAGCTTGTCCAGTTCCAGCTTGTACAACATTACCCATCAATACTTCTTCAACCAGTTCTGGTTTTAAATTTATTTTTTCTAAAGCTCCTTTAATAGCTACAGCTCCAAGTCTTGGTGCAGGAATTGTTGATAATGCTCCTAAAAAACTTCCAATTGGAGTTCTAGCAGTTGATACGATTACGACCTCTCTACTCATTTTAAATATTATTTAATTTCTATTAGCAAAATTAATCATTTTTTAATTAATTGGTAGCTTAGATTCAATAACATCAGTTCTATTATATTTTCTTACTTTTGAAAGTCTAAGCACTCAGTTCAAATGCGTTTTTGATTTATTTGAAGTGCTTAAACTTTTTTATAATGAATGATTTAATAAATAAATGGTATCGTAACCATGCGCTTTTATATAAAGTGCTTTTGTTTTTAAGTACGACTTTTTTGATCGTTTATTTATTTCCGAAGAGCGGAAAATTTAAATACGATTTTGATAAAGGAAAACCTTGGCAATCAGAGAGTCTACTTGCTCCTTTTGATTTTGCAATAAAAAAGTCTGATAAAGAAATTGATCAAGAGAAAATTGAAGCATCAGATCGTAGTGCAATATATTTTGATATTGATAAATCTATAAAAAATAATGTTTTAGAGTCTTATTCTGAAAAATTTAAAACGTCTTTTGCAGACAGTATAATTAAAAAGAATCGAAAGTTGTTTAGTGTAGGGGAAAACGCTATAAATTCAATTTATGAATATGGAGTTCTAGATGAGGACTACGAATATTCAGAAAATAAAAATGTAATTCTAGTAGATAAGCAAACCCAAGATGGAGAGACTCAATTTTCTAATCTTACTAAACTTGATGCATTTAGAGAAATCATAGAAAACGAGTTAAATGATAATGATTTATCACAGTTTGAAGCAACATTTGTTTCCATTTTTTTTGATATTATTAAACCTAATCTAAAGCTTAATTCATCATTAACTCAAAATGCTTTAGAAGAAAAACTTGAGTTGATATCTAGTGTTAGAGGAAGTATTGAAAAAGGAACACTTATTATTTCTAAAGGAGAGATTGTTGAGGGTGATAAGTATGATGTTTTAAAATCTTTAGAATCAGAATATGAATCTCAAGTTTGGAATGATTCAAATTATAACTTAATCATTTTTGCATATTCATTACTTGTCGCTTTAGCATTGTTGATGCTTTTATTATTTCTACGGAAATATAGAATGGAAGTATTTTTAGATAACACAAAAGTTACCTTTATCTTTTTCAATATTTTATTAATGATTTTGTTAACCACATTAATCATTAATTATAATTCAAAATATGTTTATGTTGTACCATTATGTATTCTACCATTGGTTTTAAAAGCATTTTTTGATGCTCGATTAGGGTTGTTTGCTCACGTACTTACAGTGTTGTTATTGGGATTTATTGTACCTAATAATGATGAGTATATGTTTCTTCAAATTATAGCAGGTATTGTTACGATACTTACAGTTTCAGAATTATATAAACGTGCAAATTTATTTATTTCTGTAGGTCAAATAACACTTATATATATCATAGCGTATTTTGCTTTTTTTGTCATTCAAGAAGGTAATATTACAACCTTAGACCCATCTACATTTGGCTTGTTTGTTTTGTGTGGACTTGCGACTTTATTTGTTCAGCCACTTATATATATTTATGAAAAATTGTTTGGTTTGGTATCAGATGTATCTTTATTAGAACTTTCAGACACTAACACTAAACTTTTAAAAGAATTATCCAATAAAGCACCAGGTACATTTCATCACTCTCTAAACGTGGCTAATTTAGCTGAAGCATCAGCAAATGAAATTGGAGCAAACTCTATGTTGATTAGAGTAGGAGCATTATATCATGATATTGGTAAAATGAAAAACCCAACTTATTTTACAGAGAACCAAGCTACAGGAATTAACCCTCATGATGAGTTGTCACCACGTGAGAGTACGAAAATTATAATTGATCATGTTTTGGATGGTATAGAAATAGCTAAGAAAAACAATTTGCCTGATCGCGTGATTGACTTTATAAGAACTCATCATGGTACAAGTTTAGTTTATTACTTCTATAGAAAAGAAAAAGATTTAAATGATGAGACTAAACAAGAAGATTTTAGATATCCTGGCCCACAACCCTACAGTAAAGAAACTGCTATATTAATGATGTGTGATAGTGTAGAAGCAGCATCTAAAAGTTTAAAAGAACCTACATCTACGAAGATTGATAAATTTGTAGAATCTATTATAGATAAGCAAATGGAAGATGGTCAATTTTTGAACGCAAATATTACTTTTAAAGAGATCCAATCCATAAAGAAAGTGTTAAAAGCCAAGTTGGCAAACATATTTCATTTAAGAATTGAATATCCAGAATAAATTTCGAAGAAAAAAATAAAAAAATAGTTGTGTTGTTGATTATGAAAACTTACATTTGCATCCGCATTTGAGATATAATGCTAAGTTCATATTTTAACGGAGAGGTGCCTGAGTGGCCGAAAGGAGCGGTTTGCTAAATCGTCGTACCTAGAAATAGGTACCCAGGGTTCGAATCCCTGTCTCTCCGCAAATTTTTAGTGATAAAAAAAGATAATCAATTCGGGGTGTAGCGTAGCCCGGTTATCGCGCCACGTTTGGGACGTGGAGGCCGCAGGTTCGAATCCTGCCACCCCGACTTTTTAGCCTAACTTTTATAGTTAGGCTTTTTTTTAGTCTATTCTTTTATAGTTTTCTGCATAAATTCTATTGCCATCTTCGTCAATTTCTATTTGACTAAAAGTGTTACCATTAATGATAAGTTCATGCTTAAACTCTTTTTTTTCTTCAATAATTTTACTCATCATTTCCGATCCATATTCAAGAACTTCAACAAGTTCAGTGTCATTAACAGTATATTTTCCATAACCAAACCATTCTGTTGAGTCTGATGGTACATGTTTACTCCACATTACTTTGTTATGGGTATACATTTTGATTTGTCTATATCCTTCTGAAGTATTGAAGGAGTCTATTACCTTATTATCTTTATAATTGTAATAACCAACAAGCTCCCAAGCACCTGCTAATGGGTTTAAAACTAAAACTTTAGAAGCTTCTATTGGAGTTTCTTTAATTTCATTTTCAGAATTTTGTTTACAGGAAAAAATCAATACCATAATTAGGAGTGATAAGACAGATGCTTTCATAATGAGATGATTTTAAAATGTGAATTACATTAAATTTACGAAAAAAACACGAGTAATGTGTTCCTGTAGACCGAAAATCAATTGTTTATGAAATATACTCCTGATATAACGACTGCGACTACAAGTACAACTAATACAACGATCACGAATGTTGATGTCGCTTTTGTGGTGTCATCTTTTTGTAATAAATAATCTCTTCTTTTTTCTTCTTCTTCTTTTATAAATTTCATAGTTTTTATTTTATTTATTAATATATATAGTCTTTTTATTTACGAATTCTAAGATGCCCTCTTTGGATAGTTCTCTTCCATAACCAGAAGCCTTAGTGCCTCCAAATGGTAATCTAGGGTCAGATTTCACTAACTCGTTTATAAAGAATGATCCATCTTCTATATTAGAAATGTGTTTTTTTGCATCTTCAATATCTTTGGTGAAAATCATTGTGCCAAGTCCGAATTTTGAATCAGAAGCCATTTCGTAGGCTTCTTGTTTATTTTTTACTTTTATTATTGATGCTACTGGTCCAAATGTCTCCTCATCAAATACAGGCATTCCTGGTTTTACGTTTGTGAGAATGGTTGGTTGATAATAGGTTTGTTTTTTTACATTTCCGAAGTGAACATATGCACCTTTTTTAATTGATTTTTCAACCTGTTTTTCTAAAGTGTCTGAAAGATCTTCTCTTGCTAAAACACCAATATCAGTGTCTTTGTTAGATGGATCTCCAGACTTTAAATCTTTTATTTTGGAGGTAAATCTTTCTAGAAATTTATCATAAATAGACTCAACTACAATAAAGCGTTTTGCTGCAATACAACTTTGACCCGTATTTTGCATTCTGGATTTGACAATAGTATCCATATACTTGTCTAAATTGGCATCTTCTAGAATAATACAAGCATTGTTTCCTCCTAATTCTAGTACAGCCTTTTTTAAGTTTTTACCAGCTATTTCAGCAATTTTTCTACCCGCTTTTTCGCTTCCAGTTAAGGATATTGCTTTAATAGTGTCATCTTCAATAATTTTTTCAATTTGATCATGATCTACAAGTAGTGTTTGAAAGCATCCTTTAGGGTATCCAGATTTTTCAAAAATATCTTGTATGATTAATGAACAGCCTGTAACGTTTGAAGCATGTTTCAACAATGCAGTATTTCCAGATGTTAGTGTTGGTATTGCAAATCTCATGACTTGCCAGAATGGATAGTTCCAAGGCATAATTGCTAAAATGACACCTAAAGGATCATAACTAATGAAACTTTCTTGAGCTTCGGTTTCTATGAGGTCATCTGATAATAATAAATCGGCATTTTTTCTATAGAAGTCACAAAGTATAATACATTTCTCTATTTCAGCTTTACTTTCAGAAATGGGCTTTCCCATTTCATCAGTTATTAGTTGACTATATGATTCAATATTTTGATGTAACACATCGGCAACATTGTCTAATAGTTTTGCTCTATCTTTTAAGCTAATTAATTTCCAGTCCTTAAATGTGTTTTCAGCTGTTTTAAGCATTGAATTTACTTTCTCTGAAGAGAACTTAGTATAACTTTTAATCTTGTTATTAGTGTACGGATTTGTGGTTTCTATTATTGACATGATTTTTTATTTTAAAATTAGTGAGTTGTCCAATTTCGGCTTAACTCAAAAGAGAAAAGTATTGACCTTTATACAAATTTGGTTTAAGTTAATATTTATATGATTAGCGTCAACTAAGTCATTAGTATAGTTGGATATTTGTGTAGAAACAATAAATAAATTTAAACATCATGGGAAAAGATAGTAATATAGTTTTAGGAATATTAGCAGGAACAGCAATTGGAGCTACTTTAGGTATTTTGTTCGCGCCAGATAAAGGTGTGAATACTAGACAGAGAATTGCAGATGAAGCACAACTGCAAAAAGACAGATTAGCAACTACAGCTGTTGATTTAAAAGACAAAGTAGCTGCAGGTGCTAATGATTTAAGAGATAGAGTTGCCACTACTGTAGAATCTCAAAAGCAAACTTTAGATGAAAAGGTTGAAAGTATTGTGTCTGACGCGAGTCATAAAGCTGATGACGTGATTACAACCTTAGAAAATAAGCTAGCAGAATTAAAGGCTAAGAACAAAAAATTACATAAAACTTCATAATACATGACTGTTTTTGAATCTTTAAACGAAACAACAGACAAAGCAACAGACACTGCTGAAAGGTACCTTAAGACCTCGAAAGACTATTTTGTACTCAAGGTATTTCAGCAACTGACTTTGACTTTAAGTTTTCTAACAAAATTTGCAGTCATTGGAGTTTTAATTACTCTAGCTTTTATATTTATGGCTGTTGCAGGTGCAATGGCGATTGGAGAAAAGCTAGATAATTTACCTTTAGGATATCTAATTGTTGGATTTATATTTCTAATACTGTCACTTATAGTGTATTTTTTTAGAAATAGAATTAATAGTAAAATTATAAGTTCAGTAGGAGATAAATTTTTTGACGAGTAACTATGAAAGATTATAAAACATTCGATGATATAGAATTTGATCTTAAACGATTGAACTTAGAACGGCAAATAGCATTTGAAGAGCTTAAAGGCGTTAAAGGAGAAATTACAAATGATTTGGCACCAAATAAATGGTTACAAACAGTTTTAAAATATGCTTCAAAATATGGTTCTTATATGTTGTTGAAGAAAATAATTAAATAATAAATTCATTTAAAAATGAATTGAAAAAGCACAGATGTTTCGTCTGTGCTTTTTTTATGTATATCAATACAACTAACTCTTTTATGCTGCAGATTCTTCTATAATTAAGTTGTTAAGTGCATTTTTTCTGTATTCGTTAGGAGTGGTCCCATACTTTTCTTTAAATATTTTAGAAAAGTAACTTCTACTAGTAAATCCAATACTATATACAACTTGCGATACATTTAAATCTGCCATTCGCATAAGTTCGCGAGAAGATTCTAATCTTATGTGTCTCACATATTCTGTAACGGTTCTATTATATAAAAACTTAAATCCATCTTGTAGCTTAGCTTGTGATAAACCCGATTCTACAGATAATTGATCTAAAGAGTAATTATAAGAAGGCTCTTTTATAATCTTATTACCTAATTTTCTAACAATTTTTAATTCTGTTTTAGATAAAGAAGTTGGCAATTGAACACCTCTTTGAAATTTGTTATGTTGCTCTATGTGTAAGGATAACATATCATATATGATGGATTCAATTTTGAGAATACGAACCATACCATTAGACTTAATTTTTTTAAGTTTTTTAATATAATCAGACATTCTTAAATTTAGAGCTCCATAATGAGAAAATCTGTTATCGTGGTCTGTATCAACAAACACCTCATGCAAACGATTATTTAATGATGACACATTAGTAGTTCTCTTTTTTAAGAAGTTTTTTCTAACAATTTGAATACTGCTAATGTCTAGTTTTTTATGCTTCGGAAAATGAACATAATTATATCCTCCAGTCTTATTAGTGAAAATTAGTGAATGAAATTGTTCTACTAATTTCTCTTCATTATTGATTCCAAATCTATGTTTGAAGTCACCATTAAAATTGTAGATAAAACGAATTGGATTAAACTCACTCGCTTTAATTTTTAAAATAAATTCTTTATAAAAGGTAATGTCAAAAACAAGAAGGTTAACTCCCCAATCAAAAGGAATATGTTTAATCATCCCTTTTGCATTTTCATTATCAAATATGAGATTAAATTCGTTTGATGTTTCTGTTATTTTACCACCCAAAACATCTTGTATTTGATGTAAAGTGTCTTTAGAACTCTCAGCAATTATTTCAATTTCAATCATGACTTAGTCGTTTTAAATTTTTAATTACGTTTAATTCAAAATACTCAGTTACAAAATTAGTCTTAAATAACTATAGTGTGATAAGTTTAAAATTTTTTTAACCCTCTATAACCGAAAACGTCAAAATCTTAAGCAATAGAGCACTTAAATTGGTTTAAAGTGAAATATATTTGTTTTAGTAGGATACACTTCAATATTTATGAAGTTGGTTGGTTAGCAAAACTCAGTAATTTAAATATTACTGAGTTTTTTTATTTGTGTCAATATCTTATGAGATAGAGCACTTCTAAACATTACATAAATAGTAATTTTAAGTATTGTCATTTAGTTTAATGATTTGATGATAAATTGATTGGTTAGATAAGCCTCAGTGATTTTATCACTGAGGTTTTTATAAAAATTAAAAAAACTTGTATTATGAACATATTTGAAGCTATTAGAAAAGATCACGACATTCAAAGAGAATTGTTAGACAAATTAGTTGAAACCTCTGGAGATACTAAAAAACGTGATGAGATTTTTAAATCCTTAAAACTAGAGTTGGAAATCCACGCAAATGCAGAAGAGCGTCATTATTATAAACCATTAATTGACTCAGATATGATGCAAGACAAAGCACGTCACGGTATTGCAGAGCACCATGAAATTGATGAGTTAGTTGAAAAATTAGAGGAAACAGATTACGACTCTTCGGCTTGGTTAAAAATTGCTAAAGATTTAAAACATAAAGTTGAACATCATCTTGAAGATGAAGAGCATAAGTTTTTTCAATTATCAGGTAAGGTGCTAAGTGAAAAACAAAAGTTAGAGTTAGCAGAAAATTATAATTCATACATGTCATCACATAGGTAGAACATGGCTGAAAGGAAATTAACTGCATCATTACTTAAAAGCATTGATACAAATCCAGAATCTGCAATAGAAAAGTTAGATTTGGTCTATGTTAATGCCCATCAATTATCCATTCTTCGGAAGAAAAAAGGTGAGCGTTTTACCTATCTCAATAATGGGGAATCAATTTCTCAACCTACACATTTAAAAAGAATAAAATCTCTTGTCATTCCTCCAGCATGGAATAATGTAAAGATTTCGATATTACCAAATGGTCATCTTCAAGCTACAGGTAGAGATACTAAAAATAGAAAGCAGTATCGATACCATCCTGTATGGAACAAAATAAAAAATCAGACTAAGTTTTTCAAAATGGCAGAGTTTGGTGCTTCTCTTTCAGACATTAGAAATCAAGTTGAAAAGGATATTATTCAGAAGGATTGGAACAAAACGAAAGTATTAGCTCTTGTTGTAAAGCTTATGGAAGAAACCCATATTAGGATTGGCAACGATTATTATGCTAAAAAGAATAAAACGTATGGTTTAACAACATTAAGAAACAAACACGTTCATCTATTTAAAGATCGATTGAGATTCGAATTTGTTGGAAAAAAAGGGAAAGAGCACAGTATAACACTTCGAAATAAAAAGCTCGTTAATTTAGTTAGCAAATGTGAGGATCTTCCTGGTTGGGAATTATTTCAATTTTATGATAAATTTGGAGAAAAACAACGCATTGACAGTACGATGGTTAACGACTATTTAAAAAACATAACAGGTAAGACATTTACTGCTAAAGATTTTAGAACTTGGTCAGCGAGCGTCATATTTTTTGAAACGCTAATGACTTATAATAGGCCAATTTCAGAAAAACAAATAAAACATAATGTTTTAGCGGCTTTTGATGCTACTGCTAACGCTTTAGGAAATACTCGAAATGTATGTAAAAAATATTATGTGCATCCTATTATTGTATCATCTTATGAGAATAATACTTTGCATGATATTTTTACAACTATTGAAACTTCACCTATTATTACTACACATTTAACACCTACAGAAAATTCGGTATTAGAACTTATTAAGAGTTATAAACCTAGTATTTAGTTAAAATTATACTAACGTAGGGATTGAGTTAAAACTTGAATTAATCCAATCAATCAAGACGATCTAACTAGTGTAATTTAGCATTGAAAGTAAGAGTTAATTTATTAACTGTGATGCAAAGCGATGGACATCAATAAATAAACTATCGTATAATTTAAAACAGATGAAAATGAGTACTTACACACAAGAAGTTGGAAAAAAATTAAACGATTTATTAGAAAAAACATATGATGCTGAAAAAGGTTTTAAAAAAGCAGCCGAGAATGTAGATCACGCAGCTCTAAAGTCATATTTTAACCAAAAAGCTCAAGAGCGTTATAATTTTGGACATGAATTAAAAAGCGAATTAAAAGCTTTTAATCAAGATATTGATAAAGGAGGAAGTGTAACAGGAACAATGCATAGAGCTTGGATGGATGTGAAATCTTTGTTTTCTGCAGATGATGAAGAGTCCATGTTAGAGGAAGCTATAAGAGGAGAGAAAGCTTCAATAGATGAATATGCAGAGGTATTAAATGAGACCAATTTACCATCTTCAACAAAATCAATTTTAGCGACTCAGAAAAGTACAATAGAAAATGGATTATCAAATATTAAAACCTTAGAAGATTTGAGATAATCATAATTAAATAATTATTTAATGAACAAGGCACCTTTAAGGTGTCTTTTCATTTGAAGACGTTATTATTCTTTTTGAGTCAAACATAATTTATTTATTTCATTTCCTTTATAGAAAAAATGTTTTACAAACTATCTAATACTTGCGAATTACAAGATATTGAAAACGAATTGAAACTTCCTTTTAAATATCCTAATTTGTATGAGCCAAAAGCTATAATAAATGGTTTTAATGAATCAAATTTACCTATAATAACTTCGGAAACACCTTCATCTATAGATTTTGCAATTTGGGGTTTACTACCTCAAGGCTATGAAGATGATTGGGACACTTTTCAAGGTTTTACAAATACATTGAATACTAATATAGATGATGGTCATCTAAACGAAGAGATCTATTCAAAATCTTTAGATGAAAGACGTTGCCTTATTATAGTCAATGGTTACTTTACGTCTAAACTAGTTGATGGAAAATTGCAGCCTCATCATGTGTATTTAAAAAATCATAGGCCATTTTGTATTGCTGGTATATTCAATAAAATAAATGATGGATTTTTAACTTGCTCCTTATTAGTTACAGATGCTGGAATTGAGTATAAACATATACCTAATATAGGTAGACAGAAACCTTTAATATTAAAACAAAAAGATCATAAAGCATGGTTAAACTCTGATTTTAAAATTGAAGATTTAAGGTCATTAGTTAATTCACATGAACGTTATGTATTTATTTCTCACCCAATAGAAGATCAGTTTTATAAAAACTCTAAGTTATTTAATCGTATAATTAACAGTGATCAATATCAAACAATCATGCATGTAACTCGAAATTAGTGTAAGAGTTAATGTTGACATTAAATGAGCTAAATAGGTTGACTTGATTTCACGATATTTGTTATGTACTGAGCTGATAGTCAGTTTGGTTATAACTTTAAAAACACAAAATTATGTTACGTTGGACAATCACATTTATAATTATAGCAATTATTGCAGGAGTATTAGGATTTGGAGGAATTGCAGGAGCAGCAGCAGGAATCGCTAAAATTATATTTTTCATATTTATAGTACTATTTGTACTTTCCTTATTAAAAGGTGTCGTAAAAAAATAATTATAAACATTAACTAAAATCAATAATCAATTATGAAAAAACTAGCAAAAGTATTTTTAGTATTATTTACAATTTCAACAGTATTTACTAGCTGTAGAGAAACAACTGGTGACAAAGTTGAAGACGCAGTAGAAGATGTAGCAGATGATGTAGAAGATGCTGTAGATTAAATATTTACTATACAATAAAAAAGAGCCTCTAATTAGAGGCTTTTTTTATGTTTAATTCTTTAGTAAACATTAGAAGTAATAGGTGTTGAATTCTAAAGGTTCTTTATATAGATTTCTTTTCGTCAATTCCTTTACTGTTCGGTTCTAGTAGTTTTACTATTTCCGAAGGATTTTGTATGTGATAAAAGTCTTTACCTAAAATAACAATAGGATAGGTAAGTACTCCAGGATTATTTTTCAAAACTTTAATCCAATCTGATTCACTTAAATCAGTATTAGAATCTTTGTATGCCGTGAAATCAAAAGCATGTTTATCAACAAAATCACTTATTTTAAGATCAAGATTCTCAGCTAATTCTTTCCATTGTGTACCTGTAACATTAGTTTTATTGATATCAATATCTAATACATCTTTATACGATGCTTTTAAATATGCTAATGTCTTTTTACCAATAGAAGACTTAGAACTATAATATATTTTAATCATGTCGTCGTGTTTTGATATAATACCCATTCTAAAATTTTTATTAAACCAAAGATAATTTCTAACATAGTCTGGTCTTGACTCTAACTCTATTATGATTAACTCAATTGATAGGTTTTTACTATAGAAAAATCTAATAAAGGTATTATAACTGTTAATAACTTTGATGTAAGCTTTTCATCAAAAATCCTACTTTTGTTATTCACAATTGAATACAATAAAAACATGTCAGATACAATAGAAAAAGTAAAATGTCTTATCATAGGTTCTGGTCCTGCAGGTTATACAGCAGCCATTTATGCTGCAAGAGCTAACATGGAGCCAGTACTTTATCAAGGCACACAGCCAGGCGGACAATTAACAACAACCAATGAGGTTGAAAATTTTCCAGGTTATCCAGATGGGATTACTGGACCAGCAATGATGATGGAACTTCAAGCACAAGCAAAACGTTTTGATACAGATATACGTGATGGTTGGGTAACTAAAGTTGATTTCTCTGGTGATGTACATAAAGTTTGGGTAAATGATACCAAAGAAATTCACTGCAAAACGGTTATAATTTCTACAGGAGCATCTGCAAAATATTTAGGCTTAGAATCTGAACAAAAATATTTAAAACTTGGTGGAGGCGTTTCAGCTTGTGCTGTATGTGACGGATTCTTCTATAGAAATCATGAAGTTGTTATCGTAGGAGCAGGAGATAGTGCATGTGAAGAAGCACATTATTTATCAAAGCTTTGTAAAAAAGTAACAATGTTAGTTAGAAGAGATGAGTTTAGAGCTTCTAAAATCATGGCAGCTAGAGTTAAAAACACTTCGAATATTGAAATTTTATTTAATACAGAAACAGATGAGGTTTTAGGTGACGGTCAAGTAGTCACTGGTGTTAGAGCTTTTAATAATAAAACGAAAGAAACATTTGAAATTCCTGCAACTGGATTTTTTGTTGCCATTGGTCACAAACCAAATACAGATATTTTTAAAGGATTCTTAGACCTTGATGCAACAGGTTATATTATCAATAAACCAGGTACTTCAAAAACAAATGTAGAAGGCGTATTTGTGTCTGGTGATGCAGCAGATCATGTGTATCGTCAAGCTGTAACTGCAGCTGGTACAGGTTGTATGGCAGCTTTAGATGCAGAACGTTATCTAGCAGCTAAGGAGTCTGATTTTGAGATTTCTACTCCTGTTTACTAAACATTGAAATAATTTTAAATAGAAAAATCCGAAGCTTTTAAACTTCGGATTTTTTTATATGTTAACTTTTCTTACTTCGGAAATGTGATAACTCTACTTTTCTTTCTTTTGTAGTTTAACTGTTCCGGTAAAGGTATTAATTGTGATTTTAGGATTTCCGAAGAGATAAATCTCACTCGCACCAGAGGCATCAATTGCTATTGTTTCTAAAACTTCTAGATACACATCACTATCCATTTCTGCTAATACAGAACAATTTTTAGTTGTTAAATTTTTACCGTTTAGTTGAGCATTATTATCTGTTCTAAGATTTAAGTTTGCAACCGTACCTTCCAGATCTGCGCTTGCACGTTGATATAAATCCATTTTTACATCTGTGGCATTAATAAGCGCATCCATTTTTGTGTTGTCACTAATTTCTACAGAGACTTTAGGAGCAGTAATATTAAGTTTTACTTTGGTTTTTTCTGTACTTACAAAACTAAAGCTACTCGCTTTTATATTAAGATAAGCTCTGGCAGAACCACTAGTTTTTAAAGACGCATTATCTAATTCTAAAGAGGTTAATGAACGTATTTCTCCATTATCTTTAACTTCAATATCAGAAAATGAGTCACCATAATTTACTTTTACATTTAGTTTCTTGGAACGAATATCACGCGTTGTAGTAATAGTGAGAACGCTATCAACAACTTTAATATCAATATATTCATGAAGGTTACCATCTGTTTCAATTTCTACTGAAGGTTTTTTGTTATAGTAAAGTTCAACTTCAAAATCTTCTCCAACAACGATTTTCTTAAAACCATCAATATAGGTTTGTTCTATCGTTAAGTTTCTATCACCTTTTATTTTTTCTTCGTCTTGAGCAAAACTAAATGCGCCAAAACCAAAAGTTAGTAATAGAAGTAAAGTAATGTTTTTCATTATAATGTGTTTGTTATTAGAACAAATATAAAACAAAAACCATCCCAAACTTGATTTGAGTTTGAAATGGTTTTAAAAAAAACAAGTGATTGGTTGATTTTTAGATGTTTACTGCTTTCTTACATGTCCTGCAGAAGTATCAGAAACACTTTCAGTTTTAGGGTTTCCGTAGTATTTAATATCTCCACCACTAGTTGCATTAGCAGTGATTTTTTCTTCAGCATGTACAATAATATCTGCACCACTAGTAACAGATGCTGAGCATGTTTGAGAAATTAGATGTTGCGCATCTATATCACTACCACTAGTTGCAGATGCACTTAACGTATTAGTTGTTCCTTTTACTCTTAAATCGCTTCCACTAGTAGATGCTAATGTTGTGGATTGGGCATCTAATTCTATTTCTAGATCTGCTCCACTAGTTGTACTAAGTTTAATTGTATCTGCTTTTAACGTGTTGGTAGAATATACATCACTACCACTTGTAGCACTTATTAAAGTTAAATCTGTGACATTAACCATTATCTTTTTAGATTCTGATCTTTTTATATTCTCTTCTGCATAGATTTTTAATACTCCATTTTCAACTTCAGTAATAATAATGTCATGTAAATTTTCATCTGCTTGAACTTTTAAGGATTGTGATTCACTTTGTGTGAGATACACATCTAAACCTCTGCTTACTTCTATTTCAGTGAAATCTTCTGATAGCGTACGATCTTGAGTTGATACATTTCCGTTTCCTGAAATACCAGGATTTAAGTTAATGTCAAAATTGCAAGAAAATAGCAGTAAACTCATTAATACTGCGATTGTGATTTTTGTTAGTGTTGTCATGATTGATTGTTTTAAATTGATGATTATTGTTATTTCATTTGATGGTCATAGCTTAAAACTCGCTTTAAATACCATTTGTTGTTTTCTAAAATCCATAAGTGAGAAAATTTTGCTGTACTACCAGCAACTTTGTTTCCGTTAGTGGTTTCAAAGAACCTGTGGATTCCGTTTTGTATGGCACCATAGAGTTCTCCATTATTTTTTAATAAATATATTTCTAAACTTCCATCAACTAATTCTCGTGTTGATTTAGTTGTGTTATTAGGATTACAAATTCCGTTTTTCATCACGTTTATAAAAACGTCTTTAGAATTTATGACTCCTTCTTTGTCATGGTAAAATTCAAAATCTTCAGGAATTAGAAACTCAAGGTGTTGTAATTCGCAATGGTTAAAAGCACGATCAAATATTAAGCTGTCATTAGCTTTTAAGGTTTTGTAAACTTCAGCATATTCATCTGTTTGCGCATTGAGGTTGAGCCCGATTCCGAAGCACAATAAAATAAAATATATAGTCTGTTTCATTTTTGATTGATGATTATGGTTCAAATATTAAAAAAATGGTTGGTTAGTTAAATTTTGAATACCTGAACCGTTGATTGATTTGGATGAATTGTTAAATGTTATCGTCGTCTGTGGTTATATTAATTCCATTATCGTCAATATTAACTTTAATAGTTTCACTTTCTGCTTTAATACCATCTACATCAATTTCTAAACGATTAGTGTCAGACTTTGCTTTGATGCCATTCTCATTAATTTGTAGTCCGTTGTTTTCATCATCCTCATAATTAACTTCGGTTCTAAACTCATCATCTATTGGGCAATCTAAACACTCAACGCCATTGCTTATGATTTTGAGATGACGCTCTTCCATATTATGATCAAGTATGTCATTATAGTAATAATCGTTACTATGATAATGATACGTGTTTTCATCTGCATAAAGAACAGATCCTTCTGGTAGATAAACGGTCACTGTTATTTTTTGATCTTTTCTACTTTCGTTGAGAGGTATGGTTAAATAGTTGTCTAACAGTAATTCGTTATTTGCTAACGTGTAATTATAACGTATGCTTTTAGCTCTGTTTTTAGCATCATCAAAATCTACACCTCTCGCACTACGCTCAATTCTTATTTTGGCAACACTATCTTTAGTCGATCTTACTATAAGTCTAATGGCTTGACTAAATAATATTTTTTCATCATTATCATTATAGGCCGTTTTAAAATTATGAAACCTTCTAGAGTAACTACTAGTGATTAAATCATTGTTAGTCATTCTAATTGTCAAGGTATCATTTGCAGTTATAGAAGCAAATTTTTCGGTTTTAATAGAAGACCCTTCTTCTTTGTAACTCAATCCAAATTTTATAAAGGTTATAGAGAGTGCAATGAATGAAATAATCCATAAACCTAATAACGTGTATTTAGCAGTTTTACCAATAGATTTCATATTAGAGATTAATATTTTTAATCCTAAATAGAATACAAAAAAGGCTATGATTCCGAAGAAAAAGAATAATAATAATGACATTAACCAATCTGGCATTCCTGATGTATCTGTAACACTATAGAAATCAACTCCTGGAAAATGAACTCTATCTAAGAAGCTCAAGCTAAATAAGCTTATAATCAATGAAATTATGGTTACTGCTCCCACAAACATGATAATCAAACCAAAGAATTTAGCAAACAACTTCAAAAAGAACATAATAATATTACCTATAGCTTCAAAAAATGAGCTAGAAGATGATTTAATACGTTCACTTTGACGTGGGAAATCTGCCTTTTTTACGCCTTCGGAAATGGAATCAGACACAGTATCTATGCCTTCTTTAATTTTGTCGCCATGTTTTTTGAAATCTACATTTTGAACTGCATTGGATACGCTATCAAAGCCGTCCTTGATTTTTTTTTCAATGTTTGAGATATTAACCTGCTCACCCTTCATTTGTAATTTTTCTGAAGTTGTAGTCGCCTCAGGTACAAATATCCAAAGTAAGATGTAAAGTAATACTCCAGTACCAGCACCAAAAATAAGGAAGACCCAAATTAAGCGAACCCAAAGCGCATCGATACCAAAATAATGACCTAAACCAGATGAAACACCACCAACATAAGAGTTGTCTGTATCTCTAAATAGTTTTTTTGATTTTGTATTACGATTACTAGTATGCGTTTTATGTTGCGGTTCATCTTCAAAAATCTCGTCATCTACAAGGTAATCTTCTGGTTGTCCCATGATTGTAATCACTTCATCAACCTCTTTATTACCAATAACTTGTCTTTCGTTTTGTACACGTTCAGTAAATAATTCTGCAATACGTGCTTCAATATCTGATATAATTTCAGAACGACCTTGAGAGTCTGTAAATGAACGTTTTATAGCCTCAAGATAGCGTTGTAATTTTAAGTATGCATCTTCATCTATATGGAAGAATATACCTGCTAAATTTATGTTGACTGTTTTATTCATTAGTTTGTTTTTTTTGTCTTGTTACTATGTTAACTGCGTTTTGTAATTCGGTCCAAGTTGTTGTTAATTCTTTTAAAAACAACTGTCCTGTTTCTGTTAGACCATAATATTTTCTTGGTGGTCCAGATGTGGATTCTTCCCAACGATAATTGAGTAATCCAGCATTTTTAAGCCTTGTGAGAAGCGGATAAATTGTCCCTTCTACCACAAGTAATTTTGCGTCTTTAAGTGTGCTTAATATTTCAGCTACATAAGCATCATCATCTTTTAATACAGATAAAATGCAGTATTCTAAGACACCTTTTCGCATTTGCGCTTTTGTGTTTTCTATTTTCATAAATTCTTTCTAATGTTTTTCAAATTTCTTCGGAAATTGGCCTGAAGTAAATCTTGAGAGTCCAACACTACTAGTGAAGACTGACGTGACATTTTCCGAAGAGATTCAAATTTTAATAAACTGTTCATTTTTTGATTGATGATTGATTGATGGTATTTGTAAATAGCGAGTGATTAAGTCGCATTAATTTATTTAATTATTTTAAAAAATTGATAGTTAAAGGATATTCATAAACTTCGCCATCTCTAGCTTTTAAACTCGCAACAACTATAAAAACAAGCTCTAGAATAAAACCTGTAACTGCAAGAAATCCTAAAATACCTCCCGAAATTAATAATAGAGGCGAAGGCTCATTAACATTTATATGAAAATCATGAAACCCATTAAAATCAATAAAGTCTAAACCGTTAAAAACTTTAAAAATGAAAAACGGAATAGTTAACGTTCCAATAATTATAGCATATAATAAAATGCTCATCTGAAAATTAATGGCTTGCTTACCATGTTTGTCTATAAATTCAGATTTGTCTTTATTCATGATCCATAAAACAATAGGTCCTATGAAATTTCCCAACGGAATTAAAAACCTACTAAAGGTCGATAAATGAATAAATGTTGCGATGTTTTTTTGATGATTAGTTGTCATGATGAAAAAGCATATAGTAATTTCTTATACAAATATATGTCTTTAAAAAGGTATTATGTTACGCATAGTACTTAAATTTAACATAATATTAACAAATTGTAGTTCCAATTATTTTCGATATTTTAGCTGAAATATCAAGTATATATGAACATTTCGCCCAGAAAACTTAATTTCTTTTTAGCATTCAAATTACCATCTGCATTTTTTTGTGGAGTACGTACAAAAACGTTAAATGACAATACATGTGTGGTTTCGGTAAAGCATAGCTGGATTAATCAAAACCCATTTAACTCTATGTTTTGGGCTGTACAAGGTATGGCAGCAGAGTTAACAACAGGAGCTTTAGTAATGTCTAAAGTAAAAGAAAGCGGAAAAAAAATATCAATGCTCGTCGCTAGTAATAATGCTTCATTTACTAAAAAAGCAACTGGCAGAATCACGTTTACTTGTAACGAAGGACAAAAAATAGACGATGCAATTGCAAAAGCTATTGAAACTGGAGAAGGACAAGTGGTAAGTTTAAATTCTAAAGGCATTAATAAAGAAGGTTTACAAGTCTCAGATTTTAATTTTGAGTGGACACTTAAAGTTAGAAGTTAGATATTCGATATAAAAAGTAAAAAGTTTAGAGTCGCAGTCTCAGTTTTCAGTAGTAAACCTTTAAAACTTCAAGATTTGTAACAAAAGTTGAAAAATTGTAACTTATATCCTGAGTACAACTTAGCAAATAACAACAAACAACTAAACAACAAACAGTAATATGACATCACACGAAATAGATTACAGAATTTACGGAGAAGAAATGCAATACGTCGAGATAGAACTCGATCCTCAAGAAGGCGTTATCGCAGAAGCAGGAAGCTTTATGATGATGGATGATGGTATCAAAATGGAGACTATTTTTGGAGATGGTTCACAAAAAGATACAGGTTTCTTCGGAAAAATATTAGGCGCAGGAAAACGTATTCTCACAGGAGAAAACCTATTTATGACTGCATTTTACAATAATCTTACTGGTAAACGAAATGTTTCATTTGCATCACCATATCCAGGAAAAATTATACCAATTGATTTAACCGAATATAAAGGCAAGTTTATTTGTCAAAAAGATGCATTCTTATGTGCAGCAAAAGGCGTTAGTGTTGGGATTGAATTTTCTAAAAAATTAGGTCGTGGACTTTTTGGAGGCGAAGGCTTTATCATGCAAAAATTAGAAGGTGATGGGATGGCATTTGTTCATGCAGGAGGAACGATGGCTAGAAAGGTATTGCAACCTGGAGAAATATTGAGAGTAGATACAGGTTGTATTATTGGCTTTACACAAGATATAGATTATGATATAGAATTTATTGGAGGTATCAAAAACACTGTATTTGGAGGTGAAGGTTTGTTCTATGCAAAGCTGCAAGGTCCAGGAGTTGTTTATATACAATCGTTACCATTTAGTAGATTAGCAGGACGCGTTCTCGCGTCTTTACCAAAAGGAGGTAACAGTAAAGGCGAAGGAAGTATTCTTGGAGGATTGGGTGATATTTTGGATGGAGATAATAGGTTTTAATCGTAAGTTGTAAATTATATGTAATAAAGGTTGTGTGCAGATATAACCTTTCTTATTTTTAAAGACTATACAATAAGTTATGAATTACAAACTATCGCTTTTACTATTCTTTGCTCTGTTTGCAAGTAATGCTCAAATACTTGATATTCCTGATGCAAATTTTAAAAATGCATTGGTTAATACTAATTGTGCAGTTTTTGACGAGTTTGGTCAAAATGTTGGAGATGTTGATACAAATGATGATGGTGAAATTCAAATAACTGAAGCTGAAGCTGTATTGAAACTCAATGTAGCAAATCTAAATATATCCTCTTTAATTGGAATTAATTCATTTATTAACTTAGAAGAATTGAGATGTAATAACAACCAATTGGACGAATTAGATTTGAGTGGTTTAAACAATATAAGTATACTTGATTGTTATAATAACCAAATAACAGCTTTAGATGTTAGTAATTTCATTAATCAATCTTATATTAATTGCAACGATAATCAAATAAGTAATTTTAATGCTGGAGCGACTAATTCTATTGTTTGGTTACAGTGTAGAAACAATCAATTAAGTAGTTTAGATATGAGCGGTTCCATCTATTTGGAGGTATTATTTTGTTCAAATAATAATTTGAATTCTCTATTTATGAAAAATGGTTCAAATGAAGCTAGTTTTGGAATTTTTAATGGGAATGCTGAGGATTCTTTGAACTTTAATAACAATATTAATTTAGAATATATATGTGTAGATGCCTCAGAAAAAAGTATTGTTCAAAGTTTGATTGATAATTATGGCTATGATTGTGAGGTTAATTCTTTATGTGATTTTACTCCAGGAGGCGAATTTTACCTTGTAGAAGGTAATACAAAATTTGACTTTGATACAAATGGTTGTGATGAGGCTGATACTATAGTGCCAAATTTTAAATTAAATATAGATAATGGTGTAAATACAGGAGCAACTGTACCAAATGAAACAGGAGATTTCTCTATTCCAGTTCAATCTGGAAATTATATAATAACTCCAGATTTAGAGAATCCAGATTATTTTTCTGTTTCTCCACCTAATATTATTGTAGATTTCCCAGCAAATCAAAGCCCTTTGTTACAAAATTTTTGTTTTATACCTAATGGCTTGCATAATGATTTACAAATATATGTTATCCCAATCTCTCAGGCTTCTCCTGGTTTTGATTCATATTATAAAATCATTTATAGAAATGCAGGTAACGTGGTGTTATCTGGTTCTGTAGAGTTTAACTATAGTTTTGATAGTGATTATATGCAATATGTATCTTCTATACCATCGGAAATATCCAATACCAATAGTATATTATCATGGGATTACACAAATTTAATACCTTTTGAAACTAGAGAAATAGAAGTGAATTTCATTTTGAATACTCCTACAAATCCGGATTTTCCATTAAATTCAGGCGATGAACTAAATTTTGATGTGACAATTAATCCAACACAAAATGACGAAACTCCAAATAATAACGATTTCGGCTTAAAACAAATCGTGGTTAATTCATTTGACCCTAACGATATAACATGTTTAGAAGGAGAAACCATTGCTCCAGAGCGAGTAGGTGATTACGTGCATTATGTAATTCGTTTTGAAAATCTTGGAACTGCAAATGCGACGAATATTGTTGTGAAAAACACAATTGATGATGTAAAATTTGATATCAATACACTAATTCCTATTGATGGAAGTCATGATTATTACACACGAATAAATGCTCAAAATGAAGTTGAGTTTATTTTTGAAAATATAAATCTGCCTTTTGATGATGTTACTAACGATGGTTACGTACTCTATAAAATTAAAACTTTAGAAAGCTTGGTGCTTGGAGATACGTTTACTAACCTAGCTGAAATTTATTTTGATTTTAATGCACCAATAATTACTAATACTTACACTACAGAAATTGCTGAAGATGATTTAAGTGTTTTAGATTTTAACCTCATTGAAACTAAAGTATATCCAAATCCAGTAAATGATATTTTGACAATTGAAAGTGATGCTGCTATACACCAAGCAACATGTTATGATATTAATGGAAGAATCATAATCAACTCAAGTTTCAATGAATCATTGACACAACTGGATATGAGTCCACTTAAATCTGGGATTTATTTTATAAAACTAGAATCAAACTCTCAAATAGAGACGATTAAGGTGGTTAAGAAGTAGTTTATTTAAACTAAAATATTAATATAAAAAGGCTTTGTTGATAACATAGCCTTTTTTAGTTTTGTTAGATTAAGAAATACAAGTGCCTTATATTTACTTAAACATTTTTTAGTCCGCTATCAACAATATGAAAATAGTATTATCAACTTTATTAGTGTTTTTTAATCTTTCTGTTCATGCTCAAAATGAAGATGCAAAAGGCTATGTGAAATATATTGATTCTGCTTATGCAACTTATGATAAGCAAGCACAATTAGCCACTTCATATCTAGACTCCATTCCAGAACCTATTGATATAAATATAAAAGGACATATAGCAGATTATTTCAAATTAAGAGGGTTAATAAGTGATAGATTAAATAATAGAGCAGAATTGTTTCAAAATTTTTTAATGGCATTGAAATATGCGAAAATTGAAGAGAACTATGATATCGCAGGAACAGCTTCTGTAGAATTATTTTACAACACCTATTTTTTGAGTAAAAGTAAAGACTCTACAGCTATTGATTATTTGAAAGATGCTAAAGTGTATTTTGAAAAGGCTAATAATTACAATGGTCTTGTAGAGGTAGAGCAAATGTACGCTTATGTTGAGATGTATAAAGAAAATTATGAAAAGAGTAACGCTTTGCTTTTACAAAATCTTTCAAAATATAAAACTATAAAAGATGACGGTTATTATTATCTGTATGCTTTATTTATGTTAAGTTCAAATTATATCCATCAAGGAGATTTAAATAATTCACATAAATATTTCAAACAGCTAAAGACTTTAAATAAAGACACTACAATATCTAAATACTTACTTGATTTACATAAAGTATCTTTAAATACATGTTTGGCAGAATATCACCATGATTTGAAATCTCCAGACTCTACTCAATATTATCTTACAAAGGCTAAAGAATTAAAATATGCTATGAGTAATAGTGATACTGAACTTTATTATAAATTGTATGCCAAATATTATCAGGAAATTGGAGATCTAGACAATAAATCGAGATATGTTGATTCTCTAGCTATTTTTGAAGCTAAATTATTAGAGAAAAATATGACAGCTAGTTTAAAAATTAATGATTCATTAGAGCAATCTGAAAGTCTCATACAAAAGGAGGCTGATAAAAAAAAGTTTAATAGAAATTTAGCTTTAATACTGTGTTCTGTATTAGGTGTGCTCGGTATAGCATTTATTATTAAATACAAGAGGTATAAAAAGCGAACTAAAGAATTTATTAACGATGCGAATAAATCTCAACACTTAAAATCTAACAATGAAAAACTTAAAGTTAAAGTTGTTGGATTGGAGCAATATATTTTAAAAGTCAAAGATGATGTAAAGTCAATTTCTGCAACTACAGAACCTGTAGAATTGCGTAAAAACATAAAAGAACTTTATAAAAATATTCACCTTAAATCTACCACAGAACTTACAAATGGAGAAAGTCATTTAGGACTAATTAATGACTTAAATGTCGAATTTTTCAATGAAATTAAAAATCTTTATCCACAATTAAATGATTCTGAAATTATTATATGCTATTACATATTCACAGGTTTTAAAAACAAAGAAATAGCTAGTTTTTTAAATGTTTCAACGCGATCTGTAGAAAGTAAGCGCTATAGAATCAGTAAAAAAATAAATATAAATTCTAACCAAACAACTCTAGCGGAACACCTTCAGGATGTCTTTAAAAATTTCCATTCTTAAAATCCTGAACTTATATTTTACACTTTTTTTATAACTATTTTCAGGTAAACATGCAATGTGAGTAGTCATTGAGTAATTCATTTTCCTTTAAATAAATTTGATTTAATGATTTTTGCTCAAATCTTAAATCTTAAAAGTTATGAAAAAAATTACTTATGCATTCATGCTGTCTATTTGCTGTTTAGCTTTTGGGCAATCTCAAACCGAAATCCAATCTGAGGTTGATTGGACTAAAATGACAGATAATAAAGGCGCTACATTTTATGAAGTGCAACAAGACTTTAACGACTATTGGAGAAATAAAGAAGTAGCAAGAGGAAAAGGCTATAAGCCTTTTAAACGTTGGGAAGAATTTATGGAACTAAGAGTTTATCCTTCAGGAGATTTGAGTTTGCCTTCTAACACTTATGCTAACTTTATGGAATGGCAAGAAAGAGCTCAATCTCAAAGATCTACTAATGCAACGAGCAATTGGACACAACTAGGTCCAATAGGTACAGCTGCAGGTCCCAGTCCTTATTCTACTACTGGTGCAGGTCGTGTAAACTTTTTACGTTTTGACCCAACAAATGCAAACATTATGTATATAGGTGCACCAGATGGTGGCTTATGGAAATCAACTAATGGAGGAATATCATGGACAACAAATACCGACTTTTTAGGTGTTATTGGATGTTCTAGTTTAGTAATAGACTTTAATAATTCACAAAACATGTATTTGGCAACTGGTGATTTAGAGGGAAATAGTAACAGTATGGGAATTCTGAAATCTACAGATGGTGGTTCAACTTGGAATACTACAAGTTTAGCGTTTCCTGTATCTAATTCATGGAGATTATCTAAATTGTTAATGGATCCAAATGATCCACTTAGAATGATTGTAGCTAGTAATTTAGGTATATGGTATACAACAGATGGATGGGTAACTAACTCATATAATAGTTTTAATTCAACATATCCTAACTTAAAGGATATGGAGTTTAAGCCAGGACAAAATAATGCTAATACAGTTTATGCTTCTGGTGATAAATTTTTTAAATCTACAGATTTTGGTGCTAGTTGGGTAGAAATTACAAATGGCTTACCAACAACTAACGTTCAACGTATTGCACTTGCAGTTACACCTGGTGATGAGGCTTATGTGTATGCACTTGTTGGCAAGCAAAGTGATCAATCTTATTTGGGAACATTTCGTTCAACCGATAGTGGTAATAGCTTTACAACAATGTCAACAACTCCAAATTTATTGGCATATGCTGAAGATGGCTCAGACAGTGGTGGACAAGCGTTTTATGATTTATCAATAGTAGCTTCTTCTACTGCACCAGATAATATTACTATTGGAGGTGTTAATCATTGGAGATCTTTTGATGGAGGATCTACTTGGGAAAATGTCTCAGTTTGGGATTCGGGTGAAATTCATGCAGATGTACATGAAATTACTTACGAACCAAATAGTTCTTCAACAATGTACTCGTGTAATGATGGTGGTATTTTTAAGTCTACAGATAATGGAAATCAATGGACAGACATTAGTGGGAATTTAGCTATTGGTCAAGTCGTTAAATTAGGGTTGTCAAGTAATAATCCTTTAGGAATTGTCGCAGGAGAACAAGATAATGGCACAATACTAAATACAGGAACAGTAAATGATTGGTATGCCATAAATGGTGGTGATGGTGGTGAATGTTTCATCGACTATACAGATAATGATATCATTTATGTTCAATATGTTGAGGGTAAATATAGTCGTTCTACAGATGGAGGAATATCTGTTACACCAATTCAAAATGGACTTCCAAGCGGTATAGATTTTTATAGTCCTTTTAAAATGCATCCTACTGTTCACACAACCATATATTCTGGTGGTACACCAACGCTATACACCTCTACAGATCAAGGTGATAATTGGACAGCTTTAGGTACTTCATCAGGTTCAGGAAGTATTAAAGATTTTGTAGTAGCACCAAGTGATCCTACGATTATTTATACGGTTCAAACCGATGCTATTTCTAAATCAACAAATTCTGGTGCATCATTTACAAATGTTACAGGATCTCTACCAACAGCGAGTTCATTTAAAAGTATAACTGTTTCTACTACAAATGCTAATAAAGTTTGGGTAACGTATTCTGGTTATAACAGTAGTGATAAAGTGTTCAAATCTACAGATGGTGGTTCAACATGGACAAATATCTCTGATGGATTACCTAATTTACCTATAAATACGATTGTGTACAGAAATGGTGGTATTGCTGATGAGATTTATGTTGGTGCAGATGTAGGTGTTTATATTGCGAATAACAGTGTGAGTTCATGGCAACCATTCATGACTAATTTACCTAATGCTGCAGTTAGAGATTTAGAAATCTATTATCCAACAGGTAAGTTAAGAGCTGGAACTTATGGAAGAGGTGTTTGGGAGACTAATGTAAATAATGAAACTTTAGGAACTCATGGTAATGTTGTTGAAAATTCGGTAACTGTTTTTGTTGATGGTACTGATCATTTACAGATAAAGTCTTCTCTACATACAATTAGCAATGTTGTCATATATGATGTACTTGGTAAAAAGTTATTTGAACAAAAAGCAATTAATGCTTCAGTGTTTAATGTTGAAACTCTATCAAAAAGTCAAAATGTCTTAATTGTTAAAACAGAACTGGACAATGGAAATATTATAACGACTAAATTATTCTATTAAATATAAATTTCAACTTATTATCTAGTCCCAATGCAAGAGTATTGGGACTTTTTTTATTTGAATTAATTATTTCTCTTTCAAGGGTTAGTATTGTGGTTTTTATACTTGTGCGTAGTATTTGCGTAGTTATTATAGCATCAGAATATGGATAACTTAATCATATTTGTAATTGAATTTTTTTTAAGCTATTAATCAATTATAAAGTTACTATTATGAAAAGAACAACTACTCTTTTATTTTTAATCTTTACGGTTTTGTCTTTTGCACAAACCATAGATTACAAAAATGCACCTTTAAAGAAAGGAACCAATTATTTTGACGTTGTCAATCAAATGAGGCAAGAACTTGCACCACTAAGACAAAGTACATCTAAAACAGATATTAAAAAAATTAAACAATTTGAACGTTGGGCATTTTATTGGAAAGATCGTGTGGATCTACAAGGAAATTTTCCAAATGAATTACTAGGATATTATAATGCTGGATTAATTAATGCAGACGGAACATTAAGTGCCTCATTAAATACTGATGCTAGTAGATCAACTCAAAGTGCTCAAACTTGGTCAAATGTTGGACCGCAAACAGTTCCAGATGCAAATGGTTATCCAAATGCGCCACAAATGGGTAGACTAACAAGTTATAAGAAATTCAATAAAGTACCAGAAGCACAAAGTGTAATGTTTGTTACAGCACCAGTTGGTGGGATTTGGAAATCTACAGATAATGGAACGACATGGTCTGCTAAATTAGATCAAATAGCAGGAATAGGTGTTACAGATCTTAATAGTCACTCAGATGATGCTAATAATCCTGGAAGTTTATATGTGTCTACTGGAGATTATGATGGAGGTCATATAAAATCAATTGGTGTTTTAAAATCTACAGATTTTGGTGAAACTTATCAATCTACTGGATTGTCTTTTACTTTAGATGAACAAGAATCAACATCAAACTTGGTTGTTATCAATGCAAACACAGTTATAGTTGGAACAAACAAATACATTAAAAAGACAACTGATGGTGGTGCTACATGGACAAATAAATATGTACATGCTTATGATGATGCTGCTATTGGGAAGTTTCATAGAAACGGTACAAATATAATGGCATGTGATAGTTGGGGAGGATTACTGTTTTCTTCAGATAGTGGTGAAACATGGACTCAATTAATAACTCAAGGATCTAACTATACTAGACATGCATCAACTTCTGATGCTGCAACTGGTATTTTTTATGTTCAAAACGAAGCTGGACAAGTATTTACTTATAATCCAGCAGCTTCGTCTCCATCTCTAACTGCATTGGGAATTCCAACTACAAATTACAATGCTCAAGGTACTTATAACCAAGCTTTAGTTGTAAAAAACGGTTTGATTATAACTGGTGGAGTTGATGCTATTAATTCAGATAATAATGGAGGTGTGTGGTACACGACCTTAAATAACTCATGGCAAGATAATTCTTCTGAAGGTTCTTATGGTCATGCAGATATTCACGAAATGGGAGCTCAACCTGGTTCTAATTATGACTTTTGGGCAGTTAATGATGGTGGATTAATTTACTTCAATTACACAGGTATTTCTGATGAGAAACCTACTGTGAGTTATATTTCAGATGGTGTGATTGTTACTCAAATATATTCCGTAGCTATTTCACCATTAAGTGAAGATCATAAATTAATTGGTAATCAAGATAATGATGGTTATAGTTTAGAAATGAAAAATGGTACTTTACAGTGGGTTTCTGCTTTAGCTGGTGATGGTACATGTACAGCTATAGATTATAATAATCCGCAAATACGTTATTTAGGAGCACAAAATGGAGCTTTAAGTAGAACCGATAATGGTTATCCAACATACGATGCAGCATTAGATTTAACAACTCCTACAACAGGAGCACCATTTGTATGGACACTAAAAATGAATACAACGACTTCGACTACATTGTATGGAGGTTTTGCTGAAGTTTATAAAACAACAGATAAAGGTGCTACTTGGTCTAATCTAAATTCTGGTGCAGGACAAATTTCTTATATCGAAACACATGGTAATAATTTATTAGTTATTGGTGAAAATGGAGCTAAAAAATCAAGTAATGATGGAGTAGCTTGGTCTAATATTGCTGAACCAGAAGCTAGTGCGAAATTAAATTCGTTATCCTTAGATCAAAACAATAGCAATACTATTTATGCAACCGTTGGTGGTTATGTTGATGGATCTAAAGTATTTAAATCAACAAATGGAGGAAGCTCTTGGACAAACATTTCGGCTGGTTTGCCAAATGTAAAAATGACTCAAGTTGTTTTAAAACAAAATCAAGGTGCTAACGAAATTCTTTTCGCAGGTACAGAAATTGGAGCTTACTATAAAGTAGGTACAGGTAACTGGGAAAAACTTGGTCAAGGTTTACCTAATGTAAACATTAGCGATATAGAAATCAACTACACAGTTGATAAATTAGTTGCTGCGACTTATGGACGTGGACTGTGGGAAATTAGTATCAACAATAATACTCTTGGTGTTAATGAATTAACTGTTGCAGATAATCAAACACCAGTTATTTTCCCTAATCCTGTGTTAGAAAATAAATTAAATATCAAAATACCTAATAGTATAGATACTTATGATTACGTAATGTATAATGTTGTTGGAGGTATTGTTTCTAAAGGTCAACTTAACCCTGGAATGAATACTATCGATGTTAAAAATATCGCAACAGGTGTTTATGTCATAAGAATGGTAAATGGAAACTTTGTTTCTGCTCAAAAAGTGATTATCAATTAATTATAAGCTTAATCAATTTTGAAGGTCTAAAAGGTTTAACTTTTTAGGCCTTTTTTGTTAAACTTTTGTTTAGAAGTAATTTCGAACCATATTTTTTACTACATTTAGGTGTAATTAAAAAAGCAAAAGCCTATACAGCACATCTACTTTTATTTAACCTAAAACTAAAAAGAATGGCAAGAGCAATGTTTGAGTACACTAAAACTGTACTTAGCAAAGTCAGTTTTGACAGCACATTGTTTTGTAAAGAATTACAAAAAGCACTTCAAAGATTACTTCCGTATGAAATTGAAGAGCTAAAGATTTACATCAAATCTTTAATTTTACAAAACCCCGAATTAGATCAATGTTTAATCTTATTAAAAGCATAAAAAAAAAGCGACGTAATTGTCGCTTTTTTTTGTGTAGTAGAATTTGGTGATGTTTTTTGCCGAAATGTGCCAACCTCAAATAATTAGAGGCATTATTTTTTTGGCAACGGACTAATAATCTCAACATTTTGAAACGCAATTGCACCACGAATAACACCAGAAATAACATTGTGCAAAGCATCAATGATTTGCATTTTTAATTCATTCTTGTGATAAATAATACTTACTTCTCTCGCTGGAGATGGATCATTAAAATGATGCAACATTGTTGACATTTTCTCATTCAAATCTAAAGTATTTAAATAGGGTAGAAGTGTCATGCCTAAACCTTCATTAGATAATTTGACCAAGGTTTCTATACTACCGCTTTCTAATTGAAATTGGTCATCATCATGAGATTTTAATGCTTTACAAAGATTGATAACACCATCTCTAAAACAATGTCCATCTTCTAAAAGAAGCATGTCGTTTAAGTCTAAATCAGACACATCAATTTTTTTCTTGTTTTTTAATCTGTGGTCATTAGGTATGTAACCAACAAAAGGTTCAAAATATAATACACGTTCTTTAATAGATTCGTGCTCTAAAGGTGTTGCAGCAATTGCAGCATCTAAATGACCATCCATGATACGAGTAATAATTTCTTCGGTAGTTAACTCTTCTATTTTGAGTTTTACTTTTGGATATTTTTTGATGAAGTTTTTAAGAAACATAGGTAAAAGAGTAGGCATTACTGTTGGTATGATTCCTATTCTAAACTCACCTCCTATAAATCCTTTTTGTTGATCAACAATATCTTGGATGCGTTCAGATTCGTCAACTATATTTTTTGCCTGTTGTACAATTTTACGTCCTACATCTGTAAGTTCTATAGGTTTTTTACTCCTATCAAAAATTTGAACATCTAATTGATCTTCTAATTTTTGAATTTGTGTACTTAAAGTTGGTTGTGTCACAAAGCATTTTTCGGCAGCTTTGGTGAAATTTTTATGTTCAGCTATTGCTAGTACGTATTTTAATTGGGTAATTGTCATTTGTATTGATTTAGGCTATAAAGATATAAAAACTATTCATAAAAACTATGCTAATTGCCTTTAAATACTCACTAAATTTGTAGTATAAAATAAATAGATATGACAACTAATAGTATAGGTTTAGAGACCAAAAAAACAAAAGAAATTGCAAGTGATTTAAATACACTTTTGGCAAATTTTCAGATTTATTATCAAAACTTAAGAGGTATTCACTGGAATATCAAAGGAAAGCGATTTTTTGAATTGCATCCTAAGTTTGAAGAATTATATACAGACGCAAATCTTAAGGTTGACGAAATTGCAGAACGAATTCTAACGCTTGGTGCAACACCATTGCATACATTTGAGGATTATTCTAAAGCAGCTAAAGTACCTGTTGGGAAGAACATTTCCGTAGATGAAAAAGCAGTACAACTTATCGTAGATTCACTTTCAGAATTACTTAAAATAGAGCGTCAAATTTTAGATGATTCTGGTGAGGCAAATGATGAAGGGACGAACTCAATGATGAGTGGTTTTATTACTGAACAAGAAAAAACGGTTTGGATGATGAAAGCTTGGTTGGGAGAGAGTGTTTAAATTTTAGAATTAAATGTAAAAAGTAAAACCCTTTAGAATTACTATTCTAAAGGGTTTTGACATTAATTAAAAAATCAACTTAATATTTTTAATCACATTCTCGTGCTAGTTGAATGAATTCATTTCCATCGCCTGACTCTAATAAGATGAAATCTTCACTACATTGAGTCACAAACCAATCATACTCAGAGAATATTTCGTGAGGAGAGCTTGGGATATTAAAGGACATAAACGTGAATCCTTGTGAAGGATTAGAGGTTAGCCACCACGTGCCATCTATAGCTTGGTTTGTTCCATTGTCACTATAAATTTCTACAGATCCATCTTGATAAAATTGAGCATACTCAGCATTTACAGTGTTGTAAAGACTCGTGTTTATATACCAATTACATTGTAATAAATAACCAAATATTTCTTGTTCACTACATTCGCTTGGATTATTGAAGTCACAATCACGTTCGAAAATTATAGATTCATTACCTGATTCTAAATGGATTAGTTCTTCTTCACAGAGGGTTACTGTCCACTCTAAATTAGTTATAAATCCATATGGTTCAGGTATGTAAAATTGTATGTAAACGTTTCCATTTTGTTCATCTGTTATAATACTCCAAGTACCATTTACTGGATCATCAGTTGCAGTATTTGTTGTAATTATTAATGTACCATCAGTATTGAATTCGTAACCAAGGATATTATTTTGTAAACTCGTATTAGCTAACCAAGTACATTCAGCTAAATATTGTGTAACTACTTGAGCATCACAATTTCCTTGTTGCATCTCACATTCTACAAAATCAGCTTCAGTAAATCCTGCACACTCTGCTTCACAAGCATTTAAAAATGTAAGAATCTCTGTATTTCCATTTTGTGAGACTACTTCAACACATACTGGGATTACAACAGCAGGACATGGACAGCCACCATCAAAGCAATATTCTAATAATGCAATAAATGCTTCTTCGTTACCAATTGAAAGTAATGTGCCATCATTATAAGTGATATCAAAAGAGTATACAAATTCAAAATAGTAAGAATTATAAATTGTATTGTTTAATTCTTCTTGCGAATTTATGGTAACTGTTTCATTATTATCTGTAATGATATCTATAGGGAAATTGAATGTAAAACAATCTGTACCATCTAGATAGTTGTAATTTTGTTGACAGTTTTCTGCAAAATCAGCTTCGGTAAAACCATCGCATTCTGCATAACAAGCATTTGGGTAAGTAACTAAAAATGTTACTCCATCTGGTGCTGTTATATCGACACAAACAGGATCGTAAACTTCATAACATTCACACGAAGTATTATTGTCAAAATCACAAGACTCAACAAGTGACATGAATTCTTCTTCGTTATTTATTGTAGTCACTACTATTGCATTTTCAGTTTCACTATAAACTTCAACATTAAAAGGGAATTCTATTCCATCTATATATAAATTATTTGTTGAGTTAATCATAACTTCAATTAAGTCATCTAGATTGTTAACCGTAACGCTAACTCCATTATTGTAAGATAAATTTAATGGATATACGAAATCAAAACAGAAATCTAATACTATATTTCCTGTTAAATTGTTAGCTGTGAGAACATCACCTTGACTATCAAATTGTGTTCTAAGTTGCGCTAAGGATGTTGTGATAGATGTGCTTTCTTGGATATTTTGTTCTTCTACTACAGGCTCATTATTTGTACACGATGTAAAGCAACAAGCAATAAATAGGACACTTATAATGGCTAATTTTAAATTTTTCATAATTTCTTTTTTTGAGTTAGTATTTCAATTTTTTAGCGATTAATCATAACTAAGACAACACACTTTTAAAATACCCTACTTTTTTCTCTAACTATTTTTTAATTAGTTTTGACTTATAATTATAAGCCAACTAGTGTCTAAAGATCAACAAAAAATATGTCAGGAGAAAACTTTTGAAACTGTGTACAAACAGTATTCAAAAGAATTAAGACGTTTTATCTTATTTAAGACTCAAGATCTAGATAGGGCAGAAGACATTTTACAAGAAACCTTTATTAAACTTTGGGATAATTGTGGTAAAGTAAACTATGAGAGTGTAAAAAGTTATTTATACACAATAGCGACTAATACGTTTTTAAATACAATTAAACATGACAAAGTTGTTAGGAAACATCAAAACACATTAGTAATTAAAAAAAACATAGAATCACCAGAGTTTGTAATGCTGGAAAAGGAATTCATGGATAAATTAGAACGAACCATAAACTCATTACCGGAAAAGCAAAAAGAAGTGTTTTTATTAAATAGAATTGAGAAAAAGAAGTATAAAGAGATTGCAGTACAATTAGATATTTCTGTTAAAGCTGTAGAAAAGAGAATGCACTTAGCTTTGGTTGTTTTAAGAGAAAAAATTGGAAATATTTAATGTATTCAAAAAATAGAGGTAGGGTTTTATGTAATGTAGTTGTATTAATAGTAGAAAATCATGAAAGAAGAAAAATCACATAACAATAATGATACGTTTTTAGCAAAATGGTTAGAGGCAGAACTCTCTGACGATGAGCTTAGAGCACTTGTGTCTGAAGCTGATTATAACGCGTTTTTAAAAATCAGAAAAGGTATTGATATGTATGACGTTTTAGAATCATCAACAGATGCTTCTTTTGTGAAAATACAGGATCATATATCTAAAAGCAAAAGACAAGAAAAAGGTAAGGTGCGACAGTTAAATTCAAATAGTTGGTTATTAAGTATTGCTGCATCTGTTGTTTTGTTGTTTGGATTGTTTTTTATCCTTGGAGATGATATAGTTACTATAGAAACCAATTATGGAGAACAAAAAACAATTGCGCTTTTAGATGGTTCTGAAGTTATCTTAAACTCCAAATCTACCTTAACTTATGATAAAGATAACTGGGAAACTAATAGAACACTTAGTCTTAAAGGCGAAGGGTATTTTAAAGTTAAAAAAGGCAGCACATTCACTGTAGTAACAGATAATGGTAACGTAACCGTTTTAGGGACACAATTTAATGTCAACTCATATAGCGATTTATTTGCAGTAAGCTGTTTTGAGGGTAAAGTGAGTGTCACAACAAATAAAGAAACATATATATTATTACCTACAAATTCTGTTAGAAGAATTAATGGTTATGAAGCAGAGCAATGGGATACAGCAGATACTAACCCTTCATGGATACATGGTGAAAGCACATTTAAAAGTGTGCCATTAAAATATGTAATTGCAAAATTAGAATCACAATACAATATTACAATTGAAGCTAAAGAGATTAATAGCAACTTAATATATACTGGTAGTTTTACTCATAAGGATTTAAATATTGCATTAAAAACAGTGTTTAACTCTTTACAAATACGATACATTGAAAAAGAAAAAGGAAACATCTATTTGAGCACGAAGTGAAGAAATTGATTATCAACATTTTGTTAATTCTACCGTTTTTGGCCTTTTCGCAAGAAGAGGCTAAATATTATATGTCTTTCAATGATACTAATCTAGATATTGCTTTTGAAAAAATTGAAGATGTTTACAATGTTAGATTTTCTTTTCAGGATGATAATATAGTAGGAATAAAAATCACGTTAAATAAAGAAAAGAGATCATTACAAGAGTTGTTAGATGCTATAAAAAAGAAAACTAAATTAGATTTTGATGTTATTGCAAATCGGTATATCGTGGTCAATGCATCAAAGCTTAATTCTAATATTCAAGAGTTAGAAAAAATAATTATAAATAGCTACCTCACAAAAGGTATTACTAAAAATAAAGATGCATCCTATCAAATTAGTCCAGCAAGTTTAGGGATTTTACCTGGACTCACAGAACCAGATATTTTAGAAAGTATTCAATTACTACCAGGAGTTGTTAGTCCAAATGAAACAGCCTCTGGTTTTTTAGTTAGAGGTGGTAAGATGGACCAGAATAGATTAATTTGGGATGGTATTAATATGTATCACAAAGGTCATCTCTTTGGGATGATTTCACCTTTTAATCCTAACGCTACAAAAAAAGTCAATTTTATAAATAAGGGTTCAAATCCAAGATATGGAGAACGTGTGTCAAGCGTAATTTCTATGACAACTACTACCAAAATAGACGATGAATTTAAAGCACAATTAGGTTTTAATGGTATAAACGTTGATGCCTATTTTGAAGCGCCAATAATTGAAAATAAGTTAGCTATACAAGCATCTATTAGGTCAAGTTATGCAAATACATATCAATCGTTTACCTTCAACAAACTGGCAGACAAAGTATTTGAAAGCACTAAGATTAAAAATGGAGACAACCCTAATAATGACTTTAGCTTTTTGGATTATAACATTAAAATGAATTATAAACCAAATGCAAATAACACCATGTTTGCTAGTATAATTTCTATTGATAATACATTGGACTATACGGTTAACGATTCAGAAACCTTAACGACTTTTAATGATCGCATGTCTATTAATAATACAGGTTATGGATTGGGTTGGACAAAAAAATGGAACATTAATTTAAAACAATATACCTCTGCATATTTTTCAGAATATAAACTCAATTATAATTTTTTGACTTCGGAAGGTGGTGATCAAACGTCAGATTTTGAAAAGCGTAACATCATTTTTGATTCTGGTATATCTACGGAATTTGATTTGGAAATAAACAAGAAAAACAGAGCAACCTTTGGTTATCAGTACGTTTTAAAGGATGTTGCTTTTGCGTTTTTGAATACAACGAATCTTCAGTTTGTTTTAGATGAAGACAAAACGGTAGTTCAAACACATAGTGTGTATGCAAATTATGGATACAAAAACCCAAAACTGTTTGATGTTGAAGTAGGAGGAAGAGCTACGTATTTTCAAGAATTAGAAGCGTTTAGATTTGAACCTCGATTATTACTCTACAAAAACCTCTTTAAACATGTGAAACTTCAAATTTCCGCAGAAGTAAAAAATCAAATTATTAGTGAAATTGATGAAACTATAATTAGCGATTTATCATTAGAAAATAGAGTTTGGCGTTTAGCAAATGGTGAAGAATTCCCAATAATTAATAGTAAGCAAATTTCCGCAGGATTTATTTATACAAATAAGGGTTGGACGATTGATATAGATAATTACTATAAAAAATTAGATCATATTACTGCCTTGTCATTAGGTTTTTTAAATCCAGAAAACAGCAATTTTAATTTAGGAGAGCAGCATATTTATGGTGTAGATTTGTTTTTGAGAAAACGTTTTAATGGTTTTAATACGTGGTTGAGTTATTCGTTTAATAATTCTAAAAGCAAATATGACAATATCAATGATGATGATTATTTTACGTCTAGGTCTAATGTGAGACATGCATTTTCTACCTCATTGAGTTATAAGTTATCAAATTTTCAAGTAGCATTAGGTTGGAGATGGCAAACAGGAAAACCTTATACAGAATCTACATCTGGAGACGATGGTTTAGAGTTTAATGATGGGATAAACACAAAACGATTGCCAGATTATCACAGATTAGATCTCTCTAGTACGTATAAATTTAAGTTTTCAAAAGATAGAAAGCTGAGAGCTAAAGTTGGTTTGTCAATTCGAAATGTGTACAATAAAACTAATTTTATTAGTAGAGAATATCGTGGTAATAATGATATTAATGGCGATATAGAAACCATTGATAAATTTTCAATCGGCTTTACGCCTAATCTCATGTTTAGATTGTATTGGTAGATATTTAATAAAAAAAGAACCTCGTTATGAGGCTCTTTTTTTTTTGATTGATTGATGTGTTTCTATAATTTTTATATAGTAAAGGAAGATTAGAAGCGTATTGATAATTCTAAGTCTTCTTTAGCGACATTAAATTTAGCATCTTCATAATTTGGAGGTCCAAAACTTCTTGGGTTGTTTGATGTTCCAAAAGATTCTTTAGGCATTCCATTAGCTTCAAAATCCATGCTTTGGTTTCCATTTAAGTCATGTAAAGCAATAATAGCGTAGTCTCCTGGCTTAATATTTTCAAAAGTTACAGTTGCTTTTCCATCTTTAATATCTGCCGAAGCACTTTGTATGGGTTGCTTTTTCATAAAAGTATCTTCAGTATTTAAAGCTAAAACTATTTTACCATCGTCGCTTTTTGCGTTTTCAATAGTTACTGTAATAGTTTGACCTTTTGTCTCTTGTGCAAATCCTAAAGTTGAGATGATTGTTAATGCGATTGTTAAGAATAAAGTTTTACTCAAACTTTTTCTATTTTCCTTTTTGAGTTCGTGAATCGTTGATTTCATAATATGTGGTTTTAATGGTTTGTTTGTTATTGATGATTCAAATATCCAACGAAACCACACCATTATGAAAAGAGAGTTACCCAATTGTATTTTTTTATGACTGAAATGTAAAAAAGACATATTTTTCAACCTTAAAAAATCAGACATTGTATTTATTATAGCATTATTTAGTGATTAAGATCCCTTCTTTCATCTCTTCTATTGTAGGTGTCTCAAACCAAGTTTCCATAAAATCAAAGTTGTCTTTACTAACTTCAAATTCAAAAGTCTCACCTTTATTTTCATTTCTTTTCATCACTCTATTAAAGCGTGTTTCTTTTGAAATATCTAAAAAATGAAGTTGTAGCTCAAAATCATTCAGTTTGGCAAACCGTCTAAATTTCTCGCGATGTTCAAATTTTGAAAGCCCTAAATCCAGAATAGCATCTGTCTTTGAGTGTTCTAACTGCTTAACTAAATTTAAAATGATGCTTTCAGCTCTGTCAATTCTTTCTAGAAACCAATCAAGACCATCTGTTGGTTTTTTATCAGGAAGAAATAAGGTGTTATTCCAAGTATCAATTGAAAAAATAATTCCGTTCGTTTTTTCTTTTAATTGGTTAGCGTAAGTGGTTTTTCCAGACCCTGTGTTTCCTACGATAAGGTGAATCATGATTGTGTTGTATTGTTAGTTGTAATTGAGCTTTTAATAGTTGTTGTATCGTATCTGATGACATCTAAATTAATAAAACAAAATGAACTCAGTAGATATTTCCGAAGAAACTCTCACCATAAGTTATATTAATCCGATTGATTATATTTGATAGTAGGCAACAAACATAAAAAACACACAGATGAAGAACTTATTCTTTATAATTTTAGCTCTTTTGACTTTTAACGCTGGAGCGCAATCGAATAAAATAGTATTAACAGAAATGAACTTTGACACTGAATTTCTAAAATATGAAGCTATTCAAAAAGATATAGTATCAAAAGAAAACTTTGATTATGCAGAAATGATATTATCTCAGACAAGAAAAAAATTGAAAAATGACATTAAAAATTACAACGTAACCCACTATTGGAATATTGCAACAGCGTTTAGCACATTAAATGAAAGTAAAGAAAATATTGAAATAGTTTTTAAGAAAGCCACTAAATCTAAAGGTGTATGTGAATATTTCAAATCTTTTAAAGACGTTCCAAATCATTTTAGTGAGGACATACCTGATCTTTATAAAAAAGAGGAACAAAAGTGTATGAAAAAATTAGACACTGTAGAACCTTTAAACCCTATTGTTTATTCTAATAAATACGGATATGATTTAAAATTGATTCAACTTATTAATCAAGTTGATCTAGACGATAAAAAATTCCGTAATTCTGATTATGCAAATAATATATCAAAACAATCAGAACTTGATAAGAAAAATCAAAAAATCATTGACTCGCTTTACAATAAATATAAGTCATATCTAGGCACCTCTGCGACTGGCAAAAAGCTAAATAATGTTATGTGGAAAGTAATTCAACATTCAAACGTGGAGATGATGGAAAAATATTTGCCAGTTATCCAAGAGGCGGTTAAAAATAATGAAATAAGTATGACAACACTTAAAATGCTTATTGACAGAGTATGCTGGGAGAAATATGAATATCAAATCTTTGGTTCTCAAGCAGGTGTTAAAATTGCAGATGAAAAAACACGAATTGAGATAATTAAAAAATACGGAATTGAATGACAGCCAAGTTGCCAACAATGTATATGAAAAATAGCGTAAGTCATTGCTATCACATTGGTTTAGGCATTTTTGGAATGTCGCCAAATTTTTAAATTTGACGATTTCCAATAAAAAATAAAAGTAAAATTTAAAAATTCGGCTTGTGTTTATCCGAAAAGAAACCGCTTATTTTTGGCGTTACTTTTCATATACGGAGCCGTTATGCCAAACATTTACTGCCTATTTATGAGTAACACAAAAAGAGAATCGAAAACCAAAAAAACACCATGGCCAACAAAAAAGGCGATGGAACAGGTTTACGATAGGAAGCTTTGGGGAGAAAATAGTACTCCGTTTTATTCTGGTGAAGGATCTCATCATCCTAAGATTGTAAATCCATATTTAGAGGCTGTTACATCTTTTTTAACCTCATTTAAAAGCCCACTCGTGGTTTGTGATTTGGGTTGTGGAGATTTTAATGTAGGTAAAACGTTGGTAAAACACACTAAGAAATATATTGCTGTAGATATCGTTCCAAACCTCATAACGCATAATACAGAAAAATTCATTGGAGATAATTTAGAGTTTAAATGTTTGGATATAGCTGTAGATGATTTGCCAATTGGAGATTGTGTATTATTGAGACAAGTGTTACAGCATCTCTCTAATTCTGAAACACAAAACATTTTAAGTAAGCTATTTAATTTTAAATATGTGATACTCACAGAGCACTTGCCAGTTGGAGATTTTATACCCAATATTGATATTATTTCTGGGCAAGGCATTAGATTAAAAAAACAAAGTGGTATTCAAATTTTGGCTTCACCATTTAACTTTAAGATTAAAAAAGAAAGCATTCTATCTTCAATTACTCTAGATGATAGTAAAGGTATCATTGTGACAACCTTATATACCGTTGTCTGAAAAAGATAGTGTTGTGTTGTCTGGCTTGAGAGTAAAAGTGTTTACAACAATCCTCTAGCCTTAATTTCTAAGTATTTATTGATGGTATCAATAGTTAAATCTTGAGGCGACGTCAAAATCGATTGGATGCCATATTTTTGAAGTTCGTTGACAATCAGTCGTTTCTCGAAAGCAAATTTCTCTGCAATAACTTTATCGTAGGCTTGCTGTACGGTTTCGGCTTTTTCGGTGATGAGGTTATTAAGCTCTGTATTTTTAAAGAAAATCACAACGAGCAAGTGACTTTTTGCAATTCCTTTTAAGTAAGGCAATTGTCTATGCAAGCTGTCTAAAGTTTCAAAATTAGTATAAAGAAGCATTAAACTACGTTGTGTGATATTACGCTTTACATCTGCGTAAAGCCTACTGTAATCACTTTCATAAAAATCAGTACTCACATTATAGAGCGTTTCTAAAATGAGGTTCATTTGAGAGGTGCGACGCTCTGCAACAACAATATTTTCTACTTTCTTAGAGAACGCTAGAATACCAGCTTTATCTTGTTTTTTTAAAGCCACATTAGATATCACTAACGATGCATTGATGGCATAATCGAGTAGTGTTAATCCGTCAAAAGGCATTTTCATTACACGACCTTTATCAATGATAGAGTAGACAGGTTGTGATTTTTCATCCTGAAACTGATTCACCATCAATTGGTTTCGCTTTGCAGTTGCTTTCCAGTTTATCGTTCGTAAATCATCACCCAATACGTAATCTTTAATTTGCTCAAACTCCATGGTATGACCAATTTTTCGGATTTTCTTAATCCCATATTGATGCAAATTATTACTAATAGCCATCAAATCATATTTACGCAATTGCATAAAACTAGGGTAGGTTGGTACCATTGCATTATCTTCGGAAATGAACCGTCTCGAAATAAGTCCGAAGACAGAAGTCACATAGATGTTCAACTTTCCGAAGTGATACTCACCACGTTCTACAGGACGTAATTTGTATTCTATTTCCGAAGAACTTGAAGCCTCTAGTTTTCGTTCTATACTAAAATCTCTAACTTGAAACTGCTCTGGTATTTCATCAATAATCGTCACATTTACATTGAAAGTGTAGTAATTTTTGATGATTAGATTCACCGGATTTTCATCACCATTTGAGAATTTCTCTGGCAACACTCGCTGACCTTTAGCTCCGTTTTTGGCAACAAACAGAATGATAGTATCTAAAACCGTAAGCGTAACCAACAACAAAACAAGCAATTTAACAATCGCAAACCCTCTTGGGAAAATAAAACTCAAAACAAACAATACCATAATGGCTATGCAAGCATAGAAGAATCTGTTTTGGAGAAAAAATGGTTTTATTCGTTTCAAAAAATGTGTATTTGTGTCTTTGTTTACTGTTGAACTGTTCTGTTAATTCAATTTTAATCTATCTATATTTCTAGTATGCCAAATCTACTATTAACTGCGACTGCGACTGAAATTAATTTACCTAGGAATCTCAACAGCTTCAATAATCTGCTTAATAATTTGTTTGGTTGTCACACCTTCCATTTCGCGTTCTGGTGTCACAATCACACGATGTTGTAACACTGGTATTGCAGAGCGTTTAATGTCTTCTGGAGTCACAAAATCTCGTCCGTCCATTGCAGCAAATGCTTTACTTGCTTTTAATATGGCAATCGATGCTCTTGGAGAAGCACCTAAATATAAAAACGGATTGTTACGAGTATTCACAATCATATCTGCAATGTATTTGATGAGATGTGATTCGATTTTGATTTGCTCAACTAAAGTTTGAAATTTGTTAATCTTCTCAGCACTTAAATGCGCAGTAACTTGATCTGTTTTGCCTTTTCCTTGTAAATTTTGTTCTCGATTTAAGATCTCTACTTCCTCATCAATATTTGGGTAATCGATATCTATTTTAAACAAGAAACGGTCTAATTGTGCTTCTGGCAAACGATATGTACCTTCTTGTTCGACAGGGTTTTGAGTTGCAAGCACTATAAAAGGCAACTCCATTTTATACTTACCACCATCTATAGTGACTTGGCGTTCTTCCATGACCTCAAATAAAGCAGCTTGCGTTTTTGCAGGAGCTCTGTTGATCTCATCAATAAGAATCATGTTTGAAAAAATCGGACCTTGTTTAAAGTCAAACTCTGAGTTTTTCATATTAAATACAGACGTACCCAAAATATCACTAGGCATTAAATCTGGAGTAAATTGAATTCTACTAAAACCAACATCTAATGATTTAGCAAGCAACTTAGCAGATATTGTTTTAGCAACTCCAGGAACACCTTCAATAAGTGAATGACCATTTGCAAGAATAGATGCGATGAGCATATCTATCATTCCTTTTTGACCTACAATAACTTTACTAATCTCGTTTTTTATTAACGCGATACCTTCTTGAAGTTCACTTAAGTCTATTCGGTTTGTAAAACTGAGATCACTAACTGTAGTGTCTAAATTTGGTAAAGCTTCAGGAGTATCTGTTGCATTAGTGTCTCCTAATAATGACTCATCAAACTGATCTGTCTTTGGAGTTAAATCTTCGTTTTTGTTGTCGTCTAAATGTTCCATAATTTATGTGGTATAAAAATCTTCAATCGCTTTGTTTAATCGTAATAAATCACCTTCATTACAATGTGTTTTGGCTTTTAAATGTACAATCTGGTTAATTAATTTTTTAACATCATCTTTGTCTTTTCCAGATTTTAAAGACAGATTTTTTACAAATTTTTCATCTAGTATTTGAGTGTCTAAATAATAGACACGTCTTATATACTCTAGGAAATACGTAATTTTTTTCTCTATTAAATTGTTGTGGTCTTTTGTTTCGTAATACAAATTACCAATTGTTTTGGTGAAATCTACTGTTGTGTTTTTTAATGGCTCTTTAATTTCAACGATACGTTGTCTTCGTTTAGCATTAAAAATCATGAACAATACAATTGTAATCAATGCTAAATACCAAGCCCAACGAAGTGCTGGCTGACTTAAAACAAATCGCATTGGTGAGCTTCCTAATTCTTTGACAGATTTGTTTCTAGAGTCAAAAAAGATCGTATCATCCATAAGATAAGACATCACACTAGACGCATATTTGTGGTTATCTTTTTTAAGCATGTGATAGTTTGTGAAAGCTACAGGTTGTAAATGCAAGTAAAAATATCCACTTCCCCAAGGTACTTCTATAAAATTAGTATAGGTCACATCATCAAATTTTTGATGTCCTAAAACCGTTGTGTTTAAGGTATCAATTTCAGAGAAATATATATTGTTTAATCCTTTTTCTACGGAAATAGAATCACGTTCAAAAACAGGATTTGTAAATGAAAATTGTGCTTTGCCTTTAAATGTATATTCATTTTTTGTGTTAAAGCCTAAAGAGTCTAAAAGACGATCTGGAAAGTAATTACTTGATATAAATATATCGTTTCCATGAGATGCGAAATCTAATAATTCTTGAGCAGATGTGTTGTCTAAATGTGGGTATTCATCAATTACAACATATGTTCCAGTGGTTGTGTATGTGCTATCTTCCCAAGAGTAATATTCGTCAAAATACTCGTAAGGTGTTACTTTAATTTCATGTACTTCACTGTCTGGGAACAAATTAGTTAGCTCATTGTAAAAAATAAATGTTCCGTAAGGTGTTTTATGTGTTTCGTTGTAGGTCTTTTGCCAGTTTACAGGAGCAGGTGTAGAGAACTCTATGGCGATTATTCCAACAAAAAGCAGTATTAAAATTCCGACATATATTTTTAATGTTCTACTCATTTCTTAACTGTGTTTAAAAATTGAGTAAATGCTTTTTTAGCCTTTTCAAATTGAGTGTCATCAATATCAAACTCACCATACCAGATGTAATTATAAAGGTATGAGGTATATGAAAATTCTTCTTTTGTGTCTTTGTTTTTGATTTCTAAATAGTAATCACTGTTGGTTTTTTCTACATCATAATCTATGATTTCGGCTTCGGAAAGCGTCTTCAATAACCACAAATAATAATATCTGATTGCTAGTCTGTAGTTGTTTTCTTTTTCGGCTTCTGCGATGAGTGATTTAAAATCGGTTTCGTAAATATTATTCTCAATATCTGTAACAGGAATAATAGACTTATCGCTAGATTTTCCGAAGACCCAATTACCTTCTTTATTTATAATGGCCTTCACTATAAAGAAAACGACCAGCAGGAAAATGACCACATAAAAAATCTTTAAAGCAATATCTGTGAAGTTTGCAGCTTTTGCATCGCTATTGAAATCAAACAAATCATTAAACAAATCTGATAACCATTGTTTAAAACGTGTCCACCATCCAGAATTTTCTACAGTACGTTCATAGACAAATTCACTACTATCATATTTGTCTTTGAGGTTTTCAAATTCTCGATTATCAATAGGTTCTACATCGACATACACAGAATCTTGCATGGTTTGCAAAGATGTTGTAACATCAATATTTATTGCGTTTGCATGTAATGATATTCCGAAGAAAAAAAGGACGATATGTAAGTATAACAATCTACTCACTAGATCCAATTAGATCAATATCACTCTTTGTATTGATATTTTCATTGTCTTCTTTAAGACTGTAATACACGACACCTTGATTGAGTTGTAGGATGACATTTAGAATGCTACTCACTAAAAATGTTAATAGAAAAATGGCGATCATCATCACAGTCATCGTTTTTTGAATTGCCATTGGGTCTGGAGAAGTATTGGTTTCTATGCTTGTAAAAATATCAACCATACCAAAAATATAAGGAATCATTGCTATGACATTTTGTGCGATATAACTCATCAAGAAGAAGAGACCAACACATCCTATTGCTGCCCAAAATTTAGAACCCATCATTTTCCAAGAATATCCAAAACTTTCCCAAATACCACGTTTTCCGTCAAGATATTCTATAAGTGTGCCTTGATAAAATAAACTAAAAGCACCAATAACCAAAGGCCAGCCAAGAATACCAATAATTGTAATAGCGAGTACAAAAAGTAGAACACCAGCTCCTATTGCTACTGGGAAAAAGACAACGATACCACAAAGTAAAAAGATTAAAATTTTGCCAATATTGGCTTTGTAACTGTTTATAATATCTGTTGCTGTGAAATCTTTACCATCGTGTTGATTGTAAAGTTTCAAATAAATGGGAACATAAGAATACGATATCATTGCAGCTAATAAGCCTATTATTATAAATACGAAAATTAGTAATATAAAGACACCAGAATTTTGATTCATGTAGTCGTCAATAACAGAAGTGTTACCATTCATCATACCACCAAAAATAATATCTGTATAAAACTTACTAAAGAAGTAACCTATGACGATGAGTATTAACAGGAAAATTCCGTTGATAATAAAAAAGTGCTTAAACAAGTGTTTTCCGTTTTGCTTTAAAAAAGCAAACGTATCTTGGAAGTATTCTCCAAAGTCTCTAGATTTATATAACTGCATGTAGGTTTTTTAATTTTCTGTTTAGTATAAATGGGTAAATTAAATAATAATATGAAATAAGGCTAAGTGTTACTAAAATTATCCCAACAGATAGCCAATTAGGCATTGAATTAGAATATCTCGTCACATAACCTTCTAAAAATCCTGCAGCAATAGTGAAAGGGAACGTGCTTATTAAAATTTTCACGCCATTTTTCACTCCCATTTTAAAAGAGGTCATTCTAGAATATGTTTTAGGAAATAAAATACTAGCACCTAATATGAGTCCAGCAGCACCTTCAATAACTATCGCGAAGATTTCCATAGATCCATGAATCCAAATCCCTCGAACACTTTCCCAAAGAACACCTTCTTTGTAGAAAAAGTATTGAAATGCTCCAACCATAATACCATTATATAACATGACTAATCCAGTTCCTAGTCCGCCAAAAACACCATAAATAAAGGATTTAATGCCAACATAAAGGTTGTTGAGTGTAATGCCAATGAAACTTCCCCAATTACTTCCGCTTTTATAAACAGCAACAGGATCACCTGCTTCTATGTTTTCTAAACTCATGTTAACGTATTCGTCTCCTAAAATCAATCTCACAAATGAATCATCATGAGCTGCTGATAGTGCGCCAATCCCAACAAAACTTAAAAAAATGATAAATGCATAAAGCACGTAACGTCTGTATTCATAGACGATTAAAGGCACTTCAATCTTCCAAAAATGAAGAAATCTATTCGTGTCTTCTCTCTTAGTTTTATAAATTTTTTGAAATGCTTTGGCTGCTAAGTTGTTTAAATAAAGAATTGTTTTACTTTTGGGATAGTAAGTTTGAGCATATGAGAGATCATTTACTAACTGAATATAAAGTGATGCTAATTCATCAGGATTTTTTAGGGTTTTCCCAAAAATAGCTTTTTCAAAATTGAGCCATTTTTCTTTATTTTGTTTAATAAAAGCAACTTCTCTCATAGGTATTCAAATTAAAGCAATTAATGGTAGAGTTACAAATAAATACGACACAAAACGTCAATATAAATTTCATCGCAGCAAGTGTTGGTGAACGTATCTTGGCATACATAATTGATTTGATTATAAAAATTGCTTATGCTGTCGTGACCTACCAAATAATGTTTAATTTGTTTAACATTGACGATCTTATTGATGGTATGGATGATTGGTCTAGAATTGCCATTATTGTATCTTTTTATTTACCTGTTGTATTTTACTCACTAATTTTTGAAACCTTTCTTGATGGTCAAACTATTGGTAAACGTATCATGAAAATTAAAGTGGTTAAAATTGATGGTTATCAAGCAGCTCTCGCAGATTACTTAGTACGTTGGTTTTTTAGAATTATAGATTTAAATATGATGTCTGGTATTGTTGCATTAATTGCTATTGTGACAAGTAAAAAAAGTCAGCGTTTGGGAGATATGACAGCAGGAACATCTGTAATTACGCTTAAAAATAATGTGAATATTAGTCATACTATTTTAGAAGAATTAGAAGACAGCTACAAACCAACCTATCCTAATGTGATTAAATTATCAGATAATGATGCACGTATCATTAAAGATACATTTGTTAGAGCAAAAGCTGCGAGAGACTATGAAACGCTTATTAAATTACGGACTAAAATCGTTCAGGTTGTTGAAATCAAAGATTTTAATGGTAGCGATTTGGAGTTTATTGATACTATTTTAAAGGATTACAACTATTATACGCAAGGTAGTTTTGATACCAAGACGTTTTAAATTTAGCCTATTTTTTCTAGGTCAATAAATACTGATTTTGCTGTATGATATCCCAATTTTGAAGATTACCTTTGCCAAAAAAGTAAACATCTCATGTTTTTTCAAATCATAGATATTTTAGGAACTATTGCTTTTGCTATTTCTGGAGTTTTAGTAGCTCTCAATAAAAGGATGGATCCTTTTGGTGTGCTCATTATTGCTTTTGTAACTGCAGTAGGAGGAGGTACGTTGAGAGACGTAATGATAGGAGTTGAACCAGTATCTTGGATGCGAAACATGACGTATGTATATGTTATCATTGGAACAACTATTTTCACAATTATACTTCGGAAAAAAATAAACTATTTAAGAACTTCTCTCTTTTTGTTTGATACTATTGGGATTGGATTATACACTGTTGTAGGAATAGAAACCGGTTTAGTTGCAGGTCTTCACCCAATAATTTGCATTGCACTTGGAACTATGACAGCCTGTTTTGGAGGTGTGATTCGTGATATTTTATGTAATGAAATCCCTGTGATTTTCAGAAAAGAAGTATATGCAACTGCTTGTATTCTTGGAGGTTTGACCTATTTTTTACTTCGGAAATTTATGGCAGATACCAATTTAATCTTTGTCATTGCTATTATCGTCGTGATTGTAATACGATTGATTGCAGTTAAGTTTAAGATTAGCTTGCCCAGTTTGTATAAAAAGGAAGTTGAGTGATTTAGTATTAATTTAATTAAGCAATAATTGTATAAACTGTCATTCCTACGAAGGCAGGAATCCATAGATTTATTCAATTAAGATTCTTGCTTTCGCAAGAATGACAAACCTAGACTAATTAATATAGCATAATTCAGGTCAAGCTAAAACTTACAATAATTTCTTAATCTCCTTGACAAGCGTCTCCATACTATCCTCAGAATAGCCTGTAGAAATATATCTAATCACACCATCTTTATCAATTAAGTAATTTTTAGGGATGTATTTTGTAGCAAATTGATCCCAAATTTCTTTTGTAGGATCAAGTCCAACATTAAAATCAATACCTTTTTTCTTAAGGTTTTCCATTTTTTGTTCAACTAAAAACTTGTTTTCTCCTCTAGATATAGGGATAAAAACAAAATCATCATCTGCAAAACGCTCTAATATTTCCTTCGGAATTTCTTTGAACTCCATTAAACATGGTCCACACCATGTTGCCCAAAAATTGACGAGTACCACTTTTCCTTTTAAATCAGATAATGTAATTGATGTTCCATCTAACATGTCTACAGTGAAATTTGCAGCTTTGTCTTTTTCTTTCAGTATTGAACCTCTGTCGGCTTGAGCGAAAAGTGTAAAACTGAATAAAAAAAGTATTACGACTAAAGTATTTTTCATGGATGTAGGTTTTGGGTGTTTAAAATTTCAGAAATAAAAATAAGAAAAAACCTCTTAATTATAGACATCTATAGCTAAGAGGTTTTAAATAGAATAATAATTAAGATTTACTTTTCTGTAGGAACAGGAAACCCACGATCACGCATTAATGCTTCTATTTTAGCATCACGACCTCTAAAAAGGCGATACGCTTCTGCAGGATCCATAGAGTTTCTAGGCGCAAATAAATATTTCACTAATTTATCTGCAACGTCTTTATCGTAAAATCCACCTGGAGCTTCTTTAAATGCTTCAGAAGCATCACTTGTCAACACATCTGCCCACATATAACCGTAATATGCAGTTGCGTAACCTTCTCCAGAAAATACATGACCAAATTGTGGTGTTCTATGACGCATTGGTAATTCGCTAGGCATTTTTAATTCGGCTAAAGTTTCACGCTCAAATTTGTCGATATCAATATTTGTAGGATCTGCAAGATGCAATTTCATATCCATTAGTGCAGATGCTAAATATTCTGTAGTGCCAAAACCTTGATTAAATGTTGATGCTTTTTTGATTTTTTCTACTAATGTTGCAGGAATTGGCTCACCTGTTTCATGATGTACTAAAAATTGATTAATCACTTCATCTGTAGATAGCCAACGTTCTAATAATTGCGATTGGAACTCTGTATAATCTCTCACGCCTCCATTTAAAGTTGGATATTTTACGTTACTAGAAAAGAAATGTAGTGCATGACCAAATTCATGAAAAAATGTGGTCGCATCATCCCAAGAGACTAAAACTGATTCTCCAGGAGCAGGCTTTACAAAATTAGAATTGTTTGAAGCCAATACATTGGTTTCACCTTTATATGATGTGTAACTTCTGTACGTTGTAGCCCAAGCACCAGAACGTTTACCTTCTCGCGCATAAGGATCTAAATACCAAAGTCCGATGTGTTTTCCAGAATCTTTATCAGATACTTCCCAAACTTTTACATCTTCATGAAATACTGGAATATTTTCTTTTTCAACAGGAGTAAATTTGTAATTAAATAAACGACCAGCGACATAAAACATGGCTTCAGTTAATTTATCTAATTGTAAATATTGTTTAACTTCATCACTATCTAAATCATATTTTTTTTGACGCACTTTTTCGGCATAGTAGCGATAATCCCAAGGTTCAATTTTAATTTTGTCTTTATTAGCATCAGCAATAGCTTGCATATCTGCTACTTCCTCATCCACTCTTGCAATAGCAGCAGGCCAAACAGCCATCATTAAATCCATGGCATTTTCTGGAGTTTTTGCCATACGATCTTGGAGTCTCCATTGTGCATAATTATCATAACCCATTAAACCTACACGTTCTTTACGCAGTTTTAATATGTCTGCAATAATCTGGTTATTATCATATTCGTCTCCATTATCACCTCTAGAATAATAATTAGTCCACACAATTTTTCTAAGTGCACGTTCAGTAGAATAGGTTAGAAAAGGATCCATTGATGATCTCGAATTTGTAATCGCATATTTACCATCTTGTCCTTTATCTGTCGCAATTTTGGCAGCAGATTTAATAAAAGACTCAGATAAACCACCTAATTGGTTTTTATTTAAATAGGTTACATAATTCTCTTCATCATGAAGCACGTTGTTAGAAAAATCGGTGTATAGGGATGATAGTTCTTTGTTGATGGCTGCGTAGCGTTCTTTTTTTTCTTCGGAAAGATTAGCACCATTCATCTCAAAGCCTTTGTAAGTTAGTTCTAGAACACGTTGTTGATCTGCTGGTAACGGATTTTTTTGTGATGCCTCATAAACCGCTTTCACACGTTGAAATAATTTTTCGTTTTGCGATATTTTTGAACTGTAGTCTGATAATTTTGGTGCTAATTCCCCTTGAATTTCTCTAAATTCTGGTGACGACATATTACTACTTAAAATTCCGTAGTATGTAAACACATGATTTAATTTATCTGCCGAAGCTTCTAAAGGCACAATTGTGTTTTCAAAAGTTGGTGCTTCTTTAATATTTGCAATGTTATCAATGTCTTTGAGACCAAGTTCCATTCCAATTTCGACAGCTTCTTTAATATCGCTTACTTTCATTTTGTCAAATGCAGGAAGTCCTTGGTATGGACCAGTCCATTCTTGGAGTAATACATTTTCGGTATCAGTCATAGCTATTTTTTCTTCGGAATTTTTATCGTCCTTACAACTAGAAAATAGAACGATGCTGCAAACAAATACAGCTTTTAGGGATTTTGAAATCATTGAATTTTTGTATTGATTTTGTGAGTTTCAATATAGTTAAAAATGATGGAGTTGGCTGTTGTGGTTTTGTTAATTTATTTGACAGAAGACAGAAGAAAGAAGACAGAAGACAGAAGACAGAAGAACCAAAAGCTAAAGTCCCAACACTAATCAAGAATCTCAACACGACGGATGTACACATTCTTCAAAGGCCAATCTGCATCATCGGTTTCGACGTTTGCAATTTTATCAGCGACATCTAAACCGCTAGTTACTTTTCCGAAGATTGTATAATCGCCATCCAGTTCGTGCACATCTTTTAGCATGATGAAAAACTCATAAGGAGAGGCGAGTTTATATGGGTTTTCTATATCGCTACTTGGCATAGAAATCACACCACGATCATGATGAAACCCACGTTTTGTGTCTGTTGGTAATAGGTATTTGCCTATATAACGTCGTTTTTTCATCACGTCTCGATTGTCTGTACTTCCACCTTGAATGATATAATTTTCTATCACTCTATAAAACTGTGTGTCATTGAAATACCCTTTTTTTGCGAGGTAAATGAAGTTAGAGCGATGGAATTTTGTTTCCTCAAACAACTCAATATCAATGTTTCCAAAATCGGTGACAATACGAACCTTTTTCTCTTTATGTTCTTTGTCATATTGGAGAAAAAACTCCATTACATTTTTGTCGTTTAATAGGAATTCTTCTTTATTGACTTCGGAAATTGTATCAACTTCCTTAATATCAACATCTTTATTAACCTGAGTAGAATCTATAGTTTGCGTAGGTGTTTTCTTTTGAGATTGTTTATCTTCACAATTGAAAACTACTAAGCATATTACCAATACTATAAAAATCCGCATAAAGGAATGAATTTTGAAACGTTCATAAAATCTGCATCAAAAATAAAAAATATTAAGCTTCCTGGAGAAGACTCGCAATTTAAAATGTCACCTCCTTTTCGAGAAGAGCTTATTGAGGCTAATAAAGCAAAGATGAAACATGCCAAACAAGCTGGTGTTATGGCTTTGTTTTATCCTAATAAAGCTGGAGAAACCTATTTAATTTTAATTTTGAGAAAAACGTACAAAGGTGTGCATTCTGCTCAAGTTGGTTTTCCTGGTGGACGATTTGAAATTGATGATCCAGATTTGGAATATACAGCATTGCGTGAAACATATGAAGAGGTTGGTGTGCCAATTAAAGATGTTGAAGTATTAAAGGCGATGACAAAATTATATATTCCGCCAAGTAATTTTACAGTCTCTCCATACATTGGAATAACTAATAAAACACCACATTTTATTAAACAAGATGAAGAAGTTGAAGACCTGATAGAAGTGTCACTATCTCATTTTTTAGATGACTCTAATGAAGTCGAAGTAGGTCTAATGACCTCAATGCAAGTAGAATTAGAAGTGCCGGCATTTACACTTAATGGTCATGTGGTTTGGGGAGCGACAGCGATGATGCTAAGTGAATTAAAAGACTTGTTAAAATTGGTACTATAAAATATTGTTTTTTGTAAGTTTGTTTTTCGCTTAACAAATAAAAATGAATGGGATTATTTAAAAGAAACCCTTTTGGGCATATACTTTTTGTAAAGAAATGGTTAATCAGAATCTTGGGTGCTCTAACACATCGTAGATTTAGAGGCTTCAATGAGCTTCAGATTGAAGGTTCAGAAATTATCAAAAACCTTCCGGATAATAACGTGCTTTTTATTTCTAATCATCAAACCTATTTCGCAGATGTGATTTCAATGTTTCATGTGTTTAATGCGAGTTTAAGTAATCGTGAAGATTCTATAAAAAATATTGGATACCTCTGGAATCCTAAACTCAACATTTATTATGTTGCAGCCAAAGAAACTATGAAGTCTGGTTTATTGCCAAAGATTTTGGCGTATGTTGGCTCTATAAGTATTGAACGTACTTGGAGATCTGAAGGTAAAGATGTCAATCGCCAAGTTAAAATGAGTGATATTTCTAGTATTGGAAAAGCTTTAGAAGATGGTTGGGTTATTACATTTCCGCAGGGAACAACAACACCATTTAAACCTATTAGAAAAGGAACAGCTCATATTATAAGACGTTATAAGCCTATCGTTGTACCAATTGTTATTGATGGTTTTAGACGTTCGTTTGATAAAAAAGGATTGCGTGTAAAGAAGAAAAATGTGTTTCAAACTTTTGAAATTAAAGAGCCATTAGATATAGATTATGAAAATGAATCTGTAGATTCTATTGTAGAAAAGATTGAATATGCAATTGAGCAACATCCTTCATTTTTAAAAGTAATTCCGCAGGAAGAATTAGAAGAAAAAGAGCGATTAAATCGTGAGTTGCGAGATTGGTAGATTTAGTGAGCAGTGTTCAATGGTAGGATGAAGTTAAGGATGTCATTAAGTAAAAACCTCATATATAGCTCGTCCAATTACTGTCAATAACATCAATAATAAAAGTGCGAAAAGCAATTTGCCAAATGTAGATAGAACGAGTTGTGCTCCAGCATTATGATAGCTGTCTTCATATTTTTCGGCAAGAATAGATTTGATTTTTTCTTTATTTCGATATCTAATCCACAAGTAGATCCAACCAATAGGATAATATAAAATACCTGAATATAGTTCCATTTTTAATTTGGCTATTCATCAGGATGTATCGAACTAGATTCTTTATTGGTTTCCTTTTTATTAGACCCTTCAAAAAATGAACTAAATAAAATAATCAACCCAATAAATAAGAAAAATTTAGACCAACCAAAAACCATAGAAAAAACTACAAAGATTAAACCTGTAGTGAACATCTCATTATTAGATTTACTTCTGATATGGTTTGTTAAAGGAAAATCAAATTCAATGAGACCTTCATCAATAAGCACATTGTTATGAAACAATTGTACAGTTATGGCTCCTGTTGAAAATGCTTGTTTGGTTTGTATGTAAAAAGGTTCTGTTTTACCATAAACATCTAATACAAATGTATGTTTTGTATTTGGAAATGACCATTTTTTTGAAACAAGATGTCCATCTATTTTTAAAGTCTCACGACCCATCAAATTCACTTCAAATTGGATTTCTTTATTTTCAATATGGAATGTAACAGGTTTCATAATTAGACTTCTAGCTTTTTAAGTTCTTTATAGTTTCTATTGAGTCTTTTGAGTAAAATTCCGTAGATAAGACGATAAAACACCCAAATAACTAAAATAAATAATGCTGTGAACAGAATCATTATTAAGGTTGCTACAAACATTTGTTTGTCAGAGAATTTTGCAAATTGTTGGGAAATCTCTGGATTATTGTAAACAGAATAGTACAGGCCAAAGGACATAGATAAAAAAGCGACCACTAAATTATAAATCACATAGTATTTAATGACTTTTCTAGTTTTTAAAATGGTCTCCATCAGTTTTTTTGCATTGTCAGTCACAGAGATGGATTTATGTGCTTTATAAAGTAAATAGACAAATCCTAAAATTATGACGTAACTAAAAATCGTTATAGCTAAAAGCACATTGTTGTTACCACCATACATGGCAACTAATTCTGCACGATAGGCTTCCGAAGCAAAATAAGGGTAACTATTTAGGATGATCCAGAAAACTAATTCTGCAATACTGATGTAGAAAAGTGTTTTTACAATTGAGGATGATTTTTTTTGCATCATCGGGTAAATAGCTTCAGCTGATACTTGTTGATCAGCTTGCGAACTGTTTGCTTGCCAATCTTTTTTTAATAATTCTAATTCATCCATAAGATCACGGATTAAGTATTGTTTTTAATTTTTTCTTCACCCTATTCATTTTTACACGAGCATTAACTTCACTAATACCAAGGGTTTCGCTTATTTCATTATATTTTTTATCTTCTAAATACAAAAAGACTAAGGCCTTTTCAATATCATTTAATTGATGTACTGCTTGATATAATAATTTGAGTTGCTGTTCTTCTGTATCATCATATTCTACTGCTTTTATCTTAAAAGAAACGCGTTCAAACTCTTGAGTTTTGATGGTGCGTTTCGACTTTCGGTATAACGTAATAGCGGTATTTAACCCAACACGATACATCCAAGTACTAAACTTTGCATCTCCTCGAAATTTTGGATATGCTTTCCATAATTGTATCGTTATCTCTTGAAACAAATCATTGTGAGCATCTTGATTATTAGTATATAATCTGCATACTTTGTGCACAATATTTTGATGCTTCTCAAGTAATTCTACAAAATTATTTTCGAGTTCTATATTCAATTGTCATTAGTTAGTTACCTATAAGTAGTAATAATATTTAAAATGTTACAGGTGATTAAACATTAATTCAAAAATAAGGTTTTAACTCGCATAAATTGTATCTTTGAATCTCACATTTTAAGTGAATTTTTACATGAATATTCCGCAATCAAAGTTCCCGAGAATTGTAATCATAGGTGGTGGTTTTGCTGGTGTTAATTTGGTAAAATCACTAGCAAACAAAGCCTTGCAAGTTGTTTTAATAGACAAACATAACTACCATACATTTCAACCATTACTATATCAAGTATCAAGTTCTGGGTTAGAACCAGATTCTATTGCTTACCCATTAAGAAAAATTATAAAAAAACATAGAAATTCATTTTTTAGGTTCGCTGAGGTAGAGCATATCGATGCAAATAATAATGAAATCATTACATCTATAGGTACGCTTCATTTTGATTATTTAGTTATTGCTACAGGAACTAAAACTAATTATTTTGGTAATAAAGCAATTCAAGAGCATAGCATGCCAATGAAAAGTATTCCGCAGGCACTCAACATTAGAAGTTTAATTCTTCAAAATTTTGAAAAAGCAGCCATTGCAAGTTCAAAAAGCGACCGAGAAGCCTATTTAAATTTTGTTATCGTTGGAGGAGGACCTACAGGTGTTGAACTGGCTGGAGCAATAGCCGAACTCAAAAATCATATTCTCCCTAAAGATTATCATGATTTAAATAGTAGCGATATGCAAATTCACCTACTAGAAGGCGCAACTAGAGTATTGCCTCCAATGAGTGAACATGCTTCAAAAAAAGCAGAAGAATTTCTAGTAAAATTAGGAGTTCATGTGCACACTAATGCTATTGTAAAAGATTATGATGGCAAAATTGTTGCCACCAATTCAGATTTAAAACTGAACACACAAACTTTAATTTGGGCTGCAGGTGTAACAGGTGCTCCAATTAAAGGACTTAAGGCTGAGTCTATGATAGACAAAGCAAATCGCTATAAAGTAAATAGGTTTAATCAAATTGAAGGCTACGACAATATTTTTGCCCTTGGCGATATCGCTTCTATGAGTACTGAGAATTATCCAAAAGGACATCCGCAAGTTGCCCAACCTGCAATTCAACAAGGCAAACTTCTTGGTAAAAATCTATTGCGATTAATTAAGAAGCAAACACTAAAACCATTTGTGTATAATGATAAAGGTTCTATGGCAACAATTGGTCGAAACAAAGCTGTGGTGGATTTAAAACACTATAAGTTTGGCGGTTTCTTTGCTTGGTTTATTTGGATGTTTATCCATTTAATGTCGCTTGTTGGTTTTAGAAATCGAGTGATCGTCTTTTTTAATTGGACGTATAACTACATCAATTTTGATAAAGCAGCACGATTGATTATTAGACCTTTTAAAAAGTAGATTTTGCGCACCTGCCTGACGGTAGTCAGCTTCCCAACCTTCGCTTAAGCTTTGGTTGGTCAGGCTCTACACTATATCTTTTGTAAAAAAAACAAAAGGATGTCGTTTCCATTCCTGTATGCCGACAGGCAGGCTTAACGCGAAGCTTGGTCTAACTTCAAAATCCCAATGATAATTAAATATTGTGCCAAAGCATAGGTAAGCATAATGCTTATGTTTGAGAAAGCTAATGGCTCATAAAACTTATTTAAAGCTAAAATGCTGTCAGACATCATAAAAAACAGCGCACCTAAAAATACCAATGTGTAACTCATTTTTGGCACATTTCCTTTTCGTAAAAAAGCAGATGTAGACATACTTAAAATAACAAGCATATAAATAATGACAGGAATAAGCATATCATTTAATCCGTCTTTTAAAAGGTAAAACAAGCCTGCAGCATAAATAATTAAAAATGCAATAAACCCTAACGGATTTAAATTTTTGTTTCTGTGTTTTAAAAACGCAATCACATACATGACATGGGCTAATAAAAAAGCAACCAAGCCAAATAAGAAGTAGTTTGGAGATTGATTTACAAACATGAGGAGAATATCTCCCGCTAAAGAAAATAGAAGAGCAGAAGCTATAATCAATCTCAATTTTTTATTGAGCGTTTTACATTTCAGCAAAAAGAAAATCAATAGTGATATAACGATTGCAGGTTTGAAAATGTAATGCCATGACATCAAGCTTTCTGAAGAGCCAGTAATTAACTCTGCAATAACAATTAAACTATAAACAACACTAAATTTCTTTCCCGAAAATGTAAGCATAAACTATTGGTTTCTCAAAAATATGCATTTCGGTAATGATATTTGACAATTGGGTAACTGTAAATTTATAAAACGCTCTAACTGTTGCATTTTTGACCTATCAATATTTGTTGTAGCACATTTCAGCAAAAAAAAACGAACAGTTTAAATCATCAACCATGCAAAAATTAATCACTTTTATTGCAATCTTCATTTCATCATTGACGTTTGCGCAAATTACAATCTCCGGAAAAGTAACCGACACGAAAAATCAACCTGTTTTTGGTGCCAACGTCTATCTAGACGGAACTTACGATGGAGCAACCTCTGATGAAAACGGAAATTTCACTTTCACAACCGAAGAAACCGGAACACAAATTTTAACCGTTTCATTTTTATCATACGAAACTAAAACCATCACTGCAGATGTGTCTACATTTAAAGATCTTAAAATTATCTTACGAGAAGATATGGAGTCTTTAGATGCTGTTGTGATTTCTGCAGGTACTTTTGAAGCTAGTGATAACTCCAAGGTTTCAGTACTAAAACCATTAGATGTTGTAACGACAGCAAGTGCTTTGGGTGATTTTGTTGGAGCATTACAAACATTACCAGGAACCTCCACAGTATCTGAAGACGGTCGACTTTTTGTTAGAGGAGGAGATGCTAACGAAACTCAAATTTTTATTGATGGCATTCGTGTATTTACACCATATTCTCCATCACCAAATAATGTGCCTACACGTGGTCGCTATTCGCCTTTTCTTTTTGATGGTATCACATTTTCTACTGGTGGTTATTCAGCAGAATATGGTAACGCTCTCTCAAGTGTTTTACTGCTAAATACTATTGACGAGCCTGATCAAGAAAAAACCGAAATTGGTATCATGACCGTTGGAGGTGCTTTAGGTCGTACCGAAAAATGGGATAAAACCTCTGTAAGTGTCAATGCGTCATATATAAATTTGGCACCTTATAATGGACTGTTTCCAGATCGTAATACTTGGGATAAACCTTATGAAGGTGCTCAAGGTGAAGCTGTTTTTCGTCAAAAATTTAATAATGGAATGCTTAAGTTCTATGCAGCATTTGATACATCTAATTTTGATATCACTCAAGAGGATATCAATGTTGCAGAAGGTGTTAGAGTTAAACTCAACAACAGGAATTTTTATGCTAACACCTCATATCAAGGTGTTTTAGGAAAAGGTTGGTCAATGAACACTGGATTGAGTTATACCATTGCAAAAACCGATTTAGAGTTTGACGATAATGATATTAAAAATGACGAGAATTCTGCACATATCAAATTGAAATTTAAGAAACGATTTAATAGCAGATTCAAACTTTATTTTGGAGCAGAGCATTTTACGACTAAGTTTGATGAAGGGTTTTCTTCGGAAATCGTCTCACCTGTAAACTATGGCTTTACGAGTAATAATACTGCGCTTTTTGTCGAGTCAGATATTATATTCAGCAAAAAATTCGCTGCTAAAGTAGGAGTGAGAGCAGACAACTATAAATTGTCTAATGAATTTAAAATCGCTCCAAGAACCTCTATAGCTTATAAAACATCAACTAACGGACAATTATCTCTTGCTTATGGTAGTTTTTACCAAAATGCAACTAGTAATGCATTGAAATTTGATCAAGATATTAAATCACAAAGTACCAATCATTATATCATGAACTATCAATTTGTAAACGATGGACGCTTATTTCGTGCAGAACTTTACAGAAAAGATTACGATAACTTGGTGAAATATGATACCGATTTTGAAAGTTTTGATAGTAATTTTGATAACTCAGGTTCTGGTTTTGCGCAAGGTTTAGACATCTTTTGGAGAGATAATAAAAGTATTAAAAACGTAGATTATTGGTTGAGTTACTCATATTTAGACACAGAACGTGATTACCAAAACTATCCTACCCAAGCACAGCCAAGCTTTGCAAATACACATAACTTTTCCGCTGTAGCTAAATACTGGATAGAAGATTGGAAAAGTCAAGTAGGATTTAGTTACACCTTTGCTTCTGGACGTCCTTTTACAAATCCAAATACGAGCGAGTTTTTAGGAGATATGACAAAAAGCTACAATAGTGTGAGTTTAAATTGGGCGTATTTAATTTCGCCACAACAAATTTTATACCTCTCTGTAAATAACGCCTTAGCATTTAAAAACATCAACGGTTACCAATATGCAAACACACCAGATGTTAATGGTAATTTTGCGAGACGCTCTTTACAACCAGCAGCAGATCAATTTTTCTTCGTAGGTTTCTTTTGGACGATTAGTGAGGATGGTAGTGATAATCAATTGGATAATTTGTAAAAGTGTTGGGTGTTGTTTTCAATTAAATAATTATCAATTTTATTAATCAGTTTTGTGCCGTTGGTGATTGCTTTTTTAGACGAACTTATTTCAGATTTTGTTTTACAAATTTAAGTGAAGCCTTCAATTGACTTTGATCTTGTTTTAATTGATTTAAATTTTTGATTTGCAAAGCTATAAGTATGCCGATAACTACAAGCGTAATTTCTCCTATTGTATAAATTAAATATTTACTGAACTTATTTTCAGACAGCATTTTTGTCTGATTTTACTAAAGAATTTTATCATTATTTATTGGTTGATTTAAATGAAGTCTAACTTTTTTAACGATACGCAATAAATAATGATAGAGTTGACTATCTGTTCAATGATTATCTACATGATAATTGTCATTCTTTTATTGACAGTTATTAAATAACTTAGAGTAAATCATAAATAATTAAGTTATGCAAGTCAAGAAAAACCCAGAGGTAGATGTGAGTAGAAACAGCAGTTTATATTTTGCTATTGGTTTAAATTTAATGTTATTATCAACGTACTTATTGTTTGAGCATAAAACATATAAAACAGAGGATTTAGTTGTAGAGAAACTAAATATTGATGACTATATTGATGAAGATATAGAAATTATAAATATAAATACGCCTCCACCACCTCCACCACCACCTCCTTTAGCGGCAATTACTGAGGACATTAAAGTTGTTGAAGATATTGTTGAAATTGAAGAAACTATCATAGAAAGTAGTGAAACTAATCAAACAGATATTATCGCTGATATTGTTAAAGTAGAAGATGTAGATGTTGAAGAAGTCGATGAAGATATTGAAGTCCCTTTTTCTGTCATTGAAAATATTCCAGTATTTCCAGGTTGCGAAAATATGGACAAAGAAGAGCAGTTGGCATGTTTTAAAAAATCAATAAATAATCATGTTAGAAAGAATTTCAATTATCCTGAAGAAGCCCTAGAATTGGGGAGATATGGTAAGGTGTTTGTGTTATTCGTAATTGATAATACAGGACATGTAGCAAAAATTAAAAGTAGAGGTCCAGATAAATTATTAGAAGAAGAAGCAGAACGTATTATTGGCTTATTGCCTCAAATGATACCTGGTAAACAACGTGGTAGACCTGTAAATGTTCCTTATAGTATTCCTATCAACTTTGTTCTTAAAAATTAAAAATTTATTTAGAATATCACTAACCAAAAATACTAGTCTATGAGAATACAAGTAAAAGATTTTATGTCAACTCCAGTAATTACAGGAGTAGGTGAAGATAATGTACAAGACATTAAAACAGTCATGAAGGTCAAAGGAATTAATGCTATTCCAATTGTGTCATATTCTAAAGATGCACAAAACGATGAAATGACAATTCGTGGTATTGTTACTGCTACAGATTTAAGCAAAGATGTGAATGAAAACACAACTTTAAATGATGTAATGACTACATCAAGTGTTCATGTTGTACATGTAGACTCAAGCGCTCAATCAGCCGCCAAAATGATGTTAAGACATAAGGTACATCATATAGTTGTTATGGATGAAGGCGAAATAAAAGGAATGATTAGTTCTTTAGATTTTGTGAAATTAGTTGCAGAATATTCCCTAGAATAAAATCAGCATTAAACCTAAATGTTTTACGTTTCGAGTGCTATAAATAAAGTGTAATGCACTAGGATGTCAATTGTTTTATTGAAAATAAAATGAGACCTACTTAATCATTTTTAGTGAAATAGCCTTCATTTGAAACAGCATCTTCACTCACAGTTATACTTGCGGTTTTAAACCAAACTTCGGCATAGTTTCCATCTGCATATTGTTTTTTAAGATCACCATCATGTGTTTCTGCTCCAGAACACCAATTTTTATTGACTTCAGGCGATTTTCCGTTAGTTTGATTGTAACAACCTAACTTAAAAAAACAACCTTCTCCAGTGTAAGCATTTTCACGTTCAACACCATCCTGACCAATTGGTACAAATAATTTTTGTGTTTGCTCAGGGATATCTGCGGTTGTAGTATATTCAGATTTGAGTAAGTTTTTAGTGAATGTTTTAGTGTCATGTCCTTCACTTGTAAATTTTAAATTCATAATACCATCCTTAACAACGATTTCATAACTAAACGCTTCACCCAATGCTATGCCATCTTTAGGTTCTTCAGGATATGAACTTTCATCTGTACCAACAACAGAAAAGTCATTACCCCAAACAGCTGAAGAAAAATCCCATCTTCCAGAATTGTCATCACCTGCAGTGTTTATCTCATAATGCCAAAAAACTGAACCTTTAGTATGACCAGGAAATTTTTTGTAGAATATTTTAAGTGGTTCGTTTTCATGCTTATCAGCACTGTGAATTTGACCAACAACTACAGCGTAAGATGCAGCAACTCGAGCATCTCCAGTTGTAGATACATTCATAACTTTTAATGTAGCGGTTAATTTATCATCAGCAGTTGCTGGATACCATTTTTTTATTTGAGCCAACTCTGTTCTTGTATTGTTAGAAGTACCATGCGTGTCTCCACCATTTGGTGATTTAAAAACAATCCAATCATTGTTATCATCATTTACTGTATAAAAGTAATCTTTGTTCTCAAAATTATTTGCAATACCAGCATTTGAGCCATCACCTAAAATCAATTTCCAATCATCAAAAAACGGAATGACATCACTTGCATAAACAGGTTTTTGAGTGTCTGTTAAATCAGTACTATTTGAAGTTGACGTATTCGTTTTTGTCTTTGTATCATTACAACTACTTAGTATTAATAACATACCAAAGATTAAAGGTAATGCTTGTGATGTGATGGTTTTTTTATTCATATTTTTATTGTTAATTGAATATAAGAGATGCTTAAATTGAGTCAGTTTTAATGCTGAAAAATTATAGTGAGACGAAGTTCGACTATTTTTATGACAAATTCAAGTTTATGAAATTCTCTGAGTTTTATAAAGTCGTGACTTTGGTTAACTACGTTTATTTAGTCTATTTGAGAGAAAATTTTTCTGAAACGCTTTGGTAATTCATCTTTTATAAACAAGTCTTCATTTGTAAAAGGATGCACAAATTTTAATGAGTACGCATGTAAATACATTCCTTTTCCATTTAAGATGAGATGTTGAATTCCGTAATCTTTATCTCCTAAAATTGGGTGTCCAATCTGTGAGAGATGTTTTCGTAATTGATGTCGTCGTCCTGTTTGAGGTTCTAATTGTATCAAATTAAGAGTGCCAAATCGTTTAGAAGACACAGTGTCACAAACTTTATAATGAGACTGTGATGGCTTGTCATCAATATCATGAGTAATAACACCTTGAGAATCCATTTTGCCAATAGTAATAGCATAATAAGTTTTTTCAATGGCTTTGTCTTCAAACAATTTATTCAAAGCACGAATGCTACTACTTGTTTTTCCAGCTAATAAAATTCCTGTGGTCGCAAAATCTAATCTGTGAACAGGTTGTGGTTTTGTAGCATCAGGATGTTTGCTTTTTTTAATATTTCTAACCAAAGCATTAGTAATCGTTTTAAATCTATTGCCACTCACCACAATTCCAGCAGGTTTATGAATCACTGCTAAATAATCATCTTCAAATAATACATTAAGTTGAAGGATAAATTTTTTCTTCGGAATATATTCTTCGGAAATAGATAAACTAATGCATTCTCCACCTTTGATGTAAGTTGCAGTAGATGCTATAACATCATTAACTGTTACGAATTGTTTTTTTAGTGCTTTTTTTAATGCAGATTTGGTTATCGCAGCTTTAAAAATTCCTACACCATATTCTTGTAGTCGAATAGGAGTAAGCAATTTAGGAACGATATGAGTTTCTGTAGTATTGATGTTTTTAATATTTTTATTTGGATGTCAATTTGAATACCAAACGAAGTTCGACAATTTTAGATATACATTCAAGTTTTAATTCCGATAGCTATTGGGATCGAAGCGCACAAAAAAAAAGCATCCACAAATGTGAATGCTTTTCAAGATTGTGTAACAATAAAGTTACGGTTAGTTAGCTATCAATCTATGCTTTTTTAGCTTTCACTACAATTTTTAATTCTATTTCGTCATTTACAAACTTGTCGCCAAGATCATCAAAAACAGATTTTGATCCGTAGTTAACTCCCCATTTTGTTCTATCAATAGTAAATGCTTCACTTTCAATAGTCATCATATCATCTGTATTTGTAATAGTTACAGGGAATGAGATGTTGTGTTTTTGACCTTTTATAGCCAAGTTGCCAGAAAGTCTAGTTTTACCTGCAGCTAAAGCTTCGGTACTAGTAATTTCAAAAGCTGCACTTGGAAATTTAGTAGTATCAAAAAAGTGATTTTCTTTACCTTCAACAGTTCCTTTTAAATGCGCTTCTAAATTTTCTTTTCCATCACCAGCTTCAAGATCTGCAACTGTGATTGACGTCATGTCAATTAAAAACGTTCCACTTTGTAATTTACCGTCGTCTGTTTTAAAGATTCCACTTTCTAAATTAATAGTTCCGTTATGCGTTCCTGTTGGTTTAAAACCTTTCCAAGCAATAGAAGATTCTCCAACATTTGCAATATATTTTTGTGATGAACTTTCACTTATAGCAGCAGCTTCTGCATCACTTGTATTAGCTTCTGCAGCTTTGTCTTTACAACTTGTAAAAGCAATTGCTATTGCTAAAATCATTGAAAATTTTAAAAATTTCGTTCTCATATTCCGTTTTGTTTTAGTGTTTAATTCCTACAAAAATACGCATTGCTTAGTGTATCTGCAATTCCGAAGAAAATATTATGATGACATTTTGACATTTTTATAATAATGGCAGTACTTTTGCAAATCCTAAATCAAAGATTTAAAAATTTTGAGAAAAATGAGTAAAAAAGATAAAAATCAAACTGTAGAAGAACCACAAGTTCAAGACGATATAAATGAGACTGTTGACGAATCTCAAACCCAAGAATTAACAGTAGAAGAGCAGCTTAAAGAAGATTTAGCAAAAGAGAAAGACAAGTTTATGCGTCTTTTTGCCGAATTTGAAAATTATAAAAAACGTACAACTAAAGAGCGTATAGATTTGTTTACAACAGCAAGTGAAGAGGTTATTCTCTCTTTATTGCCTGTTCTTGATGATTTTGAGCGCGCTTTAATGCATATTGAAGACGATAAAGAAGCCGAAGAATTAAGAAAGGGAGTCTTGTTGATCTACAATAAATTGTTATCAACTTTAGAGAAAAAAGGTTTAGCTAAAATTGATGTGCGTCAAGGTGATGCTTTCAATGCAGATAACCACGAAGCGATTACTCAAATCCCTGCACCAACAGAGGATTTAAAAGGTAAAATTATTGATGTTATTGAAAAAGGATATAAACTTGGAGAAAAAGTAATTCGTTTTCCTAAAGTTGTAATCGGACAATAATTAAAAAATAAAATTATAAATCATTTCTTCGGAAATGGTTAAGCATACAGGTATGGCAAAAAGAGATTATTACGAAGTATTAGGTATTAATAAAGGCGCATCTGCTTCAGAAGTAAAGAAAGCTTATCGTAAGATGGCAATTAAATTTCATCCAGATAAAAATCCAGATGATTCAGATGCAGAAGCAAAATTCAAAGAAGCTGCAGAAGCATATGAAGTTTTAAGTGATGCAGACAAAAAAGCACGTTACGACCAATTTGGTCACCAAGCCTTTGATGGTGCTGGTGGCTTTGGAGGAGGTGGTGGTATGAATATGGATGACATATTCAGCCAGTTTGGTGATATCTTTGGTGGAGGAGGTTTCTCTGGCTTTGGAGGCGGTTTTGGTGGAGGCCAAAGACGTGTTAAAGGTAGTAACCTGAGAATTAGAGTGTCTTTAACTTTGGAAGAAATTGCCAATGGTGTTGAGAAAAAAATAAAAGTAAAACGTAAAGTTCAAGCACCAGGAACAACTTATAAAACTTGTTCAACATGTAATGGTCAAGGTCAAGTGACTAGAGTGACCAATACTATTTTAGGTCGTATGCAAACTGCCTCAGCTTGTCCAACATGTGGTGGAGCAGGACAGAGTATTGACAAAAAACCAGCTGATGCTGATGCACAAGGATTAAAAGTACAAGAAGAAACAGTATCTGTAAAAATACCTGCAGGTGTTGTAGATTCGATGCAACTTAAAGTTACAGGAAAAGGTAATGAAGCTCCAGGAAATGGAATATCTGGAGATTTATTAGTCGTTATAGAGGAAAAAGAACACGCAACATTAAAGCGAGAAGGCGATAATCTACATTATGATTTATACGTGAGCTTGCCAGATGCTGTTCTTGGTTCGTCTACTGAAATTGATACCGTTACAGGAAAAGTAAGAATTAAGGTAGATGCAGGAGTGCAATCTGGTAAGATATTACGTTTACGTGGTAAAGGAATTCCGAGTATTAATGGTTACGGAAGTGGAGATTTGTTAGTTCATGTTAATGTTTGGACACCTAAAACATTAAACAAAGAGCAAAAAGCATTTTTTGAAAGCATGAAAAATGATGAACACTTTGACCCAAAACCAGAAAGTACAGATAAATCGTTTTTTGAAAAAGTAAAAGATATGTTTTCATAAGAAGACAGTTTTAATAAAAAACACTATATTTGATTTATCACTAATTTCTATTAGTGATAATTTTTCTTTTTCATAGCAATTTTTTCCCATCCTTAATTTGTTTTAAGGGTGGGTTTTGTTTTTTAATGTAAAAGTCACATTATATGATGATTAACGCTTTTGTTTTTTTGTAATAAAATACTCTTAGAGTTAAAAATTTAAGTGATTAAGCGTGCATTACTTCGTTAACATTTTTATCTTTACCGCTATTAAATTCAACCAATTTATCAATTTATATGAATGACCTACTAGTCGCTGATTCGGTATCAAAAAACTTCGGAGACTTTCGTGCGCTTAACGATGTATCTATTTCAGTTCCAAAAGGAAGTATTTTTGGTTTGTTAGGTCCAAATGGCGCAGGAAAAACAACACTTATTAGGATAATCAACCAAATTACAATGCCAGATACTGGTCGTGTTTTATTAGATGGTGAACCATTAAAACCTGAACACATTAGAAATATTGGCTATCTACCAGAAGAACGAGGACTATACAAATCTATGAAAGTTGGTGAGCAAGCTTTATATCTTGCTCAACTTAAAGGGTTGTCAAAAACGGAAGCTAAACAACGTTTAAAATACTGGTTTGATAAATTAGAAATTGGTGATTGGTGGAATAAAAAAATCCAAGAACTTAGTAAAGGTCAGGCGCAAAAAATACAATTTATTGTAACGGTTTTGCATCAACCTAAACTATTAATTTTTGACGAACCATTTTCAGGTTTTGATCCAATTAATGCAAATCTTATTAAAGATGAGATTCTTCAGCTTAGAGATGAAGGTGCAACTGTAATTTTTTCAACACATCGTATGGAGTCGGTAGAAGAGCTTTGTGATCACATTGCTTTAATTCATAAGTCTAATAAAGTACTAGATGGTAAATTGACAGATATTAAACGTCAATTTAAAACCAACACGTTTGAAGTTGGTTTGCAAACAGATAATGTTGAAGACGTTACTAGAATTATAAAAGAAAAGTTTGAAGCGTTTCCTGCAACATTTAGAAACCTTAATGATGATGTAAAACTCAACATTAAATTAAATGCGACAGATACTTCAAATGACTTATTGTCTTTTTTAACATCAAAAGCAGAAGTGCATCATTTTGTAGAAGTCGTGCCAAGTGCAAGTGATATTTTTATTCAAACTGTAAAGAACAACTAAAATGAACCATTTACCACTCATTATAAAAAGAGAGTATATCACTAAGGTGAAGAACAAGTCGTTTATTGTCATGACGTTTGTTAGTCCATTAATCATGGTTGCATTATTTGCAGTTGTAGCTTACCTATCTCAACTAAATAATGATAAAGATCGTACCATTGCTGTACTAGATGAAACAGGAGTTTTAAGTGACGAATTTGTAAATACAGAGCATACCACATATACTATTTTAACAGATACCAATCTAGAAACTGCAAAAGAACTCACCAAAGCCAAAGAAGATTTTGGATTGCTTTACATTCAAAAAAGTAATGACACTTTAAATATAATATCTGAAGTTCAATTTTTCTCAGATGAGTCACCTTCAATAGGAATCATGACTAGTTTGGAGAAAAAAATAGAAAAGAAATTGTCAGATACTAAATTGTTTAATAATGGAGTAGATATTAAACAAATAGAAGCTTCTGAAACTAATATTACAATTGCACAAGAAACCTTTACAGGAGAAAAAACATCTAAAATAGATAGTTATTTAAAATTAGCTTTTGGAGGAGCAGCAGGTTATTTGCTGTTTATGTTCATTATTATCTACGGAAATATGATCATGCGAAGTGTCATCGAAGAAAAGACTAGTAGAATTATTGAAATTATTATTTCGTCTGTAAAACCTATTCAATTGATGATGGGTAAAATTATAGGAACATCATTAGCAGGAATCACTCAATTTGCAATTTGGGTGCTTTTAGGAAGTGTTTTGATGCTCGTAGCTTCAGCAATTCTTGGTATTAACTTATCAGAGTTGCAAACGCCACAGCAAGAAATGATGACTGAAGCTATGCAAAATCCTGAAATAGCTAATGAGATTCAATTAGGATTACAGTCCTTTTTTAACCTACCAATCGCTAACTTGGTTATTGCATTTATGTTCTTTTTTATCGGAGGATTTTTACTGTACAGTTCATTATATGCTGCAGTTGGTGCAGCTGTCGATAATGAAACAGACACTCAACAGTTTATGATGCCTATTTTAATGCCATTAATTCTAGCGGTTTATGTTGGGATTTTTACTGTTATTGAAGATCCTCATGGTACTGTATCTACAGTATTTTCGTTTATTCCATTTACGTCACCTGTAGTTATGTTAATGCGTATTCCATTTGGAGTTCCTATTTGGCAACAAGTTTTATCGTTTGCTATATTGGTGTGTACATTTGTTTTTACAGTATGGTTTGCTGCTAAAATTTACAGAGTAGGTATACTAATGTATGGTAAAAAGCCTAGTTACAAAGAATTATATAAATGGATTAAATATTAGTAATGGTTCAAGATTTATCTGATATAGAAGATTCAATTACAGAAAGCTCAGCATGGGTAAATTTAAAATCTTTCATGAGTCAACATGTTGATCTTGGTAAAGATATAAGTATTTCCATTTTTGATGTTGTTATCGTTATTACTGTAATTTTTATAACCACTCTTATATTAAGACTATTTTTAAGGCTTATAACCAGAAAACTTCCACCAGAAGATAAGAGTAAGTTCAATGTTGTTTTTGGCTACTTTAGATGGTTAGTGTATCTCGTTATTTTATTAGTGACTTTACATTCAGTTGGTATTAATGTTACAGCTGTATTTGCAGCTTCTGCAGCATTGATGATTGGTATTGGTTTAGCCTTACAAACCTTATTTCAAGATATAATTTCTGGAGTATTTATATTAATTGATCAATCTGTTCATGTTGGAGATATTATTGAAATTGACGGTAAAGTTGGTCGCGTAGAAGAAATTAAATTAAGAACTACAAGAGCAGTAACTATAGATAATAAAGTATTGGTCATCCCTAATCATTTATATTTAGAAAATAGTTTATACAATTGGACACAAAACGGATCCACAACAAGAGAAAATGTTGAAGTTGGAGTAGCTTATGGTAGTGATGTTCAGTTGGTTAAAAAATTGTTGTTACAAGCAGCTAGAACGCATCCTGATGTGATAAGTTCTCCAGAACCAACTGTGGTTTTTACAAATTTTGGAGATAGTTCGTTAGATTTTAAATTAGTTTTCACGCTAGCAGATAGTTTTAAAGCACAATTTCCTAAGAGTGATATACGTTTTGAGATTGATAAGTTATTTAGAGAAAATAACGTGTCTATCCCATTTCCGCAGAGAGATATACATATTATTCAAAAACCTAAATAATACATTCAAAAAAGTAATAAAAAAATATGATTAATAAATCTGGTAAGTGTTTTTGTATTGTGTTTTTGTGCTTTATGTCTCAATTCGCAAATGCACAACTAACAGATTTAGCACGATTAGAATATTCTTTTATTCCAAAGAGCAACTCTCAAGATCAATACACAAGATTAAGAGCATTAGTAAACTATCCTATTGAGACTAATGAAGATTGTTACCTTATTATTGGCGCTGAGTATAACCGCATTCTATTGAATTTAGAAGATGAATATGCGTTTGATACCTCACTTTTTGAAACCATAAATATCATCGATTTAAATATTGGTTACACCTTTAAAACTAGTGAAAAATGGCGATTAGGATTTAAATTTAATCCTAGAATTGCTTCTACGCTCACATCAAAAATCACTTCTGAAGATTTTTTTATAAATGGAGGTGCTTTTGCTATCAATGATAGAACTAAGGATTCAACAGCAAAACGTCCATATCGATTAATTTTAGGATTAACTTATAACGCAACTACAGGTTTACCTTTTCCATTACCGTTTGTGAGTTATTATAGGCGAGTTAATGAAAAATGGTCTTTTAGTGCTGGTGTTCCAAAATCTAATTTAAAGTATTTTTTTACTGAAAAGAGCATGCTACAAACCTTTGTAAGTTTAGATGGTTATTTTGCACATCTACAACGACCTCAAGAAATTAACGGAAAACAAGTAGATAATATTTCTTTATCTGTTGCTGTTGCAGGACTTGGGTATGAATATTGTTTCACTAAACATTTAGTAGCATACATGTATACAGGCTATACATTTAGATTAAATAATGTATTACGTGATGAAAATAGAGATGAAGTTTTTAAATTAGACGATGTAAATGCATTTTATTTAAGAACAGGTTTAAAATTTAAAATATAAAAATGGCGAAGATTTTAGTAATTGAAGACGAAGCAGCAATTAGAAGAGTATTGGTTAAAATACTTTCTGAAGAAAATGATGCCTATGAAGTAGATGAAGCAGAGGATGGACTTGTAGGTATTGAAAAAATAAAAAAGGAAGATTTTGATTTGGTACTTTGTGATATTAAAATGCCAAAAATGGATGGTGTTGAAGTGCTAGAAGCAGTAAAAAAGATAAAACCAGAAATACCAATGGTTATGATATCTGGACACGGTGATTTAGATACTGCTGTAAATACTATGCGTTTAGGTGCTTTTGATTATATCTCAAAACCACCAGATTTAAATAGATTACTCAATACAGTTAGAATTGCACTTGATACTAAAGTTTTAGTGGTTGAGAATAAAATGCTCAAAAAGAAAGTGAGTAAAAAATATGAGATGATTGGCGAGAGTGATGCTATTTCTCATATTAAAGACATGATAGAAAAGGTAGCAGCAACAGATGCTAGAGTTTTAATTACAGGACCAAATGGAACAGGTAAAGAACTCGTTGCACATTGGTTGCATCAAAAAAGCGATCGTTCAAAAGGACCTTTAATTGAGGTTAATTGTGCTGCAATACCATCTGAATTAATAGAAAGTGAATTATTTGGTCACGTTAAAGGTGCATTTACGAGTGCTGTAAAAGATAGAGCAGGTAAATTTGAAGCTGCAAATGGAGGTACGATTTTTCTGGATGAAATTGGAGATATGAGTTTATCTGCTCAAGCTAAAGTTTTAAGAGCTTTACAAGAAAGTCGTATTCAACGAGTTGGTAACGATAAAGACATAAAAGTAGATGTTCGTGTTGTAGCTGCAACAAATAAAAACTTAAAAAAGGAAATAGCTGAAGGCCGTTTTAGAGAAGATTTATACCACAGGCTTGCAGTTATTCTGATAAAAGTTCCTGCTTTAAATGATAGACGTGATGATATTCCGTTGTTGATTAATCATTTTTCAACTAAAATTTCCGAAGAACAAGGAACAGCAAAAAAAGAGTTTTCATCTAAAGCTATAAAATTACTCCAAGAGTATGATTGGACTGGTAATATTAGAGAATTACGAAATGTTATTGAACGTTTAATTATTTTAGGAGAGAAAGAAGTTAGTGAAAATGATGTGAAAATGTTTGCATCTAAATAATAAGATTATGAATACAATTAACATCAATAAATTTAAGGTTACAGATAAAGTTCAGTTAGAAAAAATTGCTACAACTTTTGATTTAAATGCTGATAAAAAAGACATCGAAAACGAACTAGAAAACGTTTGTGAGGATTTAGCTAAAATTCAAAACAGGATGTATGCTCATGGTAAATATGCAGTTCTTATTTGTATTCAAGGTATGGATACTGCTGGGAAAGATAGTATGATTCGTGAAGTATTTAAAGATCTTAATGCCAGAGGTGTTGTGGTGCATAGTTTTAAAGTGCCTACGGAATTAGAACGCAAACACGATTATTTATGGCGTCATTATATAGCGCTTCCTGCTCGTGGAAAATTTGGTGTTTTTAATAGAACACATTACGAAAATGTGCTGGTAACTCGTGTGCATCCAGAATATATTTTGGGAGAAAACTTACCTGATGTTAACTCTGTAGATGATGTAAATGATGCCTTTTGGGATAAACGTTTTAATCAAATTAATAACTTTGAAAAACACATTGCAGATAACGGAACTATCATTTTTAAATTCTATTTGCATCTCTCAAAAGAAGAACAAAAAAATAGATTGTTAAGACGTTTACACAAACCTGAAAAAAATTGGAAATTCTCACCTGCTGATATGGGTGAAAGAAAACTGTGGGATAATTATCAAACGTGTTATAATGATGCCATAAATAGAACCTCTAAAAATCATGCGCCTTGGTATACAATTCCTGCAGATGATAAGCCTACAGCACGACTTATTGTTGCTAAAATTTTGCATGATACTCTTGCACAATATAAAGATATTGTAGAGCCAGAATTAGATGATAAGGTAAAAGCTAATCTCGATGAGTATATCAAAGAATTAGAAAATGAGTAATCTGTTTTTTTAAGTTTTCTTTTTAATTGTTACTTATATAAAATACTATCTTTAGGCTTCATTGAAAAAAAACGTCTCATGAAGCACATTCTTATTGCTGTATTTCTATTTACAACGGTTCAAATTTCTGCACAAACAGATGCGGAAAATCTTAAAAAAATCTATTCCAATTCTTTAACAAATGGTATGAGTTACCAATGGTTAGATCATTTGTCTAATCAAATTGGTGGACGACTATCAGGCTCATTAAATGCAGAAAAAGCAGTAAAATACACCAAAGAAGAGTTAGAGAAATTAGGCCTTGATAAAGTGTGGTTGCAACCTGTAATGGTGCCACGTTGGGTTAGAGGTGCTCCAGAGTTTGCTTATTTTGAAACGTCTCCAGGAGTCACTACAAATGTTAATATTTGTGCGCTTGGAGGTTCTATTGCAACACCAAATGGAGGTATAAAAGCTAAAATTATAGAGGTTGCAACTTATGAGGATATAAAAACTTTAGGTCGAGAAAAAGTAGAAGGAAAAATAGTATTCATAAACAGACCAATGCAAGCCGATTTGATAAACACCTTTGAGGCTTATGGTGGTTGTTCTGTAGAGCGTTATGCTGGAGCTGCTGAAGCTGCAAAATATGGTGCTGTTGGGACCATTGTTAGGTCTTTGAATTTGAGATTGGATGATTATCCGCACACAGGAAGCATGGGTTATGGCGATTTGCCAAACAGTCAACGTATTCCGTCTGCTGCAATTAGTACTAATGATGCCGAATTATTAAGCGGAATGATCGCACTAAATAAAAACCTTAATTTCTTTTTCCGTCAAAACTGTAAACAACTCGCAGATGTACAATCTTATAACGTCATTGGTGAAATTACAGGAAGTGAATTTCCAAATGAAATTATCGTAGTTGGTGGTCATTTAGATTCTTGGGATTTAGGTGATGGTTCTCATGATGATGGAGCAGGAGTAGTACAGTCTATGGATGTGCTACGTTTATTAAAAGAAAGTGGGATTCGTCCTAAACGTACTATTAGAGCTGTTTTATTTATGAATGAAGAAAACGGTTTGCGTGGTGGAAAAAAATATGCTGAGGTCGCAAAATCAAAAAATGAAAAGCATGTATTTGCTTTAGAAAGTGATTCTGGCGGATTTACTCCTCGTGGTTTTAGTTTTCAATGTGGTGAAGCGATGTTAGCAAAAATTCAAAGTTGGAGGCCATTGTTTAAACCCTATTTGATTCACTTTTTTGAAGCGGGTTACAGTGGTGCAGATATTGGACCCTTAAAAGATGATAATATTGTTTTAGCTGGTTTACGTCCAGATTCTCAACGTTATTTTGATCATCATCACGCAGCAAATGATACGTTTGAACATGTTAATAAACGAGAATTAGAGTTAGGTGCAGCCTCAATGACAGCTCTAATTTATTTAATGGATACCTATGGAACTGATACTATTTCTAACGATTTAGAATTAAGAGATTAACACTAAACCTAAATCATTTGTTTGCTGAATTATTAGCTGAATTGCTAGAATGGTGTCTTGATATTAAGTTCTGGTTTAAAAAGCGGAAACGACGAAAATTCGAGAAAGCCCATAACATTCCGAAGAAAACAATGTGGTATCCTTCACAAAAGTTAGGTGTTCTTTATTTGATGGTAATGTTATTTTCTGCTATCATTTTTATGGTTTTTGTTTTTCCTAATATTAAAAATAACAACACAAAAAAACGACTTTCAAAAATAGTAATGCTATTAGAAAAAGAGAAGAAAGAAATAGGAGCATATCCCATTGAATTAAAAACTATTATTAGAAATAATCCGTTATTAAAAGGCATTACAAAAGATGACTGGAAAAATGAATTCTACTATAAATTATCAGATGATGGTTTAACGTATAATTTATTTTCCCTCGGAAAAGATAACACTCCAAATACAGACGATGACATTACATTAAAGCAATAAATACAAATAACATGAAACATATTTACTTAATTATAATACTATTGATGTCAACGATGAGCTTTGCGCAAGACGTTTCCGAAGCGGAAATTCCGTATTATGAAATCCCAGAATATTCTAAAGAATTTACAGCAGGAACAGTTGCAGCACGTATGGTTGATGCTCTAGGTTTTAGATTTTATTGGTCTAGTGAAGGCTTAACAGAAACCGATTTAGCGCACAAGCCAAATGATGATGTGCGTTCTACTGCAGAGACTATAGATCATATTTTAGATTTGTCTTATATCATAGTAAACTCTACTTTGAAGAAACCAAATGATAAAGTTGATACATCTAAAATGCTATATGCAGAAAAACGTAAACAAGCCTTGATAAATCTAAAAACAGCTGCAGATATTTTAAGAGCTAGTGATGATATTTCACAGTATAAAATTATTTTTGGTGAGAATGAAATTCCGTTTTGGAATCAGGTAAATGGTCCAATTGCAGATGCGATTTGGCATTGTGGACAGTTAGCGTCTTTTAGAAGATCTTCTGGAAATCCTATTAATCCAAAAGTAAATCATTTTAGAGGAACTGTTAAGCAATAAACTTTAATTAGAAGTTTAGATTGTAATATAAAAGTCTTATTTTTCTTGTAAAATTATTCCTACTATGAAATTTGTAAAAGAGAAAATAGTTTTAATTGCTTTTATTCTGTTCCCTATACTATGCATATCTCAAAATGCGCAAGAGTTATTGTGTAAAATAATAGACAGTAAAACGAGTGAACCTGTGATGTTTGCTTCTGTTGCTGTGAAGGATCAAAATGTAGGAGTTATCTCTGATGATGATGGTAGTTTTAGATTGCCAATAACTTATAAAGTGGATAATACAATTATTATCATCTCGTGTATTGGATATAAAACCTTAGAAATTGATGTCAATACATTATCAGGGAATTCTCTAAATATTATTAAATTAAATCCTCAGATAGAATCACTTGCAGTAGTAACAATTATTGCAGAGAAAGATCCTAAAAGAGCAAAAGAAGATTATGTTCCGGTTAGAGATATTGTGAGAAATGCAATTCAAAATATTCCTTTAAATTACCCAACAAATCCGCACTCTTATATTGGTTATTATCGAGAATATCAAGTGTTAAATAACAGATATTTTAATCTTAATGAAGGCATTATGGAAGAGTTTGATGCTGGTTTTCAAACTAATAAAATTTTCTATAAAGACAATAAAGCTGCACTATATAGTTTTAATAAAAATACTGAATTCCCTCAAGATACTGTATTGTCTAATTCCTATGATAATAAAAACTTGAAGTTCATAGAGCAAGCTACAATCACTGGTTTTGGTGGTAATGAATTGAGTATTTTAAATATGCATAATCCTATTAGGAATTATGAGAAAAAATCATTTTCATTTGTAAATGTTTTTAAAGAAGATTTTCTATATAATCACGTATTTAGATTGACTAATAAAACCTATTTGGACGGTAAGCCTATTTATGAAATAAAATTTTACGCTACGGAAGCTGCAGCAGGTGCTAAAAACTCAGCAACAGGCGTTATATATATAGCTTATGATACATTTGCAATTCATAAAATTGAATATAATGGCTATGAATTAAAAAACGAGAAGCCTTTTTATTCTTCAACGGTAGAGTATGTGCCGAGGCATGGTAAAATGTATCTTAATTATGTGTCATTCTATAACTCTTTTAAAGCTAAAAGTGATAATGGTTTTAAAGTTAATACAGTAGAGTTTGATGCCAACGATAATGCTTTTTTTGTAACTCTAAGTAACGACATTGATAAAAAAACAATTACTAAAAAAAATCGTTTCAAATTTGAATATAATAACGAGCGATTAAAAATTGCGAGTGTAGATTTAATATCAAATAGAAAACTCAAGATTACATTGAGTGAAGAGTTGTCTAAAGACGAAATTGAAGATTTTAAATCAATGAAAGGTATTGAGTATAAGTTAAGGAAGATTTCAGATTTAGCTGGACGACAATTAAATGAGCTATCTTTTATTGATGCAGATCAATTTAGAGAATATTTTGTACAAGAGGTTTTTGAAAATAGGGAGTTGCCAGATAATTTAATATTTGTTAATAAAATTATGTCGCTCAGAAAATCCAAGATAAATAGTAACGCTCTAGATTTAGATAAATACTGGATTAACTCTCCACTAAAGAGTACTAAGAATTAGGAGATACTTGATCATTAAACTCATCTAGATTTAACACTAATGATGTGATTCTTAAATTTATATAAAATATTTTCAACTAAAACGAATTGTTTTAAAAACAGTTCTAATTGTTCAATCTTCCAATAGAATAATCCTCCAAAGGTTCATCATAGACAAAAGAGGCGTAACCTTCAGAAATCGTTAGTAATCCTTCATCTGTTTGAATAGATCCTGAAAAATTAGCTTCAAAACAATATGGATTATTAGAAATCACCTGACTGCTAAAATCACCTTCAGAAAAAATGATAACAGCATCTGAATTATAAATCAATTGTGTGATAACATTTTCTCCAGTGTCTTTAAAAAGAATCGTAATTTTTAAATAGCTGTGATAACCTGCAGAATCGTCCACAGAATTATAAAAAAAATCTAGCTCATGTCGTCCACTAGGTAATAAATGCAGTCCATATCCATATTTGACAAATTGAATCTCGTTACCATCGATTGTGATATTTGCCACAGAGTCAACAACATTACAAGATGGTGAGTCATCATCATTTCCGCAGGATGTTAAAACTAATGCTGCTAGAACAATTAAAATTTTTTTCATATCAAAGAATAATCTCTAATGTAGGACTTTTCTATATATTAATCTCTACCTGATTATTCAAAATATCATCAAAAGTTTCACGCTTTCTAATAAGGTGTGCTTTTTTATTATACCACAGTACTTCTGCAGGACGATAACGCGAATTGTAATTAGAAGCCATAGAGTAACAATAGGCTCCTGCATTTTTAAACGCTAAAATATCATCTTCTTTTATTTCTGAAATTCGCCTGTTATTAGCAAACGTATCGGTTTCACAGATATAACCAACAACAGAGTAAAAGCGTTCTCGACCAGTTGGATTAGAAATATTAATAATCTCATGTTGTGATCCGTAAAGCATTGGTCTAATTAAATGGTTAAATCCAGAATCTACTTGAGCAAAAACAGTAGACGTCGTTTGTTTTACAACATTTACCTTAGTTAAGAAATAACCAGCTTCACTTACCAAGAATTTTCCAGGTTCAAAAGCTAAGGTTAAGGGTTTTCCGTAGGCTTTGCAGAATTCATTAAAACGTTTTGATAATTTCTCTCCTAACTCCTCAATATTGGTTTCAATATCACCTTCTTTATAAGGGACTTTAAATCCAGATCCAAAATCAATAAACTCTAAGTTTTTAAAGTTTTTAGCCGTATCAAATAATATTTCACTTGCGTATAAAAACACATCAATATCAAGAATATCACTTCCAGTGTGCATGTGTATGCCGTTAATATTCATTTTTGTGTTTTCAACGATTCTGAGTAAATGCGGAATTTGATGAATAGAAATCCCAAACTTACTATCAATATGTCCAACGGAAATATTAGTATTTCCACCAGCCATAACATGTGGATTTATTCTGATACAAACAGGAACTTTTGGATGCTTCGTTCCAAATTGTTCTAAAACTGAAAGATTATCAATATTAATTTGAACGCCTAGTTTTGCAGCTTTTTCAATTTCCGCTAAAGACACTCCATTAGGTGTAAAAATGATTTGTTCTGGTTTAAAACCAGCTTTTAATCCCAATTGAACTTCTTGTATAGAAACCGTATCTAATCCTGAACCTAATTGATTAAACAATTTTAAAACCGTAATATTTGACAATGCTTTAACAGCATAGTTTAATTTTAATTTTTTGACCTTACTAAATGCAGATGTTAATCGTTTATACTGAAATTGGATTCTCTCAGCATCATAAACATAAACCGGACTTCCATAGTCTGCAGCAATTTGTAATAAGGTATTGTGTTCCATTTGATTTTATTCTTAAAATTTATTTAAGCATCAAATGTATATGTAAACGTCAGTTAAAACATAAAAAATGAAAAAATATTGCTAATTTTACACAAAATGTTAAATAGTTAACAATTATAGTTTATGAAGACAATTGCTTCCTGTGTACAAGACATTATTGTATCAAGTCCTTTTTTAGAAGAAGGCTTGTCTAGACAGATTATTAATTTTTCTGCTTTAGCAAAAGACCTGAACAAGCCAATTTCAGAAATGCTACGTAAACCAGTGAAAGATGGAGCGATTATGATGGCTTTACGACGTTATCATCAGCCTTTAAATCTTGAAAATTCAGTTCGCTTAAAAAAGGTATTTAAAAATTTAGGGGATATTACGGTACGTTCAAATCTCAGTGATTTTACATTTCAGAATTCAAAGACATTAATCCATAGTCATTCTCGAGTTTTAGAAAAAATTAGTGCTAATCATCAAATATTCTACGCCTTTACTCGTGGTATGTTTGAAAGTAATATTATTATCTCAACGTCAGAAAAGGATAGTGTTTTAAAGGCGTTCAAGAATGAGACTCAAATTGGTTTTCAGGATAAATTAAGTGCGATTAGTATTTATCTGCCAGATGGCAATTCTAAAATTGCTGGATTATATTATCAAATATTTAAGCGTTTGGCTTGGGAAAATATTACCTTATATGAAGTCGTTTCTACAACCAATGAATTTACAATTGTGGTTGAAGATGAGTTGGTAGATAGAGCATTTTCTGTAATTAAGCGTTTAAAAGATTGATGTTTAAACTAAAATGAACAGTTTAAATGAGTTCATGATAAAAACTATTGGTAAAAACCTTTAGTATGTTTATTTTTGTGGCTATTACAACTATTTTAATGACTTCGGTCCCGATAGCTATCGAGATTAAAGCGAAGACAAACTATAAATTTTAAAGATTTCCTTTTACAAGGAAAATATAAATAGATAATTTATTATGAATTTACACGAATATCAAGGAAAAGAATTATTAAGCAGTTTTGGCGTACGTATTCAACGTGGTATTGTTGCACAAAATGCTGATGAAGCAGTAGCTGCAGCTAAAAAATTAACCGAAGATACTGGTACAGGTTGGCACGTGATTAAAGCACAGGTTCATGCAGGTGGACGTGGAAAAGGTGGTGGAGTAAAGCTAGCTAAAAGCCTTGATGAAGTAAAAACAATCGCAGGACAGATTATTGGGATGGACTTAGTAACACCTCAAACATCTGCTGAAGGTAAACGTGTTCACCAAGTTTTAGTCGCAGAAGATGTGTACTATCCTGGAGCTTCTGAACCAGAAGAATACTATATGTCTGTACTTTTAAATAGAGGTACTGGTCGTAATATGATTATGTATTCTACAGAAGGTGGAATGGATATTGAAACTGTAGCTGAGGAAACTCCGCATTTAATTTTCCATGAAGAAATTGATCCTGCAACAGGAATCTTACCGTTTCAAGCACGTAAAATTGCTTTTAACTTAGGATTATCTGGAGCAGCATTTAAAGACATGACAAAATTTGTGACTGCTTTATATACAGCTTATGACAAATCTGATTCTTCATTATTTGAAATTAACCCAGTGTTAAAAACAAGTGATGACAAAATTATGGCTGTAGATGCCAAAGTATCTTTAGATGATAACTCATTATTTAGACATAAAGATTTAGCTGCTTTACGTGATTTACGTGAAGAAAATCCTATAGAAGTTGAAGCTGGAGAGCATGGATTAAATTATGTTGACCTTGACGGAAACGTTGGTTGTATGGTTAATGGTGCAGGTTTAGCAATGGCAACGATGGATTTAATTAAGCAAGCAGGAGGAGAGCCAGCTAACTTTTTAGATGTTGGTGGTACTGCAGATGCTGCAAGAGTAGAAATTGCATTTGAACTGATTTTAAGAGATCCAGCTGTAAAAGCAATTTTGATTAACATTTTTGGTGGTATCGTTCGTTGTGATCGTGTTGCTCAAGGTGTGATTGATGCATACAAAAACATGGGTAATATTAATGTACCAATTATTGTACGTTTACAAGGAACCAATGCAGATATCGCTAAGAAATTAATTGATGAATCTGGATTAGCAGTAATGAGTGCTACAGAATTTCAAGAAGCTGCAGATAAAGTTCAGCAAGTATTAGCATAAAACTTCTTTAATTATAATATACAGACCTATTGTGTTTTTGACATAATAGGTCTTTTTTTTACGCAACCTTTTCTAATTTTTTGCATCTAATAATAAAAGTATCACATCATGAAAAATTTAGGAGTATATATTGTAATGGTATTTTCATTATTTGCTTGCTCAGATGATGACAAAGCAAAAATCACAGATGCCGAATTAATAGGAACTTGGAAACTCTCGCAAGTGTATATGGATCCAGGTGATGGAAGTGGAGACTTTACAAATGTAGATAGTGAAAAGACGATAACATTTCTATCTGAAGGAACTATAAACTCAAATGCAGATTTATGTGGTATATCTTCGGAAATTGGCCAACCCTCAACAGGAACTTTTTCAGAAACGGAAATGACAATTACAGTTCAGGATTGTGATGTCTCTCCATTTGAGCTTTTATTTGAAATTGAAGGGAACCATTTAATTGTCTCTTATTTTTGTATAGAAGCATGCCAAGAAAAGTATGTGAAGCTATGATGAAGATGTAGTAGTTAATGGCGTTTCTGTTTAATTAAATCTTCTAAACAGGTTTTAAATAAATAACCTAGTTGTTCATTTTCTGCATAAATTAAAGGATAGATATTGTCATAAATTTCTTGATTTAATTCATTTTCTGGATGTGAACTATCAAATATAAAACGGAAGACACTTTTAATGTCTGTTTCATTTCGTTGTAATAAAATAGCACAAATTGTTTTGGTATCTGTTTCTAGTCGTTCGTAGATTTGAAATCCGTTTTTATTATAATCTGCTCCATAAAAACCATCAACACACATATTAATGTACTTATTATAATATTGATTAAGTTCGATAGATTCTAGTTTGCTATAAAAAGAAATAAACCGATGGATACCATTATCAATTGGTGGTAATTTATCTGTCTCTCTACTATTTACTTCGTCTACATATAAAAGGTCAAGCATACCATCATTTGAGTTTGGTATCGCACAAAAGAACTGATGTTCAAATTCAATTTTGGCTTTGCCATGAGAGTTTTGAGCTTTTTCTATAAGGCTATCAAGTAATTCAATATGTTTTGTGTCTAAGGTAATTAGTGTCGAATCACAATCCATTGGATGAATTGAGGTCAATTTAGATTGAGCACTGCACCACAAAGGTAGTATGAAAAATAATATGTGAACTTTTCTTAGATTCATTATCAATATAACCTACAATCTGCTTTGAGATTATAATTTAAGCCTTCTTTTTTTCTCCTTTTTTTGGCATTGGTCCACGTAAATGAATGATTAATGCATTTAGAAAATTTCTTAAAACTTGATCACCACACTCCATATAATTAGGATGATCTTCTCGTCTAAACATCGCATTGAGTTCGCTTTTTGTCATTCTAAAGTCAACGAGTTCTAATATTTTTATAATATCATTATCACGTAGTTTGTGTGCTACTCTTAGTTTTTTAAATATGTCGTTGTTTGTCATTTTTGTTGTTTTTAGCTATTGGCTTTCCGTCTTTAGCTCAATTTAAATATCTAATGAGTTTATTATAGTTCGGTCACTGAGCTTGTCTAAGTGACACTGTAATTAAAAAGTCATTAAAAAGTTTATAGTCTATAAATCAAAAATAAAAAGGCTAGTTTTTATATCATTTTTGACTTCATACGAAAGTAATTAAAATTTAATGATTTTGTAACATGTAGTTCATCGATAATGATTTCTGAAAGTTTAAAAATCGACGAACGGCAACGTGTTTTTAAATTGCTGAAAATCAATACTTTGTATTTTTATCTAGTATAAACGTAGGAAAAGTGCGACGAACGACACGAAATTATTCGATAAGCTACTTGGTATCAACGATTATAACTTAAAGTTACTTGTTAAATTTATAAAAAGTAAAAATCATGAATCCCTCGCATATGATAAATCGTGTAGAAAAGCTTAGCTTACTTTCAGAAATGATAGCATTTGCCCAAGCAGACGAAAATATAAAATCCATTGAATATAAATTCTTGTTTAGTATTGCTAAGCAATTAGAAATATCAAAAGACGACTTCGATTATTTATTTGAACATCCTGTAACTTACGTACATTTAAAATCGCACAGTGAGCGTATTGTACAATTTCATAGGTTAGTTTTATTAATGAATCTCGATAAACATATTTCTAGTAAAGAATTAGTGAAACTTCACAATTTTGGGCTACGAATGGGTTTAAGTCACGAATCTATAAATCGTGTTTTAGATCTCATGGAAAGTTTTCCTAATAAAATGGTTCCACCAGATTTCTTGATTGATATTTTTAAAGTTCAATACAATTGATACATGTGTTCTCACAAAGACGCTAAGTCGCAAGGCTTACTCAATTGTGACCTGTATTATGGTTAAAAAATTGTGAATTAATTCTATTCAATATTTATAAATTACAAAATGCTTTATAATTAAAACTATAAAGCATTTTTTTATTTATCAAAACTCTTTGCACCTCTAAGTCTTTTCGAGATTCTAAATAAAGTAAGATTAACGCCTTGACTAGAAAACCTAAGACACATTCAGCTTTTCTAATTTATTCTGATATCCTTTTAACTCATCTCTTAACTTAGCAGCAATAATAAAGTCTAAAGCTTTTGCAGCTTGTTCCATCAATTTACGTTTTTCACGTATTTTATTTTCTAATTCACCTTTTGTAAGATATTCACTTTCAGGTTCTGCAGCTCTAGCAGCTTCAAGTTCATAACTATATGTACTCACAGAGTTTTTAGTCAAGGCACTATCCAAGCTCTTATTTAAAGCGGTAGGAGTGATGTTATGTTTAGTATTGTAAGCAATTTGTTTTACTCGTCTATAATCTGTTTCATCAATCGTTTTTTGCATACTCTTGGTGATTTTGTCTGCATACATAATGGCTTTACCATTTAAATGTCGCGCAGCTCTACCTACTGTTTGAGTCAATGAGCGAGCAGAACGTAAAAAACCTTCCTTATCTGCATCCAAAATTGCAACGAGAGATACTTCTGGTAAATCTAAACCTTCACGAAGTAAGTTGACACCAACAAGAACATCAAATACACCTCTTCTTAAATCTTGCATAATTTCAACACGCTCTAAAGTATCAACATCACTATGGATGTAACGACATCGTATTTGAATACGATCTAGATATTTAGTCAACTCTTCAGCCATACGTTTGGTTAAAGTTGTTACCAAAGTACGTTCGTCTTTCTCGATACGTTGATGAATTTCTTCAATTAAATCATCAATTTGATTTAAACTTGGACGCACCTCAATAATAGGATCTAATAATCCTGTAGGTCTAATAACTTGCTCTACGAAAATCCCATCTGTTTTTTGTAATTCATAATCTGCAGGAGTTGCACTCACATAGATGACTTGATTTTGTATGGCTTCAAACTCTTCAAATTTTAAAGGTCTATTGTCCATAGCAGCAGGCAACCTAAATCCGTATTCTACAAGATTTTCTTTTCTACTTCTGTCACCTCCATACATGGCATGAACTTGAGAAATAGTCACGTGACTTTCATCAACAATCATTAAAAAATCATCAGGAAAATAGTCTAATAAACAAAAAGGTCTTGTTCCTGGTAATCGTCCGTCGAGATAACGAGAGTAGTTCTCAATCCCAGAGCAGTAGCCTAATTCTCTAATCATTTCTAGGTCAAATTCAGTACGTTCTTTCAAACGTTTAGCTTCTAAATGTTTCCCGATTTCCTTGAAATAATCATACTGTTTTACTAAGTCATCTTGGATATTACGAATAGCACCTTGCAACACATCTGGAGACGTAACAAACATATTTGCAGGATAAATCGTGAGTCGCTCATAATGTTCAATCACTTCATTAGTTTGAATATTAAACTGCTCAATATCTTCAATTTCATCACCAAAAAAGTGAATTCTAAACGCATCATCTGCATAACTAGGAAAGATATCAACGGTATCTCCTTTTATTCGGAAATTTCCATGCTTGAAATCTGCTTCTGTTCTAGAATATAAGCTCTGAACGAGACTATGTAGTAAATCGGTTCTTGAAATTTCTTGATTAATTTCCAACGAAATCACATTTTTTTGAAATTCCACAGGATTTCCAATACCATACAAACAAGACACAGAAGCAACGACAATCACATCACGACGACCAGAAAGTAGGGAAGAGGTTGTACTCAAACGCATCTTCTCAATTTCTTCGTTGATAGATAAATCTTTTTCTATATAAACACCAGACGTTGGGATGTAGGCTTCTGGTTGGTAATAATCATAATAGGATACAAAATACTCCACAGCATTCTCTGGGAAAAACTGTTTAAATTCAGAATACAACTGTGCTGCTAATGTTTTGTTATGTGCTAAAACCAAAGTTGGTCGTTGCACGTCTTCAATCACATTAGCAACTGTAAATGTTTTACCAGAACCTGTAACACCAAGTAAGGTTTGGTATTTTTCATTGGAGTTTATTCCATTAACTAATTGTTTGATAGCTTGTGGTTGATCTCCTGTAGGTTTAAATTCAGATTGTACTTTGAAACGCATGTAGCAAAGTTACGAATAAGATTTAGGCAAATCAATTCAGATTTCTAATTTACTTTTTTTCTTTAACACCTTGAAAACGATCTGGTCCCATAGAAAGAATTATATTCATTTGGTTACCAGATGCCGGAATAAATTCTGCTTTTGCTGGAAAATCTTTTACAACAAATAATGATTGAGACTCTGGGAATAATTTATTGGCAGGTTGTCCATCCACAGAAATGAATAATTGTAAACCCTCTCTATAGATCTTTGCTCTAAATCCGTCATTCATTTTATAAAATCCAACATAGGTATCCAATAGGTCTACTGATATTTTCGGACTATTATCATTATAGACAGACGCTGCGATATTAAAAATTAAGGCATTAGTATTAATAACTGTAATATCGCTGATATTAGAAACCACTAAGATGAGAAGTTCATCCTCCGGAAAATATAGGTCTGATGTAGAATAGCCAAAGATAAATCCATTGTGGAAAATGGCCGTTTTATTAAATTTTTGATCGTTGTAGAATCCATAACCATACTGAGAAAGATCACCATTATTTAATTGGTAAGGTGACCATGCTTTTTGTAACGTTTCTCTAGAAATCACTTTTGATTGCATGAGACCATCATACCATTTAGATAAATCTTCAACTGTAGTATGTATAGAACTTGATCCTCTGGTTTGATTGACAGAATGGTATCTGGCATGTACCATTTTACCGTCTTTAAATTCATAACCTGTAGCTTGATTCATGATAAGTTCACCTTCATTTGGGATGGTTGTGTTGGTCATTTCAAGCGGTTCTAAAATGTTTTTTTCAATATATTCTGTATATGTCAAACCAGATACTTTTTCGATAATGTAGGCTAATATGTTGAAGTTGATATTGCTATAATCATGCCTTTCTCCAGGTTGGAATTTGATGGTGTCTTTTTTAAAATAGTTTATGACTTCTAGCGTAGAATTGAAATATTTTCTCGCATCAGTATTTGCCCAAATAGTATCTGTATGACTTTTTAATCCTGAGGTATGGGATAATAAATGTTTGATTTTTATGTTGTCTCCATTTTTTGAATAATTTGGTATAAAGCTATTGAGTTTGTCTTCAAACGAGAGTTTGCCTTTTTCAATTAATTGTAAAATGCTAATAGCGGTAAACTCTTTACTGACGCTTGCAATATTTACTACGTTTTTAGTAGTCATATTAACATTGAGTTCTATATTAGATTTTCCAAATGCATTTTCATAGAAAACACTATCACCTTTTTTTAGATACACAATAACTCCAGGTCCATCGATTTGTATTGCGCTATTTATGATACTGTCAATTTGAACAGAATTCACTTGACAATAACAAGTCGAGATAAATAATAAAGCTATAATACTAGAAGTGATTTTGTAAATGAATCTCATGATAGTTCTTTTGGTTTCAGGATTAGTTACTAATTTTTTGTTCAATATTTGCAATACGCTCTTCTAATGATTTTTGTGCCTCAAGAGCTTTTTTTAAGTTATCAATTTCTACGTTTTGCTCTTTAATAGCATTAATAAGTACAGGAATTAAATCTGAATAATACACACCTAAGCGGTCAAGCTCCTTTTTGGTTAACTTATCTGATCCTTCATCTTTTTCCCAAGTATGAGTTTTTACAACTTCAGGAATGAGTTCTAATAAGTCTTGAGCGATTAGTCCTAACTTTATATCTGGATTGTTATCGTTTTTCCAGTTAAAACTTACGGGTTGCATTCTCAAGATTTCTTTTAAACCATAGTCTAGATTCTTAATGTTTTTCTTTTCCCGTCTATCTGAGGTATTGATAGTGCCATTAGTTGCATAAATAGTTTTCCAACGCAGACTTGGGTTTCCAATAATTGAACTGTTATCGACATCAGGAATTAAACTTGCATTAATTCGTAAAGTATTATTGCCTCCATCTACAATAGTTTCATCACCTATATATACTGTGCCACCAATCTTTACATTACCACCTTCTATTTGTAAATTTAAATCTGCGGCATTGCCATTGTTTTTGGCCATGATTTCGTTGTTATCTATAGAGATATTATTTCCATTTGTATCTCCTAATACTAACAACCCATTATTATTACCAAGTCCAGTGTCATTGTTTCCGCTTATGTGTAATTTAGCACTTGGACTGGTAATTCCAATACCAATATCTTTAGCAAAGTAATTTGAAGTTCCACCAAAACCCCAACTAAAATACGAGCCATTAAACCATAGTGCTTCAGCTCCTTTAGTACGTATTGCTACATCAGAAGTGCTATCTTCAAGTAGTTTTATAGTACCGTTTGTTTCTACATTACCATTTTTAAATATGGTAAATATGTTATTTCTAACAACGTTTCCTGGAATACCTAATCCATTACCAATTTCAAATGCAGAAGTAGTGAGTCCTAGGTTACCTCGACCAATTGATAAAGAATATAAACTATTTGTAATGGTTTCAACTCCTATAGAATAGGAATAGTTTACATTAGCTTCTGCCATTGATCCAATTGCAAAAGATCCATTTCCTGTGGCTTTTGAAGCATCGCCTATCGCTACTGATTTAAAACCGATAGCATGAGCATCCCTTCCAACAGCAAATGATTCGTATCCTGTGGCTCCAAATTCATTACTAAAACTTTGGCTCAAGTCAACTGCATAAGAACCAACATCCGTATTACTGCCTATTAAACGCCAACCTTCATTAACAGCTTCTAAACCACTAACATTGGATGCAGTTTGAGCAGTAATAGCAGTTTGGGCTGTTTGAGCTTTTTCAGCATAATAAGCTCTTGGAACAAAATTAAAGGGTTCTGATCCTAGATTGATATAAGTACCATCTTGTTCAATGTCAAGTTCTGTATTTAAAAGTATGGTTTGATTCCAATCTATATTGGAAAATGCTCCAGAAATATATGTGCCATTTCCAATATTTAAAATTGCAATTCCATTTTGACTTGTAGTAATACTATGGCTTTCTTGATAAAGTTCTGTTAGAGTAGAGCCATTATCAGATTGGAGTTTAAACTTTATATCAACTGTTTGATTAGAAATAGCATTGCCGTTATCGTCTTTTATAAGTGCTTTATAATTGATACCGTTTTGGGAGAATCCTATAATTGGAATTAAAATTAATATGATAAGAATTTGCAATGTTTTATTTATCATTTTTAATGATGTATAATGGTTCTTAAAGTTTCGGGACAAGCTGTGATTTTTAATTAAAAAGATCATAATATTTTAATTTGATTGGTTAGCTTCTAAGTCTTCTATTCTGGATAATAGAGCTTCGTAATTACTTTTTGAAGTTTTCAATACTTCATTTTTTAATTCTGAAATATCTTTCTTTTGAGAATTGATAATTTGTTGTTGTTCTTTAATGGCATTGATGAGTACAGGAATTAATTCATTATAACTTATTCCTAAAGTTTTTTCAGCATTATCTTGAGCAGTCACAATTTCTTTAATAATAGGCTGAACGTCTTGAGCTATAAGTCCTAAAGATTTTGTATTTTGATTTTCTGCTTTTTTCCAATAGTATTGTTTAGGTTTAAGTTGTAATATTTCATTTAAACCATATTGTAAATCATCAATATCTTTTTTAAGTCGACGGTCAGAATTCTGAGTTAATGATCCTGATAACGTTGCATTACCAGATTCATTGATTGAAAAAACATTGACATCATCACTATCTCTAACAATAAAACTACTATTATTAGTATCGTCATAGTCTAATTGAATTACAACAGCATCGTTACTTCTCAAATAGATATCACTACCAGAAATTTCAGGATTAGAAGAAATGATTCCGTCATCGTTTGCATTACCACTACTTCCTCCTAGAATGATATCAGGATTATTGTGATTAGATGCTCTCGCATAAACACCAACATTACCACCTGAAAAGTTACCACCAATATTAATTGCTGATGCAGATATGCCATTTTGTTGAGCATTTAAAATTGAGATTCCATTAGAAAAAGGCGTATCAATTCTAATTCCGATAAAACCAGAATTTGAGATATCTATTGAATTAGCTTGCGAATCTGAGATAACTATTGGATTTACAGCTTCTGAAATTAGCAACCCAATACCTTCACTATTTATGGTATGTTGTCCATTTTTTGCTATTGTTAAAGCATTTCTTCTTGCTGAATTGCTTGTACCATTTCCTACTTCAAACAGAGGGTCAAAGCCTAACCATTCAGTTTCATTTCCTCCTCCTACATTATAACGACCTACAGCTGTTGAAATATATGCCTCTGCAAGAGTTGAACTTCCCATAGCAGTACTACTATACCCAGAAGCCTCACTATTATTTCCAATTGCAAAACTGTTACTGCCAGATGCTTCAGTATTGTAACCCATTGCTGTTGAATTACTTTCTGAAGCCCTTGTATAACTTCCTGAAGTGAAAGATGCTTCACCAGTTGAACTCGTTGCTCCACCAAATGCTACAGAATATGTTGCACTAGCAATAGTTGCTGCGCCTGAAGCAAAAGAAAATAGACCAGTTGCTCCTCTATTAGTGACTAAACTTTGAGCTGAAAAATCTATGGCATGACCTCCTATGTTTCCGTAAATTCCTGGTTCTGAGTCATTAGAAATTCGCCATCCAATACCATTACCTTGATTTAAGGCTTTAAGTCCTTGAGGTTTTAGAGTATTTATTGCATAAGGTACTGCGTTAAACGGGCTATTTCCGAAGTCAACATAACCATCTCCTAAGTCAATTTGTACATTTAATTCTAAATTTCTCAGTTTCCAATCTATAGTATCAAAAGTGCCAATACTTGGAGAACCATTTCCAATTGTAGCGATTGCAATACCGTTGTTGTCTGTCATTATTTGTTGTGATTCGCTATATATAGAAACGTTTTCATGCTCTATATTAAATACAAAATCTAGATTTTGATTAGCAACCACATTTCCATTAGTGTCCTTTATTACTGCTTTATAGTTAATTCCGTTTTGCGAATAACCGTAAGCAGAAATTAATAATATTGTGATAAATATTTTTAGTCCTTTCATAATCTGTTAGTTTGAAGTTTTAGATTCTATAATCTCCATTCGAGAAAGTAATGCTTGATAGTTTTGCTCTACTTTAGATTCTAGATTACTATTTTTTGTATTGAGGTCTTCAATAATCTTTTGTTGCTCTTTAATCGCATTGATGAGTACAGGAATTAAATCTGAATAATACACACCAAGTCTATCTAATTCCACTTTCTTTAATGTTGCATTCTCATCGTCAGAAGCGTTTTGCCATTCATGCGTTTTTACAACTTCAGGAACTAACTCTAATAGGTCTTGAGCAATTAAGCCCAATTTGGTGTCTTGATTTTTTCTATTTTTCCAGTTATAGCTTACAGGATTCATTTTTAGAACTTCATTAAGACCATATTTAATAGTTTTAATATTTGTTTTATCTCGCCTGTCTGAGGTGTTAATTGTACCATCTGTAGCCCAAAGACCTTGCCAACGGAAACTAGAATTACCTAATTGCATACCTTCATTAACATCAGGTAATAAATCTGCATTAAATGATAAACGATTACTGCCAGTATCTTCAATGGTTTCTGTACCAATTCTAAGTCGTCCACCATTAATATGTAATAGTTCTAGAGGGTTATCGGTACCAATCCCTGTGTTACCATTTTTTAAAACAGTCATAGCATTACTTCTATTAGTATTTGAACTTCCATTGCCAATTGCGAAAAGTTGATTAGAGTCTTCCCAATTATCTGAATTACCACCATATGTATTATATCTACCAATGACGAACGAAATATAAGACTGTGCAACAGTTTCATTCCCAAAAGCAGCACTATATCTTCCTATTGAAGATGTATCGTCTCCACCAGCAAGAGAACCTGATCCCAAAGCTATAGTGCCATAACCTAACGCTGTTGAGTTTGCCCCAAATGCTGTAGTAGAATTTCCAAAAGCTGTGGAGAAATTTCCCGATGACGTCGTATTATGTCCTAAAGCAGTTGAAGCATATTCTGTGGCTTGAGTATTAAGACCCATAGCAATAGAAAAATCTCCTGTAGCTTCTGCACCTGCTCCAATTGCTGTAGAAACAACACCAGATGCTATTGTGAATTGTCCCATTGCTGTTGAAGCTAATTCTGAAGAAAGTGTGTCAAAGCCAGAAGCAAAAGAATAATCTCCAGTTGCACCTCCATTTATATTTTCTGTGAAGCTCAGACTTAGATCTACAGCGTTTGAACCTACTGATCCATAATAATCTGGATTTCTTCCGGCTAATCTCCAACCACTACCATTATCTCCGATTATTCTATCAAGACCTTTAAGGTTTGATACTTCTAATGCAACACTTGCATATCCTGAACGTGATGCATACATTGCTAATGGTACTTGCTTAAATTGAGTTGTACCCATGTCTATAAATCCTCCTCCTGTATCTATTAGTACATTAAGAAAATGATCATCATAAGCACGCCAAATGAATTCAGGAAATTCTTCACTACTAGTGCCTTCTCCTATGTTTATAGTTATAAAACCATTTTCATCTGTAGTTGGAGTATGAATCTCTTCGTAAGCTAGAAGTAGATCTGTTGTTACAAGAATTCTAAACTGTACAGCAACTAGACTATTAGCAATTACATTTCCATTAGTGTCTTTTATAACTGCTTTGTAGTTAATTCCGTTTTGTGCTAATAGAATTCCCGATAGGAATACTAAAAGAAATGTAAGTCTTGTTTTCATAATTATTAGATTTTAACCTTCTGTTTTATCAAAAACTAAAGTTTCATTTTCAGAAGTTAATAGTGTCAATTCTTGTGCAGAAATTCCTATTATTTCTGTGGAAATCAATTCACCTTCAAAAGAAATTTCAATAGTCATGTTCTCAGTAAGTGTATATGTTGCTGTCATCAATCCCAACGATATACAATCATCTCCATTTTCTTCAAAGCTTTCTAGTTCAAAATTGTTATTGGTCGTAAATTGGATGTAACTTACTTTATCACAAATTGTATAACTTCCAGGAGTCCGAGATTCTTGATACCATTTGCCTGAGGTTAATAATTCTTGAGTAGATTGTTGTTGGCTGTTGTTATCATCATCACTACTACAACTAAATAGGATAAAAGTTACTAGTAGAATACTAAGTGTTTTAAATGTTTTCATGATCTTATTATATTTATTCTATAATTACTTTCTTTGTTATATAACCTCTGGTAGTCTCAATTTTTAAAAGGTAACTGCCTGAGTTTAATTGATTCACTGTCATGGATTTAGTGTCTTTCGTGTTAAGAACCTGTTTGCCTAAAACATCATATAAAGTCAATTCAATAACTTCGAGATTGGTATTGACATTCAGCATTTCTATCGCAGGATTAGGATATACAGAAACGGTGTAATTTTCAAGCTCAATATCCTCTAAGCTCAATGTTTCAAACATGAAATCTTCTTGACCAATGACTAATCCATTAAAATAGTTTTGGGTCGTCGTCTCATCTATATTTGAGTTATAAAAACTATCTACAGCACCTCCAAGTCCCATTGCAATTGGATCTGTATTGACTAAGATTTCTAGTAAACCTGTTGTTGGCATATTACTAACATCAAAAGACATTAAAACAAAAGGGACGTTTGTAGTATGTGACAATATTGTTTGTCCAGGTGGTAAATTCATTACAAAAGCATCTCGAGTACCATCGCCTAATCCAAAACTTGATAATTGAGCAGCAGTCACTTGGTTTGGTGTCCAAAGTCTACCATTAAATTGTGTAATATTTAGAATATCTGCATCACCTGCTGGTAACATTAATGCAAAACCAATATCTGAAATATCTGTATTGGTTGCATCAAAATCTGGAATAGCGACAATAGAAAAGTTATAGTCTGAGTTGTGCACAATACCAAATTGATAGCCTTGCGAAAAACTTGAAGTTGTAAATAATAATGCGAAAAATAATGTATAAAAAGTTTTCATGATTTTAATTTTTGGGTGGAACAGTTGCGTTTATTATAAATGTTGGTAGGTTTAATAAGTTTCCTGGATGGTTAAGAACATTATCCTTAATAATATTACTATCGTTTGGAGAACCAGAAAATCGAGTCGCACTACTTAAATCAATATCAAAATTGAGATAACCAGCAGACACGTAAGTAATAAAATTTAAGATATTACTAGGATCTGCAAGGATGTAATCTTTAATAGCATTCACATCATTATTGTTGCCAGAGAAGGTAATAGAATCATCTGTATTCGCATCACCAGCCCAAAGCGCTGTATTGCCAGAGTTTAAAATAGATTGTGCATTGCTGCCAAATGTAGAGAAACTACTATTTGTGAAATTTACTATCGTTGTCACATTATCAGATAGATTTACTGTTGCAGCACTCATTGCACCCAAGTGGTTTCTATGTTTAACAACTACAAAATAATTGGTTGGTGCAGCTTGCATTACAACAGATGATATCCCATCAAAATCTACAACATCACCATCTCTTTGCACTAGAGCAGAACGAGCATTGATGAGTTTTTGATTATCATTCGCAGCTCTCAACTCAAGCCAAATCCAATCTACAATGGCATTATCTCCTGTAGTATTAAATACTGACGCATTGCACGTCGCATTATCCTCATAAGGACTTGTAGTTGGTAAAAGTGCACTTTCTCTAAGTGTGTCATTCATTAATCCGATTGCTGTAGGCACTAAAGATGGTCCTTGTAAAAAGACAATTGGATCTATGATAATTCTAAAATCTGCATTTATAAATCCTTCGGAAATTGAAACACTAGGAGTACTTAGCTCTTGCACATTGACTTCACCTATGGTATATAGGATTTGAATACTTCCTTCAGAAGCTGATGCACCTCCAGAATCAATACTAAATTTTTCTATGGTTTGTGCATTTCCGAAGAAAACAACAAAGAGTAAACTATATATCGTTATTATCGTTTTCATAATATTATTTTTTATTAATTAATGTTGTTACTAATGCTTTGAGTTCATCAATTTGCTTTTGCTGGTTTTCTATGGTCATTTGTTGTTCTTGAATTGCTTTTATAGCAATAACTCCAAAGGCAGCGTAATCAACTCCATATAATCCGTCTGCTTCAGAGAAATGAACAACTTCTGGAAAAATAGATTTTACTTCTTGCGCAATAAGCCCTATGGTTTTTGTTTTTGTAGTATCATCTTTATAATAATAAGTTGTAGGTCTAAGTTGATTTACACGACCTAAAACAGTATTTAAGTTTTGTATATTATTTTTGAGAGTAACATCTGAAGACTGTGTATAAGCTCCTGTATTTGGATTAATAAGCCCTTTTAATAAGCCTCCATAATGAAAACGAAGTGAGAAACCATGAGTAATATCCCAATCAGAATTGGCTGTACCATCATCAAAACGTAAACCAGTTCCTACAACCTGACTTCTTTGAAAAATTTCAAGTCTCGCAGTTGGACTCCCATTAATACCAACCTCTCCATCTCCTGTTATAGTCATTCTATCTGCTGCTCCATTTTCATTTCTGAAATAAAAATTAAGACGAGCACTAGATGCTGTGGCAGATGGAAGTCCAGCCACGTGCCAATAAGCACCATTTGAGGCATCATTAGTTAGTTCTAATCTGGCATAATCATTACCTTCTTCTTCGAGTTTGAGAAGAGGTTTATTAATATTTGAGTTGTTTTTAACATGTAACCAAGCGCTTGCTGTGCTAATATTACCAATTTGAAATTCCCCATCTTGTCTCATTCTAAATCTAGTATCGAAATTATTACTTCCATCTGGTTTAGATTGAAATTGTAATTCTGCGCCTTGTCCTAGAGTAGAAAGTTGCCATTGATTACCGTTTTCAGGAAAACCCATGATCATATTTCCTATATTGGTTTGTATAAATAGGTTTCCGCCAACATGGAGTTTCATTTCTGGTTCGTCAATACCAATACCAACATTTCCTCTACCTGTAGTCAAAGCAGCTACACCTGTTGAAGTCGTATAAAAATGACCTCCAACACCTCCTCCAAAACCGTAGCCTTGTACGCCTACTCCTTCTGAGGAATTAGAAACCCCTTGTACGCCTGCCCAAAAGCTCGTTTCTGCATAACCGTAAACACCATGGGCTCCAACTCCATTTCCCAGTACACCTGCATTGTTACTTGGCAAGTTTTCTGCATTAACTCCTGTCGAACCTGCGATTCCGTAACGACCATTGATACCATCGTTTTGTATATGAAAGGTTGCACCACTTTCTTGAATTCCTTCATCATAGTAAGGCAATTCAATGTTTCTTGTTGTCAAGGATTTTTCTGCTAAAATTGCATATGGTACTGTTTTAAAGGCTGTGGTTTCTTCAATATCAAAGCTCCCATTTTGTTCTATATCTATTTCGGTTTTAAGAGAAAAAACACCATTTCCCCATACTATTGCTGAGAATGTTCCTGATACTACAGTGCCTTCTCCAATATTTACAATGACTATACCATTGCTATCTGTTGTAGTATCGTGCGTTTCCTGATAAGCGTTAATTGCACCTTGCAAGATTGTAAATCTAATATCAACGTTTTGGTTTGCAACGACATTTCCTAAGTCATCTTTAATTACAGCTTTGTAATTGATTCCATTTTGAGCATAACCTATTAGGCTTATCAATAGGATTACTAAAGTAATTTTTGTTTTCATGCGTTTGTTATTTATATAGTTATCTAAGCATTGCGTTTTATATTAGAGTTTATAACCTTCAAACCAGCTACCAGTTCCATCCATACGCTCATCTTCTCCTGCAGAAAAATTTCTTAAAAGCACATAAACATCTTGTCCAGCACTTAAAAAGTAAATACCACTAACTTCTGTTTTTACATCATCTCCATCTACAATAGTGCTATATGTTGAATTTACATCTACATTGAATCGTATTCTAAAAAATGCTGGCGTGATAAAGTTTGACTGTTTTATACATGCATGAAGAAAATAGTAACCAGAGCTTGGGGCAACAAATCGATCACTAGTTGTATTAAAAGCATTTGCTGTGTCATAAACTTCTATATCCCAGATATTTGTCTCTACTTCAGTAGCGCCATCAATATCTTTTACAGCAAAGCCATTACCTCTAACTTTGAAAATCACTTTATCACCAACTACATCATCTATATAGCTTTTTACTGCACGTTCAGTTGGAACTGCTAAATTGCTATTGCCTGATAAGGTGTTATCTTCAGAAAATTCATTAATAGTTACACCGTTTTGTAATGCCAAACCTATAGAGTTTACTCTAAGTTTATCTTCATATCCAACTGTAGTAGTAATATCTGTATCTAAAGCTATTTTAAATGAATCAGACTGATTAGAAAGTTTGAAAAAGGAGTGAAGTCCATTGATATCACCATTTTTAAATTCTATTTGAGTTTCATCTGAATAACTAGGAACAGTTAAATTTATACCTACTTTGTCCTCATCATGAATGTGCAAAAGTTCGGTTGGAGTATCTGTGCCTATTCCCACATTTTTTGATAGTACATGTACATTGTCAACTTCTGTTTCCCATGATTTGTCTCCAGATGCTAGAGCATAAGGAACTGTTTTAAATTGGCTATTTCCCATGTCTTCTAGTCCGTTACCAATATCAATTTGTACATTTAAATATTGAGTGCCATTTTCCCATTCAATAGTTGAAAAATCACCAAAGATTGGTGTGCCTTCTCCAATGTTTACTATAATTATTCCGTTATTATCTGAGGTTGGTGTTTGTGTTTCTTGGTAAGATGCACTTATACCTTCTAGAATAGTAAATTGAATTGTAATAGTGTTACTATTGGCAATGACGTTGCCTAAGTCATCTTTAATTACAGCTTTGTAATTGATTCCGTTTTGAGCGTATCCTAGGAAGCTTAATAGAAAGAGAAGTAAAGTGAATTTTGTTTTCATAATATGAGTTTATTTGTGTTGATGTTTCTCTTTATCGATTTTAATTAACTGTAGGTTAGTGTTTTAATGTTATTTTTTAATGTATTTAGAGTATAGGCTAATTCAATTCTTGATTTAGAAAAAAAGGAACCAACGCAAACTCCACGTTTATATTTATTGATTCCCTTTCTCAACTGATTAATAGCTTCTTTACTATCGTTTGATAAATTCTATCGTTTTAATGATTTCGTTTTTCAATAAAATATTGAGTTTATAAGTTCCTTTTTTTAAATGATCGATACTGAGGTATATCTTTTCATCTTTTTCTTTTAGACCGTTATCCATCTTAAAAATGTGCTAGGGATTCTCTGTGATGTAAAATTATATAGAAGCTTGAGGAGAGGGTAAAAGATATGTTTCAAATCATGTAACATATGTAACATGATTGAAATATTTAAAATAATCAACTGAAAAACAGTTATTTATGGGTTTGGTTTATTTCGAAATATAATCGGTAGGAGTACAGTTATAAGCTTCTTTGAAACACTTAATAAAATATGAAGGAGTGTTAAATCCAATTTGATATGCAATTTCAGAAATGGTAGCATCAGATTTTTTTAGTAAATCTATTGCTAATTTTAAGCGTTGCGATCTTATGAATTCTGTAGCACTCTTGCCAACAATGGCTTTTAGTTTTCTATGCAATTGTGTTCTACTCATATGCATGGCTTCAGCAAATGCTTCGCTAGTAAAGTTTGAGTCTGTAATTTTATGATCTAAAACCTGCTTTAAGCGTTTTAAGAAATCGGCTTCAGTTGATGTGATTGAAAGTTCTGGGTTGATGCTAAAGTCTTTACTAAAATGCTTTTGAAGTTGTTGTCTATTTTCGATGAGCTTTCTTACTCTTAAAAGTAATTTTTCGCTATTAAATGGCTTTGTGATATAAGCATCTGCTCCAGTTTTTAAGCCTTCAATTTCATTGTTTTCACCAACTTTTGCAGTGAGTAGGATAATTGGAATATGGCTTGTTAATTCATTATATTTTAAAGTATTACATAAATCAATACCAGTTTTGACTGGCATCATAACATCACTAATAATGATGTCTGGTATGTATTGTAACGCTAAATCTATACCTGTTTGTCCATTTTCTGCTTCAATAATTTGATACTTGTCTTTAAAAATTGATGAGACAAAAGCTCTAATATCTTTTTCATCTTCTACAATGAGTAAAAGCGGATGGTCTGTATTGTTTGTTGTTAAATTACTTAGGTCTTCAATAGGAGGTTGATATTTTGTTTCAGTTTTAATTTCCGAAGCATTAAAAGCATTTTTATTAATTGGTAAAGTCACCGTAAACTGAACTTTATCTTTGTCTACAGTATTTGCAGTAATACTTCCTTTTGAGAGGTTTACTAACTCTTTAACAAGGGCTAAGCCAACGCCTACACCATCAGATGCTTCATTATTTTGGTAAAATCGTTGAAACAGTTTTTCAAAATCTTGCTTAGAAATACTAGTATTCACATTAATTATAGACAAGACTAGAGAATGATCTAATGCATTTGCATCTATGATAATTTCAGTATGTTCTGGTGCATACTTTATGGCATTAGATAATAAATTAGTTGTTATTTTTTCAATAATATCTACATCGTACCATACATTGGTCAGGTTTTCAATTTTACTGTTAATGTGTATGTGTTTGTCATTTGCTTTATATTGAAAAGCAGCAACGATTTGTTTTAATAAGACATTAAGGTTTCCTTCTTCAACGAGTAATCGCAACTGACCAGAATCTATTAATGATAAGTCTAACATTTGATTAACTAGATTGAGTAACCTATTTGCGTTTTGCTTCACTAAATTAAGTTCTTTGCGATCTTCGGGTTTTAAAGTGTCTCTAGATAATTGATGGTCTATGGGTCCAGAAATTAGGGTTAATGGCGTTCTAAATTCGTGAGAAATATTAGTATATAATTTGGTTTTGAATTCATCTATTTGTTTGAGCCTTTCAGCTTCTGCATGTTCTAATCGTAATTGGGTTTCTAATTTCCATTTAAACCTAAAGTATTTGTATATAGCAAATAAAGCTAACCAAAATAAAATGCTATAGATGGCATAGGCTACACCACTTTTAAACCATGGCTTTGATATTTCAAAAGTGTAAGTTGCAGGTGTTTTATTCCAAACACCTTCATAATTACTTGATGTTACTAAAAATGTGTATTCATTTGGAGGTAAGTTGGTGTAATGTGCTACATTACTATAATTTGGTACAGACCAATTAGCATCATGATTAACTAATTTATAACGATACAAGTTTTTTGAAGGTTCTGAATAATGCAAACTAGCAAACGTAAACGTTATTGTATTTTGATTATGCCGAAATGTTGCCTCGGGAATCATCGGCTCTTTTTCGTTAAATATTTCAAACTTTGAAATCACAGTTTTTGGAACAACCTCATTAATCGTTAATTCACTTGGCAAGAACCAATTAACACCTTCTAATCCGCCAAAAAAAAGTGTTCCATCAATTGCTTTATAATAGGAGCCAGTATTAAACTCAAAAGATTGTAAACCACTGTTTTCGGTATAGTTTTCTATGAATTTTTTGAATTTATCATTAGGATTAAATCTTGAAATGCCTTTATTGCTACTTAGCCATAAATTACCTTTTTCATCTGGTAGAATTGCATAAATGACATTGTTAGATAGACCAGATTCATTAGTATATGTTTTTATGTGTTTACTCAACGTATTATAACTTTTTAAACCATTACCGTTGGTACCAACATATAAGATATTATCATTAAAATATAGAGACTTGATTTTATTAGGAATTTTTGGTATTGGTTTAATAGTTTGCGATTGAAAATCTAATAGAAACAAACCGTTAACCTCACTACCAATCCAAATCTCATTAAAATTTCCTCTTTCTATGGTTCTAATATTATTAGAAGTTAAACCAGAATTGTCTACGGTATATTGATTAATAATGCCTTTATTTTTGTCATAAAGCATGATGCCACTATCTCTAGTACATAACCAAAATTGATTTGGAGTGTATTTATAGATTTTCCAAATGGTTTCGTTTTTTAAAGCTTCAATCGTTTCAAAATTACCCTTTGAGTCTAATATTTGTAAGCCTTTACCTTGATGACCAATCCATAAGTTACCATTATCTGATAGTAAACTCATGATACGATTACTAGCAATTTTAGAGTTTTCTGTTGTATAAGATTTATAAATCCCTTTGTCTATATGAATCTTTGTTAACCCTTTTCCTGACGTTCCAAACCACATCATCTTTGAATCGTCATAGGCAATTGCCCTTACCACATCTACAGGTATGTCTTTTGGAGTTTGGTCGTTTGTTATGACATTAAATTTAGTAAGATGTTCATCATAATAACTTAAACCTGCACCATCTGTTCCTAGCCAAACCGTACCTGTATAATCTTGATACAAGCTAAGCACATCATTATATTGGAGCGCATAAGGATTGTTTTTGTTTTCGGTATAATGCGATACTTTAGTTTTTGTGTGGTCTAATATGTATAAGCCATCTCCATAAGTAGCTATCCATAAATTATCGTTATTATCAACTAAAATATCTTGAATGTTTAATGCTGAAGGTAGTTGTAAATGGTTAAACTTTTTAAAGGCATTAGAATTTTTAGATTTATAATAGAGTCCGTTGCCAAAACTCCCAAGCCATACTGTATTATCTTTAGAAATCGTGAGAGTGCTAAAATTAGTGTCATCATTTTCTATTTGTACTGTAGAAATTTCTTTATCATCTATTCTAAAAACGTGAGTTGATGTCGCGACATATTGAGTGTTATTGACTTCAAGAAAATCGTAAGTATTAAGATTTTTAAACGCATTGTCAAATACGCGAAGTGTATCTTTTGTAGAACGATCAATTTTGTAAAGCCCATTTCCGTAGGTACCTATATAATAGTCTTTCTTTTTATTCTGAAAAACGACACTAGCATTCTCAATCGTTTGGATATGTTTAAATGTCTCCGTTTTATTGTCAAATTTTTCGAGAATCCCAGAGTTGCTAATAATCCATAAAACGCCAAGTTGGTCTACATATATTTTTCCTAACTTACTATATGTCGGTCTGGTTACATCTTCAAATTGTTTGTTGTAAAACGTAAAATTGATGCCGTCATATTTATTAAGTCCATCTTGAGTGGCAAACCACATATAACCAATAGAATCTTGAGCAATACTAACAACACTGTTTTGAGATAAGCCTTGTGCTACTGCAAGTTCACGAAAAGATATTTGCTTAGAATCTTGAGCAAAACAACTTAAACTTATTAAAACAAGACATGCCGAAACTATACGATTCATTAACAGCTATTATTTTGAATCTAAAGTTAAGTAATATTAATGAGTTGAATATTAAAAGTTTGTGTTATCGCCTCAAAGCAAAGTGGCCAGTATATGTTCTGCCATCAACTAGTGTTACTACAAACCAATAATCATCACTTGGTTGAGGATGACCATTAAATGTTCCATTCCAACCAGCACTTTCATTGGTAAATTGGGTTAGCAATTTTCCGTAGCGATTAAAAATCTGAATATTTGTACCTTGATTAAAGTTAGAATTCACACCGTAAACTTTCCAACGCTCATTAAAAATATCACCATTAGGCGTAAAAAACTTTGGGAAACCTAGCACCGAAATTACTTGTTCTGTAATTCCACAACCATTAGTATCACGAACAAAAATCGTATGAAAACCAGGAGCGACATTAGTAAACGTGTTTTCGGTTTGAAAACCATTATCTGTAGTATCTAATGCATATTCAAAATCACCATCACCAGTAGCAATAATCGTGACTGTATTATTCAATGTTGTACCTTCGGAAATGATTACATCTTCAATCTCAGGATCACTTGATGGTAAAACAGTAATCGTTCTACTAGACGAGCAACCATTAGGATCTGTGACGATAACTGTGTAAGTTCCTACTTCGTTGATGTCGTTAAATGTGGTGTTGATTTCTGTTGAAGTTCCGTTAAATAACCATTCGTAATAATAGTTGTTAGGCTCATCATTTAGCACACCTCCAACCAAAGTTATGGTTTCAGGAAAACTATTTAAGCAGTAAATAAACGACTCATCCTCTAATAAAACAGGTGTGTATAAAACAACTAATTGCACAGTAGAGATTGAAAAACATTGATTATTACTTTCAACTTTTACATAGATGGTTTGCGTGTTTGGTATTGTATTCTGAAATGTGCCAGACACACTATTGGTTTCTGCAAAAGCATCAGCTTCGTTCAAATAAAAAGTAACGGTCGCATCCATTGGAATTTGACTTGAAATGGAAGTCGTAATATCGTTCAAATTAAAATCTGCAAATCCATCTACATCATCACCATCACACGCTTCTAGAGCTGGAATAAATACGATATTATTAGATATTTGAAGTTCAACTTCAGCAATGCTATAGCAATTGGCTTGGTTCTCTACACGAGCGTAAACGGTTTGAAACGGAATGGTATTCTCAAAATTGGCAGCACCAACAATGACATTGGTTTCGTTTTCTGCATCATTTTCGGTTAGGTAAAAACCTAAAATAAATAGAGATGGATCATCATTGGTAACATCACTTTCAGCATTGAAAAGATTATAAAATGTTATTCCGTCCTGATTTTGATCACACTCAATTAAAACCGAATCGAATACAATTGGATTTTCAGAATATTCAATAATAACCTCACCATAAGATAAACAGTTATTATCTAAAGTAACTTCTAAATTATAAGTCCCAGCTTCATCAACCTCTAAAAAAGAATTGGTTTCTGTCAACAATTGAACACCATCTTTAAACCATTTATAACTGTTGTTAGTTCCAGGTTCATTTGATTGGATGGTATACGTGTCATCACCACAAATAGCATTACCATTATTTATTAAAAGATTAGGGCCTAAATCTGTAGACAATCTAAAACTTCCTGCTTCTAAAAAAACGGCAGAATCAAATCTATAATTTTGCTCATCTGCAATTACCAATTTTACATGATAGGTTTCATTAGGAATCACTTGGGCAGTTGCAGTTAATATTTTAGTTTGTCCAGCAAAATTAGTAGGAGATGCAGCTGGATTAAAACTTCCAAAATAGGCTTCATTTTGTGCTTGGCAACCTCCAGGAATATCTGGATGAACTGTTGTTACTTTTACAGGAGTTTGAGTTCCTGGCACTAAAGCGATGTTGGTATATTGAGTTCCTGTGGCTGGACGAATTAAGAAACCAAACAAATCTGAGTATTGGCATGTATTTGGGTTTCCTTCTTGATATTCTTCCGAAGCAAAAAGATATCTAAAGCTTATTTCTGTAGCAACAGATGTGAAATCAAATTCTAGAATGGTTGCGTTGGTTGTATTGCTTTCGTTAAGTGCATTTTCTAAATCAGCATCACCAATCCAACCTGGAGCATCGTCATCACTTAGTGAAGTGTTAGGACCTGGAACGTTAGCTAATCGTCCAGTACTCATAACGATACCTGTTTCAAAAGGGAATGTTGTACCAGTAGCATCAAAATAGCCATAGCTTTGGTCAGTAGAAGAAAAATCACCACCTACCACATTTGTAACCATCACATTGTCAATACAGTTACTATCAATTAGTATGTTCTCTATTAATTCTTGTGCAGAATACGTTTGACTGTCTACAGAAATGTTTTGGCCAAAAGCCAATACTGTAGATAGAAAGCATAAGATTTTAAAGGTCGTTTTCATTAGCAATTTTAACGATTGCAAAGATACTAATTGAAGGAGTTCTTTAATCTTAATAAATGTTAAGATTATATACTACCAATGATAACTTAAATTATTTAAAGTCAAAACCATTTCAAATCATAATTGGTATTATAATCGTAGACTAAAATGACCTTTCACCTCAAAATTAATATCACCTTTTTTTACTTTTGCTAAAAACCAGTAATCACTTGCTCTCATAAGGTTTCCGTTGTAAAAGCCATTCCAGCCTCTAGATTGCGAGTCTAATGTGGTTAGCAATTTTCCGTAGCGATCAAAAATGTAAACAATAGTTCCTGGTAAAGTTTCAACACCTATTATATGCCAAGTATCAAAATATCCATCGCCATTTGGAGTAAAAAATTTAGGTGCATCAATAACAACAATTTCTTTGGTGACTTCTGCACAACCATTTAAATCTATAATGGTAATCGTATGATAACCTAGAGATACATTATCAAAAAAGTTAGATTCCTGAGGAGGAAAGTCATCTAGTTGATATAAGTAATTACCAATACCACTTATCGTAATTGTGATATTATTTGGGTCTGAGAAATCTAGAGTCTCAGTGAAATCTATTGTTGCAGCTTCAGACTCTGTAACGTTGAATACACTTGTGGTTTCACAACCATACTCTGAAGTGACTGTAACCCAATATGTGCCAATTCCTGTAATATCAATTTCTGATGAGATCTCACCTGTTGACCATAAATATGTGTCACCAAACATAGTTGTATTGGCACTTACTATTAATGGTAAATTGTCTAAACAAACCACTTGATCTGGAATTTCTACTTCTGGTTTGCGTCTTACTGAAGCTATAAATTCTGTGATACTATAACATCCAGTTGCGTTGTTTTCTACACGAACATATATAGTCTCAACAAATTGGACATTATAGTTAGCAGGTAATGCATTTGTATTTGAGTTAGCATCATTGTTTGTAGAATGGTAGGTTACTGTAAAGTTATTTGGATTTTGAGTTCCAAGAATTTGGCTATCCTGTTGTGTTAAATCGAAGATAAATAAACTATCAAAATCATCATCACAAGCTTCTAATGGATCAGGTTGATTTGCAATTGGTAATGGTAAAATAGTTAATTGAAAAGGGTAGATGTAGAAACATGCTGTAGTTTGAGATTCTATCCTAATATAAATTGTATCACTTGTTGTTGTGTAATTGTAATTTGTGTCTAAAGCATTGGTGCTATTTTGAGCATCTACTACATTATCATAGTAGCTCAATACAACGTTTGTATTATTATCAACAATAATCTGGTCAATAGTATTCAATTCAAAACTACTAGTTGCATTATCGCAAATTTCAATACTTCCAAATTCATTAATCGTTGGAGGTACATTAACTTGAAGTTCTAATGGGACAGCAGTATAGCAATTAGCGAGCGTGTTGAATACTTTTATGTAAATGGTTTGAGGATTAGAAGTGTTAGTATAATTGCTTGGATTTACTATTGGATTTGTATCTGCATTGAGATTTTCTTGCGTTTCAAAATATGAAATTGTAATATAATCTGGAATAATAGCGTATAAATCACTTTCTGAAATCGTTAGATCAAATGTTGTAATCTCATCATAATCATCATCACATAAAATAGTAGGTAGTGCAGGTTGAGGATGCTCATAAATTAGCACATCAAATTGAGTAATATCATAACAACCTGTTATATTATTTTCTAATCTTACAATAATTATTTCACCGTTATTAGCTACGTAATCATTTGGTAAACTATTATTGCCATTATTTGCATTTGCTTCTGTATTGTAGTAAGTTACAGTAAAGAGTGTACTAGATTGTGAGCCTAAAACTTGATTGTTTTGAAATGTTAAGTCGATATTTTCTACACCATTATTAGTAATATCATCACAAGCTAAATATGTAGAGGGTTCATTTGCAATTGGTAACGGATTGACAATCAAATCAAAATTATAGGTCGTCCAACATCCTGTTGTTGGGTTTTCTAATCGTATATATATAGTGTCATCAGTACTTTGATACGTATAGTTTGTATCTATAGAATTTGTGTTTACCTGTGCATCTGCCAATGAATTATAATAGCTTATAAGTGTTTCTGCTTCGTTAGTAACTTCAGTATTAATAGTATTGAGATTAAACTCATTTAGTATGTTGTCACAAATTTGGTACGTCTGGAAATCAATGACTTCAGGAGGAAGATTAACAATTAAATTAATAGGTAAAGTGACATAACAATCAGAAACAGTATTATTAATTTTAATGTAGACCGTTTGCGGATTTGAAGTATTAGTATAATTCTCTGGGTCACTTATAATTTCAGTATCTGTATCTGCACCTTCAATAGACTCATGGTATGAAATCACAATATCATCTTGCCTTACATCTAAAATTTCAAATTCAACAAGTGTCAAATCAAAAGTTACAAAACCATCATTATCTGTATCGCATTGTATTAATTCTGATGGTGCATTCACATCTGGAATCTGGATCACATTAATGTCAAATTCTACGATGGCGTGACAGTACGTGCCATTTTCAATTCGTGCATAGACTTGTTGCGGATTTGTATAATTATCAAAATCTAAAGGAAATTCATTAAGGTCTTGATCGGCTTCATATTGAGAAGGATGGAAGGAGATGCTCAATGTTTGATCAATACCTTCGGAAATTTCTAAAATTTTAAGATTGAGATCAAAATTTTCAATTCCGTCGTTAGAAACATCATCACAGACAAAAATATCTTGTGGTTCATTAAATGGTGGAAGCGAGCCAACTTCAAGTTCAAACTCCGATGTTCCGAAGCAACTAATATCTGAAATATTCTCAACTCTCACATGTATTGTTTGTGGACTTGTTGTATTTTGATATGCTGCGTATTTATCGATAATTCCTGTTCTGTCGATAGCATCTTGCTCAGTTTCAAAATACAAAACATCTTTTCCTGCTTGACCGTTGAGGATTTCTGTGTCTTTTAAATAAAAGAAAAAATCGGCTATGCCATTGCCATCTGCTTCGCAGTTTTCAAAATTAGTAATAGGTATAAAATCTGGTTCGGTATTAATGTAAGCGTAAAACCAAACAACAGTAAAACAACTTGTAGTTGCGTTTTCTACTCTTATAAAAATGTATTGTGATGTTGAATCATAACTAGTTGGAGTTACTATGCTATTTTCAGCATTAAAAGCATCATTATAATCGGTGTAAAATGTAATATCGAGATTATTCGTGTTTGATACAGTTTCGGAGATTTTGGTTGTTAAATCTATGTTGAAAATCCCATCTTGGTTGTCATCACAAATAATAATATCTGTTGGGACGTTTGCCGTTGGAGCATTTGAGATATTAATTGTTAAAGGAGCAATATCGTAGCATCCTGTATTTGTGCTCGTAACTTTAACCCAAACCACTTGCGGATTGGAAACATTATTATAATAAGGTTCTAAGATGTTTTCATTATTAATTGCATCTTCCTCTGTTAAATAATATTTAATGTTATACGCATTAGCATTAGGACTTACGTGATTATTAAATGTCTCTAAAAAAATGGTGGTGTAACCATCTGTATCTTCATCACAATAATCTACATCTTCAAGTCCTTGAATATCAACTGGTGGATAAATAACTAAATTAATTGATAAATCTGATGCGCAATCTCCATCTGATGTTACGGCATAAATAGTGGTTGGACTGGATGTAACTGTGTAAGGAATTGATTTGTCAATAGGATTTATTTCATTATTAAGGTCGTCTTCTGTTTCATAAAATGTAACTCCAAACTCATCATAACCATTAGTTAAGTCTTGTTCTACTTCGTTGAGGTCAAAATCTGCAATACCATCTGCAGAAATATCATCACAAACGTTAAAAACATCGCCTCCAAATCCACTATCTGGAAGGTTAGAGTGTAATTCTAATGGCACAATTATATAACAACCACTCACTTCGTCAACAATACGAATATATATAACTTGTAAACCAGGTACTATATTTTGATAGGTATCTGGATCTGCAATAGGATTATCTCCTGTTTCTGCATCTTCATAAGTTTCATGAAATGTTACATTAACTCCTGTTAAACCGTCTAAGAGTTCTTCAATAGCACTCGTTAGATCAAAATCGGCTATACCATTTTCATTGTCATCACAAGCATTGATGTATTGAGGATTGGTAGTGTCTACCATAGGATTGTCTTGTACAGAAATATCTACAGAAGTTGTACTAGAACATCCTGTAGTTGCATCATACACTCTAATATATAAAGTTTCATTAGGATTTATATTGCTGTATGGAGAAAATAATGGGTTTTGACCTGTATTAGCATCTTGTTGAGAATAATGATAGCTTACATAAAGATTAGGATTTCCATTAGTGATTTCATTAGTCGTTTCATCTAGATTTATCATCGTCAGTCCATCTGCAATCCCATCATCACAAACAGTCACTGCTGTTGGTTCTTCAAGAATTGGAGGTTCGTTAACAATGATGTTAAACGTTGCAAAAGCCAAACATCCATTGTCTAAATCTTCTGTGCGAACAAAAATTTGTTGAGGAGACGATGTGTTTTGGTAATTATTTGGTAATGGGTTTTCTCCGTTCTGCGCATCTTCCGAAGAGATATGATAAGTAATATTATAATTAGAAGGCGGTAATAAAAGTTCTATCTCAAGATCTTTGGTTGAAAGGTCAAACATTTCTACACCATCATTAGAAGGATCATCACAAATTAAATAATCTGAAATCTCACCAGAATCTTGTTCAGAATTTAAGGTGACTATAACTTCGTCTTCTATTACACAAGACGTATTATTTAATATAATGCTTATTTGTACTTTATAAGTTCCAGACTCGGTAACTTCTAAAGTTGGATTCGTTTCGCCAGTAATTGGAGTTCCGTTTTGAAACCATTCGTAACTTGCTTGACTGTTGTCTATGTTTCCGTTAAGTTCTACTGCATCTCCACACGTCACAATATCTGGACCCAAATCAACTGTTGCATTAAAACTATTCCCTTCAATAAATACTGCGGAATCGTAAAATTTATCACCTTGATCTGCGATCACCAATTTGATACTATATTGCACATTAGGTTGTATAGATGCTGTTGCAGTTAAAACAGTTGTGCGTCCATTATAATTGGTATCTCCAAGATTGTAACCATCAAAATAAGTGTCATTTGATGCAGGACAAAAACCCACAATTTCATCATGGATTGTATTTGTGTTTACAGGAATTGACGTACTAGGAATAATAGCAATATTTGTAAAAGGTCCTGTAGAATTTGCTTCTCTAATTAAAAAAGCAAAACCATCTGAATAGGAGCAAGGGTTGGTGCCAAGGTATTCTTCGGAAGCTAATAAATAATTAAACTGAATTTGGTTTGCTACGGAAATAAAATCAAATTCAATTGCTGTAGCGTTTATAGTTCCTGTTAGTGCGAGAGCGTTTTCTAAATCGGAATCTGTTCCCCAATTATTACCACCTTCATTTAAAGGGTTTGAGTTAATTGTATTTCCTGCGGAAGTAATATTTCCTGTACTTAATAGAATGCCGTTTTCAAAAGGGAAATTTGAAGCTCCTTTTTCAAAAGATCCATAACTTGAAAGTCCATTTATAGATCCATTAATTGAAGATGAGATATTTGATATCTCAACACACCCTTGTCCAAAATTATTCTCTATAAGTGATTGAAGAGGTAGCGTATCATCTGTTGTGATTTGCTGCGCCTTAGCTCCAGTTATTAGAACTAAAAACAGTACAAAAAAGCAAAAGTAATCCCTTATCATTATTAGCAACTAATTGTGATTTAGGTTAAGTCATTCTAGACTTACTTTTGGGAAGCGTAAATTTAGGGTAGGTAAGCTAATTAAAAAATACCCATTGCTGAGTATTTTTAGTCTAAGAGGTGCTTTTTTGGTTAAACGACTTGTTTAGGTCACTATGCTATTTTCATATGCATTACAATCGTAGTGCAAAATGGCCTTTTACTTGAAACTCAATATTGCCTTTTTTAACATCGGCAACAAACCAGTAATCACTTGCTCTCATAAGATTTCCGTTATAATAGCCATCCCAACCTCTAGATTGCGAGTCTAATGTGGTTAGCAATTTTCCGTAGCGATCATAAATATAGACCATAGTACCTGTCAAAGTTTCTACACCTGTAATATGCCAAGTGTCAAAATAAGAGTCATTATTAGGCGTGAAAAATTTAGGTGCATCAATAACCACAATGTCTTTACTAACTTCAGAACATCCATTTAAATCTATAATCGTAATGGTATGATAACCTAAACTTACATTTTCAAAAAATCCTGATTCTTGTGGAGGATAATCATCTAATTGATACAAGTAATTACCAATACCACTAATGGTTACTGTGATGTTGTTTGGGTCTGAGAAATCGATGGTTTCTGTAATTTCTATAGTTGCAGCTTCAGATTCTGTTACTGTAAATACCTCTGAAGTTACACAACCATGAATAGTAGTTACTGTGACAGAGTAGGTACCAACTTCTGTGATTTCAATTTCTGGAGTTGATTCATTTGTTGACCATTGATATACATCTCCAGCGTTATTTGTATTCGCACTTACTATTAATGGTAAGTTCTCTAAACATATTACTTGCTCACCAATATCTAAAACTGGTCTTTCAAATACTATAATCATAAATGATGTCGTACTATAACATCCAGTCATATTATTTTCAACTCTTACATAAATAGTTTCGTTTGTTAAAGACTCATAAGAATCTCCAAGGTCATCAACACCTTCTTCTGCTAATAGTTGGTCTAAATAATAACTTACTGTAAAGTTATTTGGATTTTGATTTCCTAATACCTGTGCATTTTGTTGTAATAAATCAAACTCTAAGAAGCCATCAAAATCATCGTCACATGCTTCTAGATTAATAGGTTGATTAGCAACTGGTAAAGGATTTACAACTAGATTGAATGAATGAATGAAAAAACATTGTGTCGTTGAAAAGGAAACACGTGCAAATAACAAATCGTTAGTTGTTAGATACGTATAATCAGTGTCTAAAGCGTTGACTTGATTACGAGCATCTTCTTCCGAAGAAAAATAAGTCACAACCACATTTTCAGTGTCTATAAGTAAAACTGCGTTTATTTGAGTTAAATCTGTCGTATCTGTTTCTGTATCACAAATCTCATAACTGCTAATTGGATTAATTGCAGGAGGAAGATTAACAATAAGCTCTAGAGGTAGAGAAACAAAACAATCTGAAATTGTATTAGTAACACGAATATAAACGGTTTGCGGATTTGTAAGATTAGTATAATTTGTGGGATCTGGTATTGCGTTAGTATATGAAAATGAATCTTCAATTGTTTCGTGATATGAAATCACAATATTATCATGTCTTACATCTAGAATATCAAATTCTGTTTGTGTTAAGTCAAATGTGGTAATCCCATCATAATCATTGTCACATTGTTCTAATGGAATTGAGGGATTTACATCTGGTGCAGCAATGACATTAAGTACAAAAGAGGTGTATGATTCACAAATAGAACCATTATTGATTCTTACATAAATTTGTTGCGGATTTACTGTATTGTCAAAACTTAGTGGTAATGGGTCATTGTTATTTTCGGCATCTAATTGTGAAGCATGAAATGTAACATCTTGAATATCTGAAAAGCCTTGTGTAATTTCAGCTAATTGAACATTAAAATCAAAATTTATACTACCATCATTGGTGATGTCATCACAGATAAAAATATCTGTAGGTTCATTAAATTCTGGATTTGTACCAACTTCAATTATAAATGATGAGGTAGAATAACAGTCTGGATCAGTAATATTCTCAACACGAACATAAATGGTTTGTGGGTTTGATTGATTAATATAAACAGCATCTTTGTCTATTGCATTAATATTGTTTTCTGCATCTATTGCAGTTTCAAAATAGAATACTTCTTTACCTGTTTGACCATTTAAAATATCAACATCTTGAGTTGAAAATATAAACTCTCCAAATCCATCATCTCCAATTTCACAAAATTTATATAAGTTAATATTATTGATAATAGGTACAGTATTTACAATCACATCAAAACTTTCATAACTAGCACATCCTGAAGTTGCATTTTCAATTCTCACAAAAATAGTGCTCGTAGAAGCAGGATAAAATGCTGTATTAGTTATCGCATTCATCCCATTTTCTGAATCAACAAAAAGCGTATGAAACGTGATATTTGTATTGTTTGTATCATTTACTATTTCTGAAATTTTAGCATTCAAGTTAATGATTGAAATTCCGTCTTGGTCATCATCACAAATAATAATATCTGTTGGTTCATTAGATACTGGAGCAGGTAAGATCTCAATTTGAAAAGAATTAATATCTGCACATGAGGTTGGTCCAAATGTTATTCTAGCATAAAGTGTTTCTGTACTATTTGTATTTGTGTAAATTATTGGTAGCGAATTTGAATTGTTTTCTGCATCTTCTTCTGTAGCAAAATAACGAACTGTAAAATCTGCTAGACCTCCAGTTACCAATAAATCAAAATCACTTAAATTGAGTGTTGTAATTTCATCTTGATCTTCATCACAAATAATTTGATTACCAATAGAATCAAATTCAACGATTGGGTTTATTATTAAGTCAAAATCTGATACTTCTTGACACGTAGGACTCGTTAACGTGATATAAATAGTTTGAGGATTTTCTGTTGGTACAAAAGGCAAAGTGATATCAATAGGGTTTGTTTGATTGTCTCTATCTTCTTCGGTTAAATAATACTCAATATCAATGTCATAATCCATGATCTCTTCTAGGTCTCCTAAAATTGTATCAGTAATATCATTAAAATCAAACTCTTCTTCACCATCATTATCTTCATCACAAAGGCCATAATCTCTAATATTTGTAGCTGTTAATAATAAGTTGGTGTGTATTTCAATTGGAGTTGTTGAGGCACATCCTGTAACATTATCTTCTACTCTAATATATACGGTTTGTACATTGCTATTAATGTTAGTGTAATTTGTGTCGTCTGCAATTGGGTTTACACCTAAATCTGCATCTTCTTGAGTTTCATGAAAAGTAACTGTAACTCCTGTAAGTCCTTCTAAAACATCATCAATAATAGAGCTTAAATCAAATATTGCAAAACCATCATGATCTGTATCACAAGCATCAATATAATGATCCTCTTGATTAATAATAGGTTTATTGATAACTTCAAAATCTAATGTTGTTGTCGTAGAACATCCAGTAATACTGTTTGTTACATTAACAAAAATCGTTTCGTTGGTGCTTGTATTAGCATAAGGTAATGCAATAGCATTTGTGCCATTTGTAGCATCATCTTGTGTTAAATGGTAAGTGACAACTAAATCTAAATTTCCATTTGTGATTTCATCATCTTTCTCAGATAAATCTATTACTGTTGACCCATCTATTGCACTATCTGCACATGCGATTAATTCTGTAGGAGCCGTTATAATTGGTAATGGATTCACTATCAAATCAAAACTTTGATATGCTAAACAACCATTAACGGTATCTTCTATTTTAACATATATGGTTTGCGGATTTGTTATATTCTGAAATGAGCCAGATATCACACCACTGTCATTTTGAGCATCACTAGCTGTTAAATGATAAGAAATCACATAACTTGAAGCAGGAACCGAAGCTAAAACTTCAGCATCTTTAGTAGATAAATCAAAAACTTCTTGTTCATTACCACTAGCATCATCACATAATTCGTAATTTGTAATAGCACCTGCAGCTTGAGTAGAACTCAAAGTCACATTAATTGTATCTTCAATAACACATGTTGAGCCTGCTAAAGGAATTTCAACAAAAACACTATAAACTCCAGTTTGTGTTGCATCTAAAGTAGATTGTGTTTCTCCAGCTAATAAATTACTATCTAGATACCATGAGTATGTCGCATCAGGATTATCTATATTGCCGTCTAATGTTACAGTACTTGCACAGGTTTGAATATCATCACCTAAATCTACCGTTGCATTAAAACTATTACCTTCTATAAATACAGCCGAATCATAATTTTTATCGGTTTGATCTGCAATAACGAGTTTGATACTATATTGTACATTTGGTAGAATATCTGCCATTGCTGTCATCACAACAGTTCTACCATTATAATTGGTGTCACCAAGATTGTAACCTTCAAAATACTCTTCATTTGATGCTGAACAGAATCCAACAATTTCATCATGAATCGTATTCGTATTCACAGGAGTAGTGGTTCCAGGAATAACCGCAATATTTACATAAGGATCAGCTGTACCAGTTTGTTTGATAAGAAATGCAAAACCATCTGAATAGTTACAAGGAAAATCCCCAAAGTATTCTTCGGAAGCTAATATGTAGTTAAATTGTATTTGGTTAGTTACAGATATAAAGTCAAACTCAATTGATGTAGCGTTTAAAGTTCCTGTAATTCCTAAAGCAGCTTCAAGATCTGGATCTGTTGCCCAGTTAGGTTGCCCTTCATTTAAAATGGCGTTGTTTTGAGTGTTACCTCCAGAAATAGCGTTTCCCGTTGATAACATAATTCCATTTTCAAAAGGAAAAGAAGATCCTGCACGTTCAAAATAACCAAAGCTATTAAAACCGTTGATTTCACCATTAAATTGTGATTGAATATTTGAGGTTTCTACACAACCTTGAATAAGGTTGTTTTCTATAAGTTCTTGTTCTGTAAATGAATCGTCTATATTAATTTGTTGAGCACTAAGTGTACAACATAATAAACATGCAAAAAGGCTGAGGGATTTTCTGAATAAATTCATTTGTAAGCGGTTAAGTTATGAAGTCAATAATGTTTAGTTTGGGACTATTATTAAATATTGATCTTTTGTTGGGTCGAAAAGTAGAGGTAATTAAGTTGAAATACAAGAAAAGACGACGAAATACAATATATTTTAACAATGCAGAGTAAAATTCTTACAATTTAGAATGTTGTTAGTTTTAATAACTCACATAAACCCAACCCATCAAAGGTCCATAATTAGAATCATTGGGATTTAAAATGTAAAAATAGGTGCCAACAGGAACAATATTACCATGATTATTTAGACCTCTATTGACAAGTCCATGCCATTTTTTATCATTGTCACCTTCAAAGATTAAGGTACCATAACGATTAAAAATTTTGAGTTCATGTTCTTCAAAAATATCATACAATCCTTGAATGTTAAACCAGTCATTAGTGCCATCATCATTTGGTGAGAATCCATCAGGAACATAAGGCGGACAATTTTCAACCAATACCTGAAATTCATAAATATCATAACAAGGCGGATTATCAACTTTAACATATATGGTTTGCGGATTGTTAGAGTTAGAATAATTTTCTGGGTTTATAAGTTCATTATCATTTGCTTCTAAATCTTCTAAAGATTCGTAAAAGAAGAAACCACTTTCTATGTTTTCTGAACTTAAAAAAATGTCAACCAAATTAAATGTTGCACTATTAAAGCCTTCATTACACTCCAAATGTTTTGGCAACATTAGAATAGGAGGTAAGACTAATAATTCTATAATACTGTCTGTACTATTATTAGTTTCAATGATTTCAGCAACTGTACCTGCTCCTGTGCCATCATCATCAACCGCTAGTGTTAGTAATATAATATCACCAATGTCATCTGGCAGAGTTAGTGTGATTGTGCCACTTTCCGAAGCATCAATAGCAATATCATTTTGAGTTTGTGATTGTCCAACGAGAGTCCCTTCAGCATAAAAAGCAATTGGTGTATTTGCAGGTAATATATCTGTGCTATTAACATTAAAAACGGTGTAGTCTACCACAACAGTTCTGTCACCACAATTAATAATAAAATCATCTAAAACTATGGTCGCATCTGGTAATTGACTATTTAAAACCGTAATAATATTATTGATAATGATAAGGTCTGCTCTAAATTGTCCATTTTCATCAAAGTCACCAGTTGTTAATTTAATCGTTGCGCTCGTATCACCAATAGCTATATTATCTTGAATATCATACACATCTAAATCACAATTATAAAAGGTGCTAGAATTTGTAAACGTGTTGGTACCATTAAACGCATTGTCGCCTAAATTTAAAGGCGGATTTGAAATCACATTATTATTTATAGATAAGCTTTCACCAAAATTTAAACTATTATCACCTTCCCAAGCCAGAAATCCAATTTTTGCTCCAACATTATCAATCACATTTAGGTTATCAATTTCAATAATTTTTTCTTGATTATTTCTATTGATTATTTCTAGACCTTGATATAAGTTTACTTGATTCAATGGTAGTGCAGCATCTTCATAAACGATATAAATGCTCCATCCTGCAAAATTTGTACGATTTGTACAGTAGTTGGTGTTTGTTAAGGCGTCTGTAATGTCTAAATCTGATAATTGGTAGGTTGTATTTCCTTCGGAAATGATAAAACTCGTGATATCAGTATAACAAGAAAAATAAGTATATGTGGTAGTTCCTTCAATGTAATCTACAGTATACGTATCATCTGCATCAACTGAAAGTCCGTTGAGTGTCACATTAGTATCACCACTTCCAGAACCAGCCCAATACAAGTAGGCTGCAGTAATTGTATTTGAAGTAGATAGATTTAAATCTGCACTCGATGATTCTAACGGAAAACAAAAGCTTTGATCGAGATTATTTTCAAATGGATTTAATGTATTACCAATTGCAGTATAATCATATCGTCCATTAAACTGCTGAAATAATTGAATGTCTTGGGCAAATGAGGATGTTGTAAAAACAAAAATGAATAGAATAAATACAGATTTGATAAACCTCATGAGAGTTGATTAATACTTTAAATTTACATATTTTTTTATACTTATACTTAGCGAATTAAGGCAAAATGACTTTTAATAACACGACCATCTTCTAGAGTGACAGCAAACCAATAATCACTTGCTGGCATCGTATAACCATCAAAAGTACCATCCCATCCAGGACCAAGAGGATCAATTTCTGCTAATAATTTACCATAGCGATCAAAAATCAGAACTTGAGAATTAGGTTGGAAATCGCTAGAAATACCTTTGACTTGCCAAGTAGGATTAAACGTATCTCCATTTGGAGTGAAATATTTTGGGAACCCAATTACTGAAACAAGTTCATCTACAATACCACAATCATTTTCTATATCGCGAACATAAACCGTATGAAATCCGAAACTCACATTTTCAAATATATTACTGTCTTGGTAAGGACCTTCGGGATCATCTAATGCATAATCGTAAACACCATCTCCTGATACAAAAACTGAAATCGTATTGTTATTTGTTGCATCTGTAACTTGAATATCTGTAAATGAAGCAATGTCTGAGGCTAGTACATTAATTGTTCTATCTTTAAAACAACCATCTGTTGAGGTTACTCTCACAGTATATGTTCCAGGTTCATTGACTTCAATTTCAAATTCATCTTCACCAGTAGACCAATCATAATAGTAATTGTTTGGTGTGTCGTCTATTAAACCTCCTGTTAATATGATCGTCTGCGGAAATGTGTTTAAACAATAAAAAATATCTTCTTGAATCACAATATTAGGTAACTCAAAAACGGTGAGCTCTATTTCACTAATCCCAAAACAAGCATTCATGTTTTCAACTCGAGCATAAATGGTTTGGTTGTAGGCTGTTGTGTTTGTAAAATTAGTACCTAAAGCATTATCTTCTAATAAAGCGTCGTCATAAGTTTGATAGAAAGTGACGTCTAGATCTGGATCTATTCCAAAGAGAATAGCATCCAATGCACTTGTGAGATTAAAGTTTACAAATCCATCTTCTGTGCCATCATCATCACAAGCTTCTATGCTTGTATCGTTTGAAGAGGTTGAACTTGCCTGCAAAGTTAACTCAGCAATATTGGTACAACCAGTTTCTGTATTGGTGACTAGAGCATAAATAATATGCGGATCAAAATAATTCTCAAAAGCATCTGCATTTAGTTCGTCTTCATCGTTTTCTAAATCTTCAAGCGATACATAAAACTGAATAGTTCTATTGGCAGCACCACCTGTAATATCATCAAATACTTGATTGAGATCAAAGTTTGTAAATCCTTCTGGAATGCCATCTTCATCACATTGTATTAATGTGGTGTCAAATGCATCAGGAAGCGGAATGACAATTAAATTTATAGGTACAAATGCAAAACATTGTGTTGCGATTTCCTCAACACGTGCAAATATTTGTTGATTTCCTGGTGCAGTATTTTGAAATATTGATGAAATAGGATTGGAGTTCATCTCTACATTATCTTGAGATACATGAAAAGTAAAGCTGTAGTCATCAGGATTTAATCCGTTTAAAATTTCTGGAATTTTTGATGTTAAATCAAATTCGGTAATTCCAGTTGGTAACAACGGATTGTCACAAATTTCAAGATCAGATGGTGTTGAGATGCCAATTTCAGTAACATTTAAATCTATTTGGGTTGTTATAAAACATAAAGAAACAGTGTTAAGTATTCTTGCATAAACAGATTGAGGATTATTGGTGTTTGTATAAGGACTAGCTAATGGATTAATTCCTAAAACAGCATTTTCTTCAGAATCATGATACGTAATATCAACATTTGTTTGACCTCCAATAAGACCTAAAGTATTAGCTTCTAAATCAAATTGAGTGATACCATCTCCAAAAGGCGCAATTCTATCACATTCATTAAGTTCTATGACATCAGTAGTTGCCAATTGGTTTTCTGGCGGATTAGGGAATTCTGAAGTTCCTGTCCATTCTAAACTAAACGGACTATTACCAACAGGTCTATCAATTAATAGATAGTAGGTTTCTCCTGCCAAGACATCAATTTCACTAACAAAACTATCACCATCTTCTCCTGGTCCTTCATCAGGATCTGGATCTGTTGTGTTCATTCCAGTAAGATTATTACCTTGATTAGCTGCGAAAGGATTTGTAGATGAACATCGAATTGCAGCGCCTAGATTTGAACAAGAGTCTGTTGGTCCAAATAATGCAAAGTCATAATCTTCTGTTATTGCAGTGCTATTTGGCGTCAATATAAAACCAAAATTACCAGCTTGTTCAAAAGTAAGTCTAAACCAAATAGTATTGTTTTCAACCATACTACATTCATTATCGAAAAATTCTTGAGTTCCAACACCAGCGACATCTAGGTCAATGTTAGAATTTCCGCAGATTTGTATAGCATTTATACAATCATTGGGCGTTTGTGAGTATGATAAGGTAGTAATGAAAAATAATAAAGCAATCGAAAATAGTTTATTCATAGTAGGTTTAACGAATTAGGGCAAAATGACTTTTAAAAACGCGACCGTCTTCTAAGGTAACAACAAACCAATAATCACTTGCAGGCATATTAAAACCATTAAAAGTACCATCCCATCCAGGACCAAGAGGATCAATTTCTGCTAATAATTTCCCATAGCGATCAAAAATTAGAACTTGAGAATTAGGTTGGAAGTCGCTAGAAATTCCTTTGACTTGCCAAGTAGGATTAAACGTATCTCCATTTGGAGTGAAATATTTTGGGAACCCTATAACCGAAACAATTTCATCTACAATACCACAATCATTTTCTATATCTCTTACATAAACTGTATGAAACCCAAAACTCACATTTTCAAATATGTTACTGTCTTGGTAAGGTCCTTCAGGATCATCTAAGGCATAATCGTAAATACCATCTCCTGATACAAAAACTGAAATCGTATTGTTATTTGTTGCATCTGTTACTTGAATATCTGTAAATGAAGCAATGTCTGAGGCTAGTACATTAATTGTTCTGTCTTTAAAGCAACCATCTGTAGAGGTCACTCTCACAGTATATGTTCCAGGTTCGTTGACTTCAATTTCAAATTCATCTTCACCTGTAGACCAATCATAATAGTAATTGTTTGGAGTATCGTCTATTAATCCTCCATTTAATACGATTGTCTGCGGAAATGTGTTTAAACAATAATAAATGTCTTCTTGAATGACAATATTAGGTAACTCAAAAACGGTGAGCTCTATTTCACTAATCCCAAAACAAGCATTCATGTTTTCTACACGAGCATAAATAGTTTGATTATAGGCAGTTGTATTTGTAAAGTTAGTTCCTAAAGCATTATCTTCTAATAAAGCGTCGTCATAAGTTTCATAGAAAGTGACGTCTAGATCAGGATCAATCCCAAAGAGAATATCGTCCAACGCACTTGCGAGATTAAAATTAACAAATCCATCTTCAGTGCCATCATCATCACAAGCTTCTATACTTGTATTGTTTGAAGAGGTTGAACTTGCCTGCAAAGTTAACTCAGCAATATTGGTACAACCTGTTTCTGTATTGGTGACTAAAGCATAAATGATATGCGGATCAAAATAATTCTCAAAAGCATCTGCATTAAGCTCGTCTTCATCGTTTTCTAGATCTTCAAGCGATACATAAAACTGAATGGTTCTATTGGCAGCTCCACCTGTAATATCATCAAATACTTGATTGAGATCAAAGTTTGTAAATCCTTCTGGAATGCCATCTTCATCACATTGTATTAATGTCGTGTCAATAGCTTCTGGTGCATCGTTTATATTCAATAAAAAAGAACTTGTAGAAAAACAATCTGTGTTTGCATTATTTTCTATTCGTACAAAAATCTCTTCTGTATAAGCTGTTGTATTGGTGTATGTATTTGCAAAAGCACTTGTGTTATCATCTGCATCTTGTTGTGTTGGATGATATGTTATTGTGTAAAGTGAAGGATCTTGAGTACCAAGAATTCCAGCATTTTGAATATCTAAGTCTAATGTTGTTAATCCGTCCATACTATTTGCAGTAAAATCTGTATCACAAACAGTAATATCATCTAGTGTGTTTATCACAGGTGTTATAAAAACAGTAAGTGCAAAAGATGTTGTTGCATAACAATTTGGATTATCATTATTATCTACGCGAGCGTAAATAGTTTGAGGGTTTTCTTCGGAAGTAAAATCGTCAATAATTTCGTTCATATTATCATCTGCATCCTCTTGTGATGTGTAATAATGAACCGTGTATTGCAAAGGGTCTTGAGTGTCTAGTATTTCTGCATCTTGAGTGGTGAGATCAAAAACTGAACTATCTGTCAAATCACAATTGACCATATTTTGAGGTTGCGTAGCCGTTGGAATATCAAACACACCAACAACAGCTTCACCTTCAATAGGACATTCGCCATTATTAGGTTCTATAAAAACTTCATAAAATCCAGGACCATTAATATCTAATTCAAAGCTTGTTTCAGATAATATAACTTCATCTTTTGTCCAAGCATAAGTAGCTCCTGGAACTTCTTCAGCTGTTAAGGTATAACTATCACCTACACACAATTTAAGCTCTGTTGTACTAATTCCATTTTGAATGATATCAATTTGAGAATTAAACAAGGATTGTATAAAAGGAGGTAAGCCAATGCGACTTAAGTTTTGAAAACCACCATTGACATCTAATAGAATCCCATTTTCTACATAATTGGTTGCAAAACCAGATAATTCAGGATTATTGATGATTCCAATAAAATTACCAGAATTACCAGTAGTGAAACTCATTTGTGCTCTATAAATACGTTTGTCCAATCCTAATTGTAGTGCTCCAGCACTTAACGTAGCAGATTGATGAATTAATGCCAAAGAACCTGGTATATCTGCACTTTCCAAATCCCATTGTAAAATGCTACTTGCTCCACTTCCAATTATTCCTGCGTTAATAGTTGCATATACTTTTCTGTTTTCCGAAGAAAACTCAATACCATACGGACTGTCATTTAGAGTTGGACTATATAACTCTACAGAGTTAGAAACAATTCCTGTATCATTATCAAAATCTAATAAATATACACCACCTCCAGCATTACCACCTTCGGTAGTTGCAAATCCAAAATGAGCAACTGCTAATTTAGTTCCATCTGGAGACGCTTTGAGATAACCAAGAGAATTTCTACGATACCCAGAAACTGGAACGTCTGGTCCAACAGTAGAGATCACTGGAGTTGTTTGCACACCATTGATGTCAACTTTAAAAGCATAAAACTTATCTACAAAGTGAGTAATGACCCAAAACGAAGAACAATCATCTGCTTTTACTGCAGTAATTTTTTCTGAACATTTAAATCGTTCTTCCAACGGATCTGTAGGATCGTAAGTTATTAACGGAACATTCTTTTCTGTATCTACAACATCACCTAAACCACCATTTAAAGTTATGTCGACCAACGAGTACATCAAACCATTATTAAGACCATCATCTGTTGCTGTTGCTGGTGATGGATTATCGTGATGAGGTTCATCTACAGTAAAAATATAATAGGAGTCAGGATCTTGTGGTTTTGGTACGATTAATCCAGAAGACGTACTAGATTCATCACCTTTAAGACCTGTGTTTAAAGCTTCACTAGCATTTGCCATGGCAATATGATTGGCATTCCATACCGTACGACCATCAGAATAGAATAGTAAATTCCCACTGGTATCTGAGATGGAAGTACAACCTTCTAATGTGCTTAATTGTCCGTCTGTGATTGCTGTAACTGTACCTGTTCCTGCATTAAATCGTAACCCAGCATTTTGTCCAAAATACCAATTTGATGCTTCTTGTTGAGCAAAAGTATAGGTAACACAAAACAGTGTTATTAGTAATACGAGGGAATTCTTTTTCATGTAATAGTCGCAATTAACTTAGAAAGTCTATTGATAAAACAATTAAATACGTAAAACTCCTAATTTTCTTAGGAAATTTTAAGCTATAACATTATTTCTTTTGTAGAAATCTAAGTCACTAAGATATTACAAATCTCGCTTTTTAAGCAATCTATACGATAAAAAGATAAATAAGGCAGTCCAAGCTATAACAATTGCAAACTCGTACCAATGCACAGCAAAGTCATATAAAAAGTCTTGCCCATTTGGTGCTTTTGAGATGGCAATACGTTGAAAAGGTTGATCTATAAGTTTGTATATGGATTTTAATGGGAAATAGTTCTGAATTTTTGTAGCCGTACTTTCATCAAGGTTATAGGCTAAAATACCATAGATGATCCATTCTAAAAGAAATAATACAAACAAAAATGCAAGTGCAAAAGCAGAACGCTTTACTAAAACACCTAGAAATAAACATAAACTAAAAAAGCCTACAAGCTTAACAAAATAGGCTAATAGATATTCCGTTTCTCTAAACATAAGATGTGCTTCATCAATACTTGAGTAGAATAAACCAACAATTAAACAAATGATGAAGATTAAAAGAGTTGATAAAGCAGAAAAGAAAACAATAGCATAAAATTTAGAAAGTATAAATTCCTTTTTACTCAAACCATCAATTAAATTTTGCTTAATCGTTTTGTTACTATACTCATTACCAATCATACTAACGACGACAATGGCAAAAAAGAGTTTGAAATAGGACGCAAAAAACGTCATGATATGCCATACAATTGGGAAGTTAAAAACACCATAATGTCCTACTTCTAAAGTGAAATAATTAAAGACATTAAATCGTATTGAGGATAGTAGAATTATAAAAAATGGTAATATGAACGATATAAATATAAGAACCTTACTTGCTCTGTTGAGCAGTAATTTTTGAAGTTCTAGTTGTAGTAATCTTAACATAGTGGTTGATTTTTTTATTCTGAAGTAAAAAACCTTCAGAATGCTTTTTGGTTGATGATTATGCTTCTGTGTTATCTGTTAATTGCAAGAATTGTTCTTCTAAACTTTCCTTACGCATGACTAAGTGAGAAAGGATAATACCTTTATCAAACATCAGTTTATTAAATGTTGGTGCATCCATTGGTTCGTTTAAAAATGCAGTGATTAACTGATCTTCAACTTTTATATTTCCGAAGGAAGGATGATTCTCTAATAATGTTTTAAGCTCGTTATGCATTTCTGCTTTAAGTTCAAAAAAGCCATGGCTCGAAATCATCTCGTCTACACGACCAGAATATAATTTCTCGCCTTTACGCAAAACAACAACGTGTGTACATACTTTTTCAACTTCATCGAGTAGGTGAGACGCCAATAAAATAGTCGTACCCTTGCTTGCAATATCTTTGATAATTTTTCTAATTTGATGAATTCCTTGAGGATCGAGACCATTTGTTGGCTCATCTAGGATTAAAATCTCTGGATCATTTAACAATGCTGATGCGATTGCTAAACGTTGTTTCATCCCTAAAGAATAGGTTTTGAATTTATGATCTTTACGGTCTAAAAGCCCAACAACTTCTAGCTTTTCATTGATTTTACTGTGATCTACTCCTTTGATTCTACAAACCAATTTTAAGTTTTGCTCTGCAGTCATGTAAGGATAAAAATTTGGTCGCTCAATAATTGCACCTACTTTTTTAAGCGCATCATGAGTAGTTGTGTTGCCATCAAACCAATGGAAACTTCCTTCGGTTTTATTGACGACGTTTAAAACAATACCTAGTGTTGTTGATTTTCCGCTTCCGTTTGGTCCTAAAATGCCATAAACATTGCCTTTATTGATGGTAAACGATAAATCTTTGACAGCAGTGAGGTAGCCAAATTTTTTGGTAAGATTATTAATGGTTAAAATTGGTTCCAAAATTTGATTGATTTTTTTGCAGAAAAGATTCTGCAGTGGTTGATTATAAATACGACGAACAAAACATATTATTGTTACAAAGTAATTTGGAAAATGTTAAATTAGAGCACAATTAAAATTATGGACGATTTAAAAATATCAAAAAAGAAGCCTGCTTATCCTATCAACGATAAACTTTACAGTTATTTGAAAGAGTATAACCGAAATTTTAGGTTGCCAATATTTTATGATGATTTATTAAGATTTCAAGGTGCTGTTGAGGTATTTGATAAAAATGATGAAGATACGCTTTGGATACGTGTGTATTATAATGAATTTGAACGCGAAGAAATAGATTTGAGTCTTAAACGTGTGTATTCTAATTTGATTTCAGATGGTAATGAAACCATATTTAAATACTTAAATATTGATGCGATAGATTTTTGTACGTTTGGTAATACAAAGCCATTTAGGATTAAAGTGCGTAATATTCTCAATGATAATTACACCTATTTTTATGTCAAAAAAGCGGATGCTTCTCGTGTTTACGGATTAGAATTAGAGCACATGTTATCGCCTTACAATCTTAACTTTTTGGTATATAAAAACACAATAATTGAAGAGCATATTGCAGGTATTCCAGGAGATGAGTTTATAAAAACGATGTTACCTGAATGCAACTCGTCTGAAAAAGCTCAAATAGCAAAAGAGTTTGTGAAGTTTAATGAGCGTTGTATGATTAGACTCTTGGGAGATATGCGTTCATATAATTACGTAATTGTGCCAACTCACGATTTTGATCATGTTGTTTTTAAAATTAGAGCCATAGATTTCGATCAACAATGTTACGAAGGAAAGTTGAACATTTACAGACCGCAATTTTTTAAGGAAAACTTTAAAATGGTGGAACTAGTTAGAGAGAAAATTCAAAAAGAATCTATAGATCAATATAAAATTGAAGAGCGTTCCATTATTGTTCGTCGTATGCGAAGTTTTCAAGATAGAATAGGAGAATTACTAGACTGTATGGAAGCAGATACCATTTCAAATACTGAAAACATTGAGTTGCTTAAAGAACATATCTATAATTATACCTTAGATCTAGAATTTAGAAAAAGCACAAATATGGGGAGCGTTTTAAGAAATGCTCTTGGTTTTGTCAAACGTAATTATGAAGATATTAATATGAATAATTTTTCTTGATGAGGTTTGGGATTAACCAAAAATCATCCTTAAAACCAGTAAGAAGATTATCGCATTCACTCCAAATCTAACCCATTTAATATGAGATTTTACTATGAGTTGAAGTATTGAGATTACAGCTAGCAATCCAGTAACAATGACTAATTGCGCCAATTCTATCCCAACATTAAATCCTAACAGTGGTAATACAATAGATTCTCCATCAAAGAGCATCATTTTAATGTAGTTAGAAAATCCTAATCCGTGGATTAATCCAAAGACTAACAAAATAACGTAAGTGATAATGAGTTGTTGTTTAGTTTGCTTATCCTTCAGCAACACATAAAAATTATTTAGGCAACTCAGTAAAATGGTAATTGGGATGAGTAGTTCTACAGTGTCTGCATTTATAGTTACCAATTCTAATCCAGAAAGAAACAAAGTGATGCAATGACCAAGAGTAAAAGCAGTTACGAGTCCCACAATTTTTTTCCAGTCTTTAAAAGAAAACAGAATACAAAACGAAATGATAAAATAGAAATGGTCTAGACCATCAAGATCTAAAATGTGATTGATACCTTCTTTTAAATAGAACCAAAAGTCAGTCATAGCCTAGAAAAGCTTAATTCCAGTTTTCATCAAAATCAAGATCACTGTAATCATCAACATCTAAATCATCATCAAACTCATTGAAATCGTCATCATCAAGATTTTCGGCTTCAAAGTTTTTTTCTGGAGCTGAATCTGGTATTTGTCCGTGAACAAACATAAGGTTAGGGTAATCTGTACCTTCAATGACTTCAACAATTTCGGCAAGTTCGACAAGAAACGTCCACATGCTCATAAAATCATAAACATAAATGAGTTTTGTTTGTGTTTGATCAAGAACAGTGTTGAGAATCGTTTCACTCATCGTTCTAGCGTCATTGTGACCTTCACTCACATCAAACATTGATATTTCTTCACCTTGATCCCAATCTTCGTTACTCACATAAAACGATGCCATTTCTAGTCCGTCAAACCCAAAAGATTGGGTAATAGCATTATGCAAATCTTCTAGAGAATCTGTTTCTCGAATTTCAATATCTCTAAAAATATCGTCTTCGGTATCGTTGTCAAGGATGACTCTAAATCTGTAAATCATAATGCAAAAATAAACTATTTTTTAGATTATTTACTAAAGCGATGCAAGGTAAATGTCATAGCAGATAACAATAAAAAAGCACCAATTTGATGCGTAACACCTAACCAAACAGGAACTGCATAAATAATAGTCAATACACCAAGAATGAATTGAAGCGTAACTCCAACAAGTAGCAAGTTAATACCAATAAGTTGGTATTTTGTTAAAATTAATCGTCTAGCTTTGAGCCAAATACCAATAATAAAGGCAACTACAAAGTAAGCTATGATTCTATGCGCAAATTGCACACCACTTCTCCCTTCTAAAAAGTTTTTGTAAACGGGTTGCTGTTCAATGTAAACCGTTTCATGCATAAATTTCCCTTCACTCATCATTGGCCAATGATTATGAATAAAACCTGCATCTAAACCAGCAACAAATGCTCCGTAAATAATTTGAATAATTAATACGACTAAGCTTATTCTAATGAAATTTCTAATGCCTTTTTCTATGTCTTTTTTCTTCGGAAATATTAGATCTAAAGCTACCCAGAATGTGGCAGTAAAAGTGATAAATGCTGTAGTTAAATGAGCTGCGAGACGATAATGACTTACATCTGGATTATCTACTAAACCACTTTTAACCATATACCATCCTAAAAAACCTTGAAATCCTCCTAAAATTAGAAGTACAATACTTTTTTTGATAGTTGATTTTGTGAGTTGTTTTTTAATCAGAAAATATAAAAAAGGAATAAAGAAAACTACACCAATAAAGCGACCTATCACACGATGTAACCATTCCCAAAAGTAAATGTCTTTAAAGTCTTCTAAATCAAAGTGATTATTGAGTTTTTGATATTCGGGATATTGTTTGTAAAGATCAAAAGCTTCATGCCACTCTACCTCATTCATTGGCGGAATGGTACCAGAAATAAGTTTGTAGCTAGAAATTGATAATCCAGAATGGGTTAACCTGGTGATACCACCAACAACAACCATTATAAAAATTAAAACACAACCTGTAAGAAGCCAATAGATGACTTTTTTATTATCTTTTTTCATTTTAATTCTTTTTTAAAACACAAACTATTGTCCATATTTACATATTGACCATAATTCGGAATGTTTTGATAATTATTCTTTTTATAAAATGCAACAGCTTCTTTTTGACGAATACCAGTTTCAAGAATGCACGCTTTATAGTTTAATTCTGAAGCCCAAAGTTCTAGAGCTTTTAAAATTTCCGAAGCTAATCCGTTGCCACGCATTTTGAGCATGGTGAACATTCGTTTTATTTCTACAGTTGAATCATCAAATTTTTTAAAGGCACCACAGCTAACTGCTTTATGATCCATATATATGAGTATGACATGGTTGAGAGTGTCTATATGGTTGTATTGATTATAGAATTCATGTTCATCACCATCAGTCATTCTCAGATACGCATCTAAATCTTTAACTAGGTTGATAAAGTCTTTATTTTTTGAGTCTGTTCTTATGATTTTAATCATAATTACGCGTTTACTTTTAAACCTAATCGTTTACCTTCTTTCAGCATTAATTGATAAGCGGCATCATACTCGTTTGGAATGTCGCCTTCTAGAATTGCTTCTTTAATCACTTCTTTAATTTGACCAATCTCACGAGAGGGTTTTAATCCAAAAGTGGTCATGATTTCTTCTCCAGAAATTGGTGGTTGAAAATTACGAACATGATCTCGTGCTTCAACTTCATCAATTTTTTGACGAACAATTTTGAAGTTATTATGATACTTATTAAATTTCTTTGGATTTTTAGTTGTGATGTCTGCTTCGCACAATACCATTAAATCTTCAACATAATCGCCTGCATCAAAAACCAAGCGTCGTACAGCAGAATCTGTCACTAAATCTTGAGCTAATACAATTGGTCGCGAACTCATAAATACCATTTTTTGAACGAATTTCATTTTATCATTCAAAGGCATTTTTAATCTTTTAAATAAATGGTAGACCATTTTTGCGCCTTCAAATTCGTGTGCATGAAAGGTCCAACCTACTTTTTTGCTGAATTTTTTTGTTGGTGCTTTTCCGATGTCATGTAGTAAAGCAGCCCAACGTAACCAAAGATTATCGGTGTTTTTAGAAATATTATCTACAACTTCAAGCGTGTGGTAAAAATTATCTTTATGTGTTTGACCTTCTACTTCATCAATTCCTTTTAGAGCTGTTAACTCTGGCATAATGTGTTTTAAAAGTCCGGTTTTTTCTAAATGTAAAAATCCAATGGATGGTTTATCGCTTTCTAAGATTTTATTGAGTTCTACAACTATACGCTCTTTGGTGATAATTTTTATGCGTTCATTATTACGAGAAATCGCTTTTAAAGATTCGTCTTCAATTGTAAAGTTGAGTTGTGTTGCAAAACGAATAGCACGCATCATACGCAAAGGGTCATCGCTATAGGTGATATCTGGATCTAGAGGTGTTCTAATGATCTTATTTTCTAAATCTTGGATGCCATTGAATGGGTCTAGCAAATTTCCGAAGTCATCATCAGATAAATTTAAAGCCATTGCATTTATCGAGAAATCTCTGCGGTTTTGATCGTCTTGAAGTGTTCCGTTTTCTACGACAGGATTTCTACTGTTTTCGTTGTAGGATTCTTTACGAGCACCAACAAACTCAATATCCATGTCATTGTAGACCAACATCGCAGTTCCGTAAGTTTTAAATACCTGTACTTTTGGACGGTTTGGTAAGTTTTTTGCGACTTGTTTTGCAAGGGCAATTCCGCTTCCAATGGCAACAATATCAATATCTTTGTGTTCTCCACGATGTAATATGAAATCTCGAACAAAACCACCAATTACGTAGCTGTCAACTCCTATATCTTTTGCAGATTTGGAGATGATTTTGAAGATGTCGTTTTTTAAAGCTTCTTTAAAATTTGTCTTAGACATTTAAATTTGAGTATTCGTGGCAAAAAAAATCTATTCTCTAATAATCTTAACCATACCATCATTACCTAACTTGATAATTGTAGATGGTTTAGACATGCTTTTTTCGTTTTGCAAATTTACGACATAGTCCACACCTTTTATAATCTCATCGCTTATTTCTTTGAATGATTTTGGAGATGGTTTACCACTAATATTTGCAGATGTCGATACCAATGGTCTTTTTAAATACCTGATTAATTTTTCACAGAAAGTATTTTTAATCACACGAATTGCTAGTGTATTGTCACCTGCAATTAAATTTTCGGCAACTCCTGCAGGATCATCGTAAATTATAGTTGTTGGTTTTACGGCAATATCTAGAATTGTATAGGCCATATTGGGAACATTATCGACATGCCTTTCTAACATTGAATAATTATTCACCAAGCAAATTAAGGCTTGAGAGTCTTTACGTTGTTTGAGTTTGTAGATTTTTTTAACCGCTTCATAGTTGGTCGCGTCACAACCAATTCCCCAAACGGTATCTGTTGGGTAGAGTATGAGACCTCCTTGTTTGAGAACAGTTAAAGCTTCTTGAATTATTTCGTTCATTGGTTTACACGTTGCGTGCTACTGTAGCAAATTGAATGTATTTAATATCGCTAGCCCTAAACAATAATAGGATATTATAAAGAATGATTTTCAATGATTTACTTGGATGTAATCCTTTGTGTACTATGACTTCATAACCTAAATCTTCATACATTTTTCTAATACTCTTTTTTGTAAACCAACGTAGATGAGTTTTATCCATCACACCATGATCTGTATAATCCCAATTACCATCCCAAACCAGCATTTTCAAAACCCTAAAATTTCTCATATTTGGTATAGAGCTAATGATGAGTCCGTTTTTTACCAATTTTGGTTTTAGTTTTTTTAGTACATCATCAGGATATGTCAAATGTTCTAATACATCATTAAAATATATGGCATCAAAATAGTTGTCTGGAAGTTCATCGATATAATCTTCAACAGCACCAATAAATACTTTATCCATGACTTTTTTTGCAACTTCACCTTCGTTAGGCATGTATTCAATTCCCCAAACTTCAGCATTATTAAAAGCTTTTATTTGCGTAGCAAAAGTGCCTTGTCCACATCCAACATCTAAAACGCGTTTTGCGTTTTTAGGTAATAAATCTAGCATTTCTGGTCGTGGAAAGCTATAATAGGCATCTGGTTTGTTTTCGTAATCCATAGATTTAGATCTTGTTAAGGTTTCATTGAATATACTAAAGCGTTTCCTCCTTTTAATAGGATTTTAAAGGAAGAGAAATATTTTTTAGGTTTTATAATTGATTTGAACCCATATTTTAATAGCAGTATTAATTTTAATACGAAATAATAAAAGTAACTGTAGTTTTTTTGAATCACATATAAATATGAAATTGTAAACTCGTTTTTAATTTTAACATTAGCAGAACTTTGACCCATATAATGTATAAATGTAGATTCTGGATAGAATATAGTTTGATAACCTTTATCTTTTAATCTTAGACAAATATCCATTTCTTCATAAAACAAAAATATGTTTGGATCAAAACCACCAGCAACTTCGTAAGCTTCTTTTTTGAAAAACATAAAAGCACCTGAGACTATATCAACTTCAAACGGACTCGTTAAATCGCTATTTGTTTTTTTAGAATAGTATTTCTGTGGTTTCTTTTGTTTAAAAAGGTGATATTTTAAATCAATAAATTGCCTGTAGCTATATTTAAAACGCTCATTATCTTTGTTTACTTGATGAAGACCTATGACACCAGCTTTTTTATTTTTATTACTATAATTGAGTAATTTTAATAGTGAATTCTCGGTTAATTCAGCATCATTATTAATAAACGCATAATGATTTCCTTTTGCGAATTGATAACCAAAATGATTACCTCCTCCAAAGCCTAAGTTCACTTTACTCTTTAAAAATGTGATAGGTTTACCTTCTAAAAAAGCACTAAGGGTTTCTATATCTTCATAAGATGAATTATTGTCAACAACAATTATTTCATAATTAACATCTTTAGTATATTTATAAATAGATTCTATACAGTTAATCGTGTAGTTTGAAGAATTAAAATTTATAATTATAATAGATATATCCATAGGTTGTAAGCTGTGCAAATTTAATCAAAAAAATGAAGGTTTGAGAGATTAAGTTTTCTTAAATGATTAATATTGTAATATTACAATGTATAGATATGAAGAAAATACAAGTAGGTTTTTTAATGTCTTATGATTATGAAAAACTAAAAAATTCTATTCCTCCAGTATATGAAGAGTCTGATAAAATTTATTTGGCATTAGACGAAAAACAACGTACATGGAAAGGTAATAGATTTGAAATAGACGATAGTTTTATAGAGTGGTTAAAAACCTTTGATGTAGATAATAAAATTGAGATTTATAGAGATAACTTTTATGTCCCTGAATTAACTACATTACAAAATGATACTCGAGAACGTCATATGCTATCTCAAAAAATGGGACTTGGCAATTGGCTCATTCAAATTGACGCAGATGAGTTTTTTATTGATTTTAAAAAATTTGTTGAAACACTTAAAAAATATGATCATTTTTTAACTAATCCTAAAAAGCAACCAGTTCAAATTGCAGGCTTTTTAATAAATATATATAAGTACTTGGATGAAGGTTTACTCTATGTAAACCAGCCTACAAAAGTCATGTTAGCCACCAATTATCCAAATTATAAAAATGCTCGTAACTCTAAAGAACGTGTTATTTATACAGATAATATATTACTTCACGAATGCTTGTCTCGAACAGAAGAAGAATTAAAATTTAAATTTGAAAATTGGGGACATAGTGCAGAACTTAATTCAGAGTTTTTTGATAAATGGAAAAAAGCTGATGCAACTAATTTTGACACCATAAAAAACGTGTTTTATTTAGACCCAACCATATGGAAAGAGTTGGGACATTTTCCAAGCCAGAATTTAAATGACATTAAAGATTATATTAAAAGCAGCGACGATTTAAAACTGTCAACGTCCTTTTTAAGAAAAAAGAATTTTGGACAGTGGTTTAAGTTTTTAAAGATTTTTAAAAGGAGTAAAATTAATTTTGAGTCTTATTTTTAAATATGAAAAAACGATTATCATCATTAATTATTTCAACTTACAATTGGCCAGAAGCCTTAGCTTTGGTTTTGAAAAGTCTTAAAAATCAAATCATTTTACCAGACGAGGTGCTTATTGCAGATGATGGTTCTACACCTGAAACAAAAACATTGATTTCTAAAATTTCCGAAGATATTAACATTCCAATTCGTCATATTTGGCATGAAGATGTTGGGTTTACTAAATCCATTATACTAAACAAAGCCATCGCACAATCCCAAGGAGACTACATCATTCAGGTAGATGGAGATTGTATAATGCATCCAAATTTTATAAAGGATCATTTACAGTTTTCTTCGGAAAATTGCTATCTCTACGGAAGTCGCGTAAACATACAAAAAGCGCATCTAGACACTCTTTTTGCAAAGCAAGAGGTTCGTTTTGGGCCTTTTTCCGAAGGGATAAAAAAACGTACGCGTGCTATTTATAGCCCGTTTTTAAGTCAGTTTTATAAAGCTAATCACCAATTTTCTAAAAAATTTAGAGGTTGTAATACGTCTTACTTTAAATCAGATTTTATTGCAGTAAATGGTTATAATGAAGACTTTAAAGGTTGGGGAAGAGAAGATTCTGAATTAGCGTTGAGATTTCATAATTTTGGTTTAAAATCAAGAAGATTACGATATAGAGGTATTGTTTATCACATCTATCATCTTGAAAAATCAAAGAGTAGATTAGAATTAAATAATGACATAGAATTAAAAACCATTAATGAAAAACTATCTTGGACAGAGAATGGTATTGATAAATATTTAAAGGCATTATGATTATAGTTAAATTGCGTGGAGGATTAGGAAACCAGATGTTTCAATATGCTTTGGGAAGGCGTATAGCACACCAATTAGACACCACATTAAAATTAGATCTTACAAGTTTATTAAAAACTTACGATACAGCTATGGTGACTAATCGTGACTATCAATTAGATATATTTAAGTTAGAACCAAATTTTTTAGTTAAGCCTAGTCTATTGATACAATTTGATAAACTAGGTCTTAATTTTATTTCACAATTTTTAAAAGGTATTAAGCTCTTCGGAATAAAAAGATACAAAGAAAAAACGTTTACTGTTGAAGATTGGTTAATCAACAATCCTAAAGATAATACCTTATATTCTGGGTATTGGCAAAGCGAATCTTATTTTGAAGCTGCTGAAAATGAACTTCGGAAAGATTTTCAATTTAAAGATTCATTGTCAACACAAGCACAAGAATTGTACAACAAAATCACATCTGTAAATGCAGTTTGTGTACATATGAGACGTGGTGATTATGTGAATAATCATGTTTTTAATAGTTCTAGCTTAGATTATTTTTATAATGCAGCGCAACATATAAATCAAAATACTGAGAAACCACATTTTTTTGTGTTTTCTGATGATCCAGAATGGTGTTTAGAAAACGTGAAATTTGACCAAGATTTCACAGTAATAGATTACCAAACCAATAAAATTAAATTTAAAGAAGACTTGCAATTAATGGCTTCATGTCAACATTTTGTGATGTCTGCAAGTAGTTTTTCATGGTGGGCAGTTTGGTTAAGTAATAAAAAGGGTAATATTGTAGTAGCACCAGATCCTTGGTTTTTAAATTCTGATAATGATGTGAGAGATCTCGTGTCAAAAGATTGGATTAGACTATAAATTTTCATGCTAAAAGCGCACAAATAATTAATGACTCAAAACAAATCTATACACGATAATTTTAAGCAAAACGAGGCTTTTTTAGATGATATAATTATAAATTATGACACTAAAGGCGAGGGTTTTGGAAATCAAGATCGCAACTCTTTAAAGTTGTTTCAGCTAGATGATAAAACGCTTAATGTTAAGTCGTTTAGAATTCCTAATTTGGTGAATCAAATAGCGTATCGTTTTTTTAGAAAAAGTAAAGCACAACGCTCGTTTGAATATGCAAAGTGGCTTCAGAGTTTAGATATTGGCACACCACAACCAGTTGCTTATTATGAGTTTAAAACACCGTTTTTATTTAAAAAAAGTTATTATATAAGTGAGCAGTTAGACTGTGATTTAACCTATCGTGAGTTGACAACCGATTTTAAGTACCCTAACCACGAAGACATTTTAAGAGCGTTTACTAGATTTACGTATAAGCTACATCAAAAAAACGTTCATTTTCTAGATCATTCTCCAGGAAATACACTCATAAAAAAAGTAGGAGAGGATTATGAATTTTATTTGGTGGATTTAAACCGAATGGAATTTAAACCCTTAGATTTTGAAACCCGAATCAAAAACTTTTCAAAACTCACGACTCACAAGTTTATGGTGGAGATTATGAGTGATGAGTATGCGAAATCTTCTGGAGAAAATTATGAAGACATCTTTAACCTCATGTGGACGTATACCGAAGCATTTCAAAACCGATACCACAGAAAAAGACGTCTTAAAAACAAAATTTTATTTTGGAGACGTGCTAAGTAAATTTTCAAGCGCTTTATACCTGTAAAACACACCGTACGCATTGAGAGTACAAATTATATACCCTTCTTTTCCATCCAAAAAACCGAATCTAAAGATGTAGTTGGCTATAAATTTATAAGCTGGTTTGATATAAAAATGAATCCAATTTGGTCGCTTCCCTTTTTTAAATAATTCTTGTGCTTTTAATAAGCCGTAGTGTTCAGTTTTTTGTTTGTAGGCTTGATAATCACTAAACGAATAATGCAACATATCATGTTTTAAAACCTTAAATTCTCCATTAAAATCAAGGAGTTCATGTACTAATCTATCTTCGCGATATTTAGTGACACCTTTTTTAAATAACCGAAAGACCTGGTCGGATTGCAAACCACTAAATCGCAATATTTTGTCATTAAACATGAATTTCCTCGGAAATTTAAATGCTTCAATTCCGTTATTATGTTTTACCGTTTCAACTATTTCTATTTGAGACGCTTCAGTTAAACGTTCATCTGCATCAATAAAGAAAATCCATTCACAATTGGCTTGTTCAATCGCGTAGTTGCGTTGATCTGCGAAGTTTTTAAATTCTCTTTGAATAACTGTGACATTATCCATTTCGGTTAATTTCTCAAAGGTTCCATCAGTACTATAAGAATCTACAACTATAATTTCTTCAGCAAATGTGAGATTACTAATAACCTCTTCAATGTGTTTTATTTCATTGAAGGTAATCATCAAAGCAGATATGTTACTTTTATTGGTTTTCAAAAAAGAATCTAGAATACGTTTAATGCGTAAAAATAACTATTTTTGAACCAATGAAAACTATTGATGCTTCTGTTATAATTAGTACTTACAATCAGCCAGAATGGTTAAGCCTCGTATTGTATAGTTATAGTATTCAAACGACATCTAATTTTGAAATTATTGTTGCAGATGATGGTTCTGACGAGCAAACAAAACAGTTAATTGAAGCGTTTTCGACTCAAACGGAATTAAAAGTAATCCATGTTTGGCAGGAAGATAATGGGTTTCAAAAAACTAAGATTTTAAATAAAGCAATTGTGGCTTCAAATTCTGATTATCTCATTTTTACCGATGGAGATTGCATTGCTCGACGAGATTTTGTAGAAACACATCTTAGTTTCCGAAGAAAAAAATGTGCACTTTCAGGTGGTTATTTTAAATTAGATGAATCGGTTTCTAATGCAATAACAGAAGAGGTGATTAGCCTGCAGAATTGTTTTAACAAAGATTGGTTAATAGCCCAAGGACAAACTAAAAGTTTCAAATTCAATAAACTAACTAAGTCAAAAAGCAAAGCACAATTTTTAAATACATTAACTCCAACTAAAGCTACTTTTGACGGGATGAATGTGTCTTGTTATAAAGCAGATATTTTAGCTGTAAATGGTTTTGATGAGCGCATGCAATATGGAGCAGAAGATAGGGAAGTAGGTGAGCGTATGATGAATAATGGAATTAAATTTCTGCAAGTACGTTATAGCGCAATTTGTGTACATTTATATCATGAAAGACCATATAAAAATGTAGATATCCGAAAAAAGAACGAGGCAATAAGAAAAGAAACGAAACAAAGCAATGCTCGTTTTACAGATTTTGGGATTATTAAAAAATAGTTGTTAGTACTTTCCTTTAAACAGTTAAATAGTCTGTTTCAAAAAGGCCTTTAATTTGTCTTCAAAAAACTCAGGAGAAAATTCTTTATAAAGTTCTAAAGCTTCTTTTTTCATTTCCTTTTCAGCTTTATTACTATAAATTTCAGCTTTATAATCTTTTAAATGCACAGATACCTGTGTTTTGTCGTCTTCAAAAAGACTCCAAGTGTCTTTACTAATCCAAGGTGAGAAAATTGCAAACGTTTTAATGTCAAGTGCTTTTGCCATATTTACAGCACCACCTTCATTGCCAATTAAAGCATCACAATGTTTAGTGATTGCTAAAAATTCACGAAGATTTTTCCCAAAGACATTAAAGAAAATGAGTTTCTGAGTTTCTGGTTGACATGAATTATAAATGGCTTTAGCTTCTGCTTCTTGGTTTGGGATATAATTGAATAAAATTTGTCCATTCGTTTGCTGCGCAATACGATCTATAACTTTTGCCATGTATGAAAACGGATAGGTTTTATTGGTTCCACTTCCTAAAACACTAATCATATATAGTGGTTTGTTAAAGTCGATATGGTTGTCTATTAAAAATTGTTGACTATCAGTAATCTCCTTATCTGTTAAATAAATTTTTGGTTTAGCAGACGTTGCTTCAATACCAAGTGGTTGTAGTAATTGAAACCGGTTTACTATTGCTAAATTAGACTTGCTTTCAGTTTTGTTAAGTCTTTTTATGTTATGCGTATAAACAAAAGTGCTGTAATGTTTGTAGTAAGAGATTTTAGTTTTAGCACCAGAAAAAAACGAGATAATATTACTCGACAGTTTAGAATAGACATCGATGACAACATCGTATTTATTTTGCTTTATTTTTTTTGCAAATTTTAAAAGCGCACGTTTACTATTTTCTTCGGCTTTAGTGAAGAGAATAAAATTGTCAATATTTGGGTTGTTTTCAATAACTGGTAGTGTGTGAGAATTAACTAAATAATCTAACTGTGCATTTGGGTATTTGGTTCGCAAAGCTTCAAACAAAATACTGCTTGTTAATACATCACCAATCATTTTTTGTTGAATTACTAGAATTTTCATAGTGCCAAATTAAATAGCGTTTTCGTGAAAAAGTACTATAAAGTTAACTTATTATCAATCATACGTTCATTAAATGATTGAATGTAAGCTTTGATAAATTGTTCTAAAGTTTTTGCTTTTTCTGTTTTTACCGAAATTAAATTTTCCTTTAATAGAGGATCTTTTTTAAAGTTATATAAGCCTAGAGACGTTGTTCCGTTAAATGCTAAATAGTAATCTCCATCAATTAAATGATAAATGTTATCTAAATAATAGACGACAAAATCTTGATTTGATGTATAAGATTTTCCATAGCTAATTGTTTGTGTTGAAATCCCTAAATACTCAATAATGGAAGGTAAAATATCTATTTGTTGGAAATTTTTATCGTGCGTTCCAATAAAGTTTTCTTCGGAAGGATCAAAAAACAAAATAGGAATTCTAAACTTACCAACATTAGTATTAAATAGTTTTTTATTACTAACAGAAGTGTGGTCTGAAGTAATAACAAAAAGCGTATTGTTATACCAATCTTCTTTTTTTGCAGCATCAAAAAACTGTTTTAAAGCGTAATCTGCATATGCAACAGTTTCGTGTATTTTGGAGTTTCCCTTCGGAAATTTGCCAATATATTTTTCTGGAATTATATAAGGGTTGTGAGACGAAATAGTAAAAACTGTGCTAAAAAAAGGTTGTTTAAATGTGGTTAGTTTAGTATTAAAAAACTGCAAAAATTCCTCATCAAAAATTCCCCATTTACCATCAAACGCTTCAGGTCCTTGGTATTCGTCTTTTCCGAAGTAAGAATCAAAACCAGAAACTTTAGCGTATTGATCAAAGTTTTGACTACCATTAAAAGCACCATGAAAAAAAGAGGTATTATAACCTTGTTCTTTTAATATACGTGGTAAGCCATTTACTTTATTTACAGCATAACTAGAAGTGATGATGGAGTGTTTTAATAAGCTAGGAATACTTGTTAACGTAGAAGGAACAGCATCAATGGATAGTTTTCCATTAGCAAAGCCATTTTCAAAATAATAAGATTTAGTAATTAATGAATCTAAAAACGGAGTGACACCAACGTTTAAGTTTTCTCTTCCAAAACTTTCTAGAATGATTAAAACAACATTCTTTTTATTCGTTTCCTTTTTAGGATTAATAGTCATTACAGGATTAAAAATGCTATCTAATTCAGGTTGAGAAAAATATTTTGGACTACTTAAAGTTTCCTTTTTATTAATCGTTTTTAAGACACAAAATGGCGTATTTAAAACTAATGCTGAATGATTTATTGAGCCATAACCACTAGAATCTATAATACGAAGGGGTTTTTTTTGCACACCTCCTCGTCCTAAAATTACCATCAAAACCATTACACCAAGAAATATAAGTGTTTGTTTGGCGTAATCTTTTTTAGAATGATTAAAAGCTAAAACAGGCAGTTTTAAATTAGGGATTACTTTATAAAACGCAATGGCAAGTGTAATTCCAATGAGTGGTAAATACCAAAACTCTATGATGAAAGTACCTAATAAACCTTTAACTTCCTGTTCCATGCCTTGAGCAGTTAGCATACCAAAAGTGCTCCGTCTACCTGTAAACTTATAATATTCAAAATCTACAAAATTGGTAAATATAAAGAGTAGGTTAACACAATAAAATGACACTTTAAGTACTTTTTGGTATATCCTATTGTATTTAAAAGTCCCAGGAATACAATGTAATAGTGCAAAAAGCAAATTAATATAAGCAATTGCAGACACGTCAAATCTCAGTCCTCCAAAAAAAGTACTAAAAAAAGGTTTGCTAAACGTATTAAAATTGAATATCAAAAATAAAAACCGACACAGTTGGTAGATTAGTACAACTAATAAAAAACGTTTTGCAAAGAGTTTTAAACTTTTATAATAGTTTGCCATTTTTTCTAATTAAACAGCAACATCATATTCTCTCAAAGCATCATTGAGCGATGTCTTTTTATTTGTACTTTCTTTACGTTTCCCAATAATCAAAGCACAAGGTACATTATATTCACCTGCAGCAAATGTCTTAGTATAACTTCCAGGAATAACTACAGATCGTGCAGGAACTCTACCTTTCATTTCTACTGGTTTATCACCAGTAACATCTATGATTTTTGTACTCATTGTCAACACGACATTAGCACCTAAAACAGCTTCTTTTTCTATATGAACGCCTTCAACAACGATACAACGAGAACCAATAAATGCACCATCTTCAATAATAACTGGAGCGGCTTGTAAAGGTTCTAAAACTCCACCAATCCCAACACCTCCAGAGAGATGTACATTTTTTCCAATTTGTGCACAACTACCAACTGTAGCCCAAGTATCTACCATAGTGCCTTCATCAACATAAGCTCCAATATTTACATAACTAGGCATTAAAATAGTACCTGCAGAAATATAAGCACCATGACGAGCTACAGCATTTGGTACCACTCTAATTCCACGTTTTTTATAATCACGTTTTAAAGGAATTTTATCATGATACTCAAAAATACCAGCTTCTAAAGTTTCCATTTTTTGTATAGGGAAATATAAAACAACTGCTTTTTTCACCCATTCGTTGACTTGCCAACCGTCATTTGTAGGTTCAGCAACTCTTAATGTGCCTTCATCTAGTAAGTCTATAACGCTTCTTATACTATCAATGGTGAGTTGATCTGTTAATAAAGATCTATCATCCCAAGCGTTTTCTATAATGTTTTGTAGTTGTTTCATTGTGTTTTTTATCTGCAATTTTTACAAATATAAGCCTATAATTTTGTTGAGTAAATTCAGAATAAATAAAAAATTAAAAATAATGTGACCTATCAAATAAAGTGGTGTCTTAATATTGTGAATTATTATTTGCCAAGTGTTTTCCCTAAACAAATACTTGGATTCTTTAATAATTAATAGCTAATTTTTGTAAAACCCTCCTGATCCCTTAGGAGGGTTTTTTTGTAAAATTAAAGTTTAAAAAATAAAATGTGACCTATTAAAAAATTGGGTGTCTAAATAATTAGTTAACAATCTGTTAGCGATAGCCTTACATGCCTTAAATAATATAATAGCAAATCCCCAAAAGTCTTTCTGTGCCCCAAGAAAGACTTTTTTTATGTTAAAATTTTAAATTTTTTCTTCGGAAATGTGACTTAATTGAAACTATAGTGTCTTAAAAGTATATCATGGATTGTTTAAGGTAGAGGGTAAGCAATTTCATGAGTTTAATTGATAGTTGATTATTTTGAAACTCTTCTTTAGTCTATAAAGAAGAGTTTTTTTGTGGCATTAAGATTGATAAGCTAGATTATAAGAATTAACTTTGGCAAATGGCGAGAATTTTAGCATTAGATTACGGAACAAAACGAACAGGAATAGCTGTCACAGACGAGTTGCAGATTATAGCTTCTGGTTTGACAACGGTTGCAACTAAAGAGTTGATTGTATTCTTAAAGCAGTACGTTTCCGAAGAAAATGTAGAATTATTTGTAGTAGGAGAGCCTAAGCAAATGAATTACGAAGCCTCTGAAAGTGAAGTGTCTATTGCTAAATTTTTAGTTAAGTTAGAAAAAGAGATACCACAAATACCAGTAAAACGTGTTGATGAACGTTTTACATCTAAAATGGCATTTCAAACGATGATTGATAGCGGACTTAAGAAAAAGCAACGTAAAGATAAAGCATTGATAGATGAAATTAGTGCAACTATTATATTGCAGAGTTATTTACAAAATCCGTCTTAAAAGCATCTTAAAAATTCTTAAATTATCTAAAGAATCGTATTTTTGCACCCGAAAATTACAATAAAATGATATTACCAGTTGTTGCATATGGTGACCCTGTTTTAAGAAAAAAAGCAGAACCTATTACAAAAGATTATCCTAATCTCGATGCTCTTATTGAGAATATGAAAGAAACCATGCATGGTGCATTAGGTGTTGGATTGGCAGCACCTCAAATAGGTTTACCAATTCGTTTGTTTCTTGTAGATACTGAGCCTTTTGCTGAAGATGAGGTGTTTACAGAAGAAGAACAAGAGCAACTTAAAAATTTTCAACGCATATTTATAAATGCTGAAATTTTAGAGGAAGAAGGTGATGAATGGGCTTTTAACGAAGGCTGTTTAAGTATTCCAGATGTAAGAGAAGATGTGTTTAGACAACCAAAAGTGACGATCAAATATCAGGATGAGAATTTTAAAACACATACTGAAGTTTATGATGGTATAATAGCTAGAGTAGTTCAGCATGAGTATGATCATATTGAAGGTATTTTATTTACCGATAAACTATCATCACTAAAAAAACGTTTAATAAAAGGGAAATTGGCTAATATTTCCAAAGGAAAAATACAAGTAGATTACAGAATGCGTTTTCCATTAATGAAGAAAAAGCGCTAATACTTAACATATATTATGACTTTAGATAAAATACTTTCCATTTCTGGAAAACCAGGATTATATAAAATTGTTACACAAACCCGTAATGGTTTTGTTGTAGAATCTCTAATTGATCAAAAAAAGGTATCTGTGAATATTCACAGTAACATTAGTGTATTAAGCGAAATTGCTGTCTATACATTAACAGAAGAGTTGCCGCTTAGAGAGGTTTTGAAAAAAATTAGAACTAAAGAAGATTCAAAGCAAACGTCAATAAGTCATAAAGATTCTAAAGACAAGTTAGAAGAGTATTTCTTTGAAGTCTTACCAGATTATGATGAAGATAGAGTGTATGCAAGTGATATCAAAAAAATTGTACAATGGTACAATTTACTTGAAAAGCATGATATGCTTGGTGCTTTAGATGAAGATAAAGAAGTCGTTACTGCAGACGAAGAAGAATAGTCTCGTTAATAGATTGTTCATATTAAATGTTGCTTAGAATTTCTACCTGAGTGAAACCGTCGTATTTTTGAGTTTTAAATAATTTATATGTCAGATAAAACTCAGCAATTAGAAGCATTTGAGCGCTTACTCATCATTATGGATGAGTTGCGTGAGCAATGCCCTTGGGATAAAAAGCAAACTCTTCAAACCCTTCGTCATCTTACCATAGAAGAAGTTTACGAGCTTGGTGATGCCATTTTAGATAATGATCTAGAAGAGGTGAAAAACGAACTAGGTGATGTATTACTTCACATTGTGTTCTATTCTAAAATTGGAAGTGAGAAAAAAGCCTTTGATATTGCAGATGTTTGCAACAGTATTTGTGATAAACTCATAAATCGTCATCCTCATATCTACGGAAATGTAACGGTTAAAGACGAAGAAGACGTCAAAAGAAATTGGGAACAAATAAAACTAAAAGAAGGCAAAGGGAAAACGAGCGTTCTAGAAGGTGTTCCTAAAAGTTTGCCAGCTATGGTAAAAGCTAACAGAATTCAAGATAAGGTTGCAGGAGTTGGATTTGATTGGGAAGAACCACATCAAGTGTTTGAAAAAGTACAAGAAGAGTTAGGAGAACTTCAAGAAGAAGTCAATCAAAATAATCAAGATAGAATTGAAAGTGAATTTGGCGATGTATTATTCTCAATGATTAATTATGCTCGTTTCTTAAATGTAGATCCAGAAAGTGCATTAGAGAGAACCAATAAAAAATTCATCAAGCGTTTTCAATATTTAGAACAAAAATCTAAAGAATTAAAAAAAGATTTATCTGCGATGACACTAGAAGAAATGGACGTTTATTGGGAAGAAGCAAAAAAAATATAACTTTTTTTCAATCGTCGTAATCCAAACATATAAAACGACACGTATATAAAGCAGATAGAAACTTAATATAGTTTCTTAATCATAAGTAGGTGATCTTAATGCAGTAGTTAAGCGGACGCATTAAGATTTAAAATTTAGTTTAGTTAGGGGTAAAATCCTGTCTGTGTATTCAGACAGGATTTTATTATTTAATGAGAACGTACTTTTAAAAGCTGAAAGGCGCAATGAAAGAGCAGTTCGAATTATCCCGATGCATATCGAGATCTAAAAATAGGATTGTCTATTTCTTAAAATGTTTTAATAAAGTTTTATTTCCACTTAATATTACAACCAATGCTTGGTTTTTGTACTTCGGAAATTGGCTCGCCATTCAACAAATTATCAAAAGTCTTACGAATATCATTTCCTGTTAATTTAATATCATTTCCTGGTCTTGAGTCATCTAGTTGACCTCTATAAACCAATTTTAAATTACTGTCAAATACATAAAAATCTGGAGTACAAGCTGCATCATAAGCTTTTGCTATGTCTTGAGTTTGGTCATATAAATAAGGAAATATATAATCGTTATCTATAGCATGTTGCTTCATTTTTTCTGGTCCATCTTGTGGATAGTTCTCAACATCATTACTTGAAATCGCAATGCAATTAATTCCTTTTGAAGCATAATCTTTTGCTAATTGCGACAATTGCTGGTTCACATGAATTACAAACGGACAGTGATTACAAATAAACATCACCATAGTGCCTTTAATACCTTTTGCTTCATTTAAAGATACCAAAGTGTCATCAACAGTATTCACTAATTTAAAATCGGGAGCTTTTGTTCCTAGTGGAAGCATATTAGAGGGTGTAAGTGCCATATTATTCTGTGAGTTTTTAGTAATTTAGTTATTTTTAAAAACAGACTCACTTTCATGAGCAAATTCTATGGATAATATAATAACTTTCGAAGACTTCACAAAAATAGATTTGCGAATTGGAACTATAATTGAGGTTAATGATTTTCCTGAAGCTAGAAACCCAGCTTATCAACTTACGATTGATTTTGGTGACCTAGGGATTAAAAAATCCTCAGCTCAAATTACGACCTTGTATACTAAAGAACAATTAATTCAAAAGCAAATAGTTGCGGTAGTCAACTTTCCGAAGAAACAAATAGCAAAATTTATGAGTGAATGCCTATTATTAGGAGCCGTTGATGGTAAAGATGTTATTCTACTAAACCCTGAAAATCGAGTTAAAAACGGACTCGCTGTCTCATAATACATGGAGCAATTAGATAACGTAAAAATAAATTTTGATAGTGATGGATTGTGGGTTCTAAATATCGCGTTAGCAATTGTGATGTTCGGAGTTGCTTTAGGTATTTCTATAAATGATTTTAAGTCTTTATTAAAACAACCAAAATTAGTGTTAGTTGGTCTTTTAGCTCAGTTTGTGCTATTACCTTTATTAACTTTTTTAATCATTATTTTAATTAGACCACAACCAAGTATTGCACTAGGTATGATAATGGTTGCAGCTTGTCCTGGTGGTAATATTTCAAATTTCATGACGCATTTAGCAAATGGAAATACAGCTTTATCTGTTAGTTTAACTGCAATTGGAACGTTTTTAACCATCATAGTAACTCCACTAAATTTTCATTTATATGCAAGTTTATACGAACCAACATCTCAAATTTTAAAAGATGTACAATTACAGCCTTATGAAATTGTAAAACTAATAGTGCTAATTTTAGGTATACCCTTATTTTTAGGTATGTTAATTAAGCATAAAAACAGTGGTCTTGCAATTAAATTTTCTAAGTTGCTTAAACCAATTTCAATATTGGTTTTTGTCTCTATAGTACTTATTGCATTTTCTAAAAACATTGAAGTATTTAATAACTATATTCATTATGTATTAATCATTGGAATTTGTCATAACGCACTAGCACTATTATTAGGGTTTTTTACTGCTAAAGCATTTAGATTATCGTTTAAAGATCAAAAAACAATAGCTATTGAAACAGGAATCCAAAATTCTGGTCTAGGGTTATTACTCATATTTACATTTTTTAACGGGTTAGGAGGTATGGCAATTATGGCTGCTTTTTGGGGAATTTGGCATATTGTTTCGGGATTAATTTTAGCGTTTTATTGGAGTCGGAAACCATCAAAAGTAATAGTAGTTTGAAACAGATTTGGTTATTTACTGTAAGAGCGTATATACGTTTAGGTTTGTTTTTTTATTTCAAAAAAATAGACATTAGAAATGCTAATCATATTCCTAAAGATGAAGCTGTAATATTTTTGGGAAACCATCAAAATGCGTTGTTGGATGCGTTGTTAATTGCAACTAAAAATGGACGGTTTTCTTATTTTTTAACACGAGCAGGTGTGTTTGAGAAGCCTTTAGTAAGTAGAATTTTGAAAAGTTTACAAATGCTTCCAGTATATCGTATTAGAGATGGTTGGGGGAATTTGAATAAAAATAACTCCATATTTTCTAAGAGTTCAAAGTTATTGAGTGAGCAAAATGCGATTGTGATTTTTCCTGAAGGCAGTCATAATTTAAACAGAACTGTGAGACCGTTGAGCAAAGGGTTTACGCGTATTATTTTTGAAACATTAGAACGTTATCCAAACACTAAAATTCAACTCATTCCTGTTGGGTTAAATTATAAAAAGGCTGAAAAGTTTAGTGATTCTGCGTTGATTAATTTTGGCACTCCAATTCAAGTTGATAAAGAACTCTTAGGTGATAAAAACAAAAGTATTATAAAACTTAAGGAGCAAGTGTCACAACAATTGCAACAGCTTACTATTCATATTGAAAGTGAAAAATACGACTCAACACTCAAAAAACTGGAAGATTTAAATGTTGATTTTACAAAACCAGAAGAAGTCAATCAATGTATTGCTAGTAACTTTGAGGATTGCAAAACAAGCACACCAAAAAAGAGCCATCCTTTAAAACGATTATTTAAGGTTTTATTAATTATCAATTTGTTTATACCTTACTTCATTTGGAAAAAAATTGCACAACCAAAAATTAAAGAAATTGAATTCACATCGACCTTTAGATTTGCAATTGTTATTTCTTTAGTGCCTATTTTTATTCTGATAGTGATGCTAATTTTAGGACTTGTATTTCAAATCAAATTCGCATTTATGTATCTCATCAATGTGATTGTGTTGGCTTTATTGTCTGTGAAATTATAGTTTATTGTTGTGTTGTCTGCTGTGGAGTTGTTTCGGTTTTCTCGAAATATTTGTCCCAATAAGACCATATAGTGCTAATTTCTAAAAAGACACCTCTGTGTTTTTCAAAGAATCTCTGCGTAATAGTTTACAACCGAGTAAGCATACTGAAAACTGCAACTGTAAACTAATTACATCTCCTCTCTAAAGAAAATAGCATTCATCAACAATTTGTTAGTACCATACCAAAAGGCTCTAAAGTTAGTGTTATCAGTAAATACAACAACATTTCCACGTCCTAAATTTTTAACCTTAAAAGGGACTGTTAATGCTAAACTATCTAAATTTGGTTTTGAAATATAACCACTCAATAATGGGTTTTTTGTGTATTGAATTGGGTTATTATAACTTTGTTTATCTGCTTTCATAAACAACGTATTGTTTCTAAATAAAGCGATTTTATCATTTTTATATCCAAAGTTTATAGGATGCGAACGGTCAATATTAGCTTCAAAAATAGCACCTCCAATATATTGAGCACCTCTAAAATCACTTCGTTGTTCAAAGGTGATGTTCTTAGCTTCACGCTCCATTTTTTTGAAATCTATTTTAATAAACTCGCTGTTTTTTAACCAGTTTAAAGCACTTCTGTAACCAATGAGAGTACCACCTTTTTCAACCCATTCTTTTAGTTTTTTTGTAGCACCTCCATCAACACGACCACTTGGTAAAATAATGGTGTTATAACGATTCAAATCTGCCCTATTTAATGAGTTGTTATCCAATTTAGTGAGTCGTATATCATAACGTTGATCAAATAAATGCCAGATTTCTCCAGCATCATATGGACTGATGCCATCACCAACAATCATAGCAACTTTAGGCTGTTTTAAGGCTCTAAATTGATTGCTTCCTAAATCAATACCTTGAGTTAATCCAGTTTCTACAGCATCAATTTGAACATGACTTTCTTCGGAAATGTTCTGCAAAAAGGCATAGAGTTCTGTTGCAGATTTATCTTGATTTTGAACCGGAATTAAAATCGTTCCGTAGTCGTAGTCTTTGCCATTCATACTAAATTGTTTCATGCCTACTTTTGCTCGTAATCCAGAACTTAAAATAGCATTTAAAGCTTTTGGTGTGTAATATTCATGCCATTCCATTAAATAGGCATAATTACTTTTCTCTGAAACGTTGCCAATTTTCATTTGAAGTGTTTCAACTTTCGCTCCAGCATTTAAGGTAGCTATGTTTTCAGCATAATCCAACCCAAACGCTAACGGAAATGTCCAAGCAGACACATCATAAAACAAGCTGTCTTGAAACTGTGTACGCTTTTCAAACATCGCATTTATCATACGTGTGTTTTTCTGATTCTTCGGAATAATAAACGCATGTCCTTTTTTAAAGCGTTTGCCATTACTCGTAAAGTCAGCCTTTAATTCATGGAAATCTATGTGTTGGCGTTTTAAAATTTCGGCTAAATGAAATGTTTTTGCAGCATCTTTTTCATCTCCAAAGACGATTGCTTTTCCGTTTTCTCTGGTCGCTTCAGCTCTTGCATTTTTATAAAAATCATGTTGGTATTGTAGAATCTCTTCACGCATATTTTTTGCAGCTTCTAGAGTAGACAATGCAGCCGTAAGTTGATTTCTTATGGTGAATGGAAACGTCAAAATCCCATTATCACTTTCTTGAATGTGTCCTCGAGAACTGGCTTGCTCGAACAAAATCCCAATCCCACCGTTAATATCTGGAAAGGTTGATCCTTTTCCGTAGTAAAAATCATCAAAGCTTTCTTCAGTATAATACAGCGAACCAATTTTATCAAAGGCTTTTGCATGAAAATTACCAATATTTTTAGTGAGTTCTTGATTGAGTTTTGGAGTAAGAGGATGTGTTCTTGATGGAATACCTGGCTGAAAAAAGAAACTCGCATTGGTTCCCATTTCATGATGATCTGTAAGGATATTTGGCAACCATTTGTGAAAACTCGCAATACGAGCTTGCGACTCAGGTAATTGTACAGGTAGCCAATCTCGATTCATGTCAAACCAATAGTGATTTGTGCGTCCTCCAGGCCATATCTCGTCATATTCTCTATCGTTAGGATCTGGATTAAGATTTTTACTTTTATTCGTATTTGCCCAATAAGCGAAACGTTGTAAACCGTCAGGATTAAGAGAAGGGTCAAATAAAATAACAGTATTTTCTAGCAAGTTTTTTACATCCTCACTTTGGGCTGCAGCCAAATAATAAGCAGCCAACATGGCTGCGTTTGATCCGCTTGGTTCATTACCATGAATGGAAAAACCTTGATAGACCACAATTGGCATATTGCTGGTGTTGACGGTATTATTTTGGGTAGAAGCAATATGTGCTTGCCTTATAGATTCTAAATTTTTATGATTATTTGGAGATGTAATTGTTAATAGGAGTAGAGGTCTGCCTTCATAGGTTGTACCTCGATTTTCAATGGAAATCCTGTTTGAAGATTTCGCTAATGCCTGCATGTAAAACACCAACTTATCATGAGTAATATGCCACTCACCAACTTGATGACCAATTACAGATTCTGGCGTTGGGATAGTTTGGTCGTACGTTGTATCCTGAGAAAGATAATACGATAAATCGGGTTGAGATTGTGCATTAAGATTTGATATAAAAAGCACAAGTAGAAGGATAGTTAGTCTCATAAAGCAAGTTGATTAGTTAGTCATACTATTTCAGTACATTGAAAACAGTAATGGTATAAAAATAGAAAAACCGCTACTCAATGAATAGCGGTTTGGTATAATTTAACAATTGAATGATTTATATATCTTCAAAATTAATATCTGTAAATTTTTCAGCAGAATCAGAAGTGTCAATTGATTCTCCACCTTCTGTCACATCATTAGGAGCAGAATAATCTTCTTTTTTGAAATCTTTTTGGTGACGTTCACTTATAACTTCATCCCCTTTTTCAGTTATAATATAATCGGTCATTTCTCTTAAAATCTCATTGAACTCTGTAAAATCTTCTTTGTATAAATAGATTTTATGTTTTTTGTAATGAAAAGATCCATCGTCGTTGGTGAATTTTTTACTTTCAGTAATGGTAAGATAATAATCTTCTGCCTTAGTTGCCCTAACATCAAAAAAATAGGTTCGTCGCCCTGCTCTTAAGACTTTTGAGAAAATTTCTTCTTTCTCCATCATTCCGTGATCACTCATAGCTAATTTTTAATTTTTGAATTGATTGTTCACCAAAAATCTAAAAAAAAAGATTAGTAAGCAACAAATAACTATAATTCTTTTGTGCTTAGCTGTTTTAAATATAGCTCTTTATAGTAACCATCTGTATTAACAAGAGTTTCATGTGTTCCTTTTTGAATGATTTTACCATCTTCGAGTACAATAATTTTATCAGCATCCTTTGCAGAAGATACACGATGACTCACTATAATGGTTGTTTTTCCTTCGGAAATTTTCCGTAAACTTTTAAGAATTTTTTCTTCGGTTTCGGTATCTACAGCAGATAAGCAATCATCAAACAACATGATTTCTGGAGCTTTTATTATAGCTCTCGCAATAGATATACGTTGCTTTTGTCCGCCAGAAAGTGTCACACCACGTTCTCCCAATTTGGTTTTATAGCCATTAGTAAAAGTCTTAATATTTTTATGGACGTCAGCATTTTTAGCAGCTTGGATGACCTCTTCTTCTGTAGCATCTTCTTTACCAAACATGATATTGTTTTCAATAGTATCAGAAAACAGAAAAGCATCCTGAGGCACATAACCAATATGGTCTCTCAAACTTTTAAGGTTTATTTGATTTATTTTTGTGCCATCAATTAAAATCTCACCGTCTTGCACATCATAAAGTCGTCCAATTAAATCTAGAATTGTCGATTTTCCAGAGCCTGTTTTTCCTAATATAGCAAGCGTTTCTCCTTTTTTAAGCGAAAAACTAACATTGTCTAAAGCTTTTATATTTGTATCTGGATAGACATAGCTGACATTTTTAAATTCTATATTACCATCAATATTTGTTGGTGTTGTATTTAGGTTTTTAACCTCAGGTTCTTCTTGTAAAAACTGGTTGATACGTTTTTGAGATGCTTCGGCTTGTTGTACTAGATTTGTAACCCAACCTACAGTAGCAACTGGCCACGTTAACATATTAACGTAGATTAAAAATTCGGCAATAGTACCAATTTCTTTAATTTCTCCATTAATATATTGCATACCACCAATGTAAGCAACAAGAACGTTACTTAAACCAATAAGTAAAATCATAGAAGGGAAAAACAACGCTTGAACTTTCGTTAAATCAATCTGCTTTTGTTTACTTTCTTCGGAAAGTTTATTAAATTCATCATAGTTTCTTTCTTCTATTCCGTAGGATTTAATAACAGAAATTCCACTAAAAGACTCTTGTGTATAGGCAGAAAGATGTGATAAATACTCTTGTACAACTCTACTTCGGTTATTAATGACCTTACTTAATTTGTAAATAATAAAAGATAATAAAGGTAATGGTAAAACAGTATACAGTGTTAATTTAGGAGCAACGCTTATCATATAAATCAAAGCCACAATAAAAAGAGTCACAGTATTAATTGTATACATAATTGCTGGACCAGCATACATTCTAACTTTTCCTACATCTTCACTAATTCTATTCATTAAATCACCAGTTTTGTTGGCTTTATAGAAATTAAGTGATAGGTTTTGATATTGTTGATAGATTTCGTTTTTCAAATCATATTCGATAAAACGAGATACATTTATAATGGTTTGGCGCATTAAGAATGTGAATATTCCAGCAATAACGGCAGCTCCAATGAGGTAACCAATATTTAAAGCCAGTTCTTGTCTAAAAACCGTTTCTGTAATGTCTCCATTTAATTTTTTGGAAATAGTAGTAATAGCTTTTCCAATATATCTTGGTGTAAAAAGAGCAAATATTTTGGCACCAATAGTTATTAAGATTCCTAACAGTAATCTATAGCGATACTTTTTAAAATATTTATTTATATGTCTGAGTTCTTTCATTTACTATATCAAAACTTTACTATATCGAAATTTAATATTAACAAATTGATATTTTTAAGACCTTATTTTTGCTAATACTCTAATATTGGATTATTTTTGCTCGCTATTTTACACATAATTAAAATAAACACTTAATCTACATATAATGACATCAGATGTTTTAAGTCCTAAAGAACTTTCAAAGATAGACCCAGTTTTCGGGCAGTTATCTTTTGATAATCACGAACAAATCGTTTTTTGCAATGACAAAGATACTGGTTTAAAAGCAATAATTGGAATTCATAACACAGTTTTGGGACCTGCTCTTGGAGGTACTAGAATGTGGAATTATAATAACGAATGGGAAGCACTTAATGATGTGTTAAGACTCTCAAGAGGGATGACATTCAAATCTGCTATTACTGGTTTAAACCTTGGTGGTGGAAAAGCAGTTATTATTGGAGATGCTAAAACTCAAAAAACACCCGAACTCATGAAAAAGTTTGGTGAGTTTGTTCACTCTTTAAGTGGTAGATACATTACTGCTGAAGATGTAGGAATGACTACTGAAGATATGGATCTTGTAAGAGAAGTTACACCATATGTTACTGGAATTTCTGAAAGTAAAGGAGGTGCAGGAAACCCATCACCAATTACAGCTTATGGTGTTTTTATGGGAATGAAAGCTGCTGCTAAGTTTAAATATGGTAGCGATATTCTTGAAGATAAAAATGTTTTTGTTCAAGGTATTGGACATGTTGGTGAATCTTTAGTTGAACATTTAACTAACGAAGGAGCTAAAGTTACAATTGCAGATATCAATCAAGAACGTTTAGAAGAAGTGCGTTCTAAATATGATGTTACTATTTATGGCGGACAAGATATATATAGCGAGCAAATGGATATTTATGCGCCTTGCGCTTTGGGTGCAACTATTAACGATGATACAATCCATAAATTAAGAGCAGATATCATAGCAGGTGCAGCCAATAATCAGTTAGCTGACGAAGTTAAACATGGTAAAATATTACAGGATAAAAATATTTTGTATGCTCCAGATTTTTTAATTAATGCTGGAGGAATCATTAATGTTTATGCAGAATTAGAGAATTATGATCGTCAAGAAATTATTCGTAAAACCGAAAATATTTACAATACAACATTAGAAATATTTAATCGTGCAAAGATTAATAATGAGACAACCAATGTTGCTGCAATGACGATTGCAAAACAACGTATCGACACTAGAAAAAGAGAACAACAAAAATAATAATATTACAAACTAAAATAGTTTGCACCTTTTAAAATTATAGTATTTTTGCAAAGCAAATTTGACAACTGCACTTCAACAAGTCAGTATTCAAATTTGCTTTTATTAATTAATAGTTCTTTGTAAACATGTTAAATAGACGACATATTCGTATTAAAGTAATGCAAACACTTTACGCTTCAACTGAAGGTGAAAGTGATAATGTAAAAGTTAACGAGAAATTTCTTCTAAGAAGCCTAGATAGCATGTATGATTTATTTATTGCTCAATTATCATTGTTAATTGAGGTGCATAAAAAATCAAAAGATATCTTAGATAAAACTCAAAACAAATTATTACCATCTAAAGAGGATAAAAATCCTAACTCTAAGTTTGTAAACAATGAGGTGTTAACTCTTTTAAGTTCTAATGAAGTATTGTTAGAATTAATTGAAAACCAGAAAGAGAATCTTTGGTATTTAGATTTTGAATATGTTGATGTGATATTCAAATCTATACTTAAAAGTGATATTTATAAAGACTATATGTCTACTAAAACATCAACCTTTAAAGAAGATAAAGCTTTTATTATTGATTTATTTACCGAAGTTGTTGCTCCTAATGATAAGTTATATGACTTTTTTGAAGATAAGCGCATTACTTGGTTGGATGATCTTCCTGTTGTTAATACTGCAATCCTTAAGATTTTAAAGAAAGTCAAAGTGTCCTCTGAAGGTAAGTTCTTTACGCCAAAATTATATAAAGATTTGGAAGACAGAGATTTTGGAGTTGAATTGTTGAAAAAAACAATGCTAAATCAGACTAAATTTAGTGAAGAAATAGGATCTAAAACTAAAAACTGGGATGCAGAACGTATCACTCAAATAGATACAGTATTGATGCAAATGGCTATTTGTGAATTTCAAAAATTCCCATCAATCCCAGTAAAAGTAACCATTAACGAATATTTAGAAATTGCTAAAGAATATTCTACACCAAAAAGTAGTAACTTCATTAATGGTATTTTAGATAAAATTGTTAAAGGATATACTGCAGATGGTAACCTTAATAAAATTGGTAGAGGTTTAATGTAAGCCTTATATTTTATAGGATATAGAGTGTTAATGTTTTGTTTGAAAATGGCCTAAAAATTTTGATTAAATGAAATTATTAGTACATTTGACTTCTCGAATCAAAAATTATTTAAATAAATAGAGCAATGAAAAAAACAATTTTAGCGTTAAGCGCATTATGTTTAGTAGCTTTCACATCTTGTAAAGAAGATGCAACAAGCAAAATTAAATCAGAAAATGTAGCAGTAGCTGCAGAAAGAGATGCAACTGCTGGAGATTTTCCAGTGATTTCATTTGTTGAGACTGAACACGATTTCGGAACTATCGTAAATGGTACTCCAGTAGAAACAAAGTTTAGCTACACTAATACAGGTAAGACACCTTTAGTAGTAAGTAATATTAAAAGTACTTGTGGATGTACTGTACCTTCAGATTGGAACAGAAACCCATTAGCTCCAGGTGAGTCTGCTGAGTTTACTGTAAAATTTAATGGTAAAGGTTCAAACCAAGTTCAAAAGTCAATTACTTTAACAACTAACACAGAAAAAGGTTCTGAAATTGTTAAGATTAAAGCTTTTGTTGAGCCAGATCCTAATGCACCAGCTAAGAAAGCTGGATCAGCTGCAATTAAATCTGTAAAGTAATTTTATGGGAATTGGAGATATTTTACCTTTTGTAGCCATGTTTGCTGTAGTGTACTTCTTTATGATTGCACCACAGATGAAAAGAGCAAAGCAAGAAAAAGCGTTTGCTGCAGAGCTAAAAAGAGGTGATAAAGTTGTTACAAAAAGCGGTATGCATGGTAAAGTTGTTGATCTAAATGATAAAGACAACAGCTGTGTTATCGAAACCCTTGCAGGAAAAATTAAGTTTGAACGTTCTGCTATTTCTATGGAAATTAGCCGAAAATTAAACGCTCCTGTTAAAGAAAAATAGAATTTAAATAGTCTATATATAAAACTCCGAAAGTTCGCTTTCGGAGTTTTTTTATGTCTAATAATTTACTTGGGTAATAGAGATTTCTTCATTCAGATGAAGGGAGTTAGATTTTTCAAGTGCAAAATTCGAATGGTTTGTAGAAAATGGCATAGCTCATTTTTGAAATTTTCAAATTGATTCAACACCTAGACAGCCTTAACAATTTTTGTACTTGTCATGCAAGCCACTACCTTTTAAAATCATAGGTTTGATTTTCTCCAGTCTTGAAATTTTTGTAGTATCTCGTTTAGCTTCAGTAATATAATTACAATATTCTCTTTGGCATGAAGGAGATAACGCTTTAAATGCTGTTTCGAATTCAGCATTTGATTTTATAACTTCGCTAATCAAATCTGGTATGACTACATCTTTTTTTGTTGTTCTTGTAGGTTTGATTTCTTTGCCTAATCTTTGATTTTCAGTAGCTTCTTTTACATAGCTTAGCACAGCAGCCTCAATGATATCACTTTTAGATTCAAAACGCATTTGACGCATGCCTTTTGTTTTGTTTTCTTGAGCATTATGAAGTAAATCATGTTCGTCTTTCAAAAAGATACCATGATGAAACCAAATACAGAAATGATTTTTAAAGGCTCCAAGACCTAGTATATTTTTACCATTTAAGCAATATGTTGGCATACTCCATTTTATGGTTTCTTCTAACTCTGTTGAGTTTATAATTTTCCGATGTATAGTAAGTTCTTCAGAAAAATGAGAGTTTACTTCTATGTATTCTTCTACGGAATTTACTTTTTTCATGCTAATCTCAATCTTTATTTCAATGCCTTTTCTGCAGCTAACTCTACAATTTTACAAATAACCTCTGTTGCTTTTATCATACTTTCTACTGGTACGTATTCATATCTTCCGTGGAAATTATGTCCACCAGCAAAAATATTCGGACAAGGTAAACCCATATAACTTAGTTGAGAACCATCGGTTCCTCCTCTAATAGGTTTGATAAGCGGTTCAATATCTAAGGCTTTCATTGCTTCTTCGGCAATATCAACAATGTGCATTACAGGTACGACCTTTTCTTTCATGTTGAAGTATTGGTCTTTGATTTCAATAGTAATGACTTCACGTTCGTATTGTTCGTTTATGGCATCTGTGAGTTTTTGCATTACTTCTTTTCTTGCTTCAAAGTGATCCATATCATGATCTCTAATGATATATTGGAGTATCGTTTCATCAACACTTCCTTCTATATTGTGAAGATGGAAAAAACCTTGGTAATCCTCAGTGTGCTCTGGTGTTTCCAAACGAGGTAAAGAATTTATGAACTCTGTAGCGATGTACATGGAGTTAACCATTTTTCCTTTAGCGTAACCTGGATGCACAATTTTACCTTTAATATTAACTTTTACTCCAGCAGCATTAAAATTCTCGTATTCTAATTCTCCAATTTGACTGCCATCCATAGTGTAAGCCCAATCTGCTCCAAATTTTTTGACATCAAATTTGTGTGCACCACGACCAATTTCTTCATCTGGAGTAAATCCTACTCGTATCGTTCCATGTTTAATTTCTGGATTATTGATAAGGTGTTCCATGGCAGAGATAATTTCTGTTATTCCAGCTTTGTCATCTGCTCCAAGAAGTGTCGTACCATCTGTTGTAATTAAAGTTTGACCTTTATAGAGTAATAAATCTTCAAAATAATCTGGAGAAAGCACGATGTTTTCCGAAGCATTTAAAATAATATCCTTTCCGTCATAATTTTCAATAATCTGAGGTTTTACATTTGCTCCAGTAAAATCTGGAGTGGTATCAAAATGAGATACAAAACCAATAGTTGGTACATCATAATCCACATTACTTGGTAAAGTTGCCATGATATACGCATTTTTATCAATGGTAACATCGCTCATGCCAATGGACTTTAATTCTTCAACGAGCGCATTTGCTAAGTCCCATTGTTTTGCTGTACTTGGTGTAGTGTCACTTTCTGGATCTGATTCTGTGTCAACTATAACGTAGCTTATAAATCGTTTTGTGATGTCTTCTTTTGAAATCATAACGTGTAATTGTTTTCTTTTTAGGGTTTGTGTGAAAGATAAAAAACTATAGGTTAATTATTAATCCTAAAGTTAGGGATTATATTCAAATGTATATTATTTTTGCACTAGAAAAGATTTTCAATGTACAAGCTGTTACTAAGACCCTTATTATTTTGTTTTGATCCTGAAAAAGTACACTACTTTACCTTTTCTTTAATTCGGAATGTATCCAGAATACCAGGATTTAAATCTTTATTTAGAAATTTATATCTCGTAGAAAATCCAGCTTTGGAGCGTGAGGTTTTTGGACTGAAATTTAAAAATCCAGTAGGTTTAGCTGCAGGTTTTGATAAAAATGCGGTCTTATATAATGAGTTGGCAAATTTTGGTTTTGGGTTTATAGAAATTGGTACAGTAACTCCTAAAGGTCAAGTTGGAAACCCTAAAAAGCGTTTATTTAGATTAAAGGATGATAAAGGGATTATCAACCGAATGGGTTTTAATAACGAAGGTTTAGAAACTGCAATTACCCAATTAAAAATGAATAAAGGTAAACTCATCATTGGAGGAAATATTGGTAAAAATACAGATACCAAACCTGAAGATTACACTAAAGATTACATCACTTGTTTTAACGGCTTACATCCTTATGTTGATTATTTTGTGCTCAATGTAAGCTGCCCTAATGTTGGCAGTCATGCGAAACTGAATGATAAAGAGTATCTTCTTGAGCTTATTTATGAAGTACAAAAAGCAAATAGCACATTTGATACTCAAAAGCCTATCTTATTGAAAATTGCTCCAGACTTAAATGACCAACAGTTGGATGAAATTGTTGATATTATTGCTGAAACGAGCCTTGATGGAGTAATTGCGAGCAATACTTCAATTGATAGAACGGGTTTAAAAGCGTCTGATGAGCGTCTTGCAGACATAGGAAATGGTGGACTAAGTGGACAACCTATTAAAGAGAAATCTACACGAGTTATCAAATATCTTTCAGAAAAAAGTAATCAATCGTTTCCAATAATTGGAGTAGGAGGCATTCATTCTGCAGAAGATGCTCTAGAAAAAATAGAAGCTGGAGCTAGCTTAGTACAAGTGTATACTGGTTTTATTTATGAAGGTCCAAGTTTGATTAAAAGCATTAATAAGTTACTACTAAAAAAAGCGAACTAACGGTTAAGTCAATTCGCTTTTGAGTTATCATATTTCCGAAGTACTAATTCTTAATAAACGGTATTGTACTTGAGTTATTTTCTTTAGTCAATTCTAAATAATATACACCATTACTAAATGTATCGGTTTGTAAATTTAAATCATCTACTTGAGTAATTTTCTTGCTCGTAATAATTTGACCTAACATATTATAAACGGTATAACTGTCTGGTAAATCATTAGTATTAGCTAATTTAATATTTAAAATATCTTGTGTTGGATTTGGAAATACACTGATTTCATTAGAAGAAAAATAGTCGTTTACGTTTAACACAGCGTTAGCCATATAGGTGATTTCGCCAAATCCATAATCTCCACCAGTAATAACTGGAGCACCTTCTAAAGTCTCAAGTGTGTAAGACCCATTACCTGAGAAACAACAAATACCATCACCATAACTATCAATCATTTCGAATGTGTAACATTCATTTGTTGAAATGTCAAAGGTTTCTGTAAAAGTTGTGAAATCATCATCTCCATCAACATATGTTGGACTCGTATATAAAGCAGAACCAGCACTATCTCTAAAAACCCATGAGGTTTCATTAGGCCAATCATCTGTAGTTAAGGTTAATATGATTTGGGTTGTATTAGTGGTTTCTCCTCCAACAATGATATATTCTTGGTATACTTTTGTTAAAGATTCTGATCCGTTTGAAATAGTTAAAGTAACATCATATTCGCCTTGACTAGAATATGTATGAGAAGGATTTTGAGTTGTATAATCTATAATATCATCTCCATCAACATCCCATTCCCATGCTGTTGCTCCAATACTAGTATCTGTAAAGTCAACGACCATAGAATTACCGCAATCTCGAGTGAAATCTGCAGTAAGATCTACATTAAAAGTTGGGCAAGCCATTACAGATCTAGAAGCCTGGTACACACCATAAATTCGAGCGTATTGACCTGAAGAGAATAATGTACGACATTCTTTTCTAGAATAGGACATTAAATTTAGAGGGTCTGGCACAAAATCCTCACCATTAGCATCTGTTGCTGTACCAACATAATTACAAGATGTGTTTACATTACCATATCCTAATTGAGGATCTGCAGCAGTATCACAAATAAAATCACCATCTGTGTCACAATTAGAGCCATCAACTAATTCTGTTGTTAACGTACCATTTGTGTTTCCATGTGTATGAGATAATCCAAAGAAGTGTCCCATTTCATGAGACATTGTACTACCATTGATAGCACAAGAATTATCCATCATGATAATTTCTGGTCCACCAGGAAAATATGCATATCCACATAATCCACCACCTTCTGCAGTACTTACAGAGTTTGCAAAATAGATATTAATTACGTTAGCAGTATTATTAGCTAGTGTTAAGGCATCTTCTTCATCAATTGAATAATCATAATATTCAGAGCTGTCTATATAATTAATAGCATCACAAATAAAGAATTCTAGAAATGCGTTTGCATAAAAGACATTCATGTCAGCAATGATAGAATTAATATCACTTTCAGATAAACCACCAAATCCAGCATCAGTTCTTAAAATATGTACTTTCACAGGTACAGAACTCACAGCTGTTGAAGACCGTTGAGAACTTAGTTGGTAATACTCTTGTTCAAATTGTCTAATTTGTGGAAGTGAGTTTTGAAAATATTTTTCAGATTCTGCTGTAGCAACTGTACCACATTGTGGTTCATTTTGTGCATCTACAAAAGAAAATGAAAATATCATGCTAAGACATAACAATGCCTTGATTTGGATACTTTTCTTCATAACTTAAAGAATATGTGTAGGTTAACTTTAGGTTGTAAATATATGAAAATCCGATTAAATACCTAATTTATAGATGAAATACACAGATGTATTAGTTGATAATCACCTTTTTAGTAGATTGTGAACCATCTTCTAGAACTAATCTCACTAAGTAAACACCATTGTTTAAGTGAGTTAAATCTATTTGTAAGTCGTTTTCAGAACTCGTGTTTTTGAAAGTAGCAACCTGTTTTCCTAAAATATCATAAACCAATGCTTCATTAAGCGAATTAGAATTAGACGTTTTAACATTAAACAAGCCATTTGAAGGGTTTGGATATAAGCTCACTTGTGTGATGTTTTGAGAACCAACACTAAGAGTTTCACCAGTAAAAGTTATGGTAATTGTACCTATTGGCTTAGCATTAAATGGACCTTCATTAATAAGAATATCAACAGGTTCAAAAGGCATTGTAATTTGATTTGCAGCTCCATAAGTCGTACCACTATCTGTACCAGCATCATATGGGAATAAGTCTATTACAACTTCAGTTTTCCATGAATTGCCATCTCTTAAATTAATAGCATCTACTGCAATCATCCAGTCTGGACTTGGTGCTATCATAGACACTAAACTTATTAATGGATAGTCTTCACTCACAAGTACATCTGTAAACATTGCAGAGCTAATTGCAGCAAAAGGAGAAAACCCTTCTTGTAGCCATTGGTCTGCATTACCTGTAACATTAATTTCATTCATAACTTCTGCCATGATAGCATCATTATTTCCAGTTTCAGCAACATTTTTAATACCTAAAGATGCTAATGAACCCATTTCTACTAGCGTATAATTACTATTATGTGTCGCACCAACAAAATTAGACCAATGCGCATTTCCAGGAATTGTAGCAGTACTGTTACCATTTATAGGATCTACAGTTTCATTTTCCCAAGTACTATTAAATGTAATATTATAACTGGCTGTGGATTGAGCGAAAGTCATTGCAGTAATGAGCAACACTGTGGTAGATACTAAGGGTTTTAAAGCTAAAGTAATTTTTTTCATAGTGGGATTAATTAATGATTAGTATTTTATGTCGTTAAAACAATAGTAGTCTTACATAATATTTTAATTATTTTTAGAAAAAAAATCAACTTGAATTACGACCTCCTTATTTCTTTTATGATTGCCACTTCGGTTTTAGCACTATCTCCAGGACCAGATAACATCTATGTACTGATGCAAAGTATAGTAAATGGCAAAAAATATGGATTAGCTACAGTAGCAGGTTTAATCACAGGTTGTTTAGTACATACTACACTTGTAGCTTTTGGAGTATCTGCAATAATTAAAGAAAGTGGCACTTTATTTTTTATTATAAAATTACTTGGCGCACTCTATTTATTGTTTTTAGCTTTTAAAGTTTATAAATCAAGTTCTGAGTTGAGTTTAAATAGCGACAATATTCCGAAGAAAAGTATATTACAACTATTTAAACAAGGGTTTATAATGAACGTATTAAACCCTAAAGTGTCTATTTTCTTTTTAGCATTTTTTCCAGGATTTCTGTTTAGTGACACTTTGAATTCTGTTGTTCAATTTTACACATTGGGTCTATTGTTTATGCTTGTATCTGGTATCATTTTTTCATTACTAGCTGTTTTAGCTGGTTCCATTTCCGAATATATTAAACAGAATAAAAAAATTGGGTTATACTTAAAATGGCTTCAAATTATTGTCTTTGTTGCGATTGCAATTTTAATTTTTACTTCGGAAAAATAAAACCAACATTTCGTCATTATTACTATCTTTGAACAAGATGACTACACCTATAAAAATAATTGAATGTCCTCGTGACGCGATGCAAGGGATTAAAACTTTTATTCCTACGGAAACGAAAGTACAATACATCCAATCTTTGTTACGTGTAGGTTTTGATACCATAGATTTTGGGAGTTTTGTATCACCTAAAGCGATTCCACAATTGGTAGATACTGCCGAAGTTTTAGCGCAGCTTGATTTGAGTACAACTAAAAGTAAATTGCTAGCCATTATAGCAAATACAAGAGGTGCTAGTGATGCTTGTAAACATCCTGAGATTGATTATTTAGGTTATCCATTTTCAATTTCAGAGAATTTTCAAATGCGTAATACTCATAAAACCATTGCGCAATCTGTTGTAACGCTTTCTGAAATTTTAGAACTCGCTAATACTCACAATAAAGAAGTTGTTGTCTATATTTCAATGGGATTTGGAAACCCTTATGGTGATCCTTGGAATGTAGATATCGTAGGAGAATGGACAGAACGATTAAGCAAAATGGGAGTGAAGATTCTTTCACTCAGTGATACTATTGGAAGTTCTGATCCTGAAAATATTGACTATTTGTTTTCTAATTTAATTCCGCAATATTCTGAGATTGAGTTTGGTGCACATTTACATACGACACCAACAACTTGGCATGAAAAAGTAGATGCAGCATTTAAAGCAGGTTGTATGCGTTTTGATGGTGCTATTCAAGGATTTGGTGGTTGCCCAATGGCAAAAGATGAACTTACAGGTAATATGCCTACCGAAAAATTACTATCCTATTTTACATCCACTAAACATAATAATCTTAATGCGATGAGTTTTGAGAGTTCTTATAACGAAGCAACAAAGATTTTTACTAAATACCATTAAAAAAAGCCCTTATCTTTCGATAAGGACTTTTATGTTTTAGACAGTCACTAAGACTTATTCTTCTAATAAACTGTACACGAATTCAGGATATCCACGTTCTCCATCTGGATTAGTGAGTGCCAAAAATTTTAATTTATAATAATTACCATTAGCATCATTTACGATGTAAAATACATTTTCTTTTAGTGAAGGTAAAGCACCTGGTCCACCACCATTTCTCCATGTGCTGCCAATAGTACGTTGATCAGTTGAGAAGTTAAAATCGTCTACATCTAAAAACGTAAAATTGTCATAAGAAAATTGAGTATCTACTTCAGTATCTATCATATAAATACCTACATTTTGAAGGTTGTTACTCGTTACAAAATCGGCATAAATGTAAGCACCATAACTGTCAGGTCCAGCAAAAACTTCATCAGTAAAAACAGTAAAGTTTAAATCCCACATTGTAGCAATTGGTTCAACGTTTACTATAGTTTCAGTATTGAAACTGAAGAACGTGAAATTATAGTTTGTACTTTTTGAAATTGTGATTTCGTTATGAGTTGTCGCATCCAAATCTGCATATTGTAGAAGATAGTTGTTGCCATCTTTTAACACTCTTATTTTAATCCAACCTCTGTCTTCTCCATCTAAGGAAACACTTCCAGTTGTAGGTGTATCAGTACCTACTTCATTTCCAAGATTTACTAAGTAGACATTGTTTTCAGAATCGATATCAGATATTTGTTCTATTGCAGTGCCATTAATGTTTCCGTCAAAAGCATCTACATAAGCTACATTACTACTATCAAACGTTCCAACAGCCACTTGAGGTTGTACATCCACAACCTCTTGAGTAGAAGATGAAATTGCATCAATATCAGTTACAGAAAGCTCTGCAACTGCCATAGCAATAGATCCATTGATTACAACTCTAAAATCGTTTCCAGAGTAAAATCCTAAATCCCAACTATCACGTTGTACAGCAGTTGTTGTAGTTGTACTCAAATCTATATAGACTTGATTAGGTTGGTTTGATCCACCAATTTCAGGTGATATTGCTGCACCTTCAATAGTAATTTCTAGAGGCGCTTGTGGTCCATCATCATTATCACTACAGCTAGTAAATAATATAATGCTTAAGCATATTGTGAGTTTTAATAATTTGTTTGTCATGGTATTCTTTTTAAAAATTTAAGTTATATAATAGTTTTAAGTAATAAGATCTTCCGTAGCCCAATAAAAGAGCATTGTTGTTTGATGAGTGCGTACCTCCAACTGTAGCATTATTAATGTTGACGTTAGTGATATCTAATAGATTTCTACTTCCTAAAGTGAGATCTATTGTATTGTCAAAAAATGATTTTTTTATTGAGGCGTCTAACCAACTATAGCCTTCTGTTGTTGATTTTGAATATAGAGAGTTACCATTTTCATCTGTATCTGTAGCCACATAATTTTGTTGCTCTCCATTATATTTGAGATATAAAGAGAATACAGTATCCCATTTTTTATGAACATAAGATGCACTTGTATTCACTTGAAAATTGTATAAAAAATCGTCCTGACCATTAACTTCATTTGAGTTAATACGAGAAATTCCTTGAAAAGTGACACCTAAGTTAAATGAGAGTCCTTGTGTTTTAATAGTGTTATCTAGAGTTAATCCCCAAAGTTTAAATTTGTCGATGTTTATATACTGAAATTGTAAAGGTGTTGTATTTACAACTGCTAAATCAATTTTATCTGACACATCAATGTAGCTCATTTTAAAATTTGAAATCATTGAAATATCATTAAACCAACTGCGTTTTTTTAAGTTTAGGAATGCAGAATAGCCACTTTCTGGGTCTAAATTCTCATTACCTTGAACATCATGATTAGAATCCACAAAATAGTAATAGAGTTCTTCAAAATTTGGTACTCTGTAGGATGTACCTATATTTCCTCGAAGTTCAAATCCGTTTTTTAATAAATAGCGAGCACTAAGTGATCCTAAAAATTTTGAATTAAATAAAGAATTATACTCAAAACGTGCTCCTGGTCTTAGCGAGAATGTATTGGATAGTTCAATTTCCGAAGAACCAAAAATCGCAATATTATTTTGTTTATTTGTTTTGTTTTGCTGTGTGATTTCTCCAGAGGCTTGTGTGTCAAATCCTTCTATGTAGCGACCTTCATAACCTAATTGAAAATTATAAGTATCATTTTTTACAAGATTATTAATGGTTCCTTTTGAAAACACAACTTGACTAGATTGATATGTTTCATCTATTTCATTGCTTCGTTCATGGCTCAGAATATAATAGTTAAACTCGTTAATATCACGTTTTTGTTGTTGGTATGATAACGCGAATGTGTAGTTAGCTCCAGAATTTAGTTTTCCATCTATATTGAGATTATTTAGAAAACGATTGGTGGTGAAAATTCTGTCTGTAGCAGATGGATTACTTGTTTGAGATTGGGTATCAATATTTGCTCTTACGGTAGCATCATAAAAATTGATACGTTCGTTAAAATATTCAAACTTGTAAAATACTCTAAAATTTTTCGCTTTGTAATTTACTATCGCATTGCTGGTTATTTGATGTTTTGGTAACCACTCATAACCTCGTAATCCATCGTTTTGATAATAGCTTTTACCTTGTCTGTTATTAAGAAATCCTGTAAAGTCATTTCTGTTAAAACCTAGTTTAGCAAACCATTTATCATTGATATTATGTGCAATGTTTATAGATTGTATGTGACGACCTTCGTCAAACCAAGCATATTCATCACTAATCGTTTCTTCTTGTATATAGGTTTGAATTTTCCAATCATTATCAATAGACTTTTTAGTAATTATATTAATCACACCTGAGACTGCATTAGCTCCATATTCAACTCCCATTGAGCCTTCTACAATTTCAATTCGTTCAACATCGTCAAGATTTATTTGTGTTAAGTCTATATTGTTTCCTAAGCCATTATCACTAACCATTGGCACATTATCTATGAGTATATTAAAGTATTGTGCATCTAGTCCGAAAAATGAAATTGTTGATTTTCCTGATTGAGAATTAGGTATGATATTAAGGTTGAGATTGAAGTTTAATAAATCGGCTAAGTTACTTGCAGCTTGTTGTTCAATCTGTTTTCTATTAATAACAATTACATTGTGAACAGACTTCTTTATAGACTGCGGATTATATTGTCCTGTGATTACAATTTCCTCTAATGTTTCAATTTTAGTAGAATCTTTCTCTATCTCTCTGGTTGTCTGTGAAAAAGACAAGCTTATAAAAAAAAGTGAAAAATAAATGCTAAAATTATTTTTATTTAGACTCATTCTTGATTAGTTTTGCTGCAAATATATATACTTATTTTAATTCAATCTAAATAAGAATAGATAAATTTAAACTTTTTTTAATCTCAAATAATAAACGCTTAAAAATGAAACAAATAGTAAGTTTGCTAATCGTAATTTTAACATTTTCATCAATTGGAAATGCTCAAAACAAGAAAGAACTAGATCAAGAAGCTATTAAAAAAATGTGTGGTTGCTTTGAAGTAACATTCAACTTTGCTGAAACGTTTTCTTATAGTGAAGACTCATTGTACAGACCTTCTAAAACTAAGGTTGATAAAGGATTAGAATGGGCAGAATTAATTGAAGATGGTGATGATAAAATCTCAATTCAGCATTTATTACAAGTAGGAAATCCAGCGCAACCTCATATCGTAAAGCATTGGAGACAAGATTGGTTATTTGAAAACACAAATTTCTATATGTTTAATGGTGATAATGAATGGCTTTCCGAAGAAAAAGATAAGCAAGCTGTTAAAGGTCAATGGACACAAAAGGTGTATCAAGTAGATGATAGTCCGCGTTATGAAGGTTCTTCAACTTGGGTTCATGTTGATGGGAAAAGTTACTGGGAAAACACAACCACTGCACCTTTACCAAGAAGAGAATATACGAAGCGTAGTGATTACAACATAACCAATAGAGGTAATAGACATGAAATTACTAATTATGGTTGGGTACATGATCAAGATAATGATAAAGTGATTCGTGAAGAAGGAAAAGACGATGTCATATTAGCTAAAGAAAAAGGGTATAATACGTATGTTAAGGTTGATGATAGTAGATGTCAAGCAGCAGCAAATTGGTGGAAAGAAAACCAAGATAAATGGGTAATTGTAAGACGTAAGTGGGATGACGTTTATGGAAGACACCAAAATCTATCATTAGAATCTAAAGTAGACAATAAATTACTTTACAAATACTTATTTGCAGAAGATATAAACGATGAAAAGCAAATTGAGACTGTAATAGAATCTTTCGTGAAAAAATAATATGAAACAGATGAAATCATTGATAGCTATCGTGACACTTCTAATAAGTGTTTTTGGCTATTCTCAAGACAATGTGTTTTTAAATCGTGATTATTGGAGTTCAAATCCTTCAATAGAAAATATAGATTTGAAAATTAAAGAAGGAAACAATATTGCTCAAGCTAATGCTAATAATTTTGATGCAGTGGTTTATGCGATTCTTCAAAATGCGCCAACTAAAACTATTGAGTACATACAATCAAAAAAAGGTAATGATGTCAATAAACTAACTCATGATGGTAGAACATATATCTTTTGGGCAGCCTATAAAGGTAATGTTGAAATCATGAATTATTTACTGAAAAAAGGTGCAAAAACCGATCTTACAGATGATAAAGGAAATACAATTCTAAATTTCGCAGCATCATCAGGTCAACAAAATACTGAGGTATATGATTTGTGCTTGGCAAATGGAGCTAATCTAAAAACAGACCTTACTCCAAATGGTGCAAATGCATTATTATTAGTAGCGCCAAGTGATAATGAGTTAATGCTTATTAATTATTTTCAATCTAAAGGTTTAGATATTAATAGTGTTGATAACAATGGAAATGGCGTTTTCAATTATGTCGCAAAAACAGGAAATATAGAGTTAATGAGTGCCTTAATAAAAAAAGGGATTACAGGAACAAATCAAGCTTTTTTGTTTGCAGCTAATGGTACACGAGGTAAAACAAATGGAGTAGAGGTTTATAAGTTTTTAGAGAGTCTAGATTTAGATCCAAATATTTCTAATGAAGAAGGTGTTTCTCCATTACATATTGTAGCATCTAGAAGTGAAGATACTGAGCTTATTTATTATTTGCTAGAAAAAGGTTTAGACGCAGCAACAAAAGATTTTAAAGGCAATAGTGCAGTAATGAATGCAGCTTCAAGAAACAACCTAGAGGTGGTTAAAATATTAGTTTCAAACCTAAAAACTATTAATGATACTAACAAAAAAGGACAATCTGCTTTATCACTTGCAATACAAGGAAACACACCAGCTGTTGTTGAGTTTTTAATTAGAAAAGGTTACGATACAACTATTGTAGATGCTGAGGGAAATAATTTAGCATATTATTTAGCAAATGCTTTTTCTAAAAGAAATGATGCGCAATTTTTTGAAAAAATGGAACTCTTTAAACATTATAATATTGATCTAACAAGGGTTCAAAAAAACGGAAATACATGGTTTCATTTCGCTGTTGATAAAAATAGTACAGACTTAATTAAGCTTGCATTAGATATGAAACAAGATATAAATGCTAAAAATAGCCAAGGTAATACAGCTTTACTTTTGGCAGCTATGAAAGCTGAAAACACTGATGTCTTAAAATTTCTTATAGATCAAGGAGCAGATAAAACATTAGTTACTGATTTTGAAGAAACTGCATACGATTTAGCAAATGAAAATGAGCTACTTAAGAAGAATAATAGCTCAATAGAATTTTTAAAATAAGATCAATTTCCTATGAAAAAAATACGCATAATACTACCATTATTAGTTTTGGTTTTGGGCTTCATGTCTTTTAAAAATTTAAAAGAATCATCAAAATACAAATGCATGATTCAAATGACTAATTACACTGGAGAAGGTGCATACATCGTCATTTCATTACTTAATCCTGAAGGCGATTATGAAAAAACATTGTATGTAAAAGGTGATGATGATGAGTGGTATAATACTGTAGAATCATGGTGGGATTTCTACGGAAAAAGGCGATCAGATCTAGATGCTATTACTGGAGCAACAATCAGTGGAGGCGAACGTGCAATTAATGTCATTGAAATTGATAATGATAAATTAGATAAAGGTTACAAACTTAGGTTTGAATCTGCTGTAGAAGATCAAGATTATTTTACAAGCGATGTTGAGTTTGAACTTACATCACAAAACGTAAAAAGTAAAATTGAAGGCACAGGTTTTATTAGATATATACGTATGATGCCTCAATAAAACGATTAAGAATGACCATTTCTATATGGAGATTTAGCCATCTTATTTTGGCTTTAATTTCCTCTGTTTTTATAGTTTTAGCTTCGGTCACTGGTATGATTTTGGCTTTCGAGCCAATTTCAAATCAGTTACAACCATATGGAATTAATAGCAAAACACCAGTAGCGACAACTATAAAACATTTAGCAGAACGTTATGATGAAATCCTGACTATCGAAACCGATGAGAATGATTTTGTTATAGCGTCTGTTATTACAAATGAGGGAGAAAACAATACCTTTTACGTTAATCCAGAAACAGGCGAAAAATTAGGTAATCTTATAGAAAAAGCACCTATTTTTAGTTTTGCTACCAATTTACATCGCTCTCTCTTTTTAAAATCAACAGGACGACTTATTGTTGGTTTAGTATCTTTCTTTTTAATACTGATGTCACTTTCAGGAATGATTTTAATTGCCAAAAGACAAGGTGGAATTCGTCGCTACTTCTCTAAAATTGTTAACGAAAATTTCGAGCAATATTATCATGTCGTTTTTGGTAGGTGGCTTTTAATTCCTATTGTGATTGTCGCGCTAACAGGTGTGTATTTGTCGCTAGAAAAGTTTTCATTACTTCCAGAAACAAACATATCTCATGAGTATCCTGAGGTTGTAACTACGGAAATTGATACACCTTCAATCTCAGACTTTGAACTATTTAAATCGTTAAAAATCACAGACGTAAAAAGCTTAGAATTTCCATTTTCCGAAGATATAGAAGATTATTTTTTTATCAAACTGAAAGATAAAGAGCTGCTCGTCAATCAATATACTGGAGTAATTGTTAGTGAACAAAAGTATCCATTGACACAATTATTGTCGCAATGGAGTTTGTTTTTGCATACAGGTCAAGGCACTGTTTTATGGTCAATTGTATTGTTTGTGGTTTGTGTAGCACTATTGTTTTTTATCTATTCTGGCTTTGCAATGACCTTAAAACGAAGGAAGAAACCAGGAATCTCCAAAAATAAATTTTCAAAAGATACTTCGGAAATCATTATTCTTGTAGGTTCAGAAACTGGAAGTACAATCGGTTTTGCTAACCTATTTTATAAAGCTTTACTCTCACAAGGTAAAACGGTTTTTATTTCTGAAATGAATACATATACCAACTATAAGCAAGCTAAACAAATTGTCATCTTCACATCTACTTATGGTGAAGGTGATGCACCAATTAATGCTACAAAATTTGAAAGTTTAGTCGTAAATACACATCAAAATCAAACAATAGATTTTAATGTTTTAGGTTTTGGGTCTTTACTTTATCTAGACTATTGTAAATATGCTGAAGATGTTGATACGCTTCTAAATTCACATCAAGGTTTTAAACAACAATTAAAACTATTTAAAATTAATAATCAGTCGTTTGAAGCTTTTCAAACGTGGATAAAACAATGGAATATTACTAATGGTTTAGAACTTAAAATCAAACAACCTGTAGTAAAGCTTAATTCAAAAAACACGAGACAATTTAAAGTTGTAAAACGCACCGATTTAAATTGTGATGACACTTTTATGTTACAATTAAAGCCAACAAAAAAAGTGAAATTTCAATCGGGAGATTTGTTAGCTTTTAAACCTAATGTTAACGAGGCAGCGCGACAATATTCAGTAGCAAAATTTGGAGATGATATATTATTGAGCATTAAAAGACATAATAAAGGTTTATGTTCGTCATATTTAAGTACTCTTAATACTAGTGATACAATATCTGCAACAGTTGAGCAAAATAAAGATTTCCATTTTCCGAAGCCATCAAAACCAGTTATCATGATAGCCAACGGAACAGGAATCGCACCTTTTTTAGGGATGATTCACCAAAATGAGGCAAAAAGCGATATTCATTTATTTCTAGGCTTACGTAAAAAAACATCGTTAAAACTTTATTCAGGCTTACTTGATGAGGCATTACATGACAATAAATTAAAAACATGTCAAATTGCTTATTCTCAAGAGGGTATTGATAAAGTTTACGTTCAAGATCTGTTGTTAAATCAAGCCAAATTTATAGGAAAACATCTTAAAAATGGAGGTGTAATTATGATTTGCGGTTCTATAGTGATGCAAAATCAAGTCTTAATAAAACTACATGATATCTCTAATAATATACTTCATTTGCCATTGAGTCATTTTGAATCTAATGAACAGATTAAAACCGATTGTTACTAAATCAAATATTTTATTTAAAATTAATCTAAATAAACTTTGGTTCAACTAAATATCTGTTTTAAATTTGCACCCGAATTAGACCAAACTATCTGTATCAAGTCTAAATAAGAATAACAAAACAATCAAAATGAAAAAAGTATTTGCCCTTATTATTACATTATCTGCATCATTGACGTATGCTCAAACAGTTCCAGATTCTTTAAACACTAATCCTCAAAATCAACAAAATGCAGCTCAGCGTATTTTATCAGGAAACATCAATACTGGAGTTACAGTAGGAGGTTATGGAGAAATCACATATAACCAGCCAGAAGGTGATAATGGAGAATTAGATGTACAACGTTTGGTATTACTTTTTGGATATAAGTTTAATGATAAAGTACAGTTTGTTACAGAAGTTGAATTAGAACATGTAGAAGAAGTATTTGTAGAGCAAGCGTTTTTACAATATAGTTTAAATGATAATGTTAATCTGCGTGGTGGATTAATGTTGGTGCCAATGGGAATTGTAAATGAATATCACGAACCTACAACATTTAATGGTGTTGAAAGACCTAGTGTTGATGGTAGTATCGTGCCAACAACTTGGAGAGAAATTGGTTTTGGAGTTTCGGGTCGTTTCAATGAAGCGTCATTACGTTACCAAGCTTATATTTTTAACGGATTTTCTTCAGTGAATGGCACAAAAGTTTTAGGAGGAAGTAATGGATTAAGAAACGGAAGACAAAAAGGAATTAAATCTACAGTTGATTCTCCAACGTTTTCTGCTAAATTAGATTACTACGGACTTCCAGGATTACGTTTAGGTTTATCTGGATATTTTGGTCGTACTCAAGCAGAAGATGACATTGAAGATATTGATGGAACTTCAGTTGGGATTTCCATGGTAGGTTTTGATGCGAGATATGCTTATAAACGTTTTACTGCTCGTGGTCAATTTATTCACGCTAGTATTAGCGATAGTGAAGATTATAATACTTTAAATGCAGCAGATTTAGGAAGCGCTTTACAAGGTTATTATGTAGAAGCAGCTTACAACTTACTACCATTAAAAAAACAACAACAATTATTTGCCTTTGCTAGATATGAAGATTATGATACTCATGCTTCTGTAGATGGAGGATTGATGAAAAATGATAGTTATGATCGTAATGAATGGACAGTTGGTTTAAGTTATAAAATTGCGCCTGGTGCAGTTGTTAAAGCAGATTATCAAATAAAAGATAATGCAACAGATACAGATATTCCTAATCAATTAAATGTTGGTTTAGGTGTTTGGTTCTAAGTTGTTTTAAATATTATCAAGTGTATTAGCCAATTAAGATTTTATGTCTTTTTTGGCTAATAGACTTTTAAAAGTTTACTTTTGAAATATGAAATTTACGTCTATTTTATTCACATGTTTAGCGTTTTTATTTATAGGATCTCAGCTACCTAAAAATATCCAGAAGAAGGTTGATAAGGAAATAAAAAACACTTATGATGTTGAAGAATTCGTTTTCGAATCTAAAACTTTTGATGTCGAAATTTTAAAAACACTTCCTTCAGAATTTAGCCCAAATCATTTTTTTGAAATCAAAAAGGATAACATATTATTAGGATATGCTTATGTTTCAAAAGCACCTAGTAAAACAGATGAGTTTGATTATTTGATACTACTAAGTACAGATTTAGTTGTAAAACAAGCTAAAGTATTGGTGTACAGAGAAGATTATGGTGGTGAGATAGGTAGCAAACGTTGGTTAAAACAATTTGTAGATAAAACGCCTAAAGATAGACTGAAATATCAAGATAATATTGTCGCTATTGCTGGAGCAACCATTTCAGTACGTTCTATGACAACAGCAGTAAATGACATGTTGAGATCACTAGAAATTCTTAAAACTAAAAAAGCTTTATAAATGGAAGTCAATGGTTTAATTTTTACATTTCCGAAGGAAATAAAAATGCTAATTGGTACATTTATTATTGTTTTGAGCATTGGGTTTTACACGGGTTTATTATTTGTTAGCGAAACCTCTTCAGCAAATCCAAACGGTATTGAAGAACATTATTTAGGTAATGAAGATGTTGAGGATGCAACTGTAATGAAATTCAAAAAGAATGAACAACAGATGCTCACTTTAGTTCATGGTCATATTTTATCCATGTCTATAATCTTCTTTTTAGTCGGTTTAATTTTAAGTACTACAAAACTTTCAAAAAAACTTAAAGTTGTTTTAGCTGTAGAGCCATTTATCTCTGTAGTTTTAACATTTGGAGGTCTTTACTTTTTATGGGATGGAATTCTCTGGATGAAATATGTGGTCATGATATCAGGAACCTTGATGACCATCACTTACACACTATCTGTACTAATAATTCTATACCAATTATTTATCTCTAAAAAAATGTCTTCTCATTTAAAATAAGTATCTTTGCTCGCAATTAATTCTAATTGCATCATGACAGCACACGAAAATAAAATTGTTGGAGAAGGTCTTACTTATGACGACGTACTTTTAGTTCCAGCATTTTCTGAAGTCTTACCTAGAGAAGTTAATATCCAAACCAAATTAACGCGTAACATTACGATAAATATTCCTATAGTTTCAGCAGCTATGGATACGGTTACAGAGAGCAAAATGGCAATAGCTATGGCTCAAGAAGGTGGTATTGGTGTACTTCATAAAAACATGACTATAGAGCAACAAGCCGAAAAAGTACGTAGAGTAAAACGTGCAGAAAGCGGTATGATTATCGATCCTGTGACCTTGCCATTGACAGCAAAAGTGAGTGATGCAAAGCAAAACATGGCAGAGCATAGTATTGGAGGAATTCCTATTGTAGACGACAATGGTTTACTGAAAGGAATTGTTACTAATCGTGATTTACGTTTTGAACACGAAAATAATAGACCGATTGTTGAAGTAATGACTTCGGAAAATTTAGTAACTTCAAGAGAAGGCACTTCGTTGAAAGATGCTGAGAAGATTCTACAAAAGAATAAAATCGAAAAATTATTGATTGTTGATGATAACTATAAACTAGTTGGACTCATCACATTTAGAGATATCACAAAGGTTACTCAAAAACCAAATGCAAATAAAGATTCTTACGGAAGACTTCGTGTTGCAGCAGCAATTGGTGTTACAGCAGATGCTGTAGAACGTGCAACAGCATTAGTGAAAGCAGGAGTAGATGCAGTGATAATAGATACAGCTCATGGTCATACCAAAGGTGTGGTGATGGTACTAAAAGATATTAAACAGAAATTTCCGAAGTTAGAAGTTATCGTAGGAAACATTGCAACAGGAGAAGCCGCAAAATATTTAGTAGAAGCAGGAGCAGATGCTGTTAAAGTTGGGATTGGACCAGGTTCTATTTGTACGACGAGAGTTGTTGCAGGAGTTGGATTTCCGCAGTTTTCGGCAGTATTAGAAGTTGCAGCAGCCATAAAAGGTTCTGGTGTGCCAGTTATTGCAGATGGAGGAATTCGTTATACAGGTGATATCCCTAAAGCTATTGCTGCAGGAGCAGATTCTGTGATGTTAGGATCGTTATTGGCAGGAACAAAAGAAAGTCCTGGACAAACCATTATTTACGAAGGTCGAAAATTTAAATCGTATCGAGGCATGGGATCTGTTGAAGCCATGAAACAAGGTAGTAAGGATCGTTATTTCCAAGATGTAGAAGATGATATCAAAAAACTAGTACCAGAAGGTATAGTTGGTCGTGTGCCATACAAAGGTGAATTGGTTGAAAGTATTCATCAATTTATTGGCGGATTAAGAGCAGGAATGGGTTACTGTGGTTCAAAAGATATCGCTACGCTTCAAGATAAAGGACAATTTGTGAAAATTACAGCATCTGGTATCAATGAAAGTCATCCTCATGATGTAACGATTACAAATGAATCTCCAAATTATTCTAGATAGTTTGCTTTATAATTATTGAAAAGCGACTTGGTTTGTTTATTTTGAACACATTTGATCGTTAAATTACTCGAACATTTATCAATAGGTTTTTGGTAATAAATCGTTTGTATTTTTTTTAATTAATATATTCTAAAGGATAGCATTTATTGACTTAATTCTGTACATTCGTTTTCCCTATTTTTAAAAATTAATTATAAATGACAGTGACGGAGTTTGAACCTATTATAGAAGTTATTGAAGAAGCCTACGAAATTCCGCATTTAGGTGCGACTCGTAAAATCTCGGCTTTATTACCACACGATTATTACGAAACAGATAAGCATTATCCAGTGCTTTATTTACAAGATGGACAAAATTTATTCAATCCATCTGCACCTTATGGTGATTGGGCTATTGATAAGTCGATGGCAAAATTAGCAGAAGAAGGTTTTGGTGATTTAATTATCATTGCTGTAGATCATGGCGAACAAGAACGTATCAGTGAATATTTGCCGTATTATCATCCGCGTTTTGGTGAAGGAAAAGGTGATTTTTACATTCAGTTTATGATTGAAAAACTAATGCCTTATATCAATGAAAAATTTAGAACACTCACAGATTTCGAAAATACAGGAATTGGTGGTAGTTCAATGGGAGCATTAATTAGTCTTCATGCAGGTTTGTCTAATCCTGGTGTTTTTGGAAAACTAATGATTTTCTCACCTAGTCTATGGATTTCTAACCGCATATTTAAGTACACAAAAACCTTTAAACCTTTAGAGGAATCAAAAATTTACTTGTATTCTGGAGGAAAAGAAAGCGAGCAACATTTGCCTAATGCACACAGATTAGGAGACATTATTAAAGAAAAAATGACTAAAGGTTATCATATCGATTTTCATTTTTCTATCAATGAACATGGTAATCATGCCGAAATGCATTGGCGAGAAGAATTCCCTAAAGCTGTAAAATGGCTTTTTTTTAAATCTTAAATTATGACGTATAAACACACTAAATCTCTTGATGTATTACAAGATTTTATTTTACCATGTAGAAAAGATAATCTTGATGCTATAAAAGAATTTTTACCAATTGATAAACCAGATTTTGATGGTAGTTTTTCTACCTATCAATTACTCTACGGAAAAGAGGGTAACCGTATTTATCTCATTGGTTTAGGAGAAGAAAAGGAGTTGGTAAAATTAGAAGAGACCTTCAGGAAATTAGCTTTTGAAACCCAGAAACATTGGGATAAAACGATTCAGGTTTACGCTGAAGATCTTTCCGAAGACCAGATAAAAAAAGCAGTTATTGGTTTTGAAATGGCTCAATATCAGATTGGTGAGTATAAATCTGAAATCAAAAAAGATCAAAAAACGGTTGTCTCATTTTCATCATCTAAAACCATTAAAAAGAGTTTAGACGAAGGGAAATTTACAGGTGAGACCATCAATAAAATTAAAGCTTTAGTTGATGCACCACCAAATATTAAAACACCAGAATTTTTAGGGAAATGGGCAAAAAAATCAGCGAAAGAAGCTGACTATAAATGTACCGTTTTAAAAGAAAAAGAGCTGGAGAAAAAAGGCTTCGACGCTGTATTATCTGTTGGTAAAGGAAGTGTGAATAAACCTGTAGTAATTATTACAGAATACACACCAAAAAAGACTAAAAAAGTAGATATCACACTCGTTGGTAAAGGGATTACTTTTGATTCTGGTGGACTATCCATTAAACCATCTACAAATTTGCACTACATGAAAAGTGATATGGGTGGAGCAGCTGTTGTGTTAGGAGTTGTAGAATTGGTAGCTAAATTAAAACTAAATATCAATATTGTAGGTGTTGTTTGCTCTGCAGAAAATGCTGTAGATGCTGAAAGTTACAGACCAGGAGATGTGATAAATTCGTACTCTGGTAAAACAATTGAGATTATTGATACAGATGCAGAAGGTCGTTTGGTTTTAGCAGATGGATTAAGCTATGCTGTTAAAAAAATTAAGCCTGAATATTTGATTGATTTGGCAACATTAACAGGAAGTGTCGTGAGAACTTTAGGGTATCATGCTGCTGGAATGTTTACGAATAACGAAGAGATGGCTAAAACAACATCAGATATTGGATACAAAGTTCACGAACGCGTGTGGCAATTACCAATGTTTGAAGATTATGAAAGTGACTTGCACAGCGATATCGCAGATATTAGAAACTTTAGTGGAAATCCGCTAGCTGGAGCAACAAATGCAGCCAAGTTTTTAGAAGCATTTACAGAAGATCATGAAAAATGGATGCATTTAGATATTGCAGGTGTTTCCTTCGGAAGCTCTCCTTACGCAAAAATGAAAAGTGCTTCAGGCTATGGGATTCAGTTAATTACAGAATTTATTAAATCGAAAGTATCTTAATCATATTAAGTTTTGTAAATTGAAAGTACTAATCAATCAAGTCTTGATTCTAAAATAACATCATGTCTAAAAAACCACTAAACTTCCTTTGCATTTCAACGTATTTTAAAGGCGAAGATTTCCTGAAAAGCTGTAAAGCAGATGGAAATAATGTCTTTTTATTAACTAAGAAAAAGCTAGATCAAGAACCTTGGCCTTGGGAATCTATTGACGATACGTTTTATATTGAAGATTGGAATCAACATGATGTAAGTAAAGGCATTGCTTATAAATTTAGAGAGATTAAGTTTGATCGTTTTGTAGCACTTGATGATTTTGATGTTGAAAAAGTAGCATTACTTCGTGAGCATTTTAGAATGCCAGGAATGGGAAGAACTACAGCACATTATTTTAGAGATAAACTCGCAATGCGAGTAAAAGCAAAAGAAGAAGGTGTTAATGTGCCTGAGTTTACAGATTTATTTAATAATGATACTATCAATGAATATGCAGATCGTGTGCCTGCACCTTGGTTAATTAAACCAAGAATGGAAGCCTCAGCAACAGGAATTAAAAAAATACATAGTAAAGATGAATTGTGGCAAGTCATCAATGATTTAGGTGATGAACGCGATAATTATTTAGTCGAAAAATTTGCACCAGGAGATGTGTTTCATGTTGACGGATTAAATGTTGACGGAAAAGTGATGTTTTCTAGAGTGAGTAAATATTTAGATACACCTTTTGAAGTGGCTCATGGAGGCGGAATTTTTAGATCTGCAAGCTCTAAGATTGGATCTAAAATTGAAAAAGGTCTACAAAAAATGAATGCTGAAGTGATGAAAGCATTTGGGATGCAATTTGGAGCGTCTCATACTGAGTTTATACAATCTAAAGCCACTGGAGAATTATTCTTTTTAGAAACATCATCTAGAGTAGGAGGTGCAAATTTAGCCGAAATGGTGCAATACGCATCTGGAATAAACTTATGGTCTGAATGGGCAAAAATTGAAGCTGCAAACCTAAGGAAAACTAAGTATAAATTACCTAAGATTAATAATCAATACGCAGGAATTGTGGTGTCTTTAAGCCGATTTGAATATCCTGATACTTCAAGCTTCACAGATAAAGAAATTGCTTGGAGAATGGATAAACAATGGCATATTGGACTCATTGTAGTTTCAGATTCTAGTGAACGTGTATTAGAATTGTTAGATCAGTATACAGATAGAATAGGGAAGGAGTTTCATGCCAGTTTACCAGCTCCAGATAAGTCGTTGTAGGTTTTGGGAGTTGATTGATGAGTTGTGGTATATTTGATAAAATAAAAAACATTAAGCTAGAACTCGTTTCTATCGATTACTCAACAATAGAAATACTGCTAAGCTAACGCTCGTCTATGAAGAGTACAAGCAACACTAAACTACAATGTGAGTAATTTAAGCTTTAACTGATTTCTTTTTTGTCAGTTTTCAAAGTCGATAACTTAAGAAAGGTTAGGCCTTTATCCACCCAATTAATATAATTAATAAAAACAACTGAAACACGAATAACACCATGACTGCAGAAGCCAATAGTGCTGATTCAATCTTATCCTTCCCTTTAAAAATTCTATATATCATCCAAGCAATAGCAAAATACACAACTGGATCATATAATAAAGGTACTTTTAGCAAAACATAACTAATAATACCAATTAAAGTAGCTTGTCCTATTACAAATGAACTAACAGCCACATTTTCTAAAAAATTAAATTTGTTAAAGACTACTTTAATAGATAGTCCAAATGGAATTATAGTAAATATCCAATAATATTTTAGATGTCCTGCTATAAAGTATCCTGCTTCATATCCTATTTTTTGTGGTAAATCTTTAGGAAGCCTTCTTATGTCGTCAATGTCTCTTGGAGTTTTTAAAACCGTAACAACAATAATATATAACGTGATAGAAATAATTAAATAAGAGATGGGATTTAAAATCCATTTCCTTTTACCTTGAATAAAGTTGGTCGTGATCTCTCGAGGATTTAAAAACAAAGCTTTTAGATTAAATAAAAAGCCTTTATCCATATTGGTAATCGTTGAAAACGCATCTTCAATGATGGAGTTAAATGTGATTTTTTTTATACCGTTTCTCTCACCACAATTTGGACAGTAATTTTCGTCATGATTATGGTTACAAGAAATACAGGTCATTCAATTGTTTTATTTCGATGTTAAAAATATAAAATATTTGGTTGTGTGTCTACTCAAAAAAAGCAGTGCTTCCACCAACCCAAGTTTTATCCTTATTATATTTTACGCCAACCATTTCGCCCTTGCTTAAACGCATGAGGTTACTAACGATTTCTGTTTTGTTAGTTTTAGAGTTGTGAAGCAACATCATTCTAATTTCGCATTTTGCTGGCACATCCATTGTTTCAATCACTGGTGCATAAACTACTTTTTCTTGCAATAAGTAATTTGCTTTATTAGTAACGCTGTCGATCATCTCTTTTGTAACATGAATTTGAACACCTGCTCCTGCAAAAGAATATAGTGGTTTTAAAACGTAGTTTTCTAAATCTTCAGGAATGCTTTCTAATTGATCTAAATAATACGATTTTGGCACATAATCACCTTTTAGTAAAGGCATGGTGTATTTACTAATTCTATAAAACCAATTGGGATGACCAATCCACTCTGCATCAATTTCATCTTGAAAACTGAATTCTGTTTTAAGATCTTTACGTTGATGTAGTTCATCAAAAATAATACGATTGTATATTTTTAGAACTACAATTTCGTTTCCGTTTTCATCCAAATAAAAGAGTGTTTTTCCTCTTTTCTTCAAATCTGTAATACATAATACTTTAATACCAAGATTGTCTGCAGTAGCATAAAAATCTATTGCTGTGGCTTGTTGATCTGGTTCTATTTCTAATAAAATAACCTGTTTAGGATCTGTCTCTCCAACAATTTCTTGTCGTAACAACTCGATGTAATCATGTGTTGATATTCCACTTGAATGCTGAGAAAAATGTTTAGGAATCACATTTCCGAAGTGTTCGCGATATTTTCGTCCTAATAATTCTTGAAAGGCGTATAACGACGGAAACCCTTGTAATTCTATAAGTTTTGGTGCTAATTCCCCATTCTCATTTTTACAAATCCCAAAGTCTAATTGAATAAACTTAGAATGGTCATCTTCATTTGGTACAATAGTAGTTGCATCAAAAAAAGCACCATTTGTTAATTCTTTAAAGTTTGGTTTGTTGATAACAGACATAATCTCATTACAAGCTTCTACTAATTTTGATTTTAAAGCTTTAGTAATAAAAACTGGTGTTTCGGCAATTTTAAATTTTACATTATAATTAAATGTTGAGTCAATATCCTTAAGGAATGTTTGATACTTTTCTTCAGTAAAATTAGAATTATAAGCACTTCGAATATCTTTTATCATTGTTCTTTACGACATTATGGGTTGCTTCACTTTAGCAATTGCATTTTGAATAAACTTTGGTAATATGGTGCTATATGTCAGCGCTATTTTTTCGGGATCATCCATACGATCCATCATTTGGTTGTATTTTTCTTCACCAAAACTATTAATAACCACCTGCTTGTTTTCTTCTAAAGAAAAATAAGCTTCCATACTTACAGGTTCTGCTTCAGGATGAAATTGAGTTCCAACAAATTCCGAAGAAAAACGAACAGCCATGATGGCACGTTCTAGTTCAACATGTGTTCTAATTTTTTCAAGACTTAAAATTGTAGCGCCATGATTTTTAAAGACAGTAAGTCTTGGTTGAATCAATTGCCAATCTCTAGAATCTACAGCATAAAAAGGATCACTAAGACCTTCAAAAATTGGATCCTTATGTCCTTTTTTGGTTTGGTGCATTTTTAATATCCCAAATGAAGTGCTACGTCTTGGTTTTATATCTCCTAATTGAAAATAATGACAAAGTACTTGAAATGAGTAGCAGATTACAAATACTGATTTCTTTTTACCTTCGGAAATTTTATTAAAATCCCAAAGCTCTTGCATTAAGTCTAAGTAAGGTTTTCTCCAACTACCTTCGTCTAACGGACTTCCTGGTCCACCACTAGAAATATAAATATCAAATGATGTATCTGGCAATTCATTTTTTGCTCGTACATTAAAGATTTCATAATCTACATCTTCATTGAAAGTAGTCACAATTTCGGTTATACAACGCAATCCTTGATTGGGTTTGTCATTATTCATGTCCAAAATGGCAAGTTTCACTTTATCTTTCATCATCATTAATTGTAGGTTAATTTAAAGACCTGATATGGTTTGGTCTGTAATATAGTCAACGACTTTTATGAGGTCATTTGTTTGTTTAAAAATTTCTAATTGTCTGTCAGCACCAGTTCCGTTTTCGATCATTTGATGAATATATTCTATTTCATGTCTAGACCCTAAGTCATCAACAACATCATCAATAAAATCTAGGAGTTCTAGCATTAAGAGTTTAGTTTCTACTTCACACTCTTTACCAAAATCAATCATTTTTCCATCAATTCCGTAGCGACTTGCTCTCCATTTATTTTCGTTAATTAGTGCTCTGTGGTAATTCATGAAATTAAGATTGTTCATTCTTAATTTATATAATTTTGCAACTAAAGCTTGTACTAATGCAGTAATGCAAACCGTTTCGTTTACTGTTAATGGTACGTCACAAATTCTAACTTCTAACGTTGGGAAAAATGGATGAACTCTAATGTCCCACCAAATTTTCTTTGGGTTATCTATACAATTCGTTTTTACCAATATATTTACATAATTCTCATACTGAGCATAGTTGTCAAAAACGCCTGGAATTCCTGTTCTTGGGAATTTGTCAAACACTTTAGATCTAAACGATTTAAAACCTGTATTGCGTCCTTCCCAAAATGGAGAATTTGTTGATAAAGCATATAAATGTGGTAAAAAATAACGCATAGCATTCACTAAGTGGATTGCCATTTGTTTGTCTTCCATACCAACATGTACATGCAATCCAAAAATTAAGTTTGAACGCGCAGTATCTTGTAACTCATTGATAATTTCATCATATCTAGGATTAGGAGTGATGTGTTGGTTTTCCCATTTAGAAAAGGGATGTGTACCAGCAGCACCAATTTTAAAACCTAAATCGTTAGCAATACCAGATATTGATTGTCGAAGATGTGAGATTTGTGCTCTAGCATCTGTAATATCAGTACAAATATTAGTACCTACTTCTACAACAGCTTGATGCATTTCTGCTTTAACCTGGTCGTTGAGTACTTTGGCAGCTTCTGTAACAATCTTTTGATCATGAGAAATTAATTCTCTTGTAATAGGATCAATAATTTGATACTCTTCTTCAATGCCTAATGTGAAATTCATATTTGTAAGGTTAAATTAAAGTCATAATCTGAGAGTATGAACTATAAAATATCTGTCACATTGAGCGTAGTCGAAATGCTTTAAAATTAAGAAACCATTGTTTCTCAACTACGCTCGAAATGACTGTAAAATCTACTTTTTAGTAGCTTTTGTTTTCGTTGCTGCTTTTTTAGCAGGAGCTTTTTTTGCAACTGCTTTTTTTGTAGTTGTTTTAGTCGCTGTAGTTTTTTTTACTGCTACTTTTTTAGGAGCAGCCTTTTTAGCTTTTACTGTTTTTGTAGGTGCTTTTTTTGTTGCCACTTTTGTTGCAGTTGTTGTCTTACTAGCAACAGTTTTAGTTGATGACTTTGTTGTAGCTGCCTTTTTTATTGGTGCTTTTTTTACAACAGTTTTCTTAGCAGCAGCTTTCTTAACTACAGGTTTTTTAGCAACCGGTTTCTTTTTAACTGCAGCTTTTTTGGCTGGTTTTGCAGGTGCTGAAATTTGATCTGTCACAAAAGTTCCCCAAGTAAGGTTCATTTGTCCTTTTTTGTATTGTTTTGCTTTTGAAATTGCCATATCTGCAGCATTTTCTACAATCCAATCAAAGTTCTCTTGTCCTACAGAATTTACATCTGCATCTGGTGCAGGGTTGCAAAAATCAATAGCGTAAGGAATCCCATCTCTAATCGCGAATTCAACTGTATTAAAATCGTAACCTAATGCTTTGTTTAATTTAATACAATATTCTTCAACTAAATCTAATATTTTTTTATCAACAGGATCTCCATCTAAAACATAACGTAAGTGGTGAGGATTTCTTGGCTCATATTGCATAATGTGTATTTTATCTGTACCTAATGCGTAACATCTAAAATATTCTGTGAAGTTAATTTCTTCTTGAAGCATCATGACTAAATTCTCCGTTTCACCATGTTTTTCCCATAAATCTTCAGGACTTTCTACTCGATACACACTTTTCCAGCCACCACCATCATGTGGTTTCATGTATGCAGGAAAACCAATTGTTTCAAACATTTTTTCCCAATCAAATGGAAATTTCATGTTTCTAAATGAGTTCTCGTCTGTATCTGGTGGTCTATGAGATGAAGGTAAAATAAAAGTTTTTGGTACTGGTACACCAACTTTTTCTGCTAAAGCATTATTAAAAAACTTTTCGTCAGCACTCCACCAAAATGGGTTGTTGATTACTGCAGTTCCTGTAATGGCTGCATTTTTTAAAAATGCTCTATAAAACGGAACGTCTTGAGATATTCTATCAATAATAACAGCGTACTCATCAGATTTTGCTTGTTCAACAGTATCTATTGAAACAGCCTCTGCCATCATGTTTTTAATACCTTGTTCTTTTATTTTTTCGTTACATCTGTCAATAAAAGCCCAAGGGAAGGTGTTTTCTTGACCGAATAAAATTCCTATTTTTCTCATTTTTGAAAAGATTTATGTGTTGGATTAATTAGTTTATAATTTAGATAAGTAGTGTGGAAACATACGATTCCATAATGGCCAATCATGTTCTGCCCATTTATGTTCATCGTACCAAAAAGGTATGTTTTTTTGGGTTAATATACCAGCCATTTTTTTATTTGCGTCCAAACAAATATCTCGTTCACCTACACCTAGAACAATTTTCATATTCCATAAATCTGGATGATTATTTCCTGGTAAAAAATCTATAGGATTATTAAAGAAGACATTATCATCATAATAATCTCCTACAAAAGATTTGATGTCAAAAGAACCACTCATACTAAACATATGACTTACACGTTCTGGATGTCTGAATGCAAAATTTGCAGCTTGGTAACCTCCAAAACTAGGACCAGCAACAGCCACTTTTTGTAAGCCTTTTTCATCACAAATTTTATTAACGAGCTCATTCATGATGAACTCATCATACCATGCATGATTTTTAGCACGATCTGCAGGATGAATTTTTTTATTATACCAACTCAATTCGTTGATACTATCTGGACAATATATAGTAACCAAACCTTGCTCAACAAACCATCTTGCAGATTCTACAAGTTTCATGTCTCTACACTCATTGTGTTTTCCCATTGTGGTTGGAAATAAGATTACTGGGTAACCAGAATGTCCAAAAACAAGCATTTCTATATCTTTACTTAAGGTTGGTGAATACCATTTATGATGAGATTCCTTCAAGAGTTTAATTTTTAGTTAGTTATTTAAAATTTAAGTGTGCAAAACTACATTATTTCAATTAAATAGAGCTAATATGATTATGTTATTAATCAATGTGTTATGTAGCTATTTAATCTTAGTAATAATAAACTAATATCGTTTTTTTAAATTTATTTTTTAACAATATTTGAAGCGAGTTTTTATTTTTAAAGATTGTGAGTAAAAAGCTTGCGTTTATTGAATATAATTTAATTTTCGAATGAAATTTGATAGTTCATTAAGAAATTAATAATGTTTCTCAAGCTACTAAAGTTATGAGATTCAACTTTATTAGTTAGTTTTTAATTTCTGACTTCAATTTTATAATTATAGAATCATTTAAACGAGTCTCAATGTTATATTGTTTACCTAATTGAGAAATAATACCATTTTTTGCATCTAATTCTAGAAGTTTGTTATTGCGCAAATCAGTTAACATAGAGCTTCCTTTTGTATCAGGATAGTTCAAAATTTTGGTAAGTATATTGTTTGAAAAATTAGCTTCTATTTTCGCACCATCAGCTACGGCAACTTTTATGGTTTCTGCAATTAGATTTCTATATTGTTTTTGAACGCTTTTAGATTTAAAAATTCTACACGTATCGTTATGTAAACAAAGAATTGCTCCAAGTGTTGCACTTTCACAAAGTTTTTTCCAGCATTGGGTTTTGAAATCTTGTACTTGGAGAATGTCAATTTCCGAGGTATTAAAAAGTAATTCAAATGTGTTTGCTAAAGTGCTTTTAGGAACTGTTAGTAAAGGTGTTTTAAGGGTTTTATAATATTTATTTTTAACTAGCTCAGTCGGACAGTCTATGATGCATTCTAATATGTTTTGTTCCGAAGTAAAAGGTAAGATTGGTTCTTTTAATTGAAGTCCGTTTCTAATGACTACAACTTTAGTTTTTGGTTGAATTAATGGTGTAAACCAGTGTTTTGCACCTTCGTATTGATGTGCTTTTATGCAGATAATTAACCAATCTAGTTGATGAATTTTAGAATTTGAGGTATGAGTTTCTATAGCTGTGCAAAGACTTGCATTATGTGTGATGAGCTTGAGTTGCTCTTTCTTTGTTCTGCTGAAATAGAACAATTCATTACCTGTTTTCTTATTTAAATAACAAGCTATGACTGTTCCAATGGCTCCAACGCCTAAAATGCCGATTTGTGTTTTAGTGTTCATTTGAGTTCCCTTTATTAAAAAAGTAACAAAGCGTTATGGAAATGTGAAAACACGAAGATTCACAATGTTGTGTGTGAACAACCTTAACAATGGGTAGAATATATTGTTAGTGACGATTTATTAATCAACAATTACAACATTCCCTCTATTTCTAATTAACATGACTTGAATTATTTTTTCAACTAATTCCATATTAATTTTCATTCGGTTGGCGATTAACTCAATCACTTTTTCTTCATCTTTTTCAAGAATTCCATCAGCTAATACGATTTCAATTGCCATAGAAAATAAAGTGTCTTTATCATTTTCATTAACATATTCAGCGCAGACTTCAACTAAACCAATTCCACCAATTTTTAATTTTGCTTCAGCTACCGAATCGTAAAGTGGTGAGATATCAATTCCTTTAAACTTTTGTTTAAGCACTATCATTCTCGAAAGCGCATCAATTTCTACATCGCTTACAGTTCCATCTGCAGACATACAAGCATAAAGAATTCCAATCCAAGCTTCATAATCAGAAAGCGGTTTATAGGTTATTTCTTTAGTTTCAGGTTGTTTTATAAATTGGTCAAATAGTCCCATGTTTAGTTTTTATAGTTTTAAAAAAAATATAGTTTAAAATCAAATTTACGCTATTGGATTGATATGCAATTCTTGCTCTTGTTTTCGAGTCAGGTTGATACTCTGTTTAGAACAAAATTAATTCCCATCATATCCCAAAAGCGCATCAATAGTATTTGCTGTTACACTATGATAATTTGGTCTAGACTTTTTATAAATCACCAAAGCCTCATCAACCTTATCTGCTTTTTTAAAAGCTTTAAACAACGTAGAGACATACCAACGTCTGCCAACACGTATTAAAAAATCTTCTATTTTTTGATCAACTCCATTGCCATGATAATTATGATTAATGGCTTGCTCGTACCAAACCATTGCAATGTGAGAATTTGATGCATTAGTAAAATTGAAAGCTGTATCTAATCGTGCTAAATCATCTGTAGTAATTGTTTCAGGGAAATTTCTAATAAAATGTACCCATTCTTGAGTCGTCCAATCTTTAGTTTTAGACACATCAACAGATTTAGCATCTAAGAAAGATTGTAAGGTATTCTCAGCATTTTCAAACTTATTAGAAACAATTATAGATTGATTGTCTGGAATTCCTGGTTGGTAAATCCATTCGTTTACATTGAACGTAATGTTGTTTGGTTCTAATAAGTTACTGTTGAGATAATCTATAAAACCTTCGGTTGTAACTGTAGAAAAGGCATTGGTTTTAAAATAGCTTTTAAGAAATGCATCCATTTTTTCGCGACCAACGGTTTCTTCTAGAGTTCTTAAAAATAAATAGCCTTTATCATAAGCAATACTGTTCATACCATCATCAGGATTTTTATCACTTAAATTTAATTTGAGTTTTGTCATATCTGGTTCGTCTTTAAACCCTTCAACTTCTTCTTCCAAATCTTGTCTACCAATTAACGCAATCATGTTTGCACGATCTTTTCCGTAGAGTGCTTCCATAATTCTAATTTCAAAATAAACCGTAAATCCTTCGTTGAGCCAGAAATCATCCCAAGTGGCATTAGTTACTAAATTTCCAGACCATGAGTGCGCCAATTCGTGAGCAATTAAAGACGTTAGACTTTTATCTCCTGCAATCACTGTAGGAGTTGCAAAGGTTAAACGCGGATTTTCCATACCACCAAACGGAAAACTTGGAGGTAAAACAATCACATCAAATTGATCCCAATCGTATGCTCCATATAAATTCTCAGCAGCTGCAACCATTTTTTCCATGTCAATGAATTCTGCTTGCGCTTTATCAATCATAGATTTTTCAGCATAAACACCAGTGCGTTTGCTCACAGGTTTATACTCTATATCTCCAACAGCTAACGCAATAAGGTAAGGCGAAATAGGTTGTTTCATTTTAAAGTGATAGACACCATCTGCCGATTTTTCTTTTGGATTTTCGGCACTCATAACTGCCATTAAATCTTTAGGCACAACCACTTTTGCGTTATAAGTAATACGAATTTGTGGACTATCTTGTATAGGAATCCAAGTTCTCGTTAAAATTGCCTGACCTTGAGTAAATAAAAACGGATTCGTTTTGTCTGCTGTTTGCTGAGGGCTCAACCATTGCAAAGCTTCAGTTTTATCTGTGGTTTTATAGTGTATTGTAATTTGTTTTGTGTCTTCGGAAATTGGAATACGCAAAGCCTGTCCTAATTGTTTATTAAATGGTTCTAATTTAAATTCTGCTGGTTTGCCATCTGCTTCTGTACTAATAATATCTAAATACTTTGTGTCTAGGACAATTTCCGAAGCATTAGTACTTTCAATAGTGTAAGTGGCTTTACCATCAATAACCTGAGTTTCAAAATCAACAACAATATCTAAATCTAAGTGTTTAATGACTGCCTCATTTGGTTTAGCATTTGAGTGTGATTCTTTAACATACTTAAGAGTTGTAGGTGTTTCTTTTTTTTCTTCAGCACAATTAAAAGCAAGAATAATTAGCGCATATAAAAGCGTTTGTTTTTTCATAATATAAAATTGAAAATCGTGAAAATTTATAGTAGGAGTGATTTAAATGAAAAACGTTTAAATCACTTCATGGACTGAAAAGTAAATATTTTATCTGTAATAAAGAAGACTTAATCGTTAATTAAAAAACTGAGATAATCTTAGTCTTGATACAACGTGCCACGATGTGGTTTGAGAGCATCTCTAATAGGTTTCATTTCATCATCTGTCACAACCATAAATGCAATACTATGCAAATCATTGAGTTGTTCAAATCCGGTAATGTTAAGATTTGTCTTTTTAATGGCAATAAATTCTTTGAGATGTTTTTCGTGGTGCTCTGCAATTTTTAGAGCATCTGGACCTCTAAAGTCCCATAAGAGTTTTAGTTTACGCATTGGTTACAGAGGTTCCTTTTTCAGCAAAATTTTTAAAATCTTGCATATAGTTTCGTGATTGCTTTTTGAAGGCTCTAGGCATAAAAAATAACATAAGTCTCATTTTGAAATTTAAAGGCACAAACTCACTAGAGGATGTCCATTTTGTAAATCCGTTAGTGGTTCTTTCAAAATAGTTTTGCTGTATATTTTGCATGGATTTCATAGTGTAATTAGCATGAAATTCGTTTGGTAAATTACGTTTTGTAATGGTTTCAATAATTTCCATTTTACGTGATCCAAATTGATACGTGAGTTTCATTTTAGCACCTAATTGACCAAGGTCTCCAGAAATATGCTCTGCAGAAACTAATCCACGTTGCCAATGTTTCATGTTATCAACATTGTCCATCTTTTTGATGAACTCATCTAAAGGCACTTCAACCTTTATTTCTGTAGTGTATTTCATTTTGAATGTAGAGGGATTATTCTAACTTCAAAGATAAGTAATTCCCTAAATAAATAGGCGTTTGAAAGTTCAATAACCATAATATTAGACAAGTGGTTAGACTTGTGATTTAAACCTATAAATCATTACAATACATATAATGTCTTAACGTTTGTTAAAAGCGACTTGTTTTATATGACAATTGTTTTATTTTTGCTGAAATTGGACATACTAATCCAATGGTATGAATAAAACATAAATATCTATCATACAACTCTTTTTGGTATGATGGATGTACTACAACTTTTTAAATTAAATATATTAGAATGAAATTATTAATAACTATTGTTTGTTTTTGTTTCACTTTTTTTGCGCAAGCACAAGTAGAAAAAGATGACGTATTATTTACAGTTGATGGTGATGCTGTAATGGCTTCAGAGTTTATAAGAGTCTATAATAAAAACTTAGACCTTGTAAAAGATGAGAGCCAAAAAGACATTGATGCTTATTTAAAGTTGTTTATTAATTACCAATTAAAAGTAAAAGAAGCACGTCGTTTAGGTCTAGATGAAGATGCAAAATATATTAGAGAATTTAATAATTATAAAAAGCAGTTGACTAAAAACTACATGTCTGACAATAAAGTGACAGATGCTTTAGTAAGAGAAGCTTATGAACGCACAACAAATGATGTGAAAGCATCACATATTTTGGTTCGTTTAGATGAATCTGTTAAAGATGATACTTTAGCTATTTATAATAAAGTATTAAAATTACGTGAACGTGTTATTAAAGAAGGTTTTGAAGCTGTACAAAAAGAGGTGCATGATGGCAAAAGTGTTTTTGCTGAAGACTTAGGATATTTTGGTGGGTTTAAAATGGTATACCCATTTGAGTCTGCTGCATTTAATACGCCTGTTGGAGAAGTGTCAATGCCTTTTAGAACTCGTTTTGGATATCATGTTGTTAAAGTTTTTGAAAAGCGTAAATCTTTAGGAGAAGTAACTGTGGCTCATATAATGGTGTCTATTAAACAAAAAGATAGCACTGTTAATTCAGAAACACGTATCAATCAAATCTATAAAAAATTAGAGCAAGGCGAAAAATTTGAATCATTGGCTAAGCAGTTTTCAGATGATAAGAGCTCGTCTCAAAAAGGTGGAGCCTTAGCACCTTTTACAGGTGGTCAATTGCGTTCTAAAGAATTTGAAAATGTGGCATTCTCTTTAGAAAACAAAGGAGATATGTCTAAGCCTTTCAAATCAGATTATGGTTGGCATATTGTTAAATTAATTAATAAAAAAGGAATTCAACCTTTTGAAGAGGTTAAAAATGAACTTCAAAATAGAGTTAAGCGTGATTCTAGATCAGAACTTATAAACTCTGCATTGGTGAAAAAGCTAGTGACAAAATACGAAGTTAAAGAACATAAAAAAGAAGGGTTGGCTTATATGGAAACTATTCTTACTGATGGATTTTTTAAACAATCATGGAGAACACCAGAAGATATAAAAGAGGGTTCAATAATTACCATTCGTGATACGGAAATTACCTATAAAGACTTTGCAGATCACTTAATGTCTAATCAACGTACATATCATAATAGATTAGTAGATTATAAAACACTTTTAAAAACTGAATATGACGACTTTTTTGAAGAACAAGTTTTAAAATATCATGAAGATAATCTAGAATTTGAAAATGAAGATTTTGCTTTTGTCTTAAAAGAATATCGTGACGGCTTGTTATTGTTCGATCTCATGGAAAAAGAAGTTTGGAATGCAGCTGCAAAAGATTCTGTAGGGCTTCAAAAATTCTATGATGATAACACCTCTAATTATATATGGAGTAATAGAGTAGATGCAGTCATTTTATCTTCGGTGTCAAAAGAAACAATTGAAAAAGCTCAAAGTGAGTTGAAAAAAGATATTTCCGTAGAAGATATTATAGCATCAATAAATAAAGAAGATAATCCTAATGTGATTTCTACCGCTAATGTTTTTGAAGAAGGAAATCAAGCATTGCCAAAGGATTTTGAATTTAAAAAAGGAGTCTCTCAAATTTATGAGCACAATGATTCATACCATGTGGTACTTGTAAAAGAAGTCATGCCTTCCAGTAAAAAAACACTTGAAGAAGCAAAAGGTAAAGTGGTGAGTGATTATCAAAATTACATAGAAGATAATTGGGTTGCATCACTTAATGAACGCTTTAAAGTGATTGTTGATAATAAAATATTAAAACGAGTCAAAAAACAAATTTTAAAAAACTAAGTTGAAACAACTCATTGTAATACTATTATTGGCTTTATTATTAATATCATGCGATTTCTTTAAAGAAACCGACGATAGAATCCCTTTGGCTAGAGTTGATGAAAACTACCTGTATTTAGATGATATTGAAGGTATCGTAGCAGAAGGTACTCCTGTAAATGATAGTTTGCAGATCGTTAATAGTTTTATTAATCGTTGGGCAACACAACAACTGTTGTTAGATGGTGCAGAGCGAAATTTATCTGAAGACAAACAAGCCGATTTTAATAAACTCATCAAACAATATAAAAACGATTTATATACTAAAGCATTTCTTGAGGCTCTTGTTAAAAAAAGTATTGACACCTCAATGACTATCGCGCAAGCTCAAGCAGTATATGAAGCTAATCAAGAAACTTTTAAGCTTAATGAAGAATTAGTGAAGTTTAGATATATAACGATTCCGCAAAATGCAATTAATGAAGATGATATAAAAAAACGATTTAAACGTTTTGATTCGGCAGACAAACGCTTTCTAGATTCTATATCTGTTCAGTTTAAAAGTTATTCTCTTAATGACTCCATATGGATTAAAGCGTCGCAGATTACCGAAAAAATTAAAGTTCTAAATTCTGAAAACAAAAAAGAACTGTTAAAAAAATCTAATTATGTACAACTCAAAGATTCATTAGACCTATATTTGATGCAAATTGAAGACGTCCTTTCTCAAAATGATTTGGCGCCTTTAGAGTACGTAAAACCTACAATTAAACAAATTGTAATTAACAAAAGAAAATTAGAGTTGATAAAACAACTAGAAAAAGATATTACTAAAGATGCAATTAAAAATAAACAATTTGAAGTCTATAAATAAATCAATTATTACAGCGTTTGTTGTAACAATTTTTGCTGTGAATTTCTCAATAGCACAAGAAATTATTGAAGATGTGGTTGATACATCAAAAAAACAAAGAGATACGACTGGTACTAATACTGGTCGCCAAAAAGTGGATGGTGTTGCTGCTGTAGTTGGAGATTTTGTGGTCTTAGATTCAGATATCGATAAAGAGTATATACAGTTACAAGCTAGAGGTGTTTCTATAAAAGAGATTTCTAGATGTCAGCTCTTCGGAAAATTGCTAGAAGACAAATTGTACGCTCACCATGCCATACAAGATAGTATTACAGTAAACGAACTAGAGATTCGTTCTAATATAGAACAGCAAATTAGTGCTTTCTTAGAGCAAAAAGGAGGTTCTATGACAGAGCTTTTAGAATTCTACAATAAGGATAGTGAGCAAAGTTTACGTGAAGAAATGTTTGAAATTAACAAGAACGCAAAGTTAGCTGGTGATATGCAACGTAAAATTGTTGAAGACGTTGAGGTAACTCCAGAAGAGGTTAGAGAATATTATAATAGTATCCCAAAAGATTCATTACCAATTTTTGGTACAGAACTTAAAGTAGCTCAAATTGTTGTGATTCCAGAAGTATCTGAAGAAGCTAAACAAGCGGTAATTGATAGACTTAAAGAATATAAAGCAGATGTCATAGAAAATGGAGCTAGTTTTACAACAAAAGCTGTGTTTTATTCAGATGATACTGCAGCTCGTTCTAAAGGTGGTGCTTACACACTTAATAGAAAACGTCCTCAAATGGTAAAAGAGTTTCGTGATGTTGCATTTTCATTACAAGAAGGAGAAATATCTGAACCTTTTGAAACAGATTTTGGATTTCACATTATTTTATTAGAAAAAATTAGAGGTCAAGAATATGACGTGAGACACATCTTATTGCGTCCAGAAATCACTAATGAATCTGTATTAGCAGCTAAAGAAAAAATCACGAAAGTAAAAGAACGTATAGAATCTGGAGATTTAACGTTTGCAGATGCTGCTCGTGAGTTTAGTGATGAAGAAGAAACGAAGTTTGAAGGCGGTCAATTAATCAACCCATATACACAAGATTCTAGTTTAGAATTAACAAAAATGGATCCTGAATTATATGGGCAAATTCAAGATTTAGCAGACAATGAAATTAGTTTAGTATTACAAGATCAGGATAGAATTAATCCAATTAAATTTAAAATATTAACTGTTACAGATAGAACTGAAGATCATAAAGCAGATTTTGCTCGTGATTATCTAAAAATCAAATCGTTGGCATTGCAAGAGAAGCAATTTAAAGCAATAGGAATTTGGCAAGAAGAAAAAATTGCAGATACCTATGTAAAAATCAATGATGATTATAAAGGTTGCGAGTTTAATAGTAACTGGTTAAAAACTGAAAAAGAATAAATATGTCTGACGTTGCTGCAATAGAACAGTTTGTTAAAAAGTATAATGCCTTAAAAACCGAAGTTGCCAAAGTTATTGTTGGTCAAGATGAGGTTGTAAATCAGATTCTTATTTCTATATTTTCTGGAGGTCACTCTTTATTAATTGGTGTTCCTGGTTTGGCAAAAACCTTAATGGTAAACACAATTGCGCAAGCCTTAGGTTTAGATTTTAAACGTATTCAATTTACACCAGATTTAATGCCTAGTGATATTCTAGGTAGTGAAATCTTAGATGAAAACAGACATTTTAAATTTATAAAAGGTCCAATCTTTGCCAATATTATTTTGGCAGATGAGATCAATCGTACTCCTCCAAAAACACAAGCAGCTTTATTAGAAGCTATGCAAGAACGTTCTGTTACTGTTTCTGGACATAATTATAAATTAGATTTACCATATTTTGTATTAGCAACTCAAAACCCAATTGAGCAAGAAGGAACATATCCTTTACCAGAAGCGCAATTAGACCGTTTTATGTTTGCTATTAATTTAGAATATCCTTCTTTTGCTGAAGAAGTTCAGGTTGTGAAAGCAACAACTTCAGATCATAAAGCAACTGTAAACTCATTGTTTACATCTCAAGAAATTATAGATTTTCAAAATGTTATTCGACGTATTCCTGTTGCAGATAATGTGATTGAATATGCCGTAAAAATGGTGAGTAAAACAAGACCAAAAGCTTCAACAGCTTCAGAGCTTGTTGCTGAATTTGTAGATTGGGGAGCAGGACCAAGAGCTTCTCAAAATTTAATTTTAGCAGCCAAAACACATGCTGCTATTAATGGTAAATTTTCTCCAGATATCGAGAATGTACAAGCAGTAGCTTCTGGGATTTTACGTCACAGAATTATCAAAAACTACAAAGCCGAAGCGGAAGGTATTACAGATGAACAAATCATTAAGAGCTTGTTTTAAATGAATCTAAAAAAACTCATACCAGCAGCAATCATTCTTCTTTTAGGAATTGGAGCAACCATATTAGGTGCCCTTTTTAAAATCCAACATTGGCCATATGGTGCAATGATTTTGACCATTGGAACACTCTTGGAGTTGCTTGCAATTTTGATAGCAATTGTTGTGCTAATTAAAATGATGTATAGTAATAAAAACTAGTCGAGTAAACTATTAATATCTTGTTTTAGAAGTTCAACTTCTTCATCCAACAAAATATCATAAAAACCACGTATATATTGCTCTTTATCAATTAAAGCAACATAGCTAGAGTGGTAAAAATCTGTACCATCTTCATTAGGTTTGAAGTTCGTTTTTAACAAATTTGCGATCTTTTCTAATTGTTCTTCGGAAGTTGCTCGCAGTAAATTCCATTGCGCTGATTTGATGTTGTGAAGTTCAGCATGATGTTTGAGTTGATCTACCGTATCATTTTTATAATCTATAGAAATTGAGTATTGCTTAAATCCTTTTTCTTCGGAAAACGTCTCCGCAATTTCCTGTTGTTTTATTCGCATTGGTGGACAAATAGAAGGACAACTCGTGAAGAAGAAATTCATAGTATGCACGTTACCTTCCGTAGAAGATGAAGTTATCGTTTCTCCATCCTGATTTGTGAATTCTAATTGATCAATTTTATAGTATTCCTTTTTTCCGTCTATATAATTATAACTCAAAATAGGAAGCTCTGAAGTTTTGTTATTGCAAGACATCAATACAACAAGAAAAACTAAAATCAATTTAATTTTCAAAAGCTATAGTTTTAATTCTTTGATTTTAGTATCCATTTCAGCATCATAATAGAAAATTGCCATGCTTGCCATCATTTCTTGATCATTATCTGTAATGTTATCAACTTCTAAAAGCATTTCATAAATGTGATCATTATACATCCAAATTCCTTTTTGACTAGAAAATGATGGTGTGTTTTTTAACCCAATCTTATCTGTGAAATTTTCACTATTACAATCGTAAATAACTTCTCCTGTAGTTTTATCTTTCAGTTTAAAACGGTCTGCAAAAGGATGTAAATGAGACGTGATTTGATGTAATCTAATACTATCTTTTATTTGTAATTGTTGAGATGCATCATACGTATAACTATGTTTTCCTGGTTTAATAATCCAATGTCCCGAAAGCGCATTTCCGTCGTTATCTAAATACGAATGATTTTTAGTTTCTACAGGAATACATGCATTAGGAAGTTGTTCGGTTGGACCTTGAAATGGATTTTGAGGATCATAAGGAAACATCATAAAAACTGTTTTTGGTTGCAACGGAATTAGTGTTTTGTCACTGTTCTTTGTAAAACCAATCTTAATTTTATGCTTGATATTAAACGTAGAATCTGTGATATTATGATTAAGTGCTTGCGCATTAATAAAAAGGCGTTCGTTAGAAAACACTGGGAAACCAAATCCGTTAGGTAACTCAAATTCTTCAACACCATTACTTATTGACGTAATTCTAGGATATTGAGAATTGATGCGTTCAGTCATATTCCAACGGTTGTAATGCTCAGCATCTCGATATTCAAAATTAGTATGACACACAAAATCATTAGACATTTTACGTTGCTCATTAGATGAAACCGCATTGGTTTTAAAAGACGTTAACCATAATAATTCTTCTTGGTCGCTATCAATTACTACAAATTGATCAGATTTTGGGCCTTCCATAGATTTGTAAATATTACTAATCACAAAAGTAGGTGTGGTGAAGGTGACGCTATTATCGGTTAGGTCTGTTTTCCATTCAGAATCTACTATACCCAAAGTGTAATAGACTTTAGATTTTATTAATTCTTGATGTCTTGTCTTTAGGGATTTGAAATAAATAAATCCACCAGCAAGAATTAAAACCAGAAAAATTAGTATAAATTTAGATCGTCTTTTCATATATAATCAAATGTAATGAAACCACATTTATAAAAAAAATGAAGATTAACTACGAGAAACGAATTTTTGGATTAGACATCATGAGAGCAGTAGCTATTGTGTTAGTAGTTTGTTCACATGCGGTTTGGATTTTTCCGCAGACAAAAAACGTACTCACAGATGTAATGAGTTTGGCTGGAGTAATTGGTGTAGAAATCTTTTTTGTGTTGAGTGGTTTTCTCATTGGACGACTCATTTATATTCTTTTTGTGTCTTCGGAATTTACTCGAAAACAAATCACCTATTTCTGGGTAAGACGTTGGTTTAGAACCTTACCTAACTACTGTTTAATTCTAGTATTTAATGTGCTTTTAGCATTATTTTTAGGAACAAGTTTGCCAGAAAATTTATGGCAATACTTCTTTTTTATGCAAAACTTCTCATGGGAAATGCCCTTGTTTTTTGGAGAATCATGGAGTTTACCAATTGAAGAATTTGCTTATATCGTTGGACCATTTCTATTGTATCTCGTGTTGTTTCTGAAATTGAAAATCAACAAATCTAGACTGTTTTGTATCGTAACGTGTGTTATAATACTTTTCTTCTTGATGACTAAAGTGTATTATAACATAAATCATCGAGGAACAGATATGATGTTTTGGAATGTGAATTTAAAAGCTGTTACTATCTATAGAATAGATGCAATTTATTATGGAGTTCTAGCTGCCTGCATTTCTCTAATTAAACCCAATTTTTGGAGACGATTTAGAATCTTATTTTTCATAATTGGAGGACTATTGTTTTTAGGTCTCAATATTGTAATACCATCACAGCGTATCTTTATAGAAACGCATCCATTTTTTTGGAATGTTTTATATCTACCAATACATTCTATCGCGATAGCTTTTACACTTCCTTTGTTGTCACAAATTAAATCGGCACCTAAAATGATTTTAGTTCCCGTTACGATCATTAGTTTGATTTCGTATTCAATGTATTTAATTCACTATTCTGTGGTGATGCAATTAATGAAACATTTTTTTCCTACGGAAGGTTTATCAAGCTCAAAACTCATGATTTACCTTTCAATTTATGTACTACTTACTTTAATTACTTCTTATTTACTCTATACGTTTTTTGAAAGACCAATGACGAATCTTAGAGATACTCATAAAATTAAGAATCGTTTTAAATAACGTTTAGTTGTTAATTATATAATTTTGACCTAATATAATTGTTAAATTATCAATTAAAGTTTGGATTTCACTCCTTTTATTGATGTATCTGCATACTTTTTTACATTTTATTACACATTTTAAAATCTGCTTTAATATTCGTAAATTTGCTACACTAAAAAAATAAAAATTCAACCTTATAAATAAAGCATATGGCATTTGATATTGACATGATAAAAAAGGTGTATTCTAATATGACAGAGCGTGTAGATGCAGCTCGTGATATTGTTGGAAAACCATTAACACTTTCAGAAAAAATATTATACTCTCACCTTTGGGATGGAAATCCAACCAAAGTATTTACTAGAGGTAAAGATTATGTTGATTTTGCACCAGATAGAGTTGCATGTCAAGATGCAACGGCTCAAATGGCATTATTGCAATTTATGCAAGCAGGAAAAGCTAAGGTAGCAGTACCAACTACAGTACATTGTGATCACTTGATACAAGCAAAAAATGGTGCTTCAATAGATTTACAACATGCCATCAGTACAAGTAATGAAGTTTTTAATTTCTTAGAATCTGTATCTAATAAATACGGAATCGGATTTTGGAGACCAGGAGCAGGAATTATCCATCAAGTAGTTTTAGAAAATTATGCATTTCCTGGAGGAATGATGATTGGTACAGATTCTCATACTGTAAATGCAGGAGGATTAGGAATGGTTGCTATTGGAGTTGGTGGTGCAGATGCTGTTGATGTAATGGCAGGAATGGCTTGGGAGTTAAAATTTCCGAAGTTAATAGGAGTAAGATTAACCGGTACATTATCTGGTTGGACTGCACCAAAAGATGTCATTTTAAAAGTAGCAGATATTTTAACTGTTAAAGGTGGAACTGGAGCTATTGTAGAATATTTTGGACCTGGAGCAAAAGGAATGTCTTGTACAGGTAAAGGTACAATTTGTAACATGGGAGCAGAGATTGGAGCAACAACTTCAACTTTTGGGTATGACGAATCAATGGAGCGTTATTTACGTGCTACAGATAGACCAGATGTTGCAGATGCTGCAAATAAAATTAAAGATTATTTAACAGGAGATGACGAAGTATATGCAAATCCTGAGCAGTATTTTGATCAAGTTATTGATATCAATCTAACTGAGTTAAACCCATTATTAAATGGACCATTTACTCCAGATTTATCAACTGCAGTAGGTTCTACAATGACCGAAAAAGCAAAAGCTAACGATTGGCCATTAAAAGTAGAATGGGGATTAATTGGTTCTTGTACCAATTCATCTTATGAAGATTTATCTCGTGCATCATCAGTAGCACAGCAAGCTTTAGATAAAGGTTTGAAGATGAAGTCTGAATTAGGAATTAATCCAGGATCTGAAATGGTAAGATATACCACAGAAAGAGATGGAATTCTTGATATTTTTGAAAAACTAGATGCAAAGATTTTCACCAACGCTTGTGGACCATGTATTGGTCAATGGGCTCGTTATGAAGATCCAAAAAATGCACCAAAAAATAGTATTGTACACTCTTTTAATAGAAACTTTGCTAAACGTGCAGATGGAAATCCAAATACACACGCTTTTGTAGCGTCACCAGAAATCACTGCTGCAATTGCTATTGCAGGTCGATTGGATTTTAATCCAATGACAGATAAGTTAATCAATGAAAATGGTGAAGAAGTGATGTTAAGCGAACCAACAGGATGGGAATTGCCACCTAAAGGTTTCGCAGTTGATGATAATGGATATTTAGCACCTAAGGCAGATGGAAGTGGAGTACAGGTTACTGTAGATCCAAAATCTGAAAGAATACAATTACTTAAACCATTTGAACCTTTAGGAGATTCTATTACAGGAGCTAAATTATTGATTAAAGCGTTTGGAAAATGTACAACAGATCATATTTCTATGGCTGGACCATGGTTACGTTTTAGAGGACATTTAGATAATATTGCAAACAATACGTTAATTGGAGCAGTAAATGCATTTGGTAAGAAAACAAATTTTGTAAAAAACCAATTAACTGGAGAGTTTGGAGGTGTTCCAGATACAGCAAGAGCATACAAAGCTGCAGGTGTTCCTTCAATAGTTGTTGGAGATCATAATTATGGAGAAGGATCATCTCGTGAGCATGCAGCAATGCAACCACGCTTTTTAGGTGTCGCTGCAGTAATTGTAAAATCTTTTGCACGTATCCATGAAACAAACCTTAAAAAACAAGGAATGTTAGGATTAACATTTGCAAATGAAGCAGATTATGATTTAATCCAAGAGGATGATACATTTAACTTTACAGATTTAAAAGATTTTGCACCTGGTAAACAATTAACATTAGAAGTTGTTCATGCAGATGGAAGTAAAGATGTAATTATGTTAAACCATACCTATAACCAATCTCAAATTGATTGGTATAAAGAAGGTTCTGCATTAAACTTAATTAAAAAAGAAAATGCTGCATAGTATTTTTTTGATATAAACTGAAATGAGCCTTTGAGAAATCAAAGGCTTTTTTTATGACAATTATTGTAAGGAATTGGGTCTTTATACGACTGCTGAAATATCTAACAATAAAACTCATTCAAATGCAGTCACTGTGGTTTTTTGACGATGTCAACCTTTTTAAGGTGCTTTGTCCACATAAATTTAAGGCGTATAAAAAAGATCACGACTTTGATGCTTATAAAAAGAAAGATTATATATACTTCGAAGACGACTCTGCTAATAAAGTATATCTCATAGAAAACGGTAAAGTTAAAATTGGATACTATAATGAAAATGGTGACGAAATTGTAAAAGCTATTTTGTCTAAAGGCGAATTATTTGGTGAGAAAGCCATTCTTGGTGATAATGTTAGAGATGAATTTGCTCAATCTATAGATAATTCTACATCTATTTGCCCTATAGGTGTGACCACCTTGCATGAACTGATGCGAGATAATCAAACCTTTAGTTTTAAGGTCTATAAATTTATTGGTTTTAAGTTTAAAAAGTTAGAACGTAGGTTGCAATTGTTATTATTTAAAGATACTAAAACGCGACTTGTAGAGTTTTTAGATGAATTATGCTCAGATTATGGTTATGATTGTCCAAAAACTGGAGATCATGTTATTAAGCATCCATACACTCAAAAAGATATTGCTTCTTTAATTGGTACGTCTAGACCAACACTTAATATTTTACTTAATGAACTCAAAGAGGAAAATTATATTGATTTCAATAGAAAAGAAATAAGAATTATAAAAAAATCTGCTTAAAATTTCACTTGTGTTAGCTAGCTAACATTTAAATATATTGACAAGCTATAATTTTGAAGTATAAAATAACTTTAAAATTATATATGATGATTAAAAAAATGTTTTTCACAGTTTTGGCTTTAGGATTTATAGCCACTTCTTGCAGCAGTGATGATGATGGAGCGAGTGCTCCTACAAATTCAAATTTGACCCTTAACCTTAACGGATTAGAATCGCTAGGAAGTGATTTTGTTTACGAAGGATGGATAATAGTAGATGGAGCACCAGTATCTACAGGTACGTTTTCAAGTGTAAGTTTTCCACAAACATTTTCAGTAAATACAGCGCAATTAAATAGTGCAACCACATTTGTGCTTTCAATTGAACCAGCAGTAGATCCAGATCCAACTCCAGCAGCAACAAAAATTTTAGCTGGTGATTTTTCTGGGACTTCAGCTAATGTTGATTCTAATGGTATTGTTGGAAACTTTAGCGCATCAACAGGAACTTATATTTTAGCAACTCCAACAGATATGGATGATACTAACGAAGAAAGTGGTGTTTGGTTTTTAGATAATTCTAGCGGAAGCGCAGTAGCAGGACTAGATTTACCAACATTAACAGATGGATGGAAATACGAAGGTTGGGCAGTTCTAAACGGAACTCCAATTAGTACAGGGACTTTTATTGATCCTTTAGCTGCAGATGAAAATGCTGCAACTTCAATGTTCAAAGGTGATGCAGGAAATGGTCCTGGATATCCTGGTGAAGACTATTTACAAAATGCTCCAGCAGGAATGATGTTTCCAACAGATTTAAGAGGTGCAACAATTGTAATTTCTGTTGAGCCTAGTCCAGATAATAGTCCATTGCCTTTTACCTTAAAACCATTAGCACATGTGGTGCCAACAGATGCTATGACGCATACTGCAATTTCTATGGGAACAGGACCAACGGCAAGTGTGTCTGGTTCTGTAACTCGAAACTAATTAAAATTATTATTACACAACTTTTAGAATTTTAGTTGTTAGATTTGAAACGCATTACCGACTATGGTAATGCGTTTCTTAATTATAAATTGTTATGTCAAAGTCCAAAAAATCAAAACTATTTAATATTTTAATTTTTGTTGTTATCTTGTTGATGATTATACCTCAAACGAGACAACCCATTCAAGTATTTTTGCAAAAAGGAATTGCAATGGTTATAAAACCTAGCGTAATTGATGCTTCGGAAAGATTAAAACTCACAAACTACGACTGGACATTAAAAGATTTGGAAGGAGAAACTTTTGATTTTTCTTCTGCGGAAGGAAAGGTGATTGTGATTAATTTTTGGGCAACATGGTGTCCACCTTGCATTGCAGAAATGCCAAGTTTAGATAAGCTATATCAAAACTATAAATCTAATGACGATGTGATCTTCTTGTTTGTTTCAAATGAAGAAACTGATATCATACGTAGTTTTATTAATAAGAAAGCATACAGCTTCAATGCTTATCAATCGTTAACCAATTATCCTCAAGAATTTAATGTATCTTCAATACCAAGAACATTTATCATAAGCAAAGAAGGAGAAATTGTTGTTGATAAATCTGGTGCAGCAGATTGGAATAGCGAGAAGGTAACAAAGACTATTGATGGTTTATTAAATAATTAGATGAAAGTATTTATTAGAATAATTGTTGTGATTTTGACGTTTGCATTTCTATTGAATTGCTCAACAGAAAAGACTTTAGATTTTAAAAATCAAACTTATGATGATCTTGTTTTAAAAGCTGAAAAACAACTATTAATAAAAGAATTTGATTCTGCAAACACCTATTTTAATGGTGCTTTTTCATTAAAATCTAAGATGTTAGCCTTTGATATGAACAATGCATTAGTTTTAACTATTAAAACCAAAGATTGGAATCAAGCTTTAATTTGGTCTGAACGCTTAGCTAAAAAAGGAGTTAGTCTTCCATATTTCAAGAAAAATAGTTTTAAAACATTTCATGAAACTGAGCAATGGGAACAATTTATTGGAGCTTTTGAAAGCTATAGATCATATTTTGAAAATCATTCTGATAAAGAAATGACAGATTCATTAGAGATTTTAATGGATATCGATCAACAAGCGTATTGTTTATTGCCTTCAAAAAAAATAGATTTATCCAATGTTTTTGATAAGACGGTATTTTTAGATTCATTGTTATCTAGATTAATAAACAATAAAGGGTTTCCTTATGAAGAGAAGGTTGGTGTAATTGTTTTTGATGATAGTTTAATTAGCCCTGTAATAAAGTTTCATGGTTTATATAGACATAGTTATCAAGCTAATTCTAACTTAGTAAAAAGTATTTTGAGTGATGCAGTTGAAAATGGCGATCTAAAAAAAGCTTTATATGAGAATTCATTGATTGGTGATAATATGGATTATGCACTCGTAGATTGTAAGATTTATGAATCTAAATTTGCAAAACAATCTTCAATTGAAAACTTCTTTAAGGAGAAACTGATTTTTCAAAATTCTAGTGATACTGACTTTAAATTTTATGCACCGTTATCTATATTTAGTTTTGACTCAGAAAGTCATTCTGATAACATGATGTCAATGTATAGTTTTATATGTGATTACAAAAATTGTAAAGAAGAGAATTAAAGCGTTTTAAAAAAAGCCTTAATAAAACTCCAAGAAAACAGTGACATCATAATTTTAAGTTCTTCACCAAATGTAGAGTCTTCATCTAAAAACCTGAACATGGTTTGCACTGAGTTTTTAGCATAGAAACTCTCAAAAATCCATTCACCTTTGTGGTTATCGTCCTTGAGAACTTTTAAAAACACTTTGTCATAAAACTTATATTTTCTTTGGAATAATCCTTTTGATGGTATTCGTCCAGCTTTTAAGTTGTCAATTATTATAGCGACTTTTTTTTCGGTGTTTTTAAAAGAATAACCTGTTGACCCTTTTACCCATCCACCTCCTGTGCCAATTTTAGTAATTTTTTTAGTGTTGAATTTTGAGAAGTTGTAATTAGTCATTGGGATTTGACCAGTTTCGGTTTCTAAAATAGAGTAGGAGTCTATTTTTAAATACGCTTTAATGTAGGTTTTTATATAATCGTCGTAAACAGATTCTGCAACTGTTTGTTCAGTAAAATAAGTAAATTCTACTAAAGCCTCAGTTTTTGAAAACGGTAGAACGTATGTAAATGTAGTTTGATTTCCGTCTTTGAGACGATAATCCATCATGGTCACTTTATCTTCATCAAAAACGTTTGTTTCTGTTTTTATAACTAAGCCTTTAAAATGTTGAACAATTGTAATACTGTTGCCTTTTTCCGAAGAAAAGTCTTTAGGTACTCGACTATCAAAAACATGAGTTGCTGTATATGAATTATTAGTGGTTGTAACTGTAACTTCATCTTTTTCTATTGCAGAAGTTACGAGCTCAACAATAAAATAAATATTATCCTTTAGATTGAGTTGTGCTTTAGCTTCCGTATAAAAATCTATAGCACGTATTGTTTTGTAGGAGTAAGGCTTGAGATTTAAATTGGTCGTTTTTTTGGAAGTAATTATAGAAGCCTTATTCCAAGATTTATGAATAATTGCATTCCATTGTGATGGTTCAGTTTCCCAAAAACTCCATGTTTTATCGTTGGTAGACTTTTCTGAAGGATCAATTAATGCAATTTTTTTGTTGTCAAAGCACGTTTCCGAAGCTAATTTTAAAGCTAGTTGGAGTCCTGCTAATCCATTTCCTATGATGATAAAATCGAAATGGGAAGGCGTTGTCATAGATGAGATAAATTGCTTATTTTTTGAAATATTTGAAAGGTACAAATAACATCCCAAAGCACTCGCCATCTCCTTTTCCCAAATGCTTATGGTGAATTTTGTGAGCACGTCTTACACCTTTAGCATACCAGTTATTTGCGTTTCTAAATAACTTAAAACGTTGGTGAATAAAAATATCATGAACTAAAAAATATGCTGCACCATAAGCCATAATACCCAGACCTATTGGTAAACAGTACCATACATCTTCATAGCTCCATAAGTAAAAACAGGTCATACTTACAATGGCGTAAAATATAAAAAAAGCATCGTTACGTTCAAACCAGCTGTCGTGATCTTTGTGATGGTGGTCTTTATGTAAACTCCATAAAAAACCATGCATGACATACTTGTGAGTAAACCAAGCCATAAATTCCATCGTGCTAAACACACCTAAGAAAATTAATATCCAAAATACTGTCTGCATGTGATTACAATAGGTTTAATTGATATTTGACATAACTTCTCGTGAGTAACTCAATTTTTTTATAGTTTGGCACTCTTATTCTGGTTGATTTAATTTCTAAAGCAGGTGTTTTCTTTAGTTTTTTTAATAATTGACTATAATATCTATAGGCTACAAAAACTCCAAATTTAGCTTCAATAGGTAAACGTTTAATTCCTTCAAGGCCATTAGTGAAATCATTTTCAATATCAGTTATTATGGCTTGTTTAGATATTTCATCTAGATGATTTAAATTTGTATTTGGAAAATAAGACCGACTTAAATCTTCAAAATCTGCTTTTAAATCTCTTAGGAAATTTACTTTTTGAAATGCAGAGCCTAAACTCATAGCAGAGTCTTTTAGTGATTCATATTTTTCATAGTCGCCTTTTACAAACACTTTTAAACACATGAGTCCAACAACATCTGCAGAGCCATAGATGTACTCATTATATTCATCATCAGATAAATAAGTGCTTTTATGTAAATCTGTACGCATACTTTTCATAAATGCATCAACGAGATGTTTGTCTATATTGTGTTTATGATATGTTTCTTGAAATGAGTTTAAAATAGGATTTAAACTAATTTTTTGTTCAAGAGCGAGCTCTAAATCTCTAGAGAAATTATCAAAAAGCATTTGTTTATCATAATCATGAAAAGTGTCTACAATTTCATCTGCGAATCTTACAAACCCATAAATATTGTAAATGTCTTGACGTATAGAATTTGACAACATTTTTGTTGCAAGAGTAAAGGATGTACTGTAAGACTTTGTAACAGTCTTACTACACTTGTGAGAAACAGAATCAAAGATTGACTTCATATTAATTGCTGTGGTGTTTTTTAATGAGCTCAGCTACTAATTTTCCTGAAATTAGTGATGGCGGAACTCCTGGTCCTGGAACCGTTAATTGACCTGTGAAATATAGGTTTTTTACTTTTTTGCTTTTTAATTTGGGTCTTAAAAATGCGGTTTGTAAAAGCGTGTTTGCCATTCCATAAGCATTTCCTTTATATGAATTATAATCCTTAATAAAATCATTAACGCAAAAGGACTCTTTAAATATAATATTTTTTTTGACGCTTTGAGAGGTTAAATTTTCAAATCTGTCAATGATTTTGTTAAAATATAATTCTCGTAAGTCTTTAGTGTCTTCTAATCCTGGAGCTAACGGAATTAGGAATATACCAGCTTCTTTACCTTCAGGAGCAGAACTTGTATCTGTTATAGATGGAAAACTAGCATAAAATAATGGATCGTCTGGCCATTTAGCTTTGTCGTAAATATCTTTAGCATGTACATCAAAATCTACATCAAAAAATAAGGTGTGATGGTTGACATTTTTTAGTTTTTTATCAAAGCCTATATAAAATAATAGTGATGAAGGCGCAAATGTTTTTTTCTCCCAAAAGTTTTCAGAATATTGCACATACTGAGAATCCAATAAGGTTTCTGTGTGATGGTAATCTGCTCCACTCAAAATAATGTCACTTTTATATTCAATACCATTTGAAATCAAAGAAGTTGCTATACCATTATCTACGATGATTTTATCAATAGAGTTTTCTGTTAGGATTTTTACACCTAAGCTTTTTGCCAAGGTTTCCATAGCAAGGATCACTTGGTACATTCCTTTTTTAGGGTGAAATGTGCCAATACCAAAATCGGCATAATTCATAAAACTATAGAATGATGGTGTGTTATCTGGTTTTGCTCCTAAAAATAACACGGGAAATTCGAGAATCATAGCTAACCTATCATTCTTAAATTCTTTTCTAACATCTTTTTTTATAGTACTAAAAAACTGACCTATTTTTTTTATGGTCACAGGAGTTACTAGCTCAAATGGAGAAACACCAGGTCTATAGACTAAATCTTTAATGGCAACGTCGTAATTATTTTGAGCGTTATCAATGAATTCCATTAATTTTTTTGAGCTGCCTTTCTCTTCATTTTCAAATGCTATGCAAATTTTTTCTAAGGTATCCTCAATAGTGATGTAATCCTCTTTTCCGAAGTAAACACTGTAAGCAGGATTAAGTTTTTCTAAAGTATAATAGTCTTCTGGTTTTTTATTGAAATCTGCAAAGAAACGCTCAAAGACATCTGGCATCCAGTACCAAGTTGGACCAATATCAAACGTGAACCCATCTTTTTTTAATTGTCTAGCACGACCTCCAATAGTTTTGTTTTTTTCAAAAATGGTAACCTCGTAGCCCTCTTTTGCTAAATAGCAAGATGCAGCAAGGGCTGAAAATCCAGAACCTATAATAGATATGTTTTTATTCATTGTTTAACAAATGTAGTACAAAGTTAAACAAAACTAACTTTTACTGAAGTTTTTTATAAATTTTTAACTAAATTTTCGATAGAGTTAAAAGATGTTACCTGCTTAGGAAGTGTTTTTAAATCGAAATCATTTAACATTCTTCCTAAAACCCATAGTTTAATAGATTTTTTGATTAGTAACTTTTCTGAAAATTCTTTGAGATAATCTACAAGATATTCTTTCTCAGGTTTGACTGTGAAATAAGATAAGAACGTGATGTCATCATAATAGTTAAGAAGGTCTTTTAAACTATCTAGAGGGACGCTTTGCCCTAAGAATATAGATTTATATCCATTGGCTATTAATTGGTAATTAATAATCATTAATCCTAATTCATGTACTTCATTTTCGGGAAGATATAAAACAAAAACTTTGTCGCTTTTAATTTGACTTTGAGATTGAATGTTCTCAGTATTAACTAAAATTTTCTGTCTAATTAAAGACGTTAAGAAGTGTTCGTGTGCTGGAGTTATGGTATCGGTTTGCCAAAGCATGCCAATTTCAGATAGTAATGGAATAAAATCTTGATAAAACATTTCAAGAAATGATTTCTCTTTTATTAAGGTCTCATAGGTATCATAAAAGAGTTTTTGGTCAAAATTTAACATTGACAGTTTAAATATGTCAATTGCATGATTGTTTGTGAGGTCACTTTGGGCAACCTCTTTCACTAATATTGGTATTTGCTTTGCATTAAGGGATGCAATTTTAGATATTTTGTAACCATTACTATTTAAATAACTAATATTTAAAAGCTTTTGAAGGTTAGCTAAGCTATAGTATCTAATATTTGTATCTGTACGTTCTGGTTGGAGTAAATTGTATCGTTTCTCCCAAATTCTAATAGTATGTGCTTTTACTCCTGTTAGGTTTTCAAGATCTTTTATACTAAAAGTACTTTTTATATTGTTCATTTTTAATTTAGAAAGGTTAAACAAAAATAACGTTTTTTTGGAGAGAGAGCTAAATTTTTATTTTTTTTAATACTATGCCTAATAAAAACAGTCACTAGATTTTAAAAAAAAATATAGAATATAAAATTAAAAATACTCAAGATAGCACTGAAGCTTTTACGAAAATGTGATTTGGATTTGGGGAGATTAAAAGTGCGCACGAGAAGACTCGAACTTCCACGGACTAATGTCCACCAACCCCTCAAGCTGGCGCGTCTACCAATTCCGCCACGTGCGCATTATTTCAATAAAGGTAAAAAAAAAGTTAAGCGAATGCTTAACTTTTTTTTATTGTGACCAGTCTGGGGCTCGAACCCAGGACCCTCTCCTTAAAAGGGAGATGCTCTGCCAACTGAGCTAACTAGTCAATAAGTTTCTCTAACGAGGGTGCAAATATAAAACGATTAATTAATAAACCAAACCTATTTTTAGAAATTTTTTTGTTTTTTTGTTTAAACATTAGTTATGTTTTTAAAAATCAATTTATAAGAATAATATGATACTTTTTTTAGTTGGGTATATGGGATCTGGTAAATCAGTAATTGGCAAGAAATTAGCTAAAATTTTAAATTATAATTATATTGATTTAGATGATTATATAGAAGAAAAAGAACATGCATCAATAAAATTAATATTTGATACTAAAGGTGAAATTTATTTTAGAAAAGTTGAAAGTCTTTATCTAAATGAATTAATTGGTTTAGATAAGACAGTGGTTTCTTTAGGAGGAGGAACTCCATGCTATGGCCACAATATGAAATTAATTTTAGAATCTGAAAATGCATTAAGTATTTATCTGAAAGCGTCTATTCCAACATTATCATATAGGTTATTTGAAGAAAAGTCTAAAAGACCATTAATCTCACATTTACAAACTAAAACTGAGCTTAACGAATTTATTGGAAAACACATTTTTGAACGAGCACCATTTTATGAACAGTCAAGTTTGAGTATTAAAACAGATGGTTTAATGATAAATGAGGTCGTAGATAAATTAATTCTAAAACTATTTTAAATAAGCTTGATGTGTTTTGCTTGTTAAATCAATCTCAACATGTTCATGAAGAGATGTTGATAAAGAAATCCCTTTAAAATCTGCTTTTACGGGATACTTTTTATGATTTCTATTCACTAAAACAGCGGTTTTAAACTGTTTTAAAGGCACGTCTAAAAAATGTTTTACGCCGTAAATTAAAGTACTTCCAGAGTTTAATACATCATCTATTAATACTATTGATGTATTTGAGTATTCATTTTTAGTAAGTGAAGTTTTTATGTCACCCAGTGGATTCTTTTTATCAATCGTAACCTTACAAAGTATTGGTTTAACATCAGAAATGTTTTCTAAAACTTTTTTCAGCTTTTTGGCAAGAATGAATCCATTATCTTCTATTCCAGCAAGAATTATTTCATTCTCATCAATATTACATTCATAGATTTGATAAGCAATACGTTTTATTTTATGTTGAATTTCCTGATGATCTAATATAATGTTTTTAGTAATATTCATAGGTGATTTCAGTTTCATCAAATATAAAAAAGAGTTTTCTTAATCGTCCTTTAAATTTTAGATATCTTCTTCTGGAGTGTCGTAAAAATCGTCAATATCCCTACGATCTTTCTTTGTAGGTCTTCCAACGCCTTTTTTTCGATAATAATCTTTAGAATATTTAAGCAAATCCTTAGCGTCAAAAGCTTCTTTTGGAGTAACATCTGTGACATATAAATTTACAATTTTAGCTCCAACACGACTTTCTGGTATGTCATTAACTATTAATTGATAGTTGATTTGGTCTTTTCTAAAATCTATTTTATCAGTCGCATAAACATCTCTACTTGGTTTAACTACTTGACCATTGACCTTTACATGACCTTTTTTACATGCACTAGTTGCAATACTTCTTGTTTTACAATATCGAGTGCACCAAAGATATTTATCTATTCGCATATTAAAACTGTGAAATTGACGTTAATTGTATTGTGCAAAAGTATTATATTATTGTATCTTGCGCCTTAAAAATAAGCAATATTGAACAATTCAAATTTTATTTGAATTAAAGAAAAATTAATCACTATGAATTCTAAATACATAATAATCTTAATTGTTGTTTTGACTGCAACTTTTGGAGCTTGTACTCCAGATGAAGTTGATGTAGTTATCATACCAGCTCGTGATAGAGGAGAGCAACAAATCATAGACAATGATTCACTTTTAGATTATTTACAATCACATTATTATAACAAATCTTTTTTTAGTGATCCTAATGCGAATTACTCTAAAGATGATATTATTATTTCAGATTCACCGACAGATGGTGAAGGTAATCCTAACGAATTATTGATGAATGATGTTGTAATGTATACAGCTACTTATCAAAGTCAAGATTACGAATATTATGTTTTAGATTTAAATCCAGCATTATTTGAAGGTGATGGCGGACCTAAACCTAATTTTACAGATGATATAAGTATTAGTTATACAGGATCTGTACAAGATGGTGATGTATTTGATAGTACGGTAAACCCAACAACATTAGATTTGATAGGAGTTATTCCTGGTTGGAGAGATGTAATGCAAGATTTTAAAACTGCAGAAAGTGGACCAATCATTAATGAAGACGGAACATTTAGCTATGATAATTATGGCTTAGGTGTTATGTTTTTACCTTCAGGTTTAGCATATTACAATACTCCACCTTATACGATACCTGCATACTCTAACTTGATTTTTAAGTTTGAATTATATGCTTCAGAACCAAACGATCATGATAATGATGGTGTTTATACACATTTAGAAGATCTTGATTTTAATGAAAACATTACAGACGATGATACTGATGGTGATGAAGTCCCAAATTATATCGATCCAGATGATGATGGTGATGGCGTGTTAACAAAATATGAAGATTTAGATAACGATGGAGATCCAACTAATGATGATTCTGATATGGATGGCATACCAAATTATTTAGACGAAGATTCTACAGAAAGTAATCAAATAGATAGTTAATAGGATATCTATTTGTCATACAAAACAAAAAAAAGACGCTCTTAGCGTCTTTTTTTATTCAATAGATTTTCTATAACATTATAATGAAATAGACAAACTCAAAATTAATTGATCTGGTCTTGTGTCAATTCTACTTACAACTCCTGCACCTAAATTGTTTCCAATAAAAGTACCTTCGTTTTCGCTAAATCCTCTTTCATATCTTAAGTCAATACCAACTTTATTAAGGTTTAATCCAATACCAAAGTTTAAACCAACTGAAAACTCATCTTCGACATTATCGATATTTATACCATCAAATTCGGTATCAAGAATGTATTGAAACGATGGTCCGGCAAATACACTTAAAGGTCCAATTACTTTAACACCTACAAGTAAAGGTGCATCGATTTTTTTCATAGTGAACTCATCACTATCATAATCACTTTTTGTACTCGTGTACATCAATTCTGGTCTGAAATATAATTGGTTTCCAATTTTTCCGAAGACACCAATATGATATCCAACATTGCGATCTGGATGTCGCGCATTTTCACCAATAGATTCAAAATAATCTCCATTGGCATTATAATTAAGTCCACCTTTAATACCAAATGAACTCCCGTTTTGTGCTTGAGCACTAAAACAAAACAACGTTAATAAAAACGTACTAATAACTAATTTTTGCATAATATTCGTTTTTTGTGATTTGGATTTTTAAACTCATCTTAACTTTTTATATTACTAAAAAAACGGATTAAATTTGTTCATATTTTTCAGCTATTTTCTTATCCATAGCGACACTATGACCTTCAAAAATAGTTTCAACTGAATAAATTTCCTCTCATTTTCGGTTAAGTACAAAAAATCAAGATGAGTTTATATTATCAAAAACGTTGCCAAACGAAAATTATTTCTTTTATTCTGAAATTTGCCAGATAAGAATAATAGGTATAAACAAAAAAATCTAGCCGATTAAAGCTAGATTTTAAAGTCTTAATTCTATTGAATTAATTAAGTCAATTCATTATTTTCTTTTAATGACTTTTTCCGAAGCTTTTATAATAGCATCAGCATTTAATCCGTATTTTTCCATCAATTGCTCTGGTGTACCAGATTCTCCAAATGTGTCGTTAGTTCCAACAAATTCTTGAGGTGCAGGTTTATGTAATGATAATACTCTCGCAACACTTTCTCCTAAACCACCCAATATATTGTGTTCTTCGGCAGTAACAACACATCCTGTTTTAGTTACAGAATCTATAATAGCTTTGTCATCTAGAGGTTTTATGGTGTGGATATTTATAACTTCCGCAGAAATTCCCTTTTCATTTAATGTCTTTGCAGCTTCCAAAGCTTCCCATACCAAGTGTCCTGTTGCGACAATTGTAATATCTGTCCCTTCAGTTAATTTGATAGCTTTACCAATTTCGAAGTTTTGGTTTTCTGGAGTAAAATTTGCAACTTTTGGTCTTCCAAAACGTAAGTAAACAGGACCATGATGTTTGGCGATTTCAATAGTAGCAGCTTTGGTTTGATTGTAATCACAGGTATTAATTACAGTCATTCCTGGTAGCATTTTCATTAAACCAATATCCTCAAGAATTTGGTGTGTTGCACCATCTTCTCCAAGTGTTATTCCTGCGTGAGATGCACATATTTTTACATTTTTATCAGAGTAGGCTACACTTTGTCTTATTTGATCATAAACACGACCAGTAGAAAAATTAGCGAAAGTTCCTGTAAACGGAATTTTTCCTCCAATTGTCATTCCTGCTGCAAGACCAATCATATTAGCTTCTGCAATTCCTACTTGAAAAAAACGTTTTGGATGATTTGCTTTAAAATCGTCCATTTTTAAAGAACCAATTAAATCTGCACATAATGCAACAACGTTTTCATTTGTTTGACCCAATTTTGTTAATCCGGCTCCAAAACCTGAGCGTGTATCTTTATTTCCTGTATTTGTATATGTTTTCATGTTTTTCTAGATTGTGATGGTTAGTAGTCTCCTAATGTTTCTGGATTTTGAGACAATCCTTCGGCTAATTGTTCATCGTTAGGCGCTTTTCCGTGCCAAGCGTGTGTGTGCATCATAAAATCTACACCATTACCCATTACTGTATGTAATAATACACATACAGGTTTCCCTTTTCCTGTTAGTGACTTTGCTTTAGCCATTCCTTCTAAAATAGCATCTATATCATTTCCTTTTTCAATATCTAAAACAGTCCAACCAAAAGCTTCAAACTTGGCTCTCATACTACCCATTGGTAATACAGTATCTGTAGATCCATCAATTTGTTGTCCGTTTAAATCTATAGTAGAAATAATATTATCTACGTTATTACCAGCAGCATACATGATGCCTTCCCAGTTTTGACCTTCTTGTAACTCACCATCACCATGTAAACTATATACTAAATGGTTATCACCATTTAATTTTTTAGTTTGTGCAGCACCTAGAGCGACGCTAAATCCTTGACCTAATGATCCTGATGCGATTCGTACTCCAGGTAAACCATCGTGAGTTGTTGGATGACCTTGTAGTCTTGAATTAATTAATCTAAATGTGTTTAACTCTTCTACAGGAAAATATCCAGATCTAGCCAAAACACTATAAAAAACAGGTGAAATATGACCGTTTGATAAAAAGAATAGGTCTTCACCAATTCCGTCCATATCAAAAGTATCTTTTCTATCCATGATATCTTGGTAGAGTGCTACGAAAAATTCGGCACATCCTAATGAACCTCCTGGGTGACCAGAGTTTACTTTGTGAACCATTCGTAAAATGTCTCTACGAACTTGTGTTGTTAAGTCTTGTAATTGTTGTGTATTTGGCATATAAATAGAGTGAATATTTTAAGTATCAAAAGTAAAGTTTTCGTAAAGGGAATCAAAAATAGAATGACTGCACTTATTAACGATTTTAGTCAGTTGCTAACAATTTTTATTCAAAATAAATATGAATTGTAGTTTTTAAGTTTCCGAAGTCATAATTTTATTAAATGTTTAAGACCATAATACATTGAGATAATTATCTTTGCCCACTTACGAATACGTTTTATGAATTTTGAATTAAAAGCAAGTGATCCTCAAAGTAAAGCAAGAGCTGGTGTAATTACAACAGATCATGGTCAAATTGAGACACCTATATTTATGCCTGTTGGTACTGTTGCATCTGTTAAAGGTGTTCATCAACGCGAACTTAAAGATGAAATCAATCCAGATGTCATTTTGGCTAATACCTACCATTTATTTTTAAGACCTCAAACGCCTATTTTGGAGAAAGCAGGAGGTTTACATAAGTTTATGAATTGGGATCGTAATATTTTGACAGATTCTGGAGGTTACCAAGTCTATTCATTATCTGATAATAGAAAGATAAAGGAAGAAGGTGTGAAGTTTAAGTCTCATATTGATGGAAGTTATCATGTGTTTACTCCAGAAAATGTGATGGAAGTTCAACGTAGTATTGGTGCAGATATCATCATGGCATTTGATGAATGTACACCTTATCCTTGTGATTATAATTATGCTAAGCGATCCATGCATATGACACATCGTTGGTTAGAACGTTGTTTAACACATTTGGATAAAACGCCTTTTACATATGATTATGAGCAGACGTTTTTTCCAATAGTTCAAGGAAGTACTTATAAGGATTTGCGTCAGCAATCTGCAGAATATATTGCAAACGCTGGAGCTCAAGGTAATGCCATAGGAGGATTATCTGTTGGAGAACCTGCTGAAGAAATGTATGCTATGACAGATGTTGTTTGTGAAATTCTACCATGGGACAAACCACGTTATTTAATGGGAGTTGGGACACCAATAAATATTTTAGAGAATATTGCTTTAGGTGTAGATATGTTTGATTGTGTGATGCCAACGCGTAATGCTAGAAACGGAATGTTATTTACAGCTCACGGTTCTATAAATATCAAAAACTTAAAATGGGCAGATGATTTTTCTCCTGTTGATGAAATGGGTATTACGTTTGTTGATTTAGAATATAGCAAAGCATACTTAAGACATTTGTTTACTGTAAACGAATTATTAGGAAAACAAATAGCAACAATACATAATCTAGGGTTCTATTTGTGGTTAACTCGAGAGGCTAGAAAACATATCATAGCTGGAGATTTTAGAGAATGGAAAGATAAGATGGTGAAACAAATGGATAAAAGATTATAAGTGAAAATACTCGATTGGTACATATTAAAACGTTATCTGTTTACATTTTTAATGATGTTATTACTGTTTATTCCTATTGGGATTACAGTAAATCTTGCTGAGAAAATTGATAAGATTTTAGAACAAGAAGTCCCTTTTGGAGCAGTAGCACAATACTATTTAGATTTCACGATTTATTTTGCTAATTTATTATACCCTATATTTTTATTTATATCTGTAATTTGGTTTACCTCTAAACTTGCAAATAATACAGAGATTGTTGCCTTTTTAAGTTCTGGAGTATCTTTTTGGAGATTTTTAAGACCTTATATGATTGGAGCTACAATTATTGCTGGTTTAGCGCTAATTATGGGATTATACCTTGCACCAAATGCAAGTAAAGGGTTTAATGAGTTTAAATATAAGTACCTTAAAAAAAATGCTCAAATTACTCAAACCACAAATATTTACCGGCAAATTAATGATAATGATTATATCTATGTAAGTAGTTTTAATCCAGTTACAAAACGAGGTAGTAATTTTACTCTAGAACATTTTGAAGGTAATAAAATGACGTATAAGATTACTGCAACTTCAATTGTTGATCAAGACTCTACTTACCGATTAATAAATTATACAAAACGTGTCTTTGGTGCAGATAATGATATCATTGAGACGTCAAGGAGAAAAGATATGGAGTTTGAGTTTGATACAGATGATTTAACTCCAGAAGAATATATCGCCGAAACACTTCAATATGGAGATCTTATAAAGTTTATTGAGAAAGAAAAGGGAAGAGGATCATCAAACATTGGTCGTTATGAAGTCGTGAAATACAAAAAATGGAGCTTGCCAGTTTCGGTATTTATTTTAACTATCATAGCCGTTTCTGTATCCTCAATTAAACGTAGAGGAGGTATGGGAATTAATCTAGCTTTTGGGATTACAGTTGCCATGATTTTTGTATTTTTTGATAAAGTATTTGGTGTGATGGCAGCACAATCTAGCTTTTCTCCAATAGTGGCTGTATGGTTACCTAATGTTGTTTTTGGTATCTTAGCTGCTTATCTGCTGTTCAATGCCAAACGCTAAGTTTAAAAATTATCTCCATTTACATTTTCTAGTTTTTATAGCTGGTTTTACAGCTATTCTTGGAGAACTAATTTCTATTGGATCTACTGCATTAGTTTGGTATCGTATGCTCATTGCAGGTGTGTTGATGTTTTTGTATATCAAAATGATTAAGCTGAAAATTCAAGTTTCAACTAAAACTAAGCTTAAATTTTTTGGAGCAGGAATCATCATTGCATTGCATTGGATTACTTTTTTTGAAGCCATCAATCAATCCAATGTTTCTATAACCCTAGCCATGTTTTCTACAGGTGCTTTTTTTGCTTCTTTTATTGAACCCTTAATATATAAACGGAAGATTATTTGGTATGAAATTATCTTCGGAATGATTGTCATACTAGGCGTTTTTCTAATCACACAAAGTGAAATCAAATACTTAAATGGAATTTTATTAGGCATTTCCTCAGCCTTATTCTCAACATTATTTGCTGTCATTAACGGAAGATTTATTGCAGAACATCGTGCTACAGTTATATCGTTTTATGAATTTATAAGTGGTGTTGGATTTCTATCATTATTCATACTGATATTTCAAGGTGGTTTTTCTACGGAATTTTTCGTTCTATCAACATCAGACTGGATTTATATTCTTATCCTAGCATCTATTTGTACAGCCTATGCTTTCATCGGTTCTGTAGATGTGATGCGGCATTTAAGTCCGTATACAGTAATATTAACTTATAATCTAGAACCTTTATATGGTATCGCTTTAGCTTTGTTTTTATTTCCCGAAACCGAAATAATGAGTACACAATTTTATTATGGAGCTTTCTTGGTGTTAGCCACAGTTATAGCAGATGGAATTCTTAAAAATTACAAGAACCACAAAAACAAAAGAGCCTTATCAAGCAAAACGGATTAAAGTTTTTATATTTGTATTAACTAATCAATGACCAACTAATAACTAATAATAACAAATCAAAATTTCTATGGAATATTTAGATTTTGAATTACCAATAAAAGAACTTCAAGACCAACTTGAGAAATGTCAGATAATAGGCGAGGAGAGTGAAGTTGATGTTACACAAACGTGTAAAAAAATTGAAAAAAAGCTACTCGAAACTAAAAAAGAGATCTATAAAAATTTGACTGCATGGCAACGTGTACAACTTTCTAGACATCCAGAAAGACCTTACACATTAGACCATATTAAAGCGTTATGTGGTGATTCTTTTTTAGAATTACATGGCGATCGAAATGTTAAAGATGACAAAGCCATGATTGGTGGTTTAGGTAAGATTGGAGATCAATCTTACATGTTTATCGGACAACAAAAAGGGTTTAATACAAAAACACGACAATATAGAAATTTTGGGATGTCAAATCCAGAAGGGTATCGTAAAGCATTACGTTTAATGAAATCTGCTGAGAAATTTGGTATTCCTGTAGTGACTTTAATTGATACACCAGGTGCTTATCCAGGATTGGAAGCAGAAGAACGCGGACAAGGAGAAGCAATAGCAAGAAATATTCTAGAGATGACACGTCTTAAAGTCCCAATCATAACAGTTATAATTGGAGAAGGTGCATCTGGAGGTGCTTTAGGTATTGGTGTAGGAAATAAAGTATTGATGTTAGAAAACACGTGGTACTCTGTAATTTCACCAGAATCTTGCTCTTCAATTTTATGGAGAAGCTGGGAGTATAAAGAACAAGCTGCAGAAGCTTTAAAATTAACATCACCAGACATGAAACGCCTAAAGTTAATTGATGAGATTATTAAAGAACCATTAGGTGGAGCACATACAGATAGACACGCCACATTTTTAGCAGTTAAAAACGCTATAGAGAAAAATTATGAAGCCCTTAAAAACTTATCACCAAAAGAATTAGTAAATCAACGCATGGAAAAATACTTAGAGATGGGAGTTTATAAAGGCTAATCCTTATAAAACATAGGCTTAAAAAAACTGAAACTTTTTGTTTCGGTTTTTTTTGTCGCTATTAACAATATAATCAAGTTATTAACAGTTAAATTGTTGATGACCTGTTAAGATTGAGACAATACAAATTCATTATTAGAATACATTTTTTTTACTTTCGTACTTATGAAACAACCCAACCCACTTCAAGGATATCCAATAGATAAAAGCACAATTATTAGCTTAGAAAAAGGTAAAATACCACCTCAAGCTCTTGATTTAGAAGAGGTTGTGCTTGGCGCTATGATGATCGATAAAAAAGGAGTCGATGAGGTGATTGACATTTTAAGTGTTGACGCTTTCTATAAAGATGCACATAAACACATCTTTGAATCTATTTTCAAATTATTTGAAAACAGTGAGCCTATTGACTTATTAACCGTTTCTAGTCAATTAAAGAAAGATGCAAAACTAGATTTAATAGGTGGTGATTTTTACTTAATTTCTTTAACCCAACGTGTGTCATCTTCTGCGCATATTGAGTTTCATGCTCGTATTATTCTTCAAAAATATATTCAGCGAAGTTTAATTAAAATTTCCAACGAAATTATAGAAGAAGCATACGATGAAACCAAAGATGTTTTTGATTTATTAGATACTGCCGAAGCTAAATTGTATGAAGTCACCCAAGGTAACGTCAAAAAATCTACGGAGTCTGCTCAAAGTTTGGTAATTCAAGCAAAAAAGAAAATTGAAGAGATTTCCAATAAAGAGGGAATGAGTGGTATTCCAACAGGATTTACCAAATTAGATAAGTTGACCTCAGGATGGCAACCAAGTGATTTAATCATTATTGCTGCACGTCCAGGTATGGGTAAAACAGCATTTACATTAACGATGGCAAGAAATGTTGCTGTAGATAGTAATATTCCAGTTGCGTTTTTCTCGCTGGAGATGTCATCTGTACAATTAATAACACGTTTAATTTCTTCGGAAACGAACCTATCTTCGGAAAAGTTAAGAACCGGAAAATTAGAAAAGCACGAGTGGGAACAGCTCAATGTGAAAGTGAAGACTTTAGAAAAAGCACCTTTGTTTATTGATGATACACCATCGTTATCTATTTTTGATTTACGTGCAAAAGCAAGACGTTTAGCGTCTCAATACGGAATTAAAATGATTATGATTGATTACTTGCAGTTAATGACAGCAGGTGGAAGTCAAAAAGGAGGAAATCGTGAACAAGAGATTTCAACCATTTCTAGAAACCTAAAAGCACTAGCAAAAGAATTAGCAATTCCGGTAATTGCATTATCTCAGTTATCTCGTGCAGTAGAAACGCGTGGTGGAAGTAAACGTCCATTACTATCAGATTTACGTGAATCTGGAGCAATTGAGCAAGATGCAGATATTGTATCCTTTATATACAGACCAGAATACTACAAAATTGACGAATGGGATGATGATGAACGTTCACCAACCGAAGGTCAAGGAGAATTTATCGTTGCAAAACATAGAAATGGTGGACTAGAAAGTATTAGATTGAAGTTTATTGGACATTTAGGTAAGTTTGATAATCTAGATGATTTTGATACGCCTTTTGGAGAGTTTCATTCTAAAATGAATGCTGCAGCAAATGATAATACATTTACTCCAGATAAATTCCCATCAGCTTCAGATGCTTTTGGAACTCCAGAGGAAGATGATAACGATGTGCCATTTTAAATAATTAATTATGATAAAAGTAAAACAGCTTTTATGTTTAAAATTGGTTTTAATCGCATTGTCATTATTTTTTATGACGTCATGTGGAAGTTTCAAATCCAGTACATCTAAAACAGTAGCTGAAAAAACTAAAAATTCAAGCTCTTTAAATAATGATGGGTTGTCTATTGATAATGCAGTAGTTATAAAAGCGAAAAACAGTTTTGAAGGAATCCCTAAAGAATATGAATTTATAGATAGAAAGCACGGTAAACGTGGAGTAGGTTGGAAGTTTAAGACACAATCTCTAAATCGTAAGGATGGAAAAAGTTTTGATGTAATATCAATTATAGACACGAAAACTAATAAGCAATTAAAATATTATTTTGATATTACCGATTTCTACGGTAAATTTTAAGATACTCTTAATTTATATCAAAGTATTTTCCCCTAAATTTGCTTTTAAGAATTTATTTTGATTTTTAGTTTTAAACCGAGAGGTTTCGCTTTTGTGATGTAATGAAGCTGTTTTTTTTTAACATAGCATCGCTACGATAAAAAGAAATAGCGAAATTAGAGTGCAAAAATGGAAATTTTGCAGGTAAAAGAAAAAGTCAAAATGAATTTTTGATTAAGAAATAACCATTGCCTCATGTTAGAACAAAGACGAACAACTAATATTTTACTACTTTTTATAGTAGTACCTGTTGTATTTTATTTACTTAAGATTTTATCTTTTATTTTCATACCATTGATTTCTTCAATGTTTATTGCCTTATTGTTTTTACCATTAATGCGATGGTTAGGACGACGTAATGTGCCAAGACTATTGAGTATTATTATTGTAGTAGCAGTTATTGGATTAGGTGTTTTTATTGGTGTCGAACTGGTACAACTGTCAAGTAAGCAGATTTTATCTAATGAAACAGGCTTTTTTGCTAAGGCAGAAGTGAAAATCAATGATTTGATGTTATATATGCAAGACAAAGTTGGTATGGAATACAATCCAGATGGTAACTTTTTAGCTCAGTTTTTCGCAAAAGAAAGTATTGGATCTACTTTTGATTTCGTTAGAAAATTTCTAACTAACATCTTAATGATTGTCTTTTTTACCATTCTATGGTTATCTGAGTCTATTAATATGCATCAAGTTTTAAATAATACGATATTAAAGCGAAAGCATACATCTATTAAAGCATTCATGAAAATTGAAAGAGACTTAATTACATTCATTAAGGTTAAGTTTTTAGTTAGTGCACTTACTGGGATATTTACAGGTTTAGCTTGTGTTTATTTTGATGTGAGTTTTCCGATATTTTGGGGCTTATTTGGATTTTTAATCAACTTCGTTCAAATGGTAGGTTCATTTATATGCGTTATTTTATTATCAATTTTTGCGTTTGTAGAATTAGATCCTACAAGTACATTATTCTTTTTCATTCTCTCAATAACCTTAGTTCAAGTATTGTTTGGAGCCATATTAGAACCAATTTTTATGGGAAAATCCTTTTCTATAAACGTCATAGCTGTGTTAATTATGTTGATGCTTTGGGGATTTATTTGGGGAATTCCAGGTTTAATAATGGCCATTCCAATTACAGTGTTTATTAAAATTATTCTTGAGCAATTTCCAGGTACTAAAACTATTGCATCCTTACTTTCTGGTCCAGAACCTAAAATAAAATCTATGGGAAAGTAGAGTTGTTTTTGTAGAATAATTGTTCTTATAATTTAAATCTTAAGTTTTATCCACAAGAGTAAGTCTGTGACTGAAAACTGTGATTGAAAACTCTTTTAAATCTCACAAATAACTTCAACTGTCAACCAAAATATTTATCTTTCTAGAATCATATTTAATTTCAAAAAATGGTTCACGGAACGCATAATGCTGTCGCAGATGACAGGAATAAAGACATAAAAATCTATATTAATGGAGACTATTTCCGAAGAGAAGATGCTAAAATATCAGTATTTGATAGTGGATATCTCGTAGGAGATGGAATTTGGGAAGCCTTACGTTTACATAAAGGTGTGCTCGTATTTCTCAACGATCATTTAGATCGTTTATGGACATCTGCAGCAAGTGTTGGTATGAAATTTCCGTTTTCTAAAGAAGAATTGACAACTATTGTTTGGGATGTTCTCAACCAAAATAATATGAAAGATCATGTTCATGTGCGGATTATGATCACTCGAGGTATTAAAAAAACACCTTCCCAAGATCCAAGACTCACCATTTCTGGACCTAATATTGTTATTATTCCTGAATACAAAAAAGCTTCCGAAGAAAGTAAAGAAAAAGGAATTACACTTTTTACATCTACAATAAGACGTGGTTCTCCAGATTATCTAGACCCTAGATTGAATTGCCATAGTAAATTACACGAAGTTCAAGCACTTATTCAAGCAATAGAAGCTGGAGCAGACGAAGCGCTCATGCTTGATGTCAATGGATTTGTATCAACTTGTAATGCAACCAATTTTTTCATTGTAAAAAATGATGAAGTTTGGACGTCCACTGGTCAATACTGTATGAATGGGATCACTAGAGCTAAAGTGATTGAAGCTTGTAAACGAAATAATATTACGTGTCATCAAAAAGATTTTTCATTATTTGATGTGTATGGTGCAGATGAAGCTTTTGTCACTGGAACTTTTGGAGGTTTAACTCCAGTAACCAAAATTGACGGACGAGAAATTGGTACAAAATCGTATGGAGATATGACTAAAAAGTTGAGTAGTTTATATCATGAACTTATTAATGAAGCGGTTGCAAATGGCTAAAACTATTAAGCGAATATCTATTTGGTCTGGCCCTAGAAATATTTCTACTGCATTAATGTATAGTTTTGCTCAGCGCACTGACACCAAGGTTTTTGATGAACCTTTATATGCTTATTATTTACGAAATTCTAAAGCTGTAGAATATCATCCTGGAGCTGACGATATTTTATCTACGATGGAGAATGATGGTGAAAAAGTGGTGGACATGATGATTAATTCTTCGGAAAGTGATGTGCTTTTTTTTAAGAATATGACACATCATTTGTTAGATTTAGATCGTTCATTTATGAAAGGATTGACCAATGTTATATTGACAAGAAACCCTTCGGAAATGTTGCCGTCTTTTGCTAAAGTCATTAAGAATCCAACGCTTTATGATGTGGGTTATAAATTGCACATCGATTTAATTGAAGAGTTTAAAAAGCAAAATATTGATTTTGTGGTTTTAGATTCTAAGAATGTATTATTAAATCCTGAAGGAGTATTGAGACAATTATGCGAGCATATTGACATTCCGTTTGATAAAAACATGCTCAAATGGGAACCATCCAAACGTCCTGAAGATGGCATATGGTCAACTTATTGGTATGATAATGTACATAAATCATCTGGGTTTTCTAAATATAAACCTAAAACAGATCCTTTTCCGAAGCATTTAAAACCATTATTAAAAGAATGCCTTCCATATTACAATGAGTTAAAGAAGTTGGCGTTATCATAAAAAACTATAAAACTATATTAAAGGGTTTAGCTTCGGAATAATTTTTGAGTATATTTCAACATGCGAAAATGAAAAATTAGCAATGAAAAAGACAATTATCTTAGTATTTATATTACTTGTTTCTATGCAATCTTATGCGTCCTACATTTTAATTCCTATGGATGCTGAAGGTCAAGGCAACCATTTAAAAGCTTATGGTATTACGTATTGGACGCTAGAAAAACAGTTAAAAGTCAAATGGCTTTTAAATTATAAAGGTGGTTCTTTTTTGTTACCAGATTCTGAAGAAATTCAAAGAGAATGTCAAATTAGAGGTGTTACTTTTGAGGTCATCTCCAATTCTAAAGCAGAAGAAATTTTAGAAATGATTGCTAGTCCGTCACAAAATATGGAAGCAGTCGTTTTAGAAAAAGCGCCTAAAATTGCAGTCTATACACCAAAAGGTTTACAACCTTGGGATGATGCTGTGACTATGGTTTTGACGTATGCCGAAATTCCTTATGAAACTATTTATGACGAAGAAGTATTAAATGACGCTTTACTACTTTATGATTGGCTACACTTACATCATGAAGATTTTACAGGACAGTATGGTAAGTTTTATAGAGCATATCGTTCTGCATCTTGGTATATTCAAGAAAAAAAGACTGCAGAAGAATTGGCGACGAGATTAGGTTATTCTAAAGTTTCCGAAGAAAAATTAGCAGTTGCAAAAAAAATTAGAGAATATGTGATAGGAGGCGGATTTATGTTTGCCATGTGTAGTGCAACAGATAGTTTTGATATCGCATTGTCTGCAGATGGTGTTGATATTTGTGAGCCAATGTTTGATGGAGATGGGAGTGATGCTGGCTATCAAAACAAAATTGATTATTCTAAAACCTTCGCATTTAAGGATTTTTTATTGGAAACAAGTCCTAATGTGTATGAGTTTTCTTCAATTGATATGACAAGAAAACGTCGTATCCCGAAAACTACAGATTATTTTTCGCTCATGGAGTTCTCAGCAAAATGGGACCCAATTCCTGCAATGCTCAACCAAAATCATACTGCTTTAGTTAAAGGCTTTATGGGACAAACCACATCTTTTACGAGAGAGGAGATTAAGTCTAACGTATTGGTTTTAGGTGAAAACAAAACTAATGGTGAAGCAAAATACATACATGGAATTAAGGGAAAAGGCTTTTTTACGTTTTATGGAGGACATGATCCAGAAGATTATACGCACAAAGTTGGTGATCCAAAAACCGAGTTAGATTTGCATCCTACATCTCCAGGATACAGATTAATACTTAATAATGTTTTATTTCCTGCTGCTAAAAAGAAGAAGCAAAAAACGTAATTATAATCCATTTTTGTAGATGTTACGCATTGCTTTAGACCGCATTTTTTCGTAAATTTTAAATTGAGCTTGAGTTAATATTTGTTTTAAGAACATTTCTTTTTCATTTAATAGTCCTTTCATTTTAAAGTATTTTGCTAATTTACTTCTATCAGAAGTGATAACTTCTTTTTCAACTTTTTCAGCATAAATTAAATTTAGACTATCAATGGTAGGGATTTGAGTCTTAGTAAGGTTCAGTTTCTTTGACATTTCCTTAGTTTGTAAGGTAGCTCTTTTTAAAGGTGTATTAAGACTGTCAGGAATCTGTTGTCCATACACTAGTGTTGTGAATATCATGCTAATCAGTAATAGATGTCTTCTTATTTTTTCTTGTAATCGCATAGAATTTTTTGTGATAGTGTTTATGATTAGTTTTCATCAGAGTATCCCAGAAATTAAAGTATAATCCATAATTAGCATTGGCTTTTTGATGATGCATGTTATGATGGGTAGACGTGTTTATCCATTTTAAAATAGGATGCTTGATAAACCAAGAAGGTAAAAACTCGTATCCTAAATGTCCCATTATATTAAAACCTAGAGAAATATTAAAGAAGATGAAAATAGCTAAAGGATGCATTGGTAAGAATAATATAATCACAGGTATGATAGCAGCTTCTATAATAGCTTCAGTTACATCAAAAGAAAAAGCTGTAAATGGTGTTGGATTTCTCGATTGATGATGGACTTTATGAAATATTGCAAATAACTTTGGATGATGTATAAAGCGATGTATCCAGTAAAAATAACTATCATGTAGAAGTAGTATAATTAAAATAGAAAGGAAAAAATATCCTGATCCATAGAGACTTAAATCTGTATAAATTTTAGTTAAATCATTAATTTTTAACGCATAAACGCACAAGCCAATACCTGTAAAAACTATAGCTGTTGAGAAGCTATGTTTTATTTCTTTTTTTATTCTAATCAGTTTTGGGAATTTTTTTTGAATACGTTTATGCTTAAACCTTTGCTTTTTGAATAGGTAGAATATGCTATACAGAATTCCAGAAAAAAATAGATATCTAAGAAAAACAATACTGATGGCAATTGTTACTGCTTGTATTATTCCAAAGTTTGAGATTAAATATTCCATGCACGTTGTTTTTAAATGGATAAAATAGAAGATGATTGTACCAATCAGAGCAAAGCATTTGGCACAATGTTCTGCTTTGCTCATCATGGCTACAAATCAACCTACCCTATATTTATGACGTATGTGTTTTCGTTTATAGTTAAAGTGGCAGTTTCGTCGCCATTAAAAATTAGACTGCCTTCAAAAGAAAAATTAGTATTCTGACTTGTGCCAGTTAAGGTTAGAGATGCTGTTCCTGAGGTGATGTTGCTTGTGCTCTTGTCGATAACAATATCTGTTAAGGTTACAGTTAAGATGCTTGTGACACTTCTTGTATTTACAACGTTTAATTCTTGCATGCCATTTCTTACATAGTCTCCATTTAATACCATGGTTTCAGATGAAGGTTGTAAGCCTATAATGTCAAAGTTAGATGTCGAATAATCATTTGAAATAATATGTTGTGTACTATAATTTCCATCTGTTGAAGAAGAAAAAGTAACAGATTGCGGAATTCCAATACTGTTGCAAGTCATTTCGTAACTCCAATCTACAGTATATGAAGCTTGAACAATACTTTCTTCATAATTTACAACATAGGTGTCGTTGTAGATTACACTACAATCTTCGTTTATAGTAATGTCAGCTGTTAGGCTCTCTGAAAATGTTTTAGAGGTATCATTAAATCCAGCAGTACTTTTTCGTAGTGATGATTCAATAAGTTCAACAGCTTCTTCTTCATTGAGTTCTGTAGTTTTAGGTGTTACTGTATTGTCATCATTTGAACTGCATGAAGTAGTAACGATAATCAGATTCATTGTAATTAGTCCGATAAAAAAAAGTTTTGAAATTTTCATAATATTAATGTGTTTTGGTTTATAATTATGAGACAAATATTCTAGATTTTTAAATTCTAATAAAAAGAGTTCAACCAAATGCTCTAAAAACTCATCGAGTAGCACTTTTAGAACTTTTTCACTGTTTGTTGAAGAAAGTCTACAGTTGGTTTAAAAACCATTGTATCAATAGTCTTTTAGACTACTTTTGAGTAATTAATATGAAAAGTAAAACTTTAATATACTGTACACATATCTGTTTTTGGATTGGCTATTTAGCAATTCAAACTTGGGTGTTTTCTTATTTTTTGGACTTCCATACAAGTTTGCTAAGAGGCTGTATTAATGGTGTGCCATTGATGCTTTTGGCATATACTAATATTTGGGCTGTAAACACGTTTTTTGAAAATAAAAAGTATGTTTTGTATGGTCTCATAGTATTGCTTATAATGATTGTAGTTTCATTGATAAGGCTTTATATTAATGTCACATTTCCCAGTTTTAAGACTGATTTTGGGTTTTTAGAACAAGAAGAATCACTTCTCATTGGTATCATTCTTAGTAATATTTTGATTTTGATGTTTAGTGCATTTTACCAAATTTTAGTTAATAGATTTGTAAAAACAAAGCAACAAGCTTTTGAGTTGCAAGCATATCAAGAAGCGCAATTGCAATATTTGAGATCACAAATGAATCCACATTTTTTATTCAATACCTTAAATAACATTTATTCATTAGCGACTGTTAAATCTGATAAGACAGCTCCAATGGTATTGAAACTTTCACATTTGTTACGTTATATGGTTTATCAAGAAGACCAAACTTTAGTATTGCTAGAAAATGAAATAGCTTTAATACAAGATTATATCGACTTGTATAAACTAAAATCTGAAGACAATTTAAATGTCACCATGCATATTCATGGAAAAATAAAAAAACAGATGATTGAACCTATGATCTTAATTCCAATTATCGAAAACAGCTTTAAGCATAGTGATTTAGAGACCAATGCAAATGCCTTTATAAAAATAGATATAAGTGTTGAAGATACTAGTTTTGCATTTAAAGTTTCTAATACTAAAAACGATGCATTAAAGCAAAAAGATGAAGTAGGAGGTATTGGTTTAAATAATATTAAGAAACGTTTGAAGATTTTAAATCCAGAACATTCTTTTATATTGAATGAAACAGAAACAATGTTTGTTGTAAATTTAAAATTGAAATTAGCCCATCCATACCATGTCTAAATTAAAAGTTTTAATCGTTGATGATGAGTATTTAGCTTTGAATCTTTTGTCTGGTTTTATCGAACAGATCTCAGATTTAGAACTTGTGGATAGTATAAAAAATCCAATAGAAGCCTTACAAGTATTAAGCACAAATTCGATAGATATTTTGTTTTTAGACATTCAAATGCCTTCTTTATCTGGCGTTAATTTATTAAAATCTTTAAAAAATCCTCCAGTAGTTATTTTTACTACAGCTTATTCTGAGTTTGCTCTTGAAGCATTTGATTTAAATGTTGTAGATTATTTGCTAAAGCCATTTAGTTTTGAACGATTTTTACAAGCTGTTAATAAAGCTAAGGAGCTTTGTTATAAAGAGAATCGAACCACAGAACATATCGATTTAGAAAAAATAGAATTTGTTACTGTTAAAACTGAAGGGAAAATTGTAAAAATTTTTACCGATGACATTTTGTTTGTTGAAGGTATGAAAGAATATGTTAGGTTTCGATGTATAAATGATAACCATATGGTGTTTGAGCGAATGAAAAATATTGAAAAACTACTTCCTGATAATTTTATTAGAGTTCATAAATCTTTTATTATAGCCAAAGATAAAGTAACTGCTTGCCATGGAAATCAATTAGAAATAGGATCTTTTAAAGTGCCACTAAGTAGAGATAAAAAAGAAGAAGTGATTTTAGCTGTTTTTGGTAATTAAGATTTTTAAAAAGCCGATTCAAATCTGAATCGGCTTTTAAGTTTTAATGAGATCCTACATGACATCCACAAGCGCCTCTTGTGAAACTTTGAGTTTCTTCGTGCCAAGGAAAAGCTTGATTGTATTTATTGTTTTCCCAATAGAACTTTGTTCGTTCTTTAGGTTCGTTACCAATTTCATTCATCGTTTCAGTATCATATAAACGACCATTTATCATGGTGTAAATAATGCTTTCAGAATTTCTAATATCTTCTAATGGATTTTTATCCATGATAATTAAATCTGCTAGTTTACCTTCTTTTAGTGAACCTATATCATTTCCGGCGCCAATATAATTAGCACCATTTATAGTAGCTGCTTGTAGGGCTTCATGATTAGACATACCACCTTGTTGTAACATCCATAATTCCCAATGAGCACCTAAACCTTGTAGTTGTCCGTGAGCACCAAGATTTACTTTAACACCAGCATCACTCAATGCTTTACAAGTTTTTGAAACCAAAATATGACCGTTTTCATATTCTTCATCAGGAATCATAAGACGATTTCTTGAGCGTGCATCTATAATTCCTCTAGGTGTATATTTTAAGAGTTTTTCATTTTCCCAAACATTCGTTTTTTGATACCAGTACATTTCACCATTCATTCCTCCATAATTCACAATAAGCGTAGGCGTATAACCAACATTACTTTGTCCCCAAAGTTCTAAAACATCTTTATAAACTGGAGCAACAGGAATATTATGTTCTACACCAGTATGACCATCCATTACCATAGTTATATTATGATAAAACGTTGATCCACCTTCAGGCACTACAAAAATACCTTCCTCTCGAGCAGCTTGTAAAACCTGTTGTCTTTGCTCACGTCGTGGCTGATTATAACTTTTAACTGACAATGCACCAAAAGCTTTTGTCCTTCTAATTGATGAACGTGCATCTTCGAGATTGTTTATTACAGCTTTAAAATCTCCATCTGCTCCATATAATATAAATCCAGTAGAGTAGAGGCGTGGTCCAACGAGTGTTCCATTTTTTTGTAATTCGGAAAGCGCAAAAACAGTTTCAGAATTTGCAGAAGGATCATGAGAAGTTGTCACTCCATAAGCAAGATTTGCGTAAAATTGCCAGTGCTTTTGTGTGGTCAAACCATATCTAAAACCTCCAATATGAGCATGTGCATCAACCATTCCAGGCATAATTGTTTTCCCAGTGACATCATAAACTTTAGCATCCTTAGGTATGGATACATCAGATGCATTACCAATAGCTATAATTCTATTGTTGTTAATAACGATAGTTCCATTTTCGATGATTTCATCACCTTCCATTGTAATAATTCGAGCTCCTTTTAAAGCAATTTTCCCTTTAGGTTTATCCGTTTTTACTTCTAAGTTTATTTTAATTCCAGATTCTACTAGTTTTATATCTTCGGAAACTTTAGATGAATAATACATATTGCCTAAAGTATAATGTATGGTCTTACTATCTTTTGACCAATGTAAATTGATACCTGCGTCTTTAGATAATTTTGTAATAGGAACAAATTTAGTTTTGTCTGTTAAATCTAAAGTTTTACCAGCCTTAGGCATTGGAGCCATATATACTTTATGTAAATGAACGAAAGCTATCCAATTTCCGTCTGGACTTGGAACGAGACGATTTCCGTGTTTAGATTTTACAAGAACACGTTCGTCAAAACCATTAAGATCGACACTTTTTAATTCTTTGGTTAAAGCACCAAAAAACTGACCACCTTTTTGATAGATAATTCTAGTATCATCAGTATTAAACATCGCATAATCCCCTTCTTTTGAAACACGTTTAGCATTGGACCCATCAGCATTCATAAGATATAAACCTGCGTTTTTAGCAAATGTTCTTCCTTGTTCATTGTTTCCGCTTTCTTTGCGATATACAATTTGTTTACCATTGTGTGCATACGACGGATTTCTATAAATGCCTTTTTCCGAAGATAATTGTATTGGTGTTCCTCCATTTGCAGAAACGGATTGTATTGTGCCTAAATTGAGGTCATTCCATGTAACATATGTGATCGTTTTTCCATCTGGTGAGAAGGCTGGTTCAAATTCAAAATCGGTTCCTGTTGTTAATCGTTTTGCTTTTCCGTTTGGTAATTTCTGTGTGTATAAGTAACCAAGCGCGTTAAATACTAGAGACTTTCCGTCAGGAGAAGTCACCGCATGTCTAATCACTTTGGCATCAAAAGTATCTGGAGCCACAGGTGTATCAACTTCAATTGCTTTTGCAATTTTTATCGTTGCATTAACTTGAAATGGAATATCTGAAACATCAAGTGAGCTTATATTAATCTTATTGATTTTTCCTCCAGACCAAATCACAATGTCTTCATTATTTGGCATCCAGTTGAAATTGGTATAAACACCAAAAATTGCCCAAGCTTCCTGCTGATCTTTATTAAGTTGATCATAGATTGGCCATTCTTCTCCAGTTTCTAAATCATGAATATATAGAACAGATTTTGTACGAACACGTTTTACAAAAGCAAGTTTTTTTCCGTCTCTCGATATTTGCGGACGAGCAGCACCTCCTGGACCACCAGTAATTCTATCGGTTTTACCAGTGTCCATGTCATAACGATTTATCGCATAGATTTGACTGTTTGGATCTTTATTGTACTGAAAAAATCCACCTGGATAAACATCTTCACTATAATACAAATATTTACCATCTGGTGATAAGGTAGGTTCGTTAACATCCTGTTGATCGTTTTTCTTTTTGGTAAGTTGAATCCCACTTCCTCCTGTTTTATGATACATCCACATTTCGCCTGCACCAAGAGAACGACCAGAAGTAAAATGTTTTCTAGCGATTAAGTAATTTCCATCTGGTGTCCAAATAGCATTGTTTAATAACCTGAATTTTTCTTTGGTGACTTGTTTGGCGTCAGAGCCATCACTATTCATAATCCAAATATTGTCGCCTCCACCAGCATCACTTGTAAAAGAGATATGTTGTCCATCAGGACTAAAGCGTGGTTGTATTTCGAAAGGTAGACCTTCTCTTAAGATTTTAGCAGTCCCGCCTTTAATGTCAAGTTTGTAAATATCTCCTAACAAGTCAAAGACTATGGATTTACCATCTGGACTCACATCAAGGTTCATCCAAGTGCCTTCATTTGTAGAGAGCTTCAGTTCATTAAAATCCCAATTACCTTCTGGGTTAGAAACATCCCAAGGTTTCTCTTTTTCATTGTCTTTTTCATTGTCTTGGCTAAAGCTATTTAAAGTAAGGAGTAGAAGGAGGACTGTGATAAGTTGAGTGCGTTTCATTTGATTAGTTTTAATTGAATTGTAAGTTACTAAAAAATGAAACTGTTAGAAATTTATTTATGATAATCCTTCGGAAATTGAAATGTTTAAACATAAAAAAACCGACTCATTTCTGAATCGGTTTTTATAAGCGAATAGATGTTATTAATTAGGCCAACGCCTTATTTTACTTTGTTTACTATAGCTTCAAAAGCTGCAGGATTATTCATTGCTAAATCTGCAAGAACTTTACGGTTCAATTCGATGTTATTAGCTTTAAGTTTTCCCATAAATCTTGAATAGCTCATTCCGTGCTGTCTAGCTCCTGCGTTAATACGCATAATCCATAATGAACGGAAATTTCTCTTTTTAACTCGACGGTCTCTATACGAATATTGCATCGCTTTGTCAACCGCATTTTTTGCTACTGTCCAAACGTTTTTACGTCTTCCAAAGTAACCTTTTGCTTGCTTAAGAACCTTTTTTCTTCTGGCTCTCTTCGCTACTGAATTTACTGATCTTGGCATTTCTTTAATTGTTTTTTGTAGTAGGCGATCGATATTTCGATACTTGCTAAATTATTTTGCCTAACTCCAGGGTTTATAAATTTGTTTTAACCGATTAAAACGATATTACTTTAAACGTAACATTGTTTTAATATTGTTCTCATCTGCTTTATGTACTAAACCATCATGAGTTAATTTAAGCTTACGCTTTTTAGATTTTTTTGTCAAAATATGACTCTTAAAAGCATGCTTTCTTTTGATTTTACCAGTACCTGTAAGCTTAAAACGCTTTTTAGCACTAGATTTTGTTTTCATTTTAGGCATTGTTTCCTATTTTATTTACGATTCGCTTATTATCTTTAATCCTGTTCCGAAGCGTCGGTTCAGTTTATTTTACTTTTTTTGGAGCGATGAACATTGTCATACGCTTACCTTCTAATCTAGGCATTTGTTCAACCTTACCTAATTCTTCAAGATCTTGAGCTAATCTTAATAATAAGATTTGACCTTGTTCTTTAAATATGATTGATCGTCCTTTGAAAAACACAAATGCTTTCAATTTTGCTCCGTCTTTTAAAAACTTCTCAGCATGTTTCTTTTTAAATTCGTAATCATGATCATCTGTTTGAGGACCAAAACGAATTTCTTTGATTGTTACCTTTGTTGCTTTAGATTTTAGAGCTTTATCACGTTTCTTTTGTTCATAAAGAAACTTCTTATAGTCCATAACCTTGCATACAGGAGGATCAGCTTTTGGTGAAATTTCAACAAGATCTAACCCTTGCTCATCTGCAATGGCTAGTGCATCTTTAGTTGCATAAATCCCTACTTCAATATTATCACCTACAAGTCTTATCTTTTCGGCTCTAATTTTAGAGTTAATTTTGTGTTGATCTTCTTTTACGACTCGCTTAGAGTTGTGTCTTCTACGTATTGCTATGGCTTATATATTTAAGTTAAACTAATTTTTATTTAAATGTTTTTAATGTCTTATTGACTTCTTTTGTAACGATTTCTGAAAACTCTTCTACACTAATCATGCCTAAATCTTCACCTCCATGCTGTCTTACAGAAATCTTGTTTTCATTCTCTTCATTCTCGCCAATGATAATCATGAACGGTATTTTGTTCATTTCTGCTTCACGAATTTTCTTTCCAATCGTCTCGTTTCTATTATCTGCGAGGGCGCGAATTTCGTGATTTTCTAGCAAACTTAAAACTTTTTCGGAGTATTTTTCATATTTCTCACTTAATGTCAATACAATTGCTTGCTCAGGCACCAACCATAATGGGAAATTACCACCAGTGTGTTCTAATAAAATTGCAATGAAACGTTCCATGCTTCCAAATGGAGCACGATGTATCATAACAGGTCTGTGTAGTTCATTATCACTACCTTTATAAGTTAAATCAAATCGCTCAGGTAATGTGTAATCTACTTGTATGGTTCCAAGTTGCCATTGTCTTCCTAGCGCATCTTTAACCATGAAATCTAATTTTGGTCCGTAGAAAGCAGCTTCACCTGTTTCAACAACATAGTTTAAACCTTTATCAATAGCAGCATTTAAAATTGCATCTTCAGCTTTTTTCCAGTTTTCGTCACTACCAATATATTTTTCTGGATTTTTAGGATCTCTAAGAGATACTTGAGCTGTGAAATTCTCAAAACCTAATGATCCAAAGACATAAAGTACTAAATCAATAACATCTTTAAACTCTTTGTCTAATTGATCAGGTGTACAGAAAATATGAGCATCATCCTGAGTGAAACCTCTAACACGAGTTAAACCATGTAATTCACCACTTTGTTCATATCTATATACTGTTCCAAATTCAGCAAATCTTTTAGGTAAATCTTTATATGACCATTGACTACTATTGTAAATTTCACAATGATGAGGGCAGTTCATAGGTTTAAGTAAAAATACTTCACCTTCTTTTGGTGTTGTAATAGGCTGAAAGCTATCTTCTCCGTATTTAGCGTAATGACCAGAGGTTTCATATAGTTCTTTCTGTCCAATATGTGGTGTAACTACCATTTCATAACCAGCTTTCTTTTGAGCACTCTTTAAGAAATTCTCTAAACGTTCTCTTAATGCTGCTCCTTTTGGTAACCAGAGAGGTAGGCCTTGACCAACTTTCTGAGAAAACGTAAATAATTCTAATTCTTTACCAAGTTTTCTATGATCTCGTTTTTTTGCTTCTTCTAATAGATGTAAATATTCTGTTAATTCTTTTTGCTTCGGAAATGAGATACCATAAATCCTGGTCAATTGTTTATTGTTTTCGTCACCTCTCCAATAAGCACCTGCAACTGACATTATTTTTACAGCCTTAATAATTCCTGTGTTAGGGATATGTCCACCACGACACAGATCTGTAAATGTTGAATGATCACAGAAAGTGATAGTACCATCCTCAAGGTTTTCAATCAATTCAACTTTATATTCATTATTTTGAGACCTATATAATGTTAAAGCATCTTCTTTACTAACAGCTCGCATTTTAAAATCATGCTTACCTCTAGCTATTTCAATCATTTTATTTTCTATAGCCTTAAAGTCTTTTTCTGAAATCGAATGCTCTCCAAAATCTACATCATAATAAAAGCCGTTTTCAATTGCAGGTCCTATAGATAATTTGATTCCAGGATATAGTTCTTCTAGCGCTTGAGCTAGTACATGTGATGTTGAGTGCCAGAACGCTTTTTTTCCTTCATCGTTTGACCATGTGTAAAGAATTAATGATCCATCATTATATAAAGGAGTAGATGTTTCTATTGTTTCACCATTGAAATTTGCAGAAATAACATTCCTAGCAAATCCCTCACTTATATTCTTAGCAACTCCCATTGGAGTTGTTCCATCTTCAAAAGTTTTAATAGTGCCATCTGGCAAAGTAATATCAATCATATATAGTAACCTAAATAATTAAGTCTACAAAGATAGTATCTTATATAATGACATACAATAGATGTTCTACTTAATCTTTATATATAAGGATTAGTTATTACTTTTGTTTAATTGTAAATTAATCGTCATAACACATTCATTAATAGGTGTTAGAGTTTTAGTTTAAAATTTTTCAGAAATAAATTAAAAAAAGGTTAGGATATA